>NZ_BAAJLR010000009.1:0-157624 GCF_057542855.1 Alteromonas sp. 4NS20-0143
TGCATCGGTGGTACCTGACAGGGTCGGCGTAGTGTCATTGTCGGTAGCTATGGTGTCGATAGTGATCGACGGCGCAGTGGTATCAATTTCACCTGTGGTATCAGCGGTGGCGGTATTGCCTGCTTCATCCGTAACGCTGGTGTTAACCGCAAACTCACCTTCAGATAATTCGGCAGGTACATTAACGCTATATGTGCCGTCTGCTTGCACGATAGCGGTCACGGTTTGCGTGTTGCCCGCGCTGTCAGTAATGATTAGCGTAACTGTGCTGCCGGGGGCGGCATCGGTGGTACCTGAAAGGGTCGGCGTGGTGTCGTTGTCAGTAGCTATCGCGTCAATAGTAATTGACGGTGCTGTGGTATCAATCTCGCCAGTGGTATCGGCGGTGGCGGTATTGCCTGCTTCATCCGTAACGCTTGCGTTAACAGTGAATTCGCCTTCTGCTAATTCAGCCGGTACGTCTGCGCTGTAGGTACCGTCTGCCTGCACAATAGCCGTAACAGTTTGTGTGTTGCCCGCGCTGTCAGTAATGGTTAGCGTAACCGTGCTGCCAGGGGCGGCATCGGTGGTACCTGAAAGGGTCGGCGTAGTGTCATTGTCGGTAGCTATTGCGTTGATGGTGATTGTGGGCGCGGTGGTATCAATTTCGCCTGTGGTATCGGCGGTGGCGGTATTCCCGGCGTCGTCAGTCACACTAGCATTAACCGTAAATTCGCCCTCGGCTAATTCAGCCGGCACGTCTGCGCTGTAGGTACCGTCCGCTTGCACAATGACCGTAACCGTTTGCGTAATGCCCGCGCTGTCAGTAATGGTTAGCGTAACTGTGCTGCCAGGGGCGGCATCGGTGGTACCTGACAGGGTCGGCGTGGTGTCATTGTCGGTAGCTATTGCGTTGATGGTGATTGTGGGCGCGGTGGTATCAATTTCGCCTGTGGTATCGGCGGTTGCCGTATTACCAGTTGGCTCGAGTACCGTTGCATCAACGATGAAGTCGCCGTCCGCTAAAGCGTCGGTCACTTCAACGCTAAAAGTACCGTCACGTTGCACAACTGCGGTAACTGTTTGAACGTTTCCAGCGCTATCAGTAACAATCATTGTCACCGTGCTGCCAGGAATGGCAGAAGTAATTCCGGAAATAGTGGGTGTGGTGTCGCTGGTTAATCCAATTGGATTTAATGAAACGGATATATCCTGAGCCTGTTCGCCTACTCCTGAGAACTCAGTTGGAATGGCTTCATCATTAGGGTTCGTATTCTGATCAAATTGAAAGCTTACAGGATCGACGTCTTCATTAATGCGCTCTACGCGCACAAAGTTGCTACCTCCACCAGTCCCGCCTTCAAGCCCTGCGGCTGTAGCTTCTAACGACTCTAAAATGTCGCCTTCACCGGCAAGTAATTCCAAAAAGTCGGTGTCACCTTGCGAGCTATTATCAACGCCTGTGACACCGTCAAGCAACGCAGACAGCGTATCTATATTCTCTTCATAGACCGCAAATTCGTCGTCTGAGTTGGCGTCGCTGAAGTCGAGTTGCAAAGGGAAGGTAATACTTTGGCCCGCAGGAAGCGGATGTAGCTCATTATCAATACTTACAGTCACTAGCGTATCAGGCGATATGGTTAACATATCGCCTTCAGCTATTGTTAACCCCGATGTTGCTGTTATTTTTTCACCAGTTTCACTGCGAACTAACGTCGCTTTTCCGTCTACCTTTGCAATGCTCACTTCTGCCATACATCTCTCCAGACACTAGTTTTTTGCTTTGTCATAAAGGTAGCAGGGCTTTTTCATTTCGTTACTGGACTGTAGTACGGGTAACGTCTATACATTGGTATAAGGAATTGTTGCGAACCGCTTAAAACAGCTTTGATTTATTAGCAATTAGGCTAATTTGCACCAAACTGACTTGCTTCAACGTCATTTCGCGCTATCTTTTGACCAATCAACTGGCACTAAAGTCGCTAATGTCGTAAAAGGTGAGCTATCGTGAAATTACAAAACTACATTTTATTCGCAACGATATTCGGGACTCTAAGCGCTTGCTTACCTCACGTGGCCATTGCTCAAAATAGCAGCGCTAAAAACGTAGACGCTAGTTTAGAGCATTACGTACACAAAGTAGTTAATGAAAACCCCGAGGTGCAAGCGACTTGGCGACAACTTCAAGTTGCAATGTCAGACGTAGACATTGCTCGTGGAGGGTTTCGACCTAGAGTCGACGTTTTAGCAACAAGTGCCTATAACGACAGAAACTACGGCTTAGACCGTGAGTTTATGGGGCATTCTGCTGAAATAGCACTTACTCAAATGCTCTATGACGGATTCCTAACGAGCAGTGAAGTAAAACGCTTCAAACAAGCACAAGTCGTTCGCTTTTTTGAATTATTAAGCGAAATTGAGCAAAAATCTTTAGATACTTCGCTTGCTTACATGGACGTACAGTTGTTCAGGAAGCTTCTTTCATTATCTGAAGAAAATCTAATTACTCACGTAACGGTATTTAAACAAATTGAAGAAAGCGTAGAGGCTGGCGTAGGACGTCGCGCTGATTTAGAACAGATAAGCGGTCGACTTTCACTCGCTGAGTCCAACGTTTTGACAGAGCTATCTAATTTACATGATGTCACCGCTCGTTTTCTCAGACTTGTTGGAGAAAAACCAGCAGATAACTTAAAAGTTGTCACTTTAAATTCTGCTTATGTCGATGCAAAAACAACCAACATAGATACACTTCTCACCAGCGCGTATGACACCAACCCTCAGTTTAATGCTGCAATTTACAATATAGACGCTCAGCGCTACGCGGTAGACAGTGCAAAAAGCCTTTATCATCCGCAGATTGATTTATCCGCGAGTTATGGCGCGCAAACTCGCGACTTAGCGGCATTGAACAATACAATCACTGAAGCAAGAGTGGGCATAAACTTTTCTTATAATTTGTACAACGGTGGTTCCGATAGAGCCGCTATCCGTCAAGCACTATCTCAAGTCGACTTAGCTAAGGATTTGCGCGACAAAGCCTGCATCGACATGAGACAAACTGTACAAATAGCCTACAATGATATAATCAATATCACTGAGCAACTACCGTCGCTAAATGCGCATCGTATTTCCTCAGACAGAGTAAGGACGGCTTATATGGACCAATTCACTATAGGCGAGCGCTCTCTGCTAGACCTCCTTGACTCTGAAAACGAATATTACGAATCTAGCAGAGCATATATTGAGGCGCGATACTCTCTCGATAAAGCACGGGTAAGATTGCTTGCGGCTTCAGGTAGTTTGGCAAAAACGCTTGGTATAACGAAAGAACAGGTTCCTGATATGTTAAGTAAAGCCGAAGAGAAAATTAGCTACGACCCTAAATTTGCCTGCCCTGTGGTACGTACTGACTTTACGGACGAGCTAAATATTCTAAAACGCGACGCCGACGGTGATGGCATTGTTGATTTATGGGATGACTGTGTTGACTCTTCGCACACTGGGAAAGTTAATGCGGTTGGCTGTAAAGAAATAGAACCTAAGCCTAGCGCCGCAGACTTTACACTGGACAATGCTAAGGTCATCGACTCCTTTAAAATAAATATAGAGTTTTCATCTAACTCCACAGACGTATTACCAGAATATAAAAACGCACTTAAAGAGGTCATTAACGCACTAAATGCGAACCCAGATTCAGGGGTAATCATTCATGGTCATGCCTCTTTAGATGGCGATTCAACATATAACCAGCGTTTATCCGAACGAAGAGCCAAGGCTGTTGCATCGCTTTTGATGTCAAACGGTCACATTCCCCCCCGCAGAATTACCGCAGTTGGCTATGGTGAAGAGCGCCCGCTTATAGATGAAGAATCGGTAACAGCCAATGCGCGTAATCGCAGAATCGAGGCGGCGATCATCCAGCTTCCTCCTATCGAATAGTTAGGCGACAGACCTGTATGGCAGATAAAAAGGACGTAGATGATGTAACTTATTTAGAGCACCAAGGCGGTGCCTTGATGAATTGTTTAATGACAATCTGCCGTGCCCACCATTTGGATGTATCCCGTGTCAGCCTGCTTAGTGGACTTCCGCTAGACCATGGAGAACTCTCTCCTACCGGCTTTGAACGTGCCGCAAAACGAGCAGGGCTTGCTAGTAGAACAGTTAAACGAAACCTAAACCAAATTAATACAGCGATTCTTCCTGCCGTCTTAGTGCTCGATGAAAAACAAGCCTGCGTTTTACATGGGTTAAGCCAAACTCATGCAAAGGTCTCTTATCCTGAACTCGATAGCGCTGTTGTTGAAGTGCCTAGAGAAGAATTGAACGAAAGGTACACTGGCTACATTATCTTCGCTCGGCCCGAGATGCAGTCGCGAGACACAAATGCCCAAATAGACAAGTCATCGGTAGGGCACTGGTTATGGTCTTCTATAAAAACAGCAAAAGGCCTATATCGAGATGTGCTTCTAGCCTCTGTTTTTATCAGCCTGCTTTCTATTGCTTTACCTTTATTCGTTATGAATGTGTACGACAGAGTTGTCCCAAACGCTGCCCTTGAAACACTGTGGGCTCTGGCAGTTGGCGTGTTAATTGTTTTAGCTGCCGATTTCCTATTGCGCGTACTTCGTCAGTATTTTGTAGAGCTAGCAGCAAGTCGATTAGATGTGACGCTCTCGGCAAAAATCATGGAAAAAGTCCTGTCGATAAACCTCGCTAACAAACCCGCTAAAAGCGGCTCTTTCATTAACAGCCTTCAGTCTTTTGAGAGTATTAGGCAGTTCTTTGGTTCTGTCACTTTAGTGGCACTGGTTGATTTACCTTTCGGATTACTGTTTGTGGTCATTATCGCCATGATCGATTTCTATCTGATTATTCCAATACTTATTGGCGCCACCGTGCTTTTTCTTTATGCGATGAAGGCGCAGAAGGTAATGCGTTCTCTTTCCGAAGAATCGATGGAAATTAGCTCTCGTAAAAGCTCGCTTGTGACTGAAAGCGTAACCTCGTTAGAGGACGTTAAAGCGTTTGGGTACCAGAGTCGCTACCAAAGTGCCTGGGAGAAGCAAACCATCTTTCTTGCCAAAGTGAACGCAAAACTTCGCCTAGTTTCTATGTCGGTAAATAACGCAGCGCTTTGGATCCAGCAATCGGTGGGTGTAACCATTATTTTAACTGGCGTTTATCTCATTATTGAAGGAGTTATCACCCAAGGTGGATTAATTGCAGCTTATCTTCTATCAAGTCGCGCCATGGGCCCAGTGTCGCAAGCTGCTGCTCTATTAGCTCAGTTTTACCACGCTGAAACTGCCAAAAATGCGTTAGACGAAATAATGGCAATGCCTAGCGAACTCGGTAGCAATAATCAAATAAATAGCAATGTGATTCTGAAAGGAAATATAGAAGCAAACCAACTATGTTTTAAATACCCAGACGAAAGTGTACTTGCACTCAAAGATATCAACTTTTCGCTTAAGCAAGGAGAGCACGTTGCTATTTTGGGAAAAAATGGCTGCGGAAAATCCACGCTTAATAAGCTTATTATGGGATTTTATCGACCCGAATCTGGTCAGCTTTTAATGGATGGTATTGATTTACAACAGTACCATCCAACGCTGCTTCGCAAACAAATTGGTTATGTTCCTCAAGAGGTGAGTCTTTTTTATGGAACATTAAAAGACAACATAATGCCAGACAATTTACACATAGAAGATTGTGACTTTTGGGACATATTAACCCGGTGTGGCTTAACAAGTTTAGTCAACAGCAGTGCTAGTGGGGTTGAGCAAATCGTTGGCGAACGTGGCTGCTTACTTTCAGGCGGCCAACGCCAAGCCGTTGCGTTGGCTAGAGCCCTTGTGCGTAATCCATCTATATACATTATGGATGAACCTACATCGGCCATGGATTCTACCAACGAAGCGCAAATGAAGGAAACCATCAAAGCTGCGACCGCAGGTAAAACACTGATCATCAATACTCATCGTACAACCTTACTCGATTTGGTAGAGCGTGTAATTGTTGTTGAGAATGGAAGAATCATTGCCGATGGCAAAAAAGAAGACGTACTTGTGCAGTTTAAAAAGCCATCCCAACCGCTTAAAAGGGGGCAATGATCTTGAAAAGTGTTGGTGAGAAAAAAGATTGGCTTCAAAGGCTAATGCGCGGCTGGCTCGCGCCACCTCCCGGACAAGACTGGGTATTGGAAGCAGAGTGGTCTCGCATCATGCAAACGCCAGTAAAGGCGCGAGGGCTTCTTTACCTTGTTTCTATCGTTCTCTTTTTGCTTATTGTTTGGGCTTACTTTGCTGAAATTGATGAAGTCGCTAAAGGGGATGGCAAAGTGATACCGTCTCAACAACTGCAAGTATTACAGTCGTACGATGGCGGAATTGTCCAAAACATATTAGTAACTGAAGGGGAAACTGTAGAAGCAGGGCAAGTTCTGTTGAGAGTTGACCCTACGCGATTTCTATCAAGTCTTGAAGAGAATACCACGCAATTTGCAGCGCTAGCTGCAAAAGTACAGCGATTATCGGCTCTCACGCAAGGGAGCACTCTGCGCTTCAATAGTGAGCTGCTTGGAAAAGCCCCTGAAATTGCGAAAAACGAGCGAAGACTATATAACTCAAACCTCGCTGAGCTTGATGAAGTCGCTGCAGGTTCAGATTCGCGAATAACACAGCGGCGACAAGACGTTGAGGAAGAACGTGCCAGTCTATCTCAGTATAAAAGCATGCTGTTATTATCTAAAAAAGAGCTTACCGTTACAAAACCATTGCTTGCATCAGGCGCGGTGTCAGAAATTGAAATCCTTCGTTTAGAGCGTCAGATTGTAGAGCTAGAAGGTAATATCACCAAATCTAAAGTAGCCATTGAACGCGGCCTCAACGCTATAGAGGAGGTCATAATTGCTAAAGAAGAAAGCCGCTTAAAACTTATTAACCGCTGGAATCAAGAATTAACCGATGCAACGGCTGAAATGGCTACGTTGCAACAGTCTCAAACCGGGTTGGAAGACGTAGTATCCCAGGCTGATATTAAATCACCAATAAACGGAACGGTGCAACGACTGCTTATTAATACTGTGGGTGGTGTTATCACCCCGGGTAGTGAGGTCGTTGAGCTTATACCGCAAGATGATAAGTTAATTGTTGAGGCAAAAGTATCACCCAAAGACATTGCATTTATTAGAGAGGGCCTACCGGCAATCTTGAAGTTCAGCGCATACGACTTTTCTATTTATGGTGGGATGTCAGCTGAAGTTCAGCACATTAGCGCAGATGCAATTACTAATGACAAAGACGAAACCTACTACCTTATCAGACTAGAAACAAAAAAGAGCGTCGCTGATGAATCATGGACAATCCTACCAGGAATGGTCGTTCAGGTAGACATACTGACCGGAAAGAAAACCGTTCTAAATTTTATTTTGTCACCGCTGTTCAATGTTACCTCATCGGCACTGCGAGAACGTTAGATGAGACACTATATAGCTGAAGAAAATATGCAAAGTGCGGCCACTCAATTTTCGTGGCAGAGTTATCGCGACATTTCGCAGCTTGAATGTACTGAAAGCGACTTTATTTGGCTTTTAACGACAGATGAAAACTGGTCTAAAAAGCTGGCGGAAGCAAAGCAAAAAGTAGGTTCAGTAGTACTGCTCACTTATAAGTACGATCGTATAGAAATGCAAACTGCGTTGCGTTTAGGGGCCAAAGCCTATTGCCATGCTCTTGCAACGCAATCGCTTCTTTCATCAGTGGCGCGTGTAGTCAACGCTGGTGGGATTTGGCTGCCGAACGAATTGTTAGCAGCGCTTACGTCTGACGTTGCCGTTAGAATGAACCCAAAGCCCGCTTTAAACGGAATTACCAACAGAGAAAAAGATGTTTTGAGCGGTATTTTAAATGGGCTTAGTAATAAAGAAATAGCTAGAGAATTTGGAATTACCGAAAGAACTGTGAAAGAGCACGTAGGCTCAATCCTCAACAAATTCGATTCTAAAGACAGGATTAATTTATTGCTTCATTTAGGGGAGTTTAGTCATCTAAAAGGTGCTCTATAACTTCTATATGAGACACTATTCCATCGATCCCGAGTTCTGTAAACAGCTGTTGCTGATCCGAGCGTTTCACGCCATCTGCATAAACCTTGATACCAAATGTATGAGCCAGTGAACAGAAGCCGCGTAAGAAAGCATGATTGGCTAGGTTGTTCTCTATATCAGCCATGAAACCAGAATCAATTTTTACGTAGTCTAAACCCAACTCTTGAACGTTAATGAGCTGAGAAAAAGACTCGCCGACGCGCTTCAACCCTACGCCACATTCCTTCACTTTTAGCGTATTGCAAAAAAGTTTGAACGCGTCGGGGAAGCGCGTAGCAGTAGACTCCCTAACCTCGAAACACAGTTGCTTAGCTGCGTTTGGATTAGCATTTAATTGATAGTACAGCTGCGCTAAAATTTCGTTATCTAATAAAAACTGTTCTGAACACAAAAAGGCGTATTTTGATTGGGAGTTAGTAGAATTTATATACTTAATCAAAAAAGTAATCGTTGTCAGCTCGAGCTGTGGGAGTAATCCAAGGTAGCGCGCCCAATGAGTGTAGTATCCACTTTGGCGAAGCTCTCCATCTATATTGACCCCGGCCCAACTTTGAAAATGAATTACTTTCCTGTCCATATTTAAAACTGGGTAGTTAAACGTCTCAACCTTTGAGTGAGTTATTGCCGAGGTCAGCACCTCTACCCATGCTTTTTCTTCTTCCGACGACTCGTTACGCATTACAGCGCTATCGATGTAAGGAAATGCCAATTCTGTGGATTGCGCTTCGTTCAACATAGTGTCGGCCCGCATAAGCACGCTTGAAAAAGTATCGTCAGCGCGCAGCTTTACCACAGACTGAAATATTTCAGGGTCATTTTGATTACAAAATATTTCTGTGCAGACATTATAAAGGGCATAAGCAATAATACTCGCATCATGAGTTTCAGTGAGTAAAACTACGAACTCATTTTTTTGCAGCCTTGCAACGCGGCTGTCGGAAAAGCTATGGTGATTAACTTGAAGGGTTTTATCAATAGCACTCGCCAGTTGCCTCAGTCGCCTTTTCCTCTCTGTAGCCGGTATACGCAAAAAGCCCTGCTCTTCTGTAAACCGGATTAGAAAAATACAATTTGTGCCTTGAATGTCTCTAAATGCCAATTGTCCTTTAAGAGTTGAGATAAAATAGTCTCTATTCGCAAGACCACTTTCATCGTCAAACTGAGTTTTATAACGCATTAGGTCTAGTCGATTATTTTCCTCTTCCATTACCTTTTTTGACTTTTCTGCTAAAAAGTTCATAGCGTTCACAACCCGTTTAAGCTCAAGGGTTCTCGGCACCTTTAGTTTAATGAATCGCAAATCTTGAAATGCTTCTGCTTGATACACAACATTATCAAGGGGTCGCAATATCATGCGTAAAAGCCAGCCTCCTGTAGAGCCTGCCAGCAGTGCTATAAGTAAAATACCAATGGCCAATCGGTATGTCGCTCTCCACATTGACGCAAGGGTGAAGCTAATATCAGATTCAACAAAAACAGTGCCATATTGCCCCCAACCTTCACTTATTTGCGCGACACCAGGGCTAACATTGGGTGAGAAAAATGTCGCAAACCAGCGCGGTGTATCTGTAGTATTCTGAATAGGTTGGCGGTAGTCGGATATTGTGTCGCCATTGGCATCTTTAAGTGTAATTCTTGCGTAATGCCCAAGGTCGAACTGCGACATGACAAATAAATCGAGAGATGTGGGATCCTTATCTAATCGACTCAATGTAAGCGCAAGCATAGTCGCGTTATCGATGTTTTTCGCGTAAAGCTGCTCTTCAACATACTGCTTTGTTGTTGCACCGTAAATACTTACGCTGGCGACAATTGTTATGAAAAAAATTGCGACGATTGCGAGCCATAACTCTTTAATAATCGACATAGGCTTTATGACCTTCTGCTAATACCTTCTTGCTTCATTCGCTCAATAACATCGCGCCATTTTGATAGACGACTGGTTGAACTTGACACCTGACTTACCTGACCCGGTTGCCATATGCCTGAGTCATTAAAACTAAAAACAGGGACAAGATCTGTTCGTTGAGATCCAGGTAATACACTTGAGATAAGGCTATCTAAAACCAATGGGTCTGAAGATGGCATATCGTAATAGCCCAGTACCATGTGCGCCTGAGTAATCCGACTCCTGCCAATTTTGGCTTTGACGTATATGAGCCTAAGCTTGTCTCTATCTATGCCCAAGTGTAGCAGAGCAACGTACTTTGCAATTGCGAAATCTTCACAGTCACCCTTTGAATGACCGATAAGCTCGGCAGGGGTAGCCCAGTAGTCTTGTTCGTTGAATATGTCAGCATCGAGCGCATATTCAATATGTTTATCAAAAAATGTATTTACGCCGATTAGTTTTTCTTCGTCGCTTTTATTTTTTAGCAATAAAAGTGTTTCTGCTAACGCATCGACAACAAACGCTCTTTCATCACCAAACTTATTTTTGACTTCCTGCTCGAACGTCGAAAATTCTATATGCAAAGGATTTGATAGGTGCTGAGCAACGACTAGCAACGCGACAATGAGCGAGCAAAATAGCGTAAATCTAGTGATTGTCATATGCAGTGTGCTTTTCAAAATGCAGCATTTATAGACAGTAAGCGGAGTCGCCTAGTACTACTTATAGGAATATCATAGGTATAGCACGAGTACACTGAGAAACCAATGCATATACTGAGAAGTGCTTAACCCATAAAAAAGGCAGAGTTTTACACTCTGCCTTCAACTATATTCACTGCGTTAAGCGCCGGTGAAGTGGATTCTACATATTCAACGAGGCCTAGTTACTCGCTACCATAATCGTTTTGATATTCACAAATTCACGAATACCATAACCGCCGTGCTCTCGACCATAACCACTGTCTTTTACACCACCGAAGGGTAAGTTAGGCTGGGCGAGTGAATAGCCGTTGATATTTACCATACCGGTATCAAACTCATTTTTAGCAAGTGCAATGGCGTTATCTGTATCGGTACTAAAAATACCGCCGCCAAGTCCATAGCGCGAATCGTTCGCAATTTCCATGGCTTGCTTATCGTCACGGGCACGAATTAGTGAGGCTACTGGGCCAAACAATTCGTCATCATAGGCTGGCATACCAGGCGATACGTTTTCTAATACCGTCACTGGGTAAAAGTAGCCAGCTGCATCAGGCACTTCGCCACCTAAAGATAGGGTTGCACCCGCATCTAAAGACTCTTTAACTTGGTCATGCAATTCGTCACGTAAATCTTCACGAGCCATGGGCCCTAAGTCTGTCCCTTCTTTTGAAGGGTCACCTACCGTTAGCTTTTTACACTGCGCAACAAATTTATCTCTAAATTCATCGTATACACTATCTGAAATGACAAAACGTTTTGCTGCCACACAGGTTTCACCGTTATTAATCACTCGGCCTTTAATGCACATTTCCACTGCATTATCGATATCGGCATCAGCCAATACGATGAAGGCGTCATTACTGCCTAATTCCATTACCGTCTTTTTCGATTCGCCTGCAGCTTCTTTCGCCACCTGCTTACCAACGCTGTCACTTCCGGTAAAGGTCACACCACGAACATGCTTATGTTTTATCAGTCCACTTGCTGTGCTGCCGTCGATCATCAGCGATTGGTACACATTTTTTGGAAAGCCTGCATCTTCGTAAAGTTGCTGAATAGCTTGTGCCATACCAAACACGTTTTGCGCATGTTTAAGCACGGTTGTGTTACCGGCCATAATGTTCGATGCGCTATAACGTATCACTTGATATAGCGGGAAGTTCCAAGGCTGAATACCTAAGATAACGCCCGTGGGCTGATACGTAATAATAGCTTTACCGCCTTCATATACACGCGCTTCATCTTCTAAAAATGATGCGCCATGTTCGGCGGTATATCGACAAATCTCGGCACAAAGCTGTACTTCTTGCTTGCCCTGTTCCGCTACTTTACCCATTTCAAGCGTCATTAACATAGCAAGGTCGTCGATGCGTTCTTCCATCAAATCCGCTAAGTTATTAAAAATTTCGGCTCGCGCACCAAAGGAAGTTTTCTTCCAATTTAGATAAGCTTCATGAGAGCGTGTTACCGCTTGTTCGGCATCTTCCACTGATATCAATTGATAATGATCAAGTTGCTCACCAGTAGTCGGGTTATACGTCTTAATTGTC
The DNA here is from genome assembly GCF_057542855.1 of Alteromonas sp. 4NS20-0143. Classification (NCBI taxonomy): domain Bacteria; kingdom Pseudomonadati; phylum Pseudomonadota; class Gammaproteobacteria; order Alteromonadales; family Alteromonadaceae; genus Alteromonas; species Alteromonas sp. 4NS20-0143. The sequence continues at coordinate 12,238 of NZ_BAAJLR010000009.1, forward strand.
TCGCTCATTGTCAAACTCCTTGTTCTGTTGATGAACTAGGTAGTGCAACTACAACGCCAACAAGTATAAAATAAAAATAAACTTTTAAATTCAATAACTTAAATTCATAAATTACGCTCCAGCCTATAAAGCAATAAGAATAAATATTGGGAAAAGATTACGAGTAAAGGTAAAGATTTCAGAAAATTGATGTAAATACGCTTACGATTAAGCATACATAGAAGGGGAAACTGCCTTTTAGTTATCTTAGCGTTCAGACCTTTGCGCTGTATTTTCGCAAAGGCCTTTTACAGCAAAGTGAAAATTAGGGGTGCACACGTTTTTTTGTACGTAGAGGAAAAAGAAACGACTAAGGCTAATCGGTGTAGAGGTCGGGAAAGTGAAATTTTGCCATTGCCAGGGTAAGCGCCACTTCATAAACACTTTGGCGGGTAGCGTGATTCAGCGTAAGCAGACCAATGGCACCGCCTTTTTGCTTTACATTTACAGTATCAAACAAGGCATCCATTACCGGGCCGAGCTCTTCCCCGCGCTGTAGTGCTTGAAACACCGCTACAGGAAGGGGCAAACTTGCACTTCGCGTAACCGACCAATGCCCCTCGTGGTAAATAGCCACATACGCAAAGGTTGCGGGGCCATCTTCAAACACATCCACACCGCCCTCTATGGCGACATACCATGAATCTGGAAAGCCACCTTCATGCAGGCTCAGCATGGCTTTCACTCTGTTGATAGCACCCTCACGGGTTTCTGCTTCAGACATGGGCTGCTCAGCCACGCCACTTTCTACCGATATACCCTCAGCATCAAAATCATGCTCTAACGTGTCAGATAAGGTATTAAGCGCAGCGTTGATCTTTACCGGGTTTTTAGACCCTACGTAAATGGTGTCAGGAATCATGCCTAGCTCCTTGTAACCGGGTTATTAACAATGTCATCAACCATCAAACGATAGTCACGCACCGCGGGAAACTCGGTTATATTTCTGTCTGGCAAGGTGCGGTCAGGATTGTCCACCGCCAGTAAATGTTTAATACCAAACGTTTTAGCCGCGTTCAGTATAGGCAAAGAATCATCGACAAACAGCGTTCGCTCATTAGTAAACTGAACCCGCTCCTGTAAACGTTGCCATAGCAATTGAGATTCTTTCGTTACCCCAAATTCATGAGTGGAGATAAGATTATCTATATGCTCGTCTAACTGGGTATGCTCTAACTTTAAGGCCAAGCTATTCGGGTGGGCATTAGTTACAAGTACCACTTGGCGACCAGAAGTGTGCAGTGCGTTTAAAAATGGGACCGTATCTTCGCGAATAGAGAGCAAGTGAGACAACTCGCGTTTTAGCGGCATAAACTCAGAGTCTAAATCTAGGGATAGAGACTCAGCCCAGTAATCAAGACAATACCATTGAATTTGACCAAAAACGCTGTCGTAGCGCTTTTTCATTTCGGCTTGGCTTTGCGCTTCTGAAATACCGCGAATTTCAGCTAATCGTTTGGGAAGGTGATACAACCAGAACTGATTATCGTAATGTAAATCCAGTAGTGTACCGTCCATATCAAGCAGTACGGTGTCTATTTCATTCCAGGGCAGAAAGGGCAAGCGATTTTCCTTATAATGAAGTAAGCTAGAATATGAGCAATTCAATGAACATGATAACAAAGATGTAGCGAGAGACATGCGAAAAATTGACCCAAATAAAGCATTACCACAAATTCATTCTCGTAAGATTGTGGCACAAAGCAATCTCTTCAGGGTAGAAAGTTTAGATTTAGAATTTTCTAACGGTGAAACCCGTCAATTTGAGCGTATGGCTGGCGGAAATCGCGGTGCCGTAATGATTGTCCCGATGCTAGATGCCGATACCATGGTACTTATCAGAGAGTATGCAGCCGGCACACATTCCTACCAACTCGGTTTTCCAAAAGGCCTTATTGACCCTGGTGAAACTGCGCTTGAAGCCGCGAACAGAGAGCTTCAAGAGGAAGCAGGTTTTGCCGCCAAGGAGCTTACCGAGCTACATCAAGTAAGTATGGCGCCTACCTTCTTTAATGCCAGCATGACAATTGTGATGGCACGAGATCTTTATCCGAAAACACTTGAAGGCGACGAGCCTGAACCTTTAGAGGTAATAAACTGGCCGATTGCTGAGTCAGATGCTTTACTTGCACGAGAAGATTTTGTTGAAGCCCGTTGTATTGCTGCTCTATTTTTAGCTCAGAAGTGGTTAAAGGAACAATAAACTATGCCCGACGATGCCCACCCCGACCTACTAGAATTGGCAAAAGAAGTTGCAATAGAAGCCGGCAAAGCAGTCTTAGAAGTATATGAAAATCGCGACTTTGACGCGTATCAGAAAGACGATGACTCACCGGTTACCAGTGCCGACTACCTTGCGAACGACATCATTAATAAACGATTGTCAGAAGCGACCCCAGACATTCCTATTCTTTCTGAAGAAAATAAGCACGCGAGTTTAGACGAGCGAAAACACTGGACTCGCTACTGGCTTATTGACCCCATAGACGGGACGCAAGAATTTATTGCTCGCAGCGGTGACTTTGCCGTGAACATTGCATTAATTGAAAACAACGAACCTACTATTGGCGTTATTTTTTGGCCCCCAGGGCAATCAATTTATTACGCGCAAAAGGGTAAAGGGGCATTTAAGTCTACGCCAGAAGGCGATAAGCCTATTTCGGTACGCAAGTTGAGCGACCCTAAAAGTAGCGTTGTTATGATTGCAATTAGCCGACGTCAGTCCCGTGAGAAAGTGCTCAACCGAATGTGTGCTAAACGTATCTACAACATGCTGCCTCTTGGAAGCTGCTCGCTGAAAGCGTGTTTTATCGCTGAAGGTAAAGCAGATGTATTTATGCGTATTGGCATTACAGGCGAATGGGATACCGGCGCTTCTCAGTGCATTGTATCTGAAGCTGGAGGCAGTATTACTACGGCAAACTTTGAACCGCTGACGTATAACAAGCGACATTCGCTAGAGAACCCAGATTTTGTGGTAATGGGCGATCAACGCGTGCCATGGCAGGACATTGTGAAGTATGATGACTATGAAAACCCATACACAAAATAAGACGTATGAGTTTTTGAATATCGCATAAATATCCTCACGGTTTACCCACAGTAGACCGTGCAATTTAGCCGTATTGCTACCCAATAGATTTCGTTGGCTTTTTCATATAGTCAATGCCAAACGAAATTAATGCATCAACAGGAGTAATCAAACGATGGCAAAGTACGTTCGCACATTATCAACCGCTTTACTGGCATGTGGACTCTCGTTTAACGCGTCTGCAGATTGGACAATTAACAAAGATACTAGCGCATTACATTTCATATCCACTAAAAACGCGCAAGTCACTGAAGTGCATCAATTCGATAGCTTTAAAGGCACTTTATCAGACAAGGGTAAGCTTAACGTTGAGGTAGACCTTTCATCGGTTAATACGGCAATAGACATTCGCAACAAACGCATGCAAGAAATGCTGTTTAACGTGAGTGAGTTCGCAACAGCAAACTTTGAAGCAACCTTAACCAAACCCATGATGCAGCTAAAAGCGGGTGAAGTGATGAACGGCAAAGTAGACGGCATACTAACGCTGCACGGTAAGGCAGTACCTACTGCATTTGCAGTAACTGTTAGCCAAGTTGATACTGATACGCTGACTGTTTCAACCAGCGCACCTACGCTCATTAAAGCTGAGTCGTTTGGACTAGCTCAGGGCGTTGCTGCTCTGCAGAAAATTGCTGGTTTGAAGAGCATAACAACCACAGTGCCGGTTACGTTTTCAGTGACGCTTAACCGCTAGCTCTTACACGCTAGCTCCCATATACTGGAAGCTCACAGCACAAATAAAAAAAAGCCGCTTAGAAAAGCGGCTTTTTTGTTTGTGGCTGTCCTTCTAGGGTTCTTTGTAGATATTCTGTTAAGGGCTAGGGCTCTTTAGAACCCCTTAAAGGAATCAACGTTTAAAACCCTAACCTTGCGCAACAAGCACAGGCTTTCTAGGAGCAGGTTGTTGGTTTAACGCCTGCTCAGGCATGGTTAGCCATAAGCTTTCAGGTAAAGCAGGTGCAGAAACATTATGCTTAGGGGTAGCGAAGTGAGAAATAGTAAAATGCTTCATTGCTACATCAAGACGTTTAAGCGCTTTACACTCGTTCACCTCTTCACCAATAACAAACACACCCCACTTACGCATTGTTTTACCCAGCACGTCACTACTTGTAAGGCGAATAACAGGGGCCGCTAGCACCATGCCTGTTAGTACAGGAAGTAACCACATAAACAGCGATGGTGTGAAATAAAACGTCGTTACACCCCAAGCTATGGCTAGTGAACTCATAATTTGCGTGTGCTTAATGGCGTTAGACCAAGGTACTTTGCGCCCTTCACGCTCCTGAGCTTCCCATTTTACTGAAAACCCGACGAACACACTGATAACAAAGTAACTATGATAGAACATCATAAGTGGTGCAATAAGCACAGCCATAACAAGTTCAAGAGATGCACCTTTAAGCAACGACCACGCGCCGCCAAACTCACTTCTGCGCTTAATTAAGGCAAGTGTAATACCAAGTAACTTAGGTAAAAACAACAGTGCTGCTGTGCCCCACATGGTCACCATCATCATATCTTGTCTAGCCACCTGCCAACTTGGAAATAACTGATATTCAGACATGAAGAAGTCAGGCACTGTTGTTGCGCGAATTAGCGCATCGGCTGTACCTAGTGCCAGCATGCAAAACAGAATAAGCGATGAAATATAGGCAAACGCGCCAAATAGGAAATGCAAACGGTTAGCCGTTTTAAGGCCTTTCACGTTAAGCAAGCCAAGATGCTGAATGTTGCCTTGAACCCAACGACGATCGCGAATGGCATAATCGACGATATTGCTAGGTACTTCTTCATAGCTTCCCGTTGTGTCGGTTAGCAAATACGCCTGCCATCCTGCACGTGACAGTAACGCCGCTTCAACGAAGTCATGACTCAATACTTCACCGCCAAACGGTGCACGTCCTTCAAGGGTAGGAAGACCACAGTGCTGCATAAACGGCGCTATACGGATAATAGCGTTGTGGCCCCAATAGTTGGCGCTGTCGGTTTGCCAAAAAGAGAGACCTGTAGCCAACATAGGGCTATATAAGTGTGCTGCAAATTGCACGAAACGCCCGAAAAACGTATCTTGGCGCACCGGCATAGGAATGGTTTGAATTAACGCGGTATCAGGTGCTTGTTCAATACGCTTTGCTAAATCTTCCATGCGTTCGCCAGTCATTACACTATCGGCATCTAGCACAATCATAGATTCGTAGTTACCGCCCCAGCGCTCACAGAACTCTTTAAGATTACCCACTTTTCTATGGGTGTTATTTTCACGGCGGCGATAGAAAACCTGCCCAGCGTAATCACCTAAACGTTTTTGCAAACGTGCAAATGCATGCAGCTCTGCTTCGGCTTTATCACTATCTCGCGTGTCGCTTAGCATGTAAAAGTCAAAGTTTTCTTTGCTGTCACCGTCCATAAGCTCGCGGATACACGTCTCGAAACCAACCATAATGCGCTTGGTATCTTCGTTATAAACTGGCATAACTACGGCGTGGCGCTGCGTTAAAGCAACGCTTGCTTCGGGTGCCGCCAATTTCTTTTTCAAACTCAGCGGGTCGATATTGAACAGCTGTAAAACGAATCCAATGATTCCTGTCCAAAATGCCATACACAGCCAAGCGAAAAGGGTTAAGCCAAGTCCTAGTTGTGCAATTTCTAAGTTTGTTAATCCATTAGGTAAAAATATCTCATACAAACTCCAACCGGCCAGCGCCGTGCTCGGAATAACGAGCATTGCCATTATAAATAAACGCATATGTGCTCCTTTGATGATCTGGTTACGTGACGATCTGATTTCTGATGACGGCCCTGACTGCTGATTAGCTTCCATCGATTTATTTAGGTTGGTAGACATAATTCCATACCTCGCTCACTCGCTTGCCGTCCTGCTCAATATAAGCACGCATATCAGTGGTTTGATTTTCCGTTGGCTGCATAAAGAAGGTAGCCCGCCACTCTGCGCCATCTGCTACGGGGTATAAACGCTGTTGAGATACCGTGCCGTTTGCGCTTTGCACTACGAGTTTTGTGGTTTTATCATCAAACGCTTTTGCCTTTGGCGCTAAGAAATCAACGGTAAACTGACGTGTGGTTGCCAAAGACTCATCTTTAAACTCATCACCAGGCAATACTGCGCTACCTTGTCTAGTGCGCTCTACAGTGGCTAAGGCACTTACAAAGGGGTGTTGCTCTACCGTTTTAAGTTCGTAAGAGAAATACATTGAATCGCCTTCGTTAAACGGCTCTTCTGGTGTCCAAAACGCAACAATATTGTCGTGAATTTCAGAGGTAGTCGGAATTTCAACAACCTCTAAACGGCCTTTATCAAAACCTTCTCTAGGCGTAACCCAAAGTCCAGGGCGAATATGATAATTTGCTTCTGCGTCTAGGTAGTTATCCCATTGCCCATCGCGCTGTAACATACCGAAACCCTTAGGCTTACTGTCGCTTAGTGAGGTAATTTGCAGGCGAGACGGATTTGTTAACGGTCTGAAAATTTCTTCATCGGCATGAGTTACCATTAATACACCATCGCTATCGTGCACTTCAGGACGGTAGTCGTCGTGACGCTGTTGTGTATTTTCGCCGTACAAAAACATACTAGTAAACGGAGCAACGCCAAGCTTTTCTACGTCTTCGCGGGCAAACAACCAGCTCTCAACCTCAACGGAAGTGTCTTCACCTGGCTCGATAACAAATTTATAAGCGCCAGCGACAGATGGACTTTCCAAACGGGCATAAATGGTAATTGGCTGGTTCGTCTCTGTTCCTTTTTTGCTAGGCTCCACTATCCAAAATTCGGTAAAGTGAGGAAACTCCTCACCCTTGGTTAATGCCGTATCAATGGCGAGGCCTCGTGCAGAAATTCCGTATACTTGGTTTTTCCCCACTAAGCGAAAATAAGAAGCGCCCAGAAAAACGGCAAATTCATCTTTATACTCGTCACTTTTAATAGGGTAATGAACACGGAAGCCCGCAAACCCTGAGTTCTCATCAGTTAACCCTTTAAGTGCTGATGATTGTCCATCGTAGCTGAACATCTCGCTGTCAAAGGCTAAACGCTCGGGGGTATTACTGCTCCCGATGGTATGAATAGTAACGGGATATTCGTAAAGAAAGCCTGGGTGAAAAAATTGAAGCTCGTAGTCGTTTTCTTCATGCCAAAGACTTTGCTCAGGTTGAAAACGAATAGAACGGTATGTTTGGTAGTCAATTTCCTTGAGCTTACTGTCCAAGTTATGATCGTCTTGTTCATAACTTTCACTTGCAGAAACTTTGGCTGCATCAATAACAGATTGTAGAACCGGTGACGCTTTCTGCGGCAGATTATTATCGTTAACAGTTGTCGCCATTGCACTTGGTAAAACAATAAACGCTAAAATGCTTGAAACGTAAACCAATGCACGGGGCATTGCACAGCTTATAGATACGTGTTGCTTAACTATATTTCGCATGATAATTGATAAACGTGGCTCGGCCATTTTCCTCTCCTTTGGGTAATGGGCTATCGCAGCTGCTTAATTATCTAAGCAGTAGAAAGGTGCTCTATTCCTTTCCTTTGGATTAACGCAGTAAAGGGAAAACTAAAACTCTGCGTCTACTCTCAAATGCAATAACTCTCACAGGGGATGAGCAAGACACGTTCCAACGCGTTCAAAAAGACAACTAAATATAATAATACTCAATATTTTCAATTATTTAAAAGGGTAAAAAAGATATCAACACACTCGCCGCGCTAATATTTTCTAATTGAAAGGCCTTAGCCATCTACTATTTCACATGAAAACTGTTGTTTTTTAGAGACAGTTTTTGCATCTACCATTCACAGCATATCGCTGTTCTTTTATCTAAATATCGACTAGCCACATTAAATACTTATATATTTCCTTTGTTTTTCATCACGTTAAATATAAAAAGTATATTAACTTGGATTTAAGAAGCGAGTTGGCAAAGGCCTTGCAATTTCACTAGTAGGACGAGGATGACACGGTAAAACGTAAAATTTTCATATTTTGCATGTCATCGTCATTTTTTATTCAGTTCACTATTAGGCATTCTGTTTAAGCGTCGTATATCGGCGGTTCCCCCCTTATAGCTGATGCAGCCTAAGGATAAACCGAGCTTAAGCACACCTTCATAATCACGCTTGTTTTATGAAATAGGTACTGAACATACTAAGGAGTTATTACATGAACAAAGCAATCTCACTTCTCGCTTCAACGTCTGCGCTTGTCGCATTTACCGCCGCTTTTGCCCCTGCTACTGCTTTAGCCGATAAGCCAGATTGGCGCTATGTAGAAGGAGGCTATACAAAGCTAGATTTTGATAACAACGAATCCTTTGAGCCTGATGGGTTTACCGCTAGTGGCAAATACCTTCTTAATAGCAATTGGTACTTAAACGGTGAATACAGCTTTTTTGAAGAAGGCAATTTCGATTTTGATATGATAACCGTTGGTGCTGGCTATCGACTTCCAGTAAATGCCACTACAGATGCTTACTTCGGCGCGAACCTTGAGCGAGTAGACGGCGACATAGACGATGATAATGGCTACAGCGTGAACGCTGGGCTTCGCTCTATGGTCACAGAGCAAATAGAATTAGCCGGTGAAGTTGGCTATTACGATGTAGACGGTGGTGAAGCAACGATTAAGGTAGGAGCGAATTACTACATTACGCCTCAGTGGGCAGTTGGCGCCAGCTATGAATTAATTGATGAGCTAGATATTATGCAAGTAACGGCTCGTTACGCGTTTTAAGCCTCCCTCTCCTCAGGAAGGTTAGCCGGGTTGCTCGACCCGGCTTTTTTATTCAGCGCTTTCTATTCACCCGCTTTGTCTTCGGGCAATAAATCCTCTTTACGCTTTATATCCACACTTTCGTGTAATTCTGAATACACCAGTACCGCTTCTCCCGACTTTAAGCCATCGAGTACCTGCTGTACCTTAGTTTTAAATTCAGTTTCTTGCTCGCCGTAATCTGTACCTTCCCGCAGCACAAACGATTCGGCCAAGCTATAAACCGTATCAGCCTCTAGTGCTTCGATAGGAATTATCATATTTGCTCCAATTTATAAATTTCACAGCACTCACCCACAAAGACCTCAGTAGCTACGGCTTGAATAGCTGCATGTACTGTCTATTGGCAGCACTTCGCTGACAAACTGCTTCACTCTTTCATGTAGCCATACTCGGGGATTGAATACAGAGCCTTGCATAAAACCTACATGCCCACCCCGTTCGCTTAATTCAACGGTTACGTTTCTAGCTAGCTCTTCTTCTTTCGGCACAATGAGGTGATTCATGAAAGGATCGTCAATGCTATGCAGTACTAGCGTGCGACAGTGTATAGCGCTCAAAAAGTGATACGCACTGCACTTCTCATAATAATCTTGCGCATCTTCAAAACCATGAAGTGGCGCCGTTATTTTTTCGTCAAACTGCGTAAAACTGGTCATATCGTCAACGTCTTCTTTTGTAAGCTGAATAAGCTTTCGATAGTCGATATATTCCATTTTCTGGCGCAGCGTGCTTTTCATACTGTTTAGTAAGTACTTTTGATACACCCGAGAAAAACCGTGGTTAATCGACTTTGCACACTCCGCCAGTTTCAGTGGCGATGAAATGGCAACAGCGGCTTGAAGCCACTTCTGTGCTGGATTTTCGCCTAACAACTTAAGCAGCATATTACCGCCTAAAGAAAAGCCAATAGCCACTTTGGGAATACGCGGAAACTTATCGCTAAGCCACTCTAAGAAAAAGCTAGGATCGCCGGTTTCACCGCTGTGATAGGCTCGGGCATTTAAGTTAGGTACACCACTGCAACCGCGATAGTGCATCATCACCACCTGCCAGCCGTTTACCGACAGCTGTGCCATCATATCGTTGGCATAGTGAGACTTAATGCTTCCCTCTAACCCGTGAAAAAGAACAACGATGCCTGCTGTTTCCTGTGGTTTCGGGCCCCACGCTACATCAACAAAGTCATCATCAGGAAGGGTTAATCGCTCCATTTGATAGGCTAATGGCAACCGTTTTTGAATATACCGTGGCCATATTGTCTGCACGTGACGATTTTTAGCCCACCCAGGAACGGTGAAGCTACTTTTAATTATTTTTCCGTGTGCTCTCGCTAACTTACTCATTATGGCTTCTTATTTTAATGCTTCTTATTTTAGGCTTCTTATTTCAATTTTCGTCTTAATCATTTCTTCACAACAAAAACAGCTTAAGAGAGCTGGCTAACAAGCTGACTCACAAGGCTTCGGGCCTCGCTGTTTTCCCTGAGCGAATAAACATTGATAAACGCTGCAATAGACGCATTTAAAATGCGTGTTCCATCACCTGAAGGCTGCGCAGACATGCGGTGTACGTCTAACTGATTAAAAGCTTCGATAATGACTTCTTGCTGCTGCCTCTCAAGCGCTAGCTCTTGGGTTTTTAGCAGCTCATAAGTCTCAGCTTTTTTTTCACAGCTTGCACTACTTTCATCATTAGCGTTAGTCGAACTTTGCACCGTTGACCGGTGCTTCGGGTTGGCCAGCTTGCGTTTATCTCTGTGTATTTTTAACTCACTTTCACTTTTCGCCGCCGCCTCAATAACCTCTTTTAACTGGGGCAAATTAATAATGATATTGTTTTCTAAACACCAGCACACCAGTAAAAGCACATTCACGTTTACCCCATGCTGATCTTGAAGCAGCAACGCTAAAGGTGCTACATCACCTGTGGCATAGCGGCTAAGGCTATATTGCCAAAACATCTCACCATCAATACTAACCATTTGCGATGTCATAAGCTTCCCGGTGTTGTTCTATTTGCTCTTGGGCATCCAGCCATGCCATTTCCTCTTCTTCAATACGCTGCTTCAGTGAAGTCTGCTTATCGAGTAACGCCATAAGCTCAGATTTTTTGTCCTCACCGTAAAGGCTGGTATCTGCCAATGACTCCTCTACATTGGCGAGGGAGGCTGAATGGGCCTCCATATTCTTTTCATGCTTTTCTACGGCGCGCTTTAAAGGAGCGATCTGTTTTCTAAACTCAGCTTCTTTGCGCTTTTCTTCTTTGCGATCGAGTTTCCGCTCAGGCTTACTGGTTTGCTCCCCTTGCGCTTCGTCTTTTGCATCTTGATTCGCTTTTGCCTTTTCAGCAGCCTGCTGTTTTAAGATCCAATCTCGATAATCATCTAAGTCGCCGGTGAAAGAGGCCACATGACCACTGTCCACAAGATAGAAGTCTTCGCACACCGAGCTCAGTAGAAACCTATCGTGCGATACCAGCACCATAGCGCCTTCAAAGCCTTGCAAGGCAATATTAAGGGCATGACGCATTTCTAAATCAAGGTGGTTCGTCGGTTCATCTAAAAGCAGTAAATTTGGCTTTTGATACACAATTAACGCGAGCACCAAGCGAGCTTTTTCACCACCAGACATGGGGGCAACAGGCGCGAGTGCTTCGTCGCCATTAAATCCAAATCCGCCCAAATAATCTCGCAACTGCTGTTCGGTGGCTTTTGCATCTAGTCGCTGTAAGTGAAGTATAGGGGTGGCATTGGGGTCTAAGGTTTCTAGCTGATGCTGAGCGAAATACCCAATTTTAAGCCCTTTCGCTGTATTGAATATGCCTTGCTTGGGCGAATGCACGCCTGCCAGCAGCTTTATCAGCGTTGACTTACCTTGGCCATTTCGACCAAGAAGGCCAATACGGCTGCCCGGAACCAAATTGAGTTTCACCTGCTCTAGCACGGTATGTTCGCCATAGCCTAGCTGCACTTTTTCCATTTGCACTAGCGGGTTCGGCAACGCTGATGGAGGCGCAAATGAAAAGCTAAAAGGGCTAGCCATGTGCGCAGGAAGCAGAGTCTCCATCTTCTCAAGCTGTTTAATACGGCTTTGTGCTTGCTTTGCTTTACTCGCTTTGGCTTTAAAACGGGTAATAAATGAGTTCAGATGAGCAACTTTTTGCTGCTGCTTATCATACTCAAGATTTTGCAAGCGAATACGTTCGGCACGCTGCGTTTCAAAGGCAGAATAGTTCCCCGTATAAGTCACTAGTTTTTGTTGCTCTACACTGATGATTTGAGCAACCGTATTATCGATAAATGCCTTATCGTGAGAAATAAGTAGCAATGTTCCAGCGAATCGCTGTAGCCATTTTTCAAGCCAAATAACCGCATCTAAATCTAAGTGGTTGGTTGGCTCATCAAGTAATAGTAAGTCTGAGGGACATAACAAGGCCTGCGCCAGGTTTAAACGCATACGCCACCCGCCAGAGAAGTCGGTAACGGGGGCGGTAAGCTGTGAGTTGGTAAAGCCTAAACCTGAGAGAATAGTGGCCGCACGAGACTCAACATCATAAGCACCTGCCTGTTCTAACTGACCGTGAATTTGGCCAATCTGTACGCCGTCTTCTTTCTGTTCGGCTAACGCAAGCTGCGCCTGAAGCGTGCGTAAGTGTTTATCGCCGTCTACCACATAATCAATGGCTCGCCTGTCTGTTGCCGGCGTTTCCTGAGCCACGCTGACTATTCGCCAGTCGCCAGGTACGCTGCAATCACCAGCATCAACCGTTAGCTCGCTGCGCAACAGGGCAAATAAAGTCGATTTTCCACACCCGTTGCTGCCTATCAACGCCACTTTATGACCAGGAAATACCTGGGCAGATGCGTCTTCTAGCAGCATTTTTCTGCCGCGCAATAGCGATACATTTGAGAGCTTTATCATGACTTACCTACGCTGGGACAACTTCGGGCGCGTATAATAGCAAAAACTTAAGGTAAAAGCTGATCAACGCAACGTGTTTGGCGGTATAATAAGGGCATCGCATCAAAAGGTATAGATATGTCAAAATCAGTGAGACGCCGCTTTGTCGCTGGCGCAACGTGCCCTGAGTGCAAAGAGTTAGATACGATTTCTTTATATTATGAAAATAATGTGGAGAAGTTAGAGTGTGTGGCGTGTGGTTACAATGAAGCACAAACCGATGAAAAGGTGAGCGCGGTAACAAGAGAAAGCGAAAACGTTATCGGCATATTCAAGCCTCACTAGGTAAACCTAGCCTATTGCCCTGGCACTAAGAGATCGTTTTCATGCGCCGGCTATATGCCATGCGCCAGTTATATGAATAATGCACGTGTATTGCTAGGGCTCATCTTAGAGCTCGCGCAACGCGCTTATATCGAACATCTAAATCAAGCTCTTCAGTCAAAAACCCACAAATCGTGAATCTAAACTAGCGCTTAATAAAAGCGCTAGTTTAAGAGTTAATTAAAGGGCTAACTTAAGAGCTCATTTAAGGGCTCATTCAAACGCTAGGCCCGTCGGTGTTCACGCAATTCAAAGTAATTATACAATTTTACAAAAGTAAGGCCTGAGCCAATACCTATAAAAAAGTGAATAAATAGCCCAGCAATTGCGCTTATCGACGTAGTTGCGATATCGGTTACCAACAAGATAGCGACACCCACAACTACAGCACCTAAAAATGAATAAAATGTCGTTAGCATTTTAATCAGTCCAAGCAACGCCGAAAAGGTAAGCTACAGCAGCCCCCGCGGCTCCGCCCATGGCACCCAGTGGACCACCAGCAAGCCCAGCAACACCGCCGCCTATAGTCTGCGCTGCAAAGTCGCCCATTTCGAAGTCTCCCCAGCAGTATTCCTCACAACCGCCACTCACTGCCATTAGATCTGTTTTACTTAAAGTTTGCATTTTTCTCTCCATAGAAAATTGAGGTAGCTTTATTGCTACCTCAAAGAGAGTGACATAAAAACGCCATCGTTAAACCTGAACACTAGAACTAAAATAATACAAAACAGATAAAAAACCTGCAGCTTTACAGGCATCGAATTTCAAAAAAATACGTGGTCACTAAGGTGGGGATTTTAAGTCGTGGATGTGAGGTTATAACTAATAAAAACATTCACAGCTACTTAGAACGCCTAGACAATGTGCTTTCTAAGTGGCTGAGTAAATGAACCAGTGAACTGCGTATTTCTTATTACGCAGTTCTTATTACGGTCTTCTCAGATCGTGCAGCTGTCACCGCAATCGTTGGCACCATCTCGCATGCCCTCAATAGCTTGATTGTCTTTTTCATCTTTTTTGGCCTGATTTTCAGCCATCGACTTTTCCACTGAATCAAAGTCAATATTATCAAGTGCATCTATGTCAAATGCATCCATATCAAAATCGCTCATTTTTTAAACCTTCTATTGCTGCACAAGCGCATCACTGCTTGCTACTTATAAATTAAAAGTGAGGAGGCGGTGTTTCCTCAGACTCTTTCGCCATATTTGATGGCTCGATAGACTTTACTCTGTCCACAACATGACGAACCTTAAACAACAAGTCATCCAACTGTTTTTGCTGAGAGGACAGTGCGTCGTTTAATGAATCAATGGTGTACTCTTGAAAAGCTACTTTGGTTTGCAGTTCTTCAATACTTTCATGGGCACTTTCTAACTGCGCCTGTAGCGTTGCCATTCGCTTTTCTTCGTCATTGTGTTTGTGAGTCATCGCGCTCTCTATGGTTTTTTGCTGCTTAGCACACGTTTTATTACGCGTCGCTGCAAATGGTGTTGCTACTACTGGCTATCGCTCTCGCTGCCACACTTCGGCTAAGCCACTGCTGCTTTCTGTGACTATGTTACCATTTGGCAAGAACCCAACGCCATACACAACTGACGTAGGTGGCGATATTGTGTCACGCACCGCTACTTGAATAGACTGAATTTGATCGCCCGTTTCAATATCCCACAGATACGCTTTTCGTGATGGCGAACCAGTAAGTAAATACTTACCGTCTTTTGAAAACTCCACATCGGTGAATATCTTTTGCCGCGCAATGTAATTTAGGCTGCTCACAGGTTGCCCGGTTTGCACATTCCAAATTTGCGACTTGCTTTGACTATCGGCGGTAAAGGCAAATCGCCCTTCATCGTCCAACGCTACCTTGGTGACCCGGGTGGGATGGGTAAAGGTGTGCAAAATTTGTCCAGTTTCTGTGCTCCACAAATACGCAAGGTAGTCATTACCACCGGTGAGCGCATACTTGCCATTTGGCGAAATATCAATAGAGTTCACTTTTTCCTGATGTCCCAAAAACTCAAGACGCCGCTGGGTACTGGGTTCGAAAAACATGACTTTGCCGCTTGAGCGAGCCACGAGTATTCCTCTGCCATTATTAGTAACGGCTACATCTCTTATGTTTGATTCATCTATTCGCCAGAACCCTACAGGCTCGCCAGTTTCCATATCCCACAAAGCAAACGCAACTCTGTCTGCGGTAACAACAAATCGCTTGTCTGCGCTGATATGCACCGACACTACAAGATTATTACCTTCGCTTTGATGCCCCCAACGGTACAGAGGTTCGCTATCACCAATACGCCACACGTTGATGCCGTTATCAACGCCAGAGACAACGGCAATGGTCCCGTCTGCGGAAATGTCTGCCGCATATGCACCTTCTTCAACATGACGCCACTGCTTTAATGGCGTAGTATCAGGAACCGTACACCCTACGGATCCGCAAATAGCTGTGATGAGTAATAATAATCTCAGGAACATTTTGGACCTAAACATAATCAAATGGGTTTCGCTTTGTAAACGCTACGTTTAACATAGCACGGATATCGCATCTTTAACTATCGTGCGCACTGCCTTAGATGCAGCAGTATAGACATTGAAGCATGATGATAAAAATTAATGGAGACGTTTTTATGCAGAAGTCGCTCGTTGCCTTATCAACACTAGCTGCGCTTGGACTATTCGCTTGCCAGCCTAATACTTCAGATGAGGCTACAACTACCAGCGCAGACAATGCCAACGCATCTTCTGTTGCAGCAGAAGAAATGACAGATACGCAAAAGCAGGCATACGCAATGGGTGCAAGCATGGGCTTATTTGTGACTAATCGAGCTGAGCAGCAAGAACAACTTGGTTTAGCACTTGATCAAGACGCACTTAAGCAAGGCTTTACTGACGGTTTAAACGACACGCTTAAATTTACGCCAGAGCAGATCCAACAAATTGCTCAACAAGGCGAAGAAATGTTGCGTACTAAGCAACAAGAAATGGCGGCACAAGCGGCAGAAAAGAATATTGAAGCCGGTGTTGCGTACCTTGCAGAAAATGCAGAGCGCGATGGCGTAACCACTACCGAATCAGGCCTACAATACGAAGTGCTTGAAGAAGGTGAAGGCAACAGCCCTGCTGCTACTGACATGGTTAAAGTACATTACCGTGGCACCTTGCTAGATGGCACTGTTTTCGACTCATCATATGACAGAGGCGAGCCAGCTGAATTTCCACTAAATCGCGTTATTCCTGGCTGGACTGAGGGTGTTCAATTAATGAAGGAAGGCGCTAAATACCGCTTCCATATCCCATCAGAACTTGCCTACGGTGAGCGTGCTACTGGAGCGATTACGCCAAACTCAACACTTATTTTTGATGTTGAGCTACTTGAAGTAAAAGCACCAGCAACAGAAGCACCAACTGAGTAACATCTGCTATTTATGGTGGCGGTTTCTTCGCCTCACAAAATAGCACGAGTGCAGAAAAGAGAAAGCCGACGCTAATTACGTCGGCTTTGTTGTTTTAGTGAGTCAGCTAATTCCATGCCTACCTTTCCCTATGAGCGAGTGGTGTTCAACCACGTCCGTATCCAATTAGTAAAGTGGATATTTCAATGTGCTAGGTGCCTCGAATCACTCTATAACTATAGTACAGTGCGTTGATTTTTCACCTTTGTAACCGACTTTTCTTGTAACATTTTCGACTTAAATTGCCGTGGTTAGACTGTTTTGATTTAAGGCTCAGGGATGTTTTACCGCTCAGGGCTGTTTTACCGCTCAAGGCTGTTTTTATCGCTCAAGGCTGTTTTACCGCTCAGGGCTGCGGCGGCGTTCGGTGTGCAGCTTAAAGCTAGCAAAGTGCTTAAGCAGAGACTGGCCTATTTTATACATTGCAATGCCTGCAAATATAAAGAAAACGGTTTGAATACTCTCTAAACGAACAACCACATCTAAAAAAGCGTAAAATAGCAGTAACCCGCCGGTTAGCAGCACCATAAAGCCAAAAATGGTACCGCTCACATTGAGCGAGTCATTGTGGGTCTTTTGACGATAAAATACGGATAATTTGCTTTGCATAACACCATCCTTAAATTGTTCACTATTTATACTGTGACAAGCGGGTAAAAGTTTATGTTCATTATTTCACCGTAAATCATCCTCTCTATATCCGTTACTCCTTTTTCTAAGCGCTGTTGAAGGCGTGTTGATCTAGAGCGTGCCCGAGTATCCATTGCTGTATTTTTACTGCCAATCTTTGCAATGTCTCTTTTGCTATGACTTTTTGGCTACGGCTTATTTGTTATGGCTCTTTCATAAAAATAAGGGATTGCGTTTTTTGTTATTACCCACATACAGTAGAGAAACACTGACCATTCATTTATAGGGTATTGTGAAGACTCCACTTATCACTCGAAAAGGCTACACAAAACTCAGGAACGAGCTTGAAGTTTTATGGCGTGAGGAAAGGCCTGAAATAACCCGCAAAGTCACGTGGGCGGCTAGCCTTGGCGATCGCAGTGAAAATGCTGATTATCAGTACAACAAGAAGAAGCTGCGCGAGATAGATCGCCGTGTTCGTTACTTACGAAAATGCTTAGAAAACCTAAAAGTGGTGGATTATGACCCACAGCAAGAGGGTAAAGTGTTCTTTGGGGCCTGGGTAGAGATAGAGAACGAAGCCGGCGAAGTACTAGAGCTAAGACTCGCTGGTTACGACGAAATTTTCGGTCGTAAAGACTACATTTCTATTGATTCCCCTATGGCAAGAGCACTTGTAGGAAAAGAAGAGGACGATGAGTTCGTAGTAAAAACCGAAACCGATATAAAGGAATGGTGGATAAACAGAATTTGGTACGACCCCACAGATAAAATATAGTGTTACGTCAAGCACACACCGTTAACTAGCGGATGATCAGACGACTTTTGCCAAATGGCGATGCTATACTCGCCGTTATTATTTCCAGTACAAACACTGCACCACGAACATCAGGTTCGTGCAGGTTTCTCGCTTTTGTCAAAAGCGCATCAATAGTATTTTGGGCCATATATGATTATCAATAAAATTGCTGAAGAACTTTCAGTACAAGCGTCGCAAGTCAACGCAGCAGTAAAACTTCTCGATGGGGGGGCGACTGTTCCTTTTATTTCTCGTTACAGAAAAGAGGCCACAGAAGGGCTCGACGATACGCAATTGAGAAATTTAGAACAGCGACTCACCTATTTGCGCGAACTTGAAGAGCGCCGCGACGTGATCCTTCGCTCGATAGATGAGCAAGGTAAACTTACCGACGAGTTAAAAGCCAATATTGGCAATGCCGATAGCAAAACCACCCTTGAAGACTTATACCTGCCGTTTAAACCTCGCCGTCGCACCAAAGGGCAGATTGCGATTGAAGCAGGCTTATCGCCATTAGCTGATTTGTTATTTAACAAGCCCGACACCAACATCGAAGAAGCAGCAAACCAGTATGTGGATGCAGAAAAAGGCGTTGCCGACACCAAAGCGGCTTTAGAAGGCGCTCGCTTTATCCTGATGGAGCGCTTTGCTGAAGACGCCGCGCTACTTGGCAAAATCCGTCTTTACCTAACCGAAAACGCGCACCTTAAAAGCACTCTTGCGCCGGGTAAAGAAAAAGATGCCGCAAAATATAAAGATTATTTTTCTCATAGCGAAAAATACAAAGGGGTGCCCTCACACCGTGCGCTTGCTATGTTCAGGGGCCGTAACGAAGGCTTACTGCACATTCAGATAGATGCAGACCCACAGCAAGATGAAAAAGGGCCGTCTCATTGCGAGCATATTATTGCTTCACACTACGCCATTACCCATCGCGGACGTTCCGCCGACGATTTTCTTGCGCAAGTGGTGCAGTGGACGTGGAAGATAAAAATTGGTCTTCATATGGAAACCGAACTTTTCAGTGCCCTTAGAGAGCGCGCTGAAAAAGAGGCGATTGATGTATTTGCCAAAAACCTCAACGACCTGTTAATGGCCGCACCAGCGGGTGCTAAAACCACAATGGGGCTGGATCCAGGCTTACGCACTGGGGTAAAGGTAGCTATTGTAGATAGCACTGGAAAAGTATTAGCGTCGAATACGATATTCCCTCATGCGCCGCAAAATCAGTGGGATAAATCAAGCCGCACGCTAACCACCTTGTGCAAACAGTACAAAGTGGACTTGATCAGTATTGGCAACGGAACCGGTTCGCGAGAGACAGACAAGCTGGTTGGTGAGGTGTTGAAAAACAACCCAGACCTTAGCGCACAAAAAATCATGGTTAGCGAAGCCGGTGCATCTGTGTACTCAGCATCAGAACTGGCTTCAAAAGAACTGCCCACCCTCGATGTTTCTATACGCGGTGCGGTCTCTATTGCTCGCCGGTTACAAGACCCGTTAGCCGAGCTGGTAAAAATTGAGCCTAAAGCGATTGGTGTAGGCCAATACCAGCATGATGTCAGTCAAAGTCAGCTTGGAAAGTCACTAGACCGTGTTATAGAAGATTGTGTGAATGCAGTTGGTGTTGATTTAAATACAGCATCACCCGCCTTGCTTAGTTATGTGTCGGGGTTAAATAAGACACTGGCTCACAATATTGTGAAGCTTAGGGACAGCAAGGGCGCATTTTCAAACCGTAAAGCCTTGTTAGACGTTGAACGCCTAGGCCCTAAAGCCTATGAACAAGCCGCTGGTTTTTTGCGCATTGTCAACGGAAGTAACCCGCTAGATGCTTCTTCAGTGCACCCTGAAGCGTATCCTGTGGTAGACAAAATTGTGGATACGGCAGCAGTGGCGGTAAACGATATTATTGGCAATACTGAATTGCTGAAAAGCTTATCGCCCGAGACGTTCACTAATGACGATTTTGGTATTCCTACCGTTAAAGACATATTTAAAGAGCTTGAAAAACCAGGCCGCGACCCTCGTCCAGAATTTAAAACGGCTTCATTTAAAGAAGGCGTAGAAAAAATTACCGACTTAGAGCCGGGAATGATCCTTGAAGGCGTGGTGAGTAATGTAGCCAATTTTGGCGCTTTTGTGGATGTGGGTGTTCACCAAGATGGTCTAGTGCATATTTCGGCGCTGACCAACAAGTTTATCTCAGACCCTCGCGAGGTGGTTAAAGCAGGTGACATTGTAAAAGTGAAGGTGATGGAAGTGGACGTAGCGCGCAAACGCATTTCCTTTACCATGCGTCTTGAAGATACACCCAACCAGTCTCGCGACAATGCTAACGGCGGCGATGCTAATAACGCCAGAGACAGCCGCTCAAAGCAGGATAAAGGGCCACGTTCAAATCAAAATGCGCATAAGGGCAATCAGCGAGGCGGACAAAACCGCAATGCTAAGCCTCAGCAAAATAGTGCAATGGGCAACGCCTTTGCTGATGCACTTGCGAAAGCGAAAAAGTAAGTAAGCACATTCTGTAACGTAAAAAAGGGGCTTAGCGAAAACGCTAAGCCCCTTTTTTTTATGATAACTATTAAGCTTGCAGTGAAAGACCTTCACGGGATGGTGTGTAAGCTTGAGTGTAGAGATTTTGAATGCGACCTATGCGTGCCTGCATGGCGCTGCTCTCTTCTGACTCTAACGACTTAACGTCTGACGCCTGTGCTTGAGACGCCTGTGCTTGAGACGCAAAATTAGCTTCATCTAAACGTCTGGTAGGGGTATCCACCCCTGCGCTATCTGTAATTTCGTCAATACTCGGTGGAGCCACATCTATAGCGGGAATAGTGATTTCGCTAGGGTTTAACGCGCCAATACCTTGAGCGCTAATACCTTGAGAGCTAGGCTCTGATTCACTCACACCGCCATTGGCACTAAAACCTGTGACAGAATTAACACCCTCTGCAGCGCTAACGTCGCCACTAGACTGTAACGTGTCTCGGTTTTCTTTTGCTATGTCGTTGCGGGCATCAAACGCTTTTTGCGCAGCTTCCGCCGCGACTTTCAAGTCTTGAGAAGAAGGCTGTGCTGGCGCTAATGCTGCTGCTCGTACTTGCTGCATTTTACGCAACGTTTGTTCGGCAGATGGCTCTTCTGAGATATCTATTGATACCTCTCCGCCGGTAACATAACGCTTATTGTCTGGGCCGGTCGTATATTCGTACTGAGGTGAACCCGCATATTGTCCGCCAGTAGCAGCGTGCGCTTGCTCGTGGGTACGCACTTCTTGGTCTCTGGCTTTGAGATCCTCAATTTCCTGCTTGTCTTCTTCCGTTAGTACAGGCTGTGCAGATTGTTGCTGGTTTCTTTGTTCTTGCTCAGCGCCTTCTTTGCCCGCACTTTCATCTTGCGCGTTGTCTTTTTCTTGACCAAACACATTTTGAAACGCAGCTTGAAGGTCTGTCTGAATTTGTGGACGGTCGTAGGTGACAGGAGGTTGAGGTAAACCTGGGCTACGTGCCTTATCAGCCTCTGAACCCAAGCCTTTTTGCGACGCACCTTGCTCTGCATCGCCGGTTTTTGGAATGGTTTCGCGCTGAACGTTATCTCGACGGGCAGACTCAGTGTTCGTATTCGCAGTGGGATACGCTATAGCGGTAAGAATAGGCGCTACAAAATTCACTGGTGTGTCCCTACGCTAATGTATCGATAATGGTGCCAAGCGTATCATTTGCCACATCAAGTACTTTTGCCGATGCTTGTGCATTGAGACTGTTGACGTTGAGCGAGATAAGGTCGGAGGTAATATTAGCGGGCGCTTTTTGTGATGAATTCGCTAAAGAGCCGCTCTGTGATGTACCGCCTACTTCTTGCTGGCGACCTGCAGTCTGTTGGGCGATATTGGACGCAGCCTGAGTCATACCATCGCTGGCACGCTGCAAACCGGATTGTCCTGCAAAAAACGCAGAATTGAGTGTGACGCCACTTACATCAGACATATACTTCTCCTAACCTCTCATGCGCAATTATTAACCAATAAGAGGAAAAGATAAAGTACTCACGGGGGCTTTCGCACTAAGTCTCTGTACCTGTAGTAAATTTTTGTACGGCCGCTTTTACCTAAAGCGGCTCAAGCGCGAATTTGATAACGACTACGACGCCCTCTGCTGCTGTAAATTGGCCGCGAAGCTCGTTAATATGTCAGCAGTTTGCTGTGGATGTGAGATAAACGGCGCATGGGAGGCATGGGGCAACACCACAGTATCGGCCTGAGGGTGCAGCTCACAAATCCGGTCTATTCCCGCAGTGGGAACAAGGCTATCTAACCGGCCATATAATCGCAGTGTTGGAACCGATATACGACCAACAATCTGTCGCAAATCCTCTTTTGCAAGAATGCCAAGCCCGCGCTTCAATGCTTCTTCTGCTGGCTCAGGATACTCGGTAACATGCTCTCTTATTGTCTTAATATCGTTTTTAGCCGTCGCACTTCCCATCGCCTGAATAGCAAGAAAACGCTCTAACGTTTTCCTGTAGTTCTTTTCCAATTGGGCTTCAAACATGGTGAGTAAGTCTTCTGCAATGCCTGGCCAACAAGGTCCGGCACTGAAGCGGGGCGTTGACGCTATTGTAATAAGACCAGATAATTTTTGCGGTGCATCAATGGCTATTTTTTGCGCGACCAAGCCACCTAGAGACCAGCCTGCGAGTACGCAATGCTTAGGCAGTTGTGCGCTAATCATATTCGCCAAGGCCTCTACGGTGTAAGGCTCAGGAAGATGATGTGCATTTTCACCAAAGCCAGGTAAGTCGATGGTGGTAACACGAAAGTGATCTTGCAAATAAGGAATAAAGGAAGAAAAAGCACCGCTGTTCATTCCCCAGCCGTGAAGAAGTACTAGGTCCACTCTCGAATCGTTGAGATCAGTACCATGAGTACGGGTGACAAGCGCGTCGTTTGTCTGCAAACTTTCCATTTTACACCTCTTGTTCGTGAGTCGTGTCGTGAGCGAAAAAAGACAATATAGAAAAAGGCCAACCTTTTACGGTGAATAGCACTTTAATAAATAGCGCTTTAGTAAAAAGCACATTGAACAAAATACGTTTAAAAACTGGCGGAGTCTTCGATGAACCTTTCATGCCTACTATGTTATCAGGCAAGTCCTACGCCAGTGTGTCAATGGTGTGAATCTGACCTCTTTTTTTTCAACGAGGAAATACACGGAAACAACCTTTTAGAATTTGGCCCAGTGGGACGCCACGTAACCCATAGACACTACCATTCATTGTCCATTCTCGGTCTTTACACGTGGCCTATGTCATCCTTAATTCACCAGTTTAAGTTTATGCATTCTCTCGTCGCAGGCAAGATGTTAAGTCAGTGGTTTGTCGATAAAAAGCAACACTGCACACTTTCAGTGCCTGATTTGCTCCTTCCAGTACCTATCAGTGCTTGGCGACTGGCTAAGCGTCATTACAATCAAGCCGGCGTTATGGCCGATTTTATAGGTAAGGGCTTAGGTATTCCGTGCCTGCATCAGTGGGCCATAAGAACAGGTTCAAGCACTCAGCACCAGCTATCAAAATTACAAAGGAAAAAGAATGCTGAACACGCTTTTGCATTAACGCAACGTGCTATTAATACGTTTGTACCAAGCAAAAGTAGTGAGTTTGTTGTTGCGATAGTAGATGATGTGGTAACAACCGGCGTAACGGTAGACGTACTTAGCAAATTATTGCTACAGCGCTTCCCTGACGTAAAGATTCAGGTGTGGGCGATGACATTTACCCCTCCGCCCAAAAGCACCTTATACCAGTTCGCATAGGACTGGTATTTGTAAAGACATGACGGCGTTAACAAAAGCTAACCCCGCCACGTCTTAAATTGCTCTTTTAACCGCTTATTTTAACGGCTTATTTAACTGCTCACTTAAGCGCTATTGGCGGATGAAGTGAGACTGATAAATGGCATTTGCTAACATCTTGTTAGTGCCATACCAATAGCCTCTAAACTGAGTGTTATCGGTAAACCCTATGACAACACCGCGTCCTAGCTTCTCTGCAATAACCGCTGGCGTTTCGGCTAATAGCGCAACCATGGCTGTATCACTGAACCCTGCCATTAGCGGGCCTTTGGTGTAACGCGCCGGAGTGGTAAACGGTGAATACTCATTTTTCACTATCATGTTGCTCGTTTTAAATAGCGGCAGCGTGTCGTTGCTGTATCCGTAAAACAGTGGATGAGTGGTATCAATATCGGCCTCGTAAATTGCGCCGGCAATCAGCTTTTTAGCATAAAGCGCCGAACCATCACCGTATGCAAGGCTGCTTTCATCATATGCATTATCCACAACATCGCGGTTTACAACGTCAATATCTAACCAGTTGTTATCAGCAAAGTAACGTAACGCAGACTTTTGACCTATGGCAACACCACCGGCCTCTACCCAACGCTTCAATTCTAGACCTTGTGTTTCAGAAAAGTCGTAGCGACCGTTAGGGAAGATAATGTGCGTATAGGTAACGCTGTTATCGCGCAATGCGTTTAGCAAGTTTTGTTGCTCTACAATACTCGCTGACAGTCCAATTTTGGTGTCGAAATAATGCCAAATTTCACCCACATCGTATTCACGAGTGCCTTCACCGCCCACAATAATAACCCGCGGCTCTTTAATGGGCGCCATACTGCGGCTGCCTAAGTCACTACCTGTAGGTGTTAAACCGCTTTTTAAGCTATGCACCGGCACCTGCATTTGCTGCGATACTCTCTCGATAATCGCTGCGATATTGGCAGGCTGCTCAAGGCCTGTAGGTACAACAATACTGCCCGCCGGAAACTCTACCACGCTGTTGTCAAACTTCACGGCTGCAAAACTCTTCTCCGAGCTTCTCACCTGAACGCCTGCTTCTAGAAGAGATTGTAGTAACGCTGGGGAAAAATACGGCTGCCATGAAAATGCGTAAGCATAGGCGTCGCCGTTTATCTCAGGAAGCGCTAATGCCGCTAAGCTTCCGTCGTATTGTGCAGCAGTTGTGCGCTTTGTCCCGCGCATATCACTCTTTCCTACTGGGGAATAATCAAGGTTAAACGCAAGCGCTAAGTTCCATGTAGACACATCGTAAAACGTATTGTTCTCAAAGGATGTTTGTGTTGAAAAAATCGATTTTACTAAGCGGTATTGAGACTGCGCCGTCGGTACGAAAATAGCGTTGTTGGCTTTATAACTCACATCGTTAATAGTGGCGTTTTTGGTCATCACATCATAGGTGATACCGTGTTGGTCTAATAGGTTAGTAAACGCTAAAAAGCGCGCACTATCGTTTGATGCACTTACAACAAAACCGAAAGTGTCATCATCTTTTGCCAACGCCTTTGTGCTATTTACAAAGCCCGCTTGGTAATCAAGTATGGCCGCTTTATTGGCGATTGCGCCTCTAAACGTACTTAGCGACGTAGTAATTTGATTTTCGATAGTATCGCTGAAGGCCAGATCGCCGTTAATAGAAGACTGCAGGTGACCGCGCGAACTCGCTTGCTCAAAAAGGATCCCAATGCTGCCATGTAAGTCTGGGTACGTAGAGCCTTTCCCCGCATAAAAATCATCGAATGCTTCTTCGGTAAAATAAAGCTGTCCTTTGGCATCAAATGCCGCCGCATGATGTTCTGCAATGGCTTCAGTAAGCGTCACGTTTTCGTCAGGAGTAAGCGGATTTTTGCGCGAGCGTACACCGGGTTGGAAGAAATAGGTACTGTCGGTTCCCATTTCATGGAAGTCGGTTAATACGTGGGGACGCCACTTGTGAAATTGCTTAATTCGCGCTTGAGATTCCGGATGCGCCAAAAGTAGCCAATCGCGGTTTAAGTCGAACCAATAGTGATTTGTCCTGCCTGAAGGCCAGCCCTCGTCGTGCTCTCTATGATTACTGTCGGCAACTAGCTGTTTGCCCTTATGCATATTTGCCCACTGAGCAAAACGAGACAGTCCGTCGGGGTTGAAAGACGGGTCGAGCAGCACAATATTGTTATTTAACAACTCGTCGATTTCTTCACCTTGACCCGCTGCAAGATAATAAGCGAGGGCAAGAGATGCATTCGCACCTGATGGCTCGTTTCCATGAATGCTGTAGCCCATGTAGAAAACAAGGGGGGCATCGCTTGAGGGAGAATTTCCTTTATCTAACACTTTGATGTGTGCATCTCGCATGGCATCAAGGTTGTCGCGATTTGACGGCGCAGTAATGGTGAGAAGCAAAAGAGGGCGGTTTTCGTGGGTACGTCCGGTTTCCTCAATGGTTATACGGTCAGATTTTTGTGCCAGCATGTACATGTAATTGACCAACTGATCATGACGTACATGCCACTCGCCAAGATGAGCCCCTAAAACCGACTCAGGTGTAGGAATGGCGGGGTCGTAAGTTACCGTTTTAGGTAAATAGGCCTGTACAGGCATTCCGCCTTTATCAGGCTCGATGGTAATTGTTGATGCGCTTGCAGACATGCACACAAGCGAGCCTATCAATAGCGCGGTTATCCGTCGAAGGTGTGTTTTTTTGGCGGTGTTATACAGATTCGCTAGCATAGCGCTTCCCCGTCTTGTTGTTTCATAATGGCATGTTGAAAGTAAGGTTTTAAATATCAACATGTTCTAAATTTTTAATTAATACTTGACTGTTTTAGTCAGGTAAATTTGGTACAATGCACCAAATTTTGAACACTTTTTGAATACTATAGGACTTGCCGATGATAACTATATCAGAAGAAGCCCAGTCTCACTTCGCAAAACTGCTGAGTAAACAAGAGTCTGGCACGAATATTCGTGTATTCGTCGTAAACCCAGGCACCTCGTCGGCTGAATGTGGCGTGTCTTATTGCCCGCCAGATGCCGTAGAGGACACTGACACTAAGCTAGAGTTTAATGGTTTTGACGCCGTTGTTGACGAAGACAGTGCGCCGTATCTTGAAGAAGCTGAAATTGATTATGTAACCGATCAAATGGGCTCACAGCTTACGTTGAAGGCACCTAACGCCAAGGCGAGAAAAGTGGCCGATGACGCGCCTCTTGTTGAGCGTATTAATTACATGATTGAGTCAGAAATCAATCCTCAGTTAGCCAATCACGGCGGACAGGTTGTACTGACAGAAATTACTGATGATGGCTTCGCTATTCTTCAATTTGGCGGTGGATGCAACGGTTGCTCAATGGTAGATGTTACGTTGAAAGACGGCATTGAAAAGCAAATGCTTGAACAATTCGCTGGTGAGTTAAATGGCGTACGCGATGCCACAGAGCACGAAGCTGGCGAGCACTCTTACTACTAAATCTGGCGCAGGTGTAACACTTGATACCCACACCAGATATTCACACAAGCTGGCAGCGATTTAAAATAGGTCTCGCTATTTTCGTTGCTGGCGTTGTGCTTCTTTTTTCCATCAGTGATATCCATATTGTCCTTCACTATGTTTCTCTAGTGGTATTGCTATGTGGCTTTGCTTATTCTATGTGGGGTTATATGGGCATTTTTTTGCAGCGCTTTGCTTCTTTAAAAAATGCAAAACGGCCACCTGAGGGTTAGGGCTTTGCAGACTTAAGTATCGAACTTCCCCTCATCTTTCTCATTTCCCTTGTCTACCTCTTCTCTCTTACTTTCCTTATCATAGGGGCTTCGCGCTTGCATTCTTGGCACTTGCATTGCTTTGCAGTACGTTGCAATGTACTTAATAACTACCCGTTCACATTTAAATATTAAACAATGAAAAAGTTAGGCCTTATTGGCGGCATGAGCTGGGAATCGACAGTGAGCTATTATCAGATGATAAACCGCGCTGTAAACGAAAAACTAGGCGGCTTTCACAGTGCTAAAATTCTGCTTAGCAGTGTAGACTTTGCTGAGATAGAGCGTTTGCAACGCGCTCAGGCATGGCCTGAAATGGCGACATTGCTGCACGCTGAAGCTAAGGCGCTAACTACTGCTGGCGCAGACGCCATTGTCATTTGTACCAATACAATGCACAAAGTCGCTGATGAAGTGGCAAGCAACCTATCCATTCCTTTATTACATATTGTAGACGCAACTGGCGAAGTGCTCGTTAACGATAGCGTGAAAAAGGTAGGTTTGCTTGGCACAAAATTCACCATGGAACAGACTTTTTATACCGAACGCTTAAGAACGAATTTTGGTATTGATGTGGTTGTTCCACCGCCACATGAGCGAGACATTATTCACAACGTCATTTATGCACAATTATGCAAGGGCGTGATTTGCACTGAATCTCGTAAAGCGTATATTAACATTATCGACGGACTTGCGTCTGAAGGCGCAGAGGGCGTAATTCTTGGCTGTACTGAAATTGCATTGCTAGTACAACAAAATCACACCGCAATTCGCCTTTACGATACAACTGCAATACACGCTGAGGCAGCCGTCGACTTTGCCGTTGATGTATAGACGTGCTCTAGAATAATACTGTAATAACCCTGTTATTGGGGGCTTTTAGTTTTAACAGCCTTAGCTTTGATAGATTAGTTTCTGATAGCTTAGTTTCGATAAATTTATTTCGATAAACGGCTTTCAGATAGCTTAGCTGCTCATCGCTTAATTTTTGATAATAAAAAAGGATACACCATGTTTAGCCATTTAATGATAGGTGCAAACGACCTAGACGCATCTAAAAAGTTTTACGATGCCACGTTAGCCGTTTTTGGTTATGACGCCGGCGTTTATGATGAGCACGGTCGCTTATTTTATTTCACGCCAAAAGGGATATTAGCACTGACAAAGCCCATTAATGGCGAAGAAGCGACTCACGGCAACGGCTCAACAATAGGCTTAGCAGCGAACTCGCCAGAATTAGTTGATGAATGGTTTAAGGTAGGTAGCGAAAACGGTGGCGTGGTGTGTGAAGACCCACCGGGCATACGTGGTAATGACGACCGCCAGCTATACCTTGCTTACTTGCGTGATCCGACGGGTAACAAACTTTGCGCCACCCATATCATTAAAAAGTAGCGCGCTAATGACTTAGGCGCAGTGAGCATGCGCTTACTGCGCTTATCCTTACGCCGCAAATCCTATTCAATGCTAGACTATGAATCACTTTTACACAGTGCGTCGTTAGCTGCTAATCGATAAAAGCTTGCCCCTAACGTTATGCCTCTTGCAAACAGAAAGGCAATAAGTGCGTACCACAAACTTGTATTGCCCGCTTGCTGAGTAAAAAACCATATTGGAAAATACACGCCAAGTGCACTAATGACCATAGCATTGCGCATGGACGATGCTCTTGTTAGCCCCACAAATACGCCGTCAAATAAAAAGCACCAGTGAGCCAATATGGGCAGTAGCACCATTAGAGGGAGGTAGGGTAGCGCAGCGTCAACGATGTCGCCATGTTCAGTAAGCAAACGGATAATCCCGTCGCCAAAAGCATAGAAAACCACGCTATAGGCAATGGCAAACAATGAAGACCAAAATAGCCCTTGATAGGTTCTTCGCTTAATTTCATCAGCGTCTTTCGCCCCTTTTGCCTCGCCGATAAGAGCTTCAACACCGTAGGCGATGCCATCTAGCCCTAACGCAATCAGTACGAAGAACTGCATTAAAATAGCGTTAACGGCGGCTGATGTTTCGCCATACCGCGCCCCTTGAATAGTTAAAAATGCTAAGCAGCCTTGTAATGCCAAATTGCGAATTAACATATCCCCATTGAGCTTCATTAACACTCTGCGCGCCGCGCGGTTGAACCACGCTCGCGCGATATGCACGCCCTTCACTTGATTAAGGGCAAGATAAAGTGCCATCGCCATCATGCTGTACTCAGCAATGACACTTGCAAGGGCGACACCGTCCACAGAAAAGCCAAGCCCGTAAACAAAAGCGATATCTAATCCAGCATTAAGCAAATTACCGATTATTTGAATAATCATTACCTGCTTGGTTTTTTGCTGCCCCACCAGCCAGCCTATTAACACTAAATTAAGCATGGCTGCAGGAGCGCCCCAAACCCGAGTACTAAAATACGCATTTAGGTAGCTAGCCACGCTGTCATTTGGCTGAGTTAACGCTAAGCCAGCATGCAGTATGGGCTGCTGTAGTAGCAAAATAATAAGACCGAGGATGCAAGAAAAAGCAATGGTCTGCCACAGTACTTTGGCAGACTCCACTTTAGGGGCTTCGCTTCCTTTCGCTTGTGCACTTAAGCCTGTGGAAGACATACGTAAAAAGCCACAAACCCAGTAAATTTGAGTAAGAATAAGCGCACCGATAGATGCCCCTGCTAGCATTGCAGGTATTTGCATATGACCGAGTACCGCGGTATCGACTAAACCAAGAAGCGGTGTGGTAATATTGGCCAAGATCATGGGCAGCGCAAGCGCAAGCAAACGTGTATGATCAAACCATAACGGTTTTGGCTGTTTGGTGGCAATTGACATCAAGGCTCTCAAACATAGACTGAAATTAGGTTCAATAAGGAGAAGTGTACCATGCTAATAACGCTGAACAGAGAGCGTAAATCCTCATTCACAGCACTCGGTGGTCTGCGTGCCTGCATTGCACTTTTCACGCTGCTGTCATTTCACTGCGTCTTTGCATCTGCCCATTTACCCACTGACTCTACAGCATCTGAAACTAAGACAGAGCAAAGCACTAGCGCTATAAAAGACAGTTTCTCAAAGGGCAGCTTCACAAAAGACAAAACGCCTGAGAAAGCAGCCTCGTCAACTCAAATGACCAATGCGGCCATATTGCTCTATCATCATGTTTCCACACAAACGCCCTCGAGCACCAGTGTGACACCGGATACTTTCACGTCGCACATGGAGTACATAGCCAACAATCACACGGTGTTGCCCCTTACCGACATTGTTAATGCCATTGTAGAAGGTAAGCCACTGCCAAAAGATGCTGTGGCTATTACCTTTGACGATGGTTATGCCAATATTTTAGAAAATGCTCACCCAATTCTGAAGAAATTAGGCTTCTCCTACACGGTATTTATTAATCCAAATGAAATTGGCGTAGCACCGCAACAGCTTACTTGGGAAGAAGTTAAGAGGATGCAGGATGAAGGCGTTATTTTTGCAAATCACACCCTAGATCACCTGCACATGCTTAATTATGAGTTTACCGATGAGAACTGGCTTGAGCGTGTGTTTGAGAATGTTGAAGCTGCAGAAAAGAAAATAGACAGTGAGCTGGGGGTCAGCCTTAAATACCTTGCCTATCCATTTGGAGAATATAATTTAGCGCTGGCAGCAAAGCTTGAAGAAAACGGCTATGTGGGCTTTGGCCAACACTCTGGTGCCGTAGGTGAAACCAGTAATCTTCTTGCCTTACCTCGCTTCCCAGCGGCGGGCCCTTACGCAAACCTCAAAACCTTAAAAACCAAGTTAAACAGTCTTGCTATGCCGGTGGTACACACTACCCATGCTGAGCCACGAGTGCGCAGTAATACCCTATCTGACACGATAACACTCACCGTAGATAAAGAAGATGTTAGCCTAAACCAAGTGAACTGCTTCTACTCTGGTAAGAATATAAAAACGCATGTGGATGGAGAAAAGGTAAGCTTTGCCATAGAGAGCACGCTGCCCGTTGGCCGCTCAAGAGTAAACTGTACCGCACCGTCGAAGAGCATGGCAGGTCGTTTCTATTGGTATTCTATGCCGTTTTTCTTGGCAAATGATAATGGCCGCTACCCTGATTAATAAGCACACTGATAAAAAGCGCACTGACTTGCAATTGCTTAAAACAGTGAGAGCCTTTAAAAAGGCTCTCTTTGCATCAACTAGTGTGATTAATATCTCGCTTATAAAAGCGCGTGTTATACGCTTCGATAAAACCGAATGAACCCTTTGTTAATAGCTTCTTCACTAAAGCCTAAAGATTGATAAAACCGGATAGCAGCGATATTCGATACTTCTACGTCTAACACAATGTGACGTTTTTGTAGTTCAGTTGCTTTTGCTTGCATAGCGTTAACTAATGAACGGCCAATACCTTGGCGCTTGCCGCCATCTGACACAGCCAAGTGACCAATCATTAATTCGGTATTGCTAGGAGGGGTTAGATTCACTGCCACTGTTTGATTTCGCATTACAGCGGTAATCGCTTCATCTAGGGTAAAGTACGACGTTATACTGTCTAGGGTAGCTCTATCAAATGCAGTGCCAAGCTTACTATGCCACGCCGTGACTAAGCCTAAAATTTGATTGCCTTTTTCTGCCACCCAATGGTTTTCAAATCCGTACTGCCCGCCACCGAGCTGCCATGCATGGGCTAAATAACCCAACGCCGTTTTGTCTTTAGCATGTCCAAAAATAGCGTTTAACAGTGACTCCGCGGCACTTAAAATTAACGGTGTCGCAAATGGAGCGTCAGATGCAACGCCCGGTCTTATATTGATTTCCATATGACTACTTCGCAATAATAATTGGCATATCAGCCAGAATTTGCTGAGGATCGCTTATCGATAGTTTGCCCGGCTCTCTTGTGGGTTTAAACCGTCCTACAGCACGCCCT
This sequence comes from Alteromonas sp. 4NS20-0143, assembly GCF_057542855.1. Lineage (NCBI taxonomy): Bacteria > Pseudomonadati > Pseudomonadota > Gammaproteobacteria > Alteromonadales > Alteromonadaceae > Alteromonas > Alteromonas sp. 4NS20-0143. The sequence goes on from NZ_BAAJLR010000009.1 coordinate 44,853, forward strand.
TTAGGATCGATAAGTACAATTGAAGCGCTGTGGTCTACGAGGTAATTGGGGTTATCTGTACTTTCAGAAATGGCGTACATCATGCCAAGGTTTCTGACTAACGGAAATAACGACTTATGCTCACCTGTAACCGCAATGAACTCTTTATTAAAATAGCCTACATACTCAGAAAGTCTATCTAAAGAGTCTCTTTTAGGGTCAATTGAGACAAACACCACACGCACAGGATGGGTGCTTTCTATCTGCTGCAGCTGCGGGTAAATTCCGTTTAACTCAGCCATGGTCGTAGGGCAAATATCGGGGCAAAAGGTATAGCCCACAAAAACTAAGCTCCACTGCTCTTTTAATGATTGCTCAGTGAACGCCTCGCCGGTGTGATGTAAAAGCGTAAAGGGTGCAACCGCTCGTGGTTGCGGATATGCCTGGAAATAAGACGGTGTTTCACCATTGTCAGTACTAGGCGGTGCTATATAAAGCGCACCAATAACACCACCTATAAGAGCAACAAATGCAACAACACCAACAATAAACTTTTGATTCATAAACTCACTGGTATGTAATGGTCAAGTAGCAATACCACAAACAATACCATGAGATGAATGATTGAGAACCTAAAAGTTTTCATCGCCGTTTGATCATCAGCGGCAAACTTTAACTTAATCGCGTAAAGCAAAAAGCCTAGATTTAATGCACTAGAACCAACAAGATAAATCATATCGCTCATGCCAGTTAAGTAGGGCAGTAGGCACACCAATCCTAGTAAAACGGTATACAGCAACACTGACGTTTTAGTGAAATCTACACCGTGGGTTACGGGTAGCATAGGCACTTTTGCTTTGGCATAGTCCTTTTCTCGATGAATAGCCAGCGCCCAAAAGTGCGGCGGTGTCCATGTGAATATAATAAGCACTAAGAGCAGTGCGTGTGCATGAATTTCACCCGTTACTGCGGTCCAGCCAAGAAGTGGTGGTGCAGCTCCAGCCAGCCCACCAATAACAATATTTTGCGGCGTTGCCCGCTTTAAGTACATGGTATACACGAAGGCATAACCCACTAAACTGGCGAGGGTTAGCCACGCCGTCAACATGTTGACAAAAACCGCCAATACCACAAAGCCTACCGCCCCTAACGTACCGGCAAACCACAGGGCATTGTTGATACTTACCTTTCCTTTTGCCACCGGCCGATTAAAGGTGCGCGCCATTACGCTATCTATTTTATGGTCGACAACATGGTTAATTACCGCTGCCGAAGCAGACAGCATTCCAATGCCGGCTAAACCACTGACTAGGGTAAGCGCATCTACCCACGTAGGCGTTGCTAAGCACATCCCCACTAGCGCAGTAAGTAGCAGTAACATCACCACATTCGGTTTTGTCATTTCATAATAATCTTTCCACGATACAGCATTGTGTGGGCGGGTGACTCGAGATTGAAGAGAGGCTGATTTAGCCATGAAGACCTCCTGTGGCCTTAGATAGGGCTTGTGGTAAAGCGTGAGACGATAACGTTGTATGACGAGCTGCATTCACTGACGAATCATAAGTAGGTGCAGCTGACGTGTGTTTAATCAGTGAAAAAACTATCCACAGTAGGGACAAAAGCAATATAGCGGCAAACGCGTTGTGTAATACCGCCACGGCTAATGGCAAAGCGAACACCACATTGCTAACCCCTAAAGCAACTTGCGCAAACAGGCAGCCAATCATTATCACGCTAACGCGCTTTAGCTGCAGAGAAGCACCCTGTTTGAAAAAGAGTGTGAGCCCTAGGGCTAGTAGATACGAAAAGGTAATCAGTGCTCCGGCCCGATGAACTATGTGCATCGTTGCTCGCTCACCGTAATCATGTGCGCCAAACTCATAGTTCTCTGCTTCTGGAACACTGAATGCGCCTGCAAAATCAAGTCGACTTTGCCAGCCTTCTTCACAAACAGGCATATCAGTGCACGCCAATGCGGCGTAGTTCGCTGATGTCCAACCTCCAAGTGCAATTTGAATCACAAGCACACCCACACCAAACAATGCGAAAGTTTTCATCCGTGAAAGGCCGGCCACTGAAGGCGATGCGACTGGCTCAGCTGAGTCCTTAGAAACTGGCTCTTGTGAAACTGAGCTTTGTGACACTGAGTTGCTGCTAGTGTCGGCTTCTCGCAGTCGTAAATACAAAAGAAACAAACAGGAAAGAACGCTGAAACCGCCTAATAAGTGGCCCATAACAACCACTGGCAACAAATTAAGAGTGACTGTCCACATACCGAGTGCAGCTTGAAAGGTAACAAGCCCCAACAGCAGTAAAGGCAGTTTAAAAGGGGTGCCTTGCTTGCGCTGCCTAAAAGCGATAAACGCAATGGCGGCAATGCACAAACCTAAGGTGCCGGCAAAATAACGGTGTATCATTTCGTTCCATGCCTTGAAGGCTTCTACCGGCCTTTCTGGGTAAGCGGCATTCGCCGCATTCACTTTATCATCACTCAGGGGCACCGTCAGATTGCCGTAACAGCCGGGCCAATCTGGACAGCCCAAACCAGCGTCGGTAAGGCGAGTGTATGCCCCAAAAATAATGACGACTGCGGCTAAAAAGAGACTGAATAACGTGAGCTTTTTCATAACTATCACCCTATGCGAGACAATTTAAGCAGTTTTTTGATATCGGCTAACATATTGCGACTTTCCATCACCGCTTCTTCTTTGTCGTCGCTAATTTGATAAAAAAGCATGGCGTTATTAAGCGTATCTACCACGTACACACTTTGAGACGCGAGTTGCGCGATATCATCTACCGACAGCGTGGCAACGTTGGGATAATCCACAAGAGAAGCCAGTGCGTTAGCGTCACTCGTTGGTGTAGCCAACACTAATGCTTGGGCGCGGTCAGACTCTTTGCCGAGCGCTAGCCACACTTGATTAATACTGAAAAGTGCATTTTCACAGCGCGAATCGCACTGCGCGGGCATGACGTACAAAAGCCGCCACGTGGGTAAACTGCCTTCTAGCAAGGTCGTTAAATTGATAGTGGGTTCAAGCAGTGCGCCCTTATTCGTTGAGGCTTTGTTAAACCAATCGTTTTCTAGGGCGAGTTTTGCTAACACCACGGGGAGCACAAATACAGCGACCATAATTATTAGTGTTTTTTTGGATGTTGTATTACTCATGAATACGTCCTTTTTTACTGATTGCAAACCCACCTATTGCAGCTGCTGCAATGGCTAAACCGAACCATTGCACCGCATACCCTAAGTGTTTTTCTGGAGGCATAACTACCGGCTTATAATCGCGAACAAAAGCCGAGTCTTGTGAAGTAAGCTCTACAACGTAAGGAAGAAGTTTGATGTTTAAACTCTGACTTAACGACGCAAATGCTACCTGTTGAATAAGTGCGGGAAACTGAGAAAAATTAACATTCGTTTCTGTGATAAGGGGGTTACTGCCGGGTACGGTGATGACCCCCTCAAATTCCTTGTTACCGTTAGGCAAGTTTACTTCAGGAATAGTGCGCTGAAGGTCAGGGGCTGCTACCCAACCATAATTCACCAAAATCCAACCCGCATTCGTTGACACAGGGGCGAATACATCGAAGCCAACCTGCTGTTCGTGAATTTGATTATCAAGCAATAGGGGGCGCGTACTGTCTGGCGTTCCCACAAAGTTAATGGAGATATCTCTAGGGTCTTCTTGTGATAGGGCATCAATTAACGAGAGGCTTTCATTGCTTTGCTTTTGCGCTATGCTAGCTAAACGTTGCTGTTTTTCCACCATGCGTTCCAGTTGCCAAAATCCAAGGCCGCACATCGCCGCAACACTAAGTGCGGTGAGTAACCAGGGAATTAAAAACTGTGAACGTTGTGACATGTTTAACAGCTCCAACCAAAACAAATAATAAAAGAAGAGATGGTTATGTTAATAAAAATAATTCTTGTCGCTCTGGTACTGTTTATGATTGTTAATCTTTTCATGGCCATGCGCGTGATGATGAAAAACGATCCGAAAGACGGGCCAATGAGCAAATATATAGGTCGACGGGTTTTCACCTCTGTCATCATTGTTGTGCTAATACTAATTGCCATTAGTACCGGAGTCATTTCGCCAAACCCCCGGCCTTACTGAGGTTTGGCGCTTTCTTTCGTTTTCATTATCGTTGCCATTTCCATAGGCATACACGTTAAGGCGCTGCAGCGCTCAATCCCTCCTACAGCACGTAAACGAAAATGAACAACATTACCCACACCACATCAACGAAGTGCCAATACCAACTTCCCGCTTGGAAGGCAAAGTGCTCTTTAGGCGTAAAATGACCTTTCAATACTCTAAAAAACATCACAATAAGAATAATGGTGCCAAGGGTAACGTGCATGCCGTGAAACCCGGTGAGCATAAAGAAGGTGTTGCCGTAAATGCCCGATTGCAGGGTTAACCCTAGGTCGCGGTAGGCATGGATATATTCTTCAACCTGTAGAAACAAGAACCCGCAGCCAAGCAAAATGGTAATACCCAGCATAACGGTAAGTTGCTTGCGCTTGTTCTGCTCTAGCCCCACGTGTGCAAAGTGCAGCGTTACCGATGAGATAAGCAGAATAATGGTATTAATGGTAGGCAGGCCACCTGGGCTCATTTCTTGGGTAGATATGCCGCCAGGTGTGCTTACCAATGGCCACATAGCTTCAAACCCAGGCCACAGTACTTCATTGGTCATGGCGTTGTTAGAATCACCGCCAAGCCAAGGTACTGCAATAAATCGGGCGTAATACAACGCACCAAAAAATGCGCCAAAAAACATCACTTCAGAGAAGATGAACCAACTCATTCCCTGTCGATATGAACGACCTAACTGGTCGCTGTACAAGCCCGCCATCGATTCGTCAATTTGGTTCTTAAACCATCCCACCAGCATGACAAGTAAAACGACAATACCGGCAAGCAGTATATAGCTGCCGTAACCGCTTTCGCCCTTCGTTGCTTCAACCACAAAGTTACCGGCCCCGACTGCAATTAAAAACAGTGCAATCGCTCCTACAATGGGCCACGGACTTTGCGCGGGTACATAATATTTTTGATATTCTTGCTGCATCATTATCTCCTTATCCTTAACGGGCTATTCGCCGCTTTGTGCGGACGGTTCCATAAAAGGATTCGGTTTAGTTGTTAGGTCACTTGCTCTCGCGGTGACGTCATAGAGTGTGTACTGCAATGTAAAAAACGTTATTTCTTCTGGAAGCTGTGGATCTACGTAAAACTGCATAGGCATATAGGCTTCTGCTCCAGCCTGCAAAGGCTGTTGGTTAAAGCAAAAGCATTCTGTTTTGTTAAGATAAATAGCGGCAGTGCCAGGCGATACCGACGGTATTGCCTGAGCAATGATATTGCTTGACGCTGGATTGCGAACGTAAAAAGACACTGTGTTCAATTCGCCTGGGTGTACTTTGATTCGCTTAGTTTCTGCTCGAAACTCCCACGGCATTCCGGTGTTCGTGCGAGTGATAAACTCAACGGTAATTTCTCTGCTTTCATCAATCTCTACCGATTGATAAACCGCCGCGGTTCCCTCTGTTTTCCCGTTGATGCCTGCAATATCACAAAACACATCGTAAAGTGGTACTAAAGCAAAGCCGAATCCAAACATACCAATAACAATGGCGATTAATTTCACGACCATTTTATTGTTTGCACTTGCTTGCGTCATACACTTTGCCTCCGTTTGAGACCTGAATCACTTGGTGGGCAAGGGGAGTAAAACATGTCGCCCCCTTGCACCACTAAGCCCAATACTCACTTACTTCACTAGTGGGGGTGTTTCAAATGTGTGGTAAGGGGCTGGAGAAGGTATTTCCCACTCGAGTCCTTCTGCACCGTCCCACACCTGGGCCGATACTGGCTCACCTTGCTTCTTACACGCTTTAATCAATAGTGCTAAGAAAATAAGTTGTGATAAACCGAAGGCAAAACCGCCTAGGCTGATCCACTTATTAAAGTCGGCAAACTGAAGTGCATAGTCTGGGATTCGGCGTGGCATACCTGCCAATCCAACAAAGTGCATGGGGAAAAACAGCACATTTACCGATACTAACGAGCACCAGAAATGCCATTTCGCCAACGTGGTGTTGTACATCTTGCCCGTCCACTTCGGCAGCCAGTAGTACACCGCCGCCATAATGGAAAAGACCGCGCCAGTAACCAAGACATAATGGAAATGCGCAACCACGAAGTAAGTGTCATGGTATTGGAAATCAACAGGTGTTATCGCCAGCATGAGGCCCGATAAGCCGCCAATAGTGAATAGCACAATAAACGCAATGGCGAACATCATTGGCATTTCAAATGTCAGCGAGCCTCGCCACATCGTGGCTACCCAGTTGAATACTTTCACCCCCGTCGGCACAGAGATAAGCATGGTGGCGAACATAAAGAACATTTCCATGTACACCGGCATACCCGTTGTAAACATATGGTGAGCCCACACTACGAAAGACAGCAGTGCAATCGAAGCCGTTGCGTATACCATAGAGGCGTAACCAAACAGCGGTTTTCGAGAAAACGTTGGCACAATTTGAGAAATAATACCAAATGCGGGCAATATCATTATGTACACTTCCGGATGACCGAAGAACCAGAAAATATGCTGGAACATAACCGGGTCTCCGCCACCGGCGGCATCGAAGAAGCTCGTACCAAAAAACTTGTCCGTCAGAACCATTGTCACCGCACCGGCTAGTACAGGCATAACGGCGATAAGCAAGAACGCAGTAATCAACCATGTCCATACGAACAAAGGCATTTTCATCCACGTCATACCTGGGGCACGCATATTAAATATGGTGACGATAACGTTTATCGCTCCCATTATTGAAGAGATACCCATGATATGAACAGAGAACACAAACAGCGCGGTAGAATCACCACTGTACGTTGTTGATAGCGGAGCATAGAAAGTCCAACCAAATGCCGGACCGCCACCTTCCATGAATAACGAGCTAAGTAGAATTAAGAACGCCCCAGGCAGGATCCAAAAACTCCAGTTGTTCATTCTGGGGAGCGCCATGTCTGGCGCGCCTATCATCATTGGTATTAGCCAGTTAGCCAAACCTGTGAACGCCGGCATTACGGCACCAAATACCATGATTAGTCCGTGAACCGTGGTCATCTGGTTAAAGAAGTTTGGTTCGACAATTTGCAGTCCGGGTTGGAAAAGCTCCGCACGGATAACCATTGCCATGGCGCCGCCCACCAAAAACATGATGAAGGCAAACCATAGGTACAATGTACCTATATCTTTGTGATTCGTTGTAAACAGCCACCGCGTAATGCCCTTAGGTATATGGTCGTGGTGCTCATGCTCATCGTGATGCACAGAGGTATCTGGCGAAATTACTTCAGTTGCTTTACTCATAACTCGCTCCTAGTTTCCTGATGCTGCGGCGTTGACATCTTTAGCCTGAACCATGTCGCCGGTGTTATTACCCCATGCATTTCGCTCATAAGTAACAACCGCTGCAATTTCTTTTAGGCTTAGCATTTTGCTGAACGACTGCATCGCCGTTCCGGCCTTACCATGAAGCACTATTTCAATGTGCCCTTGCTGATCTTCCAATGCCATCTTACTGCCTTTAAGCGCAGGGAAAACGCCCGGTAAACCTTCGCCATTTGGCATATGACACGCCGCGCATGTTGCGTTGTATACACGCTCGCCCTCTGTCATCAGTTCATCCATCGACATATTCATTGATAATAGACGTTGTTCTTCTTCTTTTGCTTGGCGGACGCGCTCTTCTTGCCCGCCCATCCATGCGTCAAATTCCGCTGGCTCTTTTGCAATAACCACTATTGGCATATACCCATGATCTTTACCGCACAGCTCTGCACACTGGCCTCGATATACGCCAGGCTCATTCACCTTTGCCCATGCTTCGTTGATGAAGCCAGGGTTAGCATCTTTTTTAACGGCAAAATCAGGTACCCACCACGAGTGAATAACATCATCTGACGTGATCAAAAACCGCACCTTCTGCCCTGTGGGTATAACCAGAGGACGATCGACTTCTAATAAATAATTGTCGGTTTTTGTGAATTTGTTTTGAATTTGTTCGCGCTGAGTAGCAAGTAAGGAGTAATACTCAACGTCGCTGTCCATATACTTGTAGTGCCATTTCCACTGCGACCCTGTGACTAGCACGGTCATGTCAGCTTCAGATGTATCTTCCATGGCAATAAGCGTATTAGCTGCAGGCACGGCCATAAAGATTAGGATGAGGAATGGAACCACTGTCCATGCAATTTCCACTTTCACATTTTCGTGGAAATTCGCAGGCTTTGCGCCACGGGATTTTCTGTGCAGGTACATGGAGGCAAACATAACGCCAAACACAACTACAGCGATGGCTACACAAATAAAGAACATAAGCATGTGCAGGTCGTACACCTGGCCACTTATATCGGTAGCGCCCCGTCTAAGGTTAAGCGAAGACAATTCTTCAGCCGCCTCTTGCGCAAAAAGGAATTGAGAAAAAAACAAAAATGGTACACTTGCACACCATTTTGCAGTTGCGGTCTTTAGTGATTTCACTCAGCACCTCCGTAATGGTAGAACCATTAACGCCAAATGTTGTTATGCGCAGTCTCTACCAAGTGGTTTGTGAACGATTAACTCAATACATCGATTTGTAAATTGAATTCAAAGTCATTGTTATTATTTTGTTAAAGCTTGTATAAGAATTGCGCAATAATGGCGTTCCGTCTAGTCTTTTCTGTTAAAAATTTAATGAGACAGTTAAAATTTAATCTAACGCAGTTTGAGCAGTGGGTTTTGTGATGCAGTGTAAAGCGAGGTAAATCAGGGGATAGTCAGGTTATTTGCAGTGAAAACTACACTAATTCTCTAGTAACGGAAAACAACATTTAGTTTCTAAAAATCAATCATTAACCGTGAAAAATTGAACAAATTTCACACAAAGTCAAGGCAATATAATATGTAATATCTTACTAATATTAGATAGAAAGCGTGCGTGGATTTTTATCAGATATAGAAGTGTATTAATGATATTTATAAGCACTGAAAGTCTTAGCTAATAGTGGTTTTATTAAGCATATCAACAAACTTAAGTGCAAAAAAAAGCGGCTATTGAGCCGCTTTCATAATAACGTCATAAAAGGCTACATCCAGTCGGCGTTTCGAATAACGCCAACGGCAATACCTTCAATGGCAAACGGCTCGTTTGCCAAGTCGACTTTAATAGGCGAAAACTCATCGTTTTCAGCATGAAGTAATACTTCTCTACCGCGTCTTTCTAAGCGCTTCACCGTCACGTCTTCGTCAACCCTTGCTACTACAACTTGGCCGTTATGTACATCGGTAGTGCGATGTACTGCTAGTAAGTCGCCATCGAGTATACCAATGTCTTTCATACTCATACCGTTTACGCGAAGCAAAAAGTCTGCGTGAGGCTGGAATAGAGCAGGATCCACTTTATAGTGCGACTCTACGTGTTCTTGAGCAAGAATAGGTTCACCAGCGGCGACTCTACCAATTAACGGTAATCCTTCCTCTTCAACCACTTCTTCTTCAATAGGAACAGTCAGTTTGATACCGCGAGACGTTCCTGGCAAAATTTCAATAACGCCTTTACGCGCAAGTGCCTTAAGATGTTCTTCAGCAGCATTAGCAGACCTAAAACCTAGGTGACGGGCTATTTCTGCACGCGTAGGCGGCATTCCCGTTTCTTGCATGTTTGATTTTATAAGTTCTAAAACTTCAGTTTGTCGAGCTGTGAGTGGGCGCATAAAAGACCTGTCTGTCTATACAGTTCCTGTAAGTATATACACCTAAACATAAATGACAAGCGCAGACACGCTGTCACAAACAAAAAAAGCGACTATCGCTATCAAATATGAAGTTAAAGTATACCAGGCTGCCAGCAGGTGCGGTTTCTACCACTTGACTTAGCCTCGTACAGAGCCTGATCGGCCACCGACAAGTAGGTACTAAAATCGATATCGAAGCAGTCTGACGTATAGCTAACCCCCGTGCTGATAGTAATATTGATTCGATCGTCTTTGTAAACAAGTTGCGCAGCGTTTATAGCCTCCCGAAGACTCTCAAAGGTGCTGTTTACTTCATTAGGGGATTTGTTCACTAACACAATGGCGAATTCTTCACCGCCTAACCTAGCCACAACACCGTGCTCGCTGCAAAAAGAGCGAGTGAGTGATGCAACCTCCTTTAATGCATAGTCGCCAGCATCGTGCCCGTAGGTATCGTTGACACTCTTGAAGTAATCTATGTCGATAATGGCTATGGCAACTTGCTGGTGAGTTCGGGAGATGAGATTACATTCATCTAAGAAAGCTCGTCTGTTTAACAAGCCGGTAAGGGGGTCGGTCATCGCAAGCATACGCAGTTTTTCTTCAGCTTCTGCCCGTGCGGTTTCCAAATCAACCGCATAAAATAAACCTGCTAATGCATCTAAAAACGGCTGGAAAAACGCTGCATCTGACGCTTTGTAAAATTCAAACTTGTTAGCTAAGCCAATCATACCCACAACTTCATCTTTTATCTTAATAGGAAGCCCAAGGAAGCGGTTAATACGAGGGTGGCCTTTAGGGGTGCCTCTTGAGGCGGGATGAGTTTTGGGGGTGTTGCTAATAATCACATCACCGGTTGTAATAACTTTGCCAAACAAATTATCAAAACTTGTGAAGTACAGGTTTCGCTTTTTATACTCTGCGTATTGCGTAAAGCTAGAACTGTCCCACACAATGTCTGAAATGGCATGAATAAAGAGTTTTGGCTCACTGTCTTTATCCTGCATTTGTGCAATAAAAGCAAACTGACTGTCTGATAGCTCAATTAACTCGGGGAGTACGGTTTGACAGGCCAGTGTAAGATCATTGCTTTCTAGATAAGATGCCCGCGTTTTATTGATAAACTGCAGCAGCTGCGTTTTTTTCTTTTCATGGATTTCGCTCTCCATTCTTCCCGTAATATCACGGTGAATACCGGCGACTCTTAGCGGTTTTCCCATGACGTCATTTTCAACAATTTTACCGTAAGACTCAACCCACACCCAGTTACCATTAGCGTGCTTCATTCTAAACGTAGTGTTAAATACGCTTGTTTCACCTCGCAAATGTTCATCGAGGTGTTGTTCAAATTGCACGAGGTCAGCTGGATGAATAAGCTGTCTGGAATATCGATAGCTTGTATCGTAGTACTCATAATCAATACCTACAATTTCACACCATCGCCTGTTTACCTGGTTCACATCGGCTTTTAAATTCCAATCCCATGTTCCTAGCTCTGAAGCCTCTAAGAGCAGACGCATTCGCTGATTGGTTTCGTTGAGTTTGTCCTCCACATATTTTTGATCGCTGGTATCAAATAAGAACGCCTGCACCGAAAAAAGGCTTCCACTGTCGTTGAAACTAGCAGTAGAAATCATGCTCACCCAAATAGTGCGAGTAGGCACAGACATTTTTAGCCTACAAACATGGATTTCGACCCCTTCCATGTGTGCCTGCATGGCAAAGGTAAAGTCAGCGTCTGACTCATCGCACATCAAATCGGTGAACTCAATTTTGCCATCTAATAAATCTGCCGCATCAGCACCAATGACTGTGTGTGCGTTTTTGGAGATGTACGCTAATTTAAGGGAGGTATCGAAATTCCATGTCGCAAGTACGATAGGCGACTTCTCGATTAGGCCGTGCTCTCGTTTGAGCATTTCATGCTCTCGTGAAAGACCAATATGCTTACTCACTAGTAAGCCTATTCGCTTTAATAATGTGAGGTGCTTTTCGCCAATATTCCTTGGCTGTGAGTCAATAAGGCATACTGCGCCAACAGATTCGCCTTCAATATGAATAGGTGTCCCGGCGTAAAATACGACATGGTTGTCGTCGATTACATTTTGTGAATGTTGAAAGCGCTCATCTTTCGTAGCATCGGGAATAAGTAGGGGCTCGCCGGACTCCACAACATAACTACAAAACGCATTCTCACGAGGAATATACTCGATATCAGTGCCATGACTCGCTTTTATCACTTCGTCTTGCCTACCAACAATACCAATTAACGCAATGGGCACATCATAAGCTTCTGCCAATAATGTCATTAAATCGTCTAAATCGAGCGGAAGTTCGCTATTGAGCATCGATGCGTCGATGGTTGTTGAGAGCCTATTGTCCAAGGTGTTTTGCTCGTAGGTAAAATCTAATATAAAAATAGTAAGTTATGCATGAAACGCCAACTTAAAAATGATTACAAAACAATTTTTTAGCCAAAAGTCTTATTTTTCAAACCTATCTCTTTGACGGTACTGTAAAGGTCCCCGTTTCCTGATGACAAGGCTCTAATCATAAAATGACCTAATGAAAAATTGCCCTAGTGATAAAGATGCTAACAATGCTATTCATTATGGCGTTTTTTATCTAGCATAGCGTTATTCATAATTAAGTTAATTTTTACCGATGGAACAATCTTTACCTCTGGAATTTATACCTTTTAGCGATGAGTTATCGCCTTATTTTGATTCGATAAATAGAGAATGGATAGAGTCTATGTTTGTTCTTGAACCCGTTGATGAAGATGTTATTTCTCGCCCAAGAGAGTTTATTATTAATAAAGGCGGCCACATCTGGTTTGCCAAACACCCAACCCTAGGTGTGGTGGGAGCCTGCGCATTAGCAAAAAAATCGGAAGGCGTTTTTGAGCTCACTAAAATGGGAGTGGTTTCTACTGTTCGAGGCCTTAAAGTAGGCGAGCAGCTATTACAATATGTATTAACCTTAGCGCCCTCTATCGCTCACAACACCCTATTTTTACTCACCAATAAGCGCTGCGAGGCGGCCATTCACCTTTATTTAAAAAATGGATTTGAGCACTGCAAAGAAACAATGGATAAGTACGGAAGTGCCTACGAGCGCTGCAATGTGGCCATGCGTTATACCCGTTAAAACATAACGCGACGTTTAGCGTTATTAACCAGGACGTTTTTTCTGCGTGCAGTGTATAGTTTTGATAGTGAGCAATACCGCACATTATGAAAGTTTAAGCCTTTATATAGGATTGGCTACCATCGCTTATGCTACTAATCAGTCACTTACGTTAATGCGCAGTGTCGCTCTGATTCGCCTGCATAAATTCAGCATAAAAGAAGACATTACCGGTTTTGTGATACACTAACTGCGTTTTTATTTCATAGGATGACAGAATTCATGTCGTGGATGCGAAAAGCCTTTTTATCGGTATTTCATTATCCTGTTAAGTTGCTTGTTAAAGCACACAGTATTCCAGTGAACGTCGACTCCGAGCTAGGGATCGATAAAGAAAAGCCCATTGTTTATTTATTACCGACTAACTCGGTCACCGACCAATTAGCGCTAAGAATGTCAACGCAAGCATTAGGGCTGCCTAGCCCTACAGACACGCTGACTCTTGCGGGCAGAGAATACCCTTCCACCTTATTCTTGAGAAAAACTCAGCCGCTTTTTCGCTCAGGTGGCGACAGTACTGGCATTGAAGATGTCTTTACTGATTTATTTCATTTACATCGCGACCACGAAAATCTAGACCTTCAGGTAGTGCCCGTATTTATCACCTGGGGAAGAACACCGGGTAAAGGCAAGCCAGGCTTAGGAGACTTAATCACTTACAAAGCGGCACCAAGCTGGCTCCAAAAGTTATTCATTGTCTTGTTTTTAGGGCGCGATAACTTTGTCAATTATTCAAAAGCCGTCTCGGCTCGCACAATGGCCAATCAGCACGGTAGTGATCAAAGCATTGCGCAAAAACTTGTAAGAGTAGCGAGCACTCACTTTCACCGCAAACGCCAAAGTATGACTGGCCCCACATTGCTAGAGCGACAAGAGCTCAACAACAGCGTATTGGGCTCTGATGCCGTGCGTCGTGCAATGGCTGAAGAATCTCGAGCGAAAAAGGTCTCACACGAGAAAGCCAAAGAGCGGGCGCAGTCTTACATCACCGAAGTGGCTGCGGATTATCGTGAAGGCTTAATTCGCTTTGGTGACAGAATCCTTACCCGAATTTGGAACAAGATTTATAACGGTATCAGCGTGGGTCACGCAGAGCGCATCCGCGAGCTTGCGGCTAATGGACACGAAATTATCTATGTGCCCTGCCATCGAAGCCATATGGACTACCTTTTGCTTACCTACGTTATTTATCACGAAGGCATGGTGACACCGCATATCGCCGCCGGCATTAACTTAAACTTCTGGCCAGTAGGTAAAATATTTCGCCGCTGCGGTGCGTTTTTCTTAAGACGTAGTTTTGCTGGAAATAAACTTTACACTGCCGTATTCAGAGAATACTTAGAGCTATTGTTTAATAAAGGCTATTCGGTGAAATACTATCCCGAGGGCGGCCGAAGCCGCACGGGAAGGCTTATTCCACCTAAAACGGGCATGCTGGCAATGACCATTCAAGCGATGCTGAAAGGTGTAAATCGCCCGGTTAGCCTTGTCCCCGTTTACATTGGCTACGAAAACGTGATGGAAGTGAAAAGCTATTTGAATGAGCTGAAAGGCTCTAAAAAGAAAAAGGAATCGAACCTTCAAGTTTTCACCGCCATCAAAAAGCTTAAAAATTATGGCCATGGCTACGTAAACTTTGGCGAGCCAATTCAACTTAATCAGTTTTTAGAATCTCACGTTCCAAATTGGCGAGAGTGCCGAGACGCCGAGCCAGAGAAAAAGCCAGCATGGTTAACGCCGGCAGTTAACGAACTGGCTAACGATGTGATGACCCGCATTAACAGAGCAGCGGCGCTTAACGGTATGGCGCTTATCTCGCTGTGCCTGTTGTCTTCAAAAACGCAAACCATGAGCGAAGCAGAACTTAAGCAAGCGATGGGCGACTTTATCGACTTGTTCAAACAGGCCCCGTTTAGTAATGATGCAACAATTCCCGAGGCGTCTGCCGACGAATTGCTGAAAGACACGCTGAAACTTGGCCGGTTTGACATACAAGATGACGATTACGGCAGACTAATAAGCCCGCAACCTAAATCGGCTGTTTACTTAACTTACTACCGCAATAACATTTTGCACTTGTTCGCCATTCCTGGGCTAATAATGGCATCGGTTTTTGCTAAAAAAGGGATCAGCAAGAATAAGGTGTTTGAGCTTATTGCGTCACTTTATCCACTGCTGCAAAAAGAGCTTTTCCTTCACCTTTCTCAAGATGAAGCCCTCGCTCATACCGACGCGCTTATCACAACATTGATTGGCAGCGGGCTGTTGCGCGAGGTTGATAACGAATTACTTCCTCCTGACGCACACTGTAAGCAATTCCATTCTGCATGGCTGTTAAGCCGGTGTATGCAAGAAACTCTGCAGCGCTACGCTGTTGTGCTGACCATTTTGGATAAAGAAAAGTCTATCAGCAGAGGCGCACTCGAGAGAGAAAGTAAAAAAGTAGCAGAACGTCTTTCTGTTCTTTATGGCCTAAGCTCGCCAGAGTTTTATGATAAGAACGTATTATCAAGCTTTATTAGTGCCTTAAAAGAAAACCACTGGTTAGACTCAGAAAAAGACGGCAGCTTGAAGTACTCTGAAGAATGCGAAGCCCTTCGTGAAGACGTAATGGCGCTCATTTGGCCTGAGATGATGCAGCACCTTGAAAATGTTGCGCTTAACTCAGACAAAGACTAGGGCGAGTTGATTTTGCTACACATTCTTGCAGCAATCTGTTTTATAAAAAACAAAAGAGGGCCCTTATACTGCTCCAAGGTAAGCTAAAGCTTACGTAGAAGCAGTATAAGGAAAAACTGGCTGGTATCGCTAATAAATGCTAGCGAGCAGGTTGAGATAAAAAGAACCGGTATGCAGGGTTGTCCGTGACCTCTTCAAATTTATAACCAAGCTCTACCACGTGTTGATTAAAGGCTTCACGGCTTTCTGGCAATATGTCAAAGCCAACTAACACAAGCCCTTCAGCAGCCCCGTGGTTACGATAGTGGAACAAGGTAATGTTCCACTGCTCACCTAGTGTGTTTAGGAAGTTTAACAAGGCCCCGGGACGCTCTGGAAATTCAAAACTAAATACCTGTTCGTTAAGTATGCTAGGCGGTCTTCCCCCTACCATATGACGAACATGCAGCTTCGCTAACTCGTTATCCGTTAGGTTAAAGCAATCGTAACCTCTATTTTCTAAGTCCGATTGAAGCGCAGCAAATTCTTGCTGTCCTCCCTTGAGCTTTACGCCTACAAAAATATGCGCTTCATTTTCACTGGCATAGCGATAGTTGAATTCGGTTATCGCTTTAGCGCCAACGCACTCACAGAACTGCTTAAACGCACCTTTTGTCTCTGGAATTTTTACCGCAAACACGGCTTCTTTCTGCTCGCCTAATTCACAGCGTTCAGACACATAGCGCAACGTGTGGAAATTGATGTTAGCGCCACACAAAATGCCGCCTAAGGATTTTCCTTGTAGCTTGTGCTCTTTGGCATATTTTCGAATAGCAGCAACCGATAACGCTCCAGCTGGTTCAGCAATAACGCGGGTATCGTCAAAAATATCCTTAATAGCGCCGCATATTTCGTCGTTTGATACCGTAATAGTTTCATCGATTAGGCGATTACACAGTCTGAAGGTCTCCTGACCCATGACTTTTACCGCCACACCATCAGCAAAAATGCCTACGCTATCCAGTTCAGTTGGCTCACCCGCCGCTTTAGCTTTAATAAAGCAGGCTGACTCTTCCGATTCTACGGCAACAATTTTAATGCTGGGTTTAAGCTGCTTCAGATACACAGAAATACCCGCGGCCAACCCTCCGCCACCAACGGCTACAAATAGGATATCGAGGTTCGGGTTTTGCTCTAGTAATTCACGAGCTACCGTGCCTTGACCTGCAATTACATCAGGATCGTCAAAAGGAGGAACAAATGTATAGCCAAAGTCCTGGCATAGGGATTTTGCATGACCACTGGCTTGGTCAAAACTCGTGCCGTGCAGCACGACCTCTACATTCTCACCACCAAAGCGACGTACCGCGTCTATTTTAATGTCAGGCGTGGTTTCAGGCATGACGATAGTGGCCTTAATACCTTTCATTTTGGCGCTATACGCAAGGCCTTGCGCATGATTACCCGCCGATGCACCTATTACGCCCGCCTCAAGCTGCGCTTGAGAAAGAGAGTGAATTCGGTTGTACGCCCCGCGAAGCTTGAAGCTTTTTACTGGCTGCTGATCTTCGCGCTTTAAAAAGATGTTGTTGCCCAACTCGGCCGATAGCAAAGACATATAAGACAACTCGCTGGCCACGGCAACATCATATACCGGCGCCAACAAAATTTTCTTTAGATACTCGTGATCGCTTACACTCATAACCCTTCCAATTTCGTCACGTCTCGAACAGCACCTTTATCTGCACTTGTGGCAAGAGCCGCAAATGTTTTAAGCGATGTGGACACTTCGCGAACGCGATCTTTTGGACGCCACGGTTTATCGCTTGCTTCCATTTTCGCGCGACGCTCAGCTAGGGCTTCATCGCTTATCTCAATATTGATGGTGCGATTAGGAATATCAATTTTGATTTTGTCGCCATGCTCAACCAAAGCAATACCACCACCGCTAGCGGCTTCAGGCGAACAGTGACCGATAGACAAGCCGCTAGTACCGCCACTGAATCGACCGTCGGTAACCAGTGCGCACTGCTTGCCAAGCCCTTTAGATTTGAGGTAAGACGTTGGATACAACATTTCTTGCATACCCGGTCCGCCACGAGGACCTTCGTAACGTATGAATACCACGTCGCCCGCTTTGACTTCATCGCCTAAAATGCCCGCAACCGCGTCATCTTGGCTTTCGTAAATACGTGCAGTGCCGTCAAACGTCAGTATAGATTCATCCACGCCAGCGGTTTTTACAATACAGCCGTTTTCAGCCACATTACCGTAAAGCACCGCAAGGCCACCCTCTTGGCTAAACGCATTTTCGATTGAACGAATGCAGCCATTTTCCCTGTCTGCATCAGCTTCGTCCCAGCGGCAGCTTTGACTGAATGCTTTAGTGGTACGAATACCTGCCGGCCCGGCACGGAAAAACTCGATGGCTTTTTTATTCTCAGGGTTAGTAATATCCCAGTCGCTAATAACATCGGTAAGCGGCTTACCCAGAACGTGGTTAGTATCTTTGTTCAGTAAGCCGGCTTTATTTAATTCGTTGAGAATGCCGATAACACCACCAGCGCGGTGCACGTCTTCCATATGATATTGCGGGGTAGCAGGCGCTACCTTGCATAAATGAGGTACTTTGCGAGACAGCCTGTCTATATCATCCATCGTAAATGGCACTTCGCCTTCCATTGCAGCCGCAAGAAGGTGCAATATTGTGTTCGTCGAACCGCCCATGGCGATATCGAGACTCATGGCATTTTCGAAGGCGCTGAAATTAGCAATATTACGCGGCAATACGCTCTCATCGTTATCGCCGTAGTAACGCTTACACAACTCGACTATTTGCTCACCCGCTTTTTTAAACAACCCTTCACGATCGGCATGGGTTGCCAGCATAGAGCCATTACCCGGCAACGACAGCCCTAGCGCTTCCGTTAGGCAGTTCATTGAGTTTGCCGTAAACATACCCGAGCAAGAACCACAGGTAGGGCATGCTGAACGCTCTATTTCATCTGAGTCCGCATCGCTTATTTTGTCGTCAGCGGCGGCCACCATGGCATCGACCAAATCAAGTTTAATAAGTTGATCAGACAGTTTGG
This sequence comes from Alteromonas sp. 4NS20-0143, assembly GCF_057542855.1. Classification (NCBI taxonomy): domain Bacteria; kingdom Pseudomonadati; phylum Pseudomonadota; class Gammaproteobacteria; order Alteromonadales; family Alteromonadaceae; genus Alteromonas; species Alteromonas sp. 4NS20-0143. The sequence continues at coordinate 63,583 of NZ_BAAJLR010000009.1, forward strand.
TTTTGCCGGCTTCCATAGGCCCGCCCGATACAAACACAACAGGTACATTTAGGCGCATTGACGCCATTAGCATTCCCGGCGTAATTTTGTCGCAGTTTGAGATACAAACAATAGCGTCTGCACAGTGTGCGTTAACCATGTATTCCACACCGTCGGCGATAATTTCTCGCGATGGAAGGCTGTAAAGCATTCCGCTGTGGCCCATGGCAATACCGTCATCTACTGCGATGGTGTTAAATTCTTTGGCTACACCACCTGCGGCCTCAACACTGCGAGCAACCAACTGCCCCATATCTTTAAGGTGTACATGCCCTGGAACAAATTGGGTAAATGAGTTGGCGATAGCAACAATAGGCTTTCCAAAGTCAGAGTCTTTCATACCTGTGGCACGCCAGAGCGCGCGAGCTCCAGCCATATTTCTGCCTTGCGTGGTGGTTGCAGAACGTAACTTGGGCATAAATCCCTCCCGTTGATATAGTCAAACGAATAAATAAAAGTTAGCAGATACCGTTACCTGCTAAATGTGTTTTATTGCTGTTGCTGGTCTCGCATCTAGGCTAAGGCACCCATTTTGAGGGACACCTAGTCGACCATAGTCAACCCATGCGTAAATACCAGCAACATCAGAAATTAGTTAGCGAAAGAATCCAGTGGCGCTAAAACATCATGTGCTGAATCAGCATGAATGTAGCGCAATACTCTTCGCCGTTGCGACAGAAAAGGCTGTTCAAAACTTACCATTGTGGTGTTGTTTTTAATGGTATAATTGACATGCTGTGTGTCTAGCTGCAGGTACTCTTTCTAAGTAAATGCGTCTGCATGACACGCGCACTAAATGAAAAGTTGTTCGGTTAGGGTTATGGCGACCCTTGTCCTACACTATAACGTGCTTTATACATACACTTGCAGTGGCCGCTGCAGGTCGAGATTTTGTCTCGCTGAATTTATGTACGTACAGTGTGCGCAAAGAAATATCATAAAACCCAATATTGAATCAAGTATTTTGCGGTTTAAACGGCTATTAATAGTCATTTTCACAAATAGTAACTTTCAGATACAGGGCGGGTATAGATGTTTGATTGGTTTCATTGGCTAAACCTTGCTGGTGTAGCGGTATGTGCGATTTCTGGTACCTTAATGGCCTATCAAAAGCGCATGGACGGATTTGGCGTCATCGTGTTGGCTAGCGCAACAGCCATTGGTGGCGGCACACTGCGCGATGTGATGCTAGACGTGCCCGTGTTTTGGATTGCTGATACCGATTACCTATATACCACCCTTGTTGCCGCTTTTATTCCCATTTTGTGGCTGCGCATAAGCCCCCGATTTCCTTTTCATTACCTATTAATTGCCGATGCCTTCGGCTTGGCGCTATTTAACGTAGTGGGTATTGAGAAAGCCTTGGCAAATGATACTGGCATTGCGGTTGCCGTTGCCATGGGAACAATAACCGGAGTGTTCGGTGGCCTTCTGCGAGATGTAATCTGCCGAGAAGTACCGCTAGTGTTAAACGGTGAACTGTACGCGATGACATGTATTGCTGGTGGTTTTGCCTATGGCGTTGGCCTGTATTTCGACCTTGCAACACAGTGGTGCGGTATTGCTGCACTGATAACCACAGTGCTATTGCGCCTAGGCAGCTTGCGGTGGCATTGGCAGTTGCCGGTATTTTACAGCGAACAGAGCTAGATCAACACGCCCCTTGTACAGTTACGTAAGGCTGCTCCCTCATTTACATTGTTTACCCACCAAGAGGCAGTAAGACAGTACTGGGGTAAATATATGAGTATGGCCGTTGTTAAAACCTTCGCAGGACAGGGGCTTTCTGCACCCGAGATTTCCGTTGAAGTTCACTTGGCAAACGGCCTTCCTGCCTTTCAGCTGGTAGGCATGGCAGAAACAAGCGTAAAAGAGGCACGGGAGCGAGTAAGAAGCGCGCTCATCAATAGTGGCTTCGATTTTCCTGCTAAACGGATCACCGTTAATTTAGCCCCCGCCGATATTCCCAAGTTTGGAGGGCGGTTCGACCTGCCCATTGCAATGGGTATATTGGTTGCAGCCGGTTACTTACCTGACACGAGCTTACTTAATATTGCCTTTGTAGGCGAACTTGCGCTTAATGGCGACATAAAGCCTGTTGGCGGCCTGATACCCGTGGTTATAGCCGCCGCAAACGAAGATATACCGCTTATTTACCCGGGCGATAATGATATTGAAGCGGCGCTGGTCTCCCACGCTGCTCGACTGCCGGCTTTTGACTTACTCTCTGTTTTTGAGCACCTAAGTGGCCATAAAAAGCTCTCCTCTGGCCAACCATTCACGCCTACTTCTGCGTGTAACAGTGACGTAGGGTGGGACGATATCATTGGGCAAGAACAGGCAAAACGCGCACTGATTATTGCGGCAAGTGGCGCACATAATTTACTGATGGTTGGGCCTCCGGGTACAGGAAAAAGCTTGCTGGCCAGCCGTATGCTTGCCCTGCTGCCTCCGCTCACTGAAGAAGAGGCCTTAGAGGTTGCCTCTGTCTATTCGGTAAAAGGCGAAACGCTTAATGCTGAAAAATTTATGCATCGCCATTTACGCTCACCCCATCACACAAGCTCTGCCATTGCCCTTACTGGGGGCGGTTCAAACCCGGTACCCGGGGAAATATCCTTAGCCCATAACGGCATATTGTTTTTGGATGAATTACCTGAATTTGGCAGAAAAGCATTAGACGTATTGCGAGAACCATTAGAAACAGGCGACGTGCATATTTCTAGGGCGTCTGGCAGTGCTACGTACCCAGCAAACTTTCAGCTGATTGCCGCAATGAATCCCAGTCCCACAGGTGATATCGACGACAATCGCCTTTCTCCTCAACAACAGCTTAATTACTTAAACAGGTTGTCTGGCCCCTTACTCGATAGAATAGATATTCAAGTTGAGGTACCCAGACTGCCCGATTACGATTTGCCTATCGCAAAGCCCAGCGCTGACGATTCAATGCACAGGATTAGACAAGAAGTCGCCGACACGCGCCATATTCAGCTAATGAGGCAGGGAAAGCCAAACGCAGCCTTAAGCGCAGGTGAGTTAGCGGCTATATGTAAGGTAAGCGAGGGCGATCTCCGCTTTTTAAAGGCGGCAGCAAAACAGCTCAACTTATCGATGCGGGTGTTTCATCGCACGTTAAAAGTAGCGAGAACCATTGCTGATTTGCACCGCGAAGAGGCCGTAAGCCGGGCGCATATTAGTGAAGCTTTAGGGTATCGCGCCCTCGATAACTTAATTAAACAACTAAGTAGCTGTTAAAAAGCTAGAAAGTTAGCTTCTGTTTTTGTCACATCAATAGGTAGTAAATAGGTACTAACTAAAGCATTAGTTGCGCACATCTAATTTTAAGAAAGCGTCGACTAATGGCTCATGCTGCTTATTTTGAAGACAGCATAATCCAAGAGCGTAAGGCTCTATATCATCTACCTGAATTTGCGTTACTGCGCTGGCCATACTGGAATGATCTAGCACAACTTTAGGCACAAAGCCTACTCCGCATTCCAATGCCACCATACTCACAATGGCTTCATTACCGCCTACATAGGCGTAAACGTTAGGGCGAATGCCATGCTCTGCAAACCAGTGATACGCGGTTCGTCGGGTAGGCCCGGTTTCGGGCATGATCACCTTATGCTTTGTCCAATCTAACTGGCTCAATTGGGTTAATCGCCATTCACGAGGTGCAATGAGCACCAGGGGAACATCGTCAAGGGCTGAAAAGTGAAGGTCGGTAGGCATGTCAGGCGTATAAATAGCGATAGACAGGTCACACTGCTTGCTTTTTACCTTCTCAATTGCCAATGCAGGGTCGCCCGTAATCAGTCGAATATCAACGCCTGGGTGCTGCTCTCTAAACTGTCGTAACATGCTTGGCAAGTGGCTTTGACTGGCGGTTACCGAGCAAAAAACACTTATCTCACCCTGCAGTGCGTCGCTGTCTGCCTTTAAATCAATCTTCAGCTGCTGCCATTCTTTTAAGGCTTGTTTTGAAAATGACAGCAACTTGTGGCCACTGTGAGTTAGGGCTACTTTTCTGTTATCGCGCTTAAACAAGGTGCAGCCTAAGTCGTCTTCCAGCCTTTGAATAACGCGACTTAGCGTGGAAGGAGAGACATACATGGCCTCGGCTGTATCACCAAAATGTAAGCTGGTGGCCAAATGATTGAAGAGTTGTAAACTGCGAAAATCCATAACGTTTCATTATTTGCAATATTATCTTGCAAATATATCATTTTCCAAAACAAAAGAAATCTTTTAGTCTTCACAGCAAGTCGTCATAGACGAGGTCTGTCAGCACCAAGGTGGTGTTTGATATTGACAAAAATGAATGTTGTTCGGAAATTTTTATGGCTAATTATTTCAATACCCTATCACTTCGCCAGCAGTTAGATCAGCTTGGCCGCTGTCGCTTCATGGCACGCGATGAATTCGCTGACGGTTGTCAGTTCCTTAAAGGCAAGAAAATTGTGATCGTGGGTTGCGGTGCGCAAGGTCTTAACCAAGGCTTAAACATGCGTGATTCAGGCTTAGACGTGTCTTATGCACTGCGTCAAGCAGCCATCGATGAGCAGCGTGACTCTTACAAACGCGCATCGGGTAACGATTTCACTGTTGGTACTTACCAAGACTTAATTCCTGATGCCGACTTAGTTTATAACCTAACACCTGATAAGCAGCATGCTAGCGTTGTAGAAGCGGTCATGCCGTTAATGAAAGAAGGCGCCACACTAAGCTATTCTCACGGTTTTAATATCGTTGAAGAAGGCCAGCAAATTCGTGACGATATTACTGTTGTCATGTGCGCTCCGAAAAGCCCTGGCTCTGAAGTACGCGAAGAATATAAGCGTGGCTTTGGTGTTCCAACACTCATTGCGGTTCACCCTGAAAACGATCCGCAAGGTAAAGGTTGGGATACCGCAAAGGCACTGGCTAGTGCCACCGGCGGCGACAGAGCAGGTGTATTAGAGTCATCGTTTGTTGCTGAAGTTAAGTCTGACCTGATGGGTGAGCAAACTATTTTGTGCGGTATGCAGCAAGTTGCAGCAGTACTCGCTTTTGAGAAAATGGTTGATGACGGTATTGATGCAGGCTACGCCGGTGCACTTATTCAGTATGGGCTAGAAGCCATTACTGAAGCACTGAAGATTGGCGGCGTTACTAACATGATGGACCGTCTGTCGAACCCAGCGAAGTTGAAAGCCGCAGAGCTTTCAGACCAGCTAACCGAATTACTGCGTCCTTTGTTTGAAAAACACCAAGACGATATCATTAGCGGCGAATTCTCTCGCACGATGATGGAAGATTGGGCAAACGGTGATGCAAACCTACTTAAGTGGCGCGAAGAAACCGGTGAAACGGCTTTTGAGAACGCGCCAACTTACGAAGGTAAAATTAGTGAACAAGAGTTTTTCGACCACGGCATTCTACTTGTTGCGATGATCAAATGCGGTGTTGAAGTTGCCTTCGACGTCATGGTTGAAGCAGGCATTTTACCTGAGTCGGCTTATTACGAATCACTGCATGAAACCCCACTTATTTCAAATACCATCGCACGTAAGCGTTTGTACGAAATGAACGTGGTTATCTCAGATACTGCAGAATATGGAAACTACTTGTTTGCAAACGCAGCCATTCCAATTTTGCGTGAAAGCTTTATGCCTACTATCGATACTTCAGTGATAGGTAAAGGTTTGCCTGCTACTTCTAATCAAGTAGAGAACAAACGCCTTGTTGAAGTTAACGATGCCATCCGCTCACACGGTGTGGAATCAGTAGGAACAACCCTGCGTGGCTACATGACTGACATGAAAGCCATAGTGTAAGGCAGTGGTTAGGACAGTTTCTGTCGTTAGGTGCTTTTAATAAGCCCTTTTGCCCGACCATTTTGGTCGGGCTTTTTTATGCCTACGCGCCGCACTCTCTAACGCGTTCAGCAAACCGCACTGCCACATAAGACAACGCAAAAAACACGAAAAAGCCGATGCCAATTGGCATAAGGTTACCGTTTAGAAAGCTATCAACAAACAGGGCGACTGGCACCGAGAAAAGGCTGGAGAACGAGCCAATAATAGCTGCCCCTAACCCTGCCACATCGCCTAATGGCTGCATGGCCATAGCATTTAGATTGCCAAACAAAATACCCACAAAGAAAAAGCCAATAAACATAACCGATACAGTGAGTGCTAAGGGTGGCAGACCATCGTAGGCTATCAACAAAGCTAGATACACGATGGCAAAACCATTCGCACCTTTTAGCGCAAACCGGCACAGCTTTCTCATGCCAAACCGCATCACCATTTTGCCGTTAAAATAGCTTGCTAAACCAATAGAAAAAGCAAGGGTAGCGAAGATATAGGGGAACATATCACCCACGTTGTAATACACTTGAAAAATAGTTTGCGAAGCACTTAAATAGGCGAGAAATGAGCCAAAGATGCAGCCCATCGCAAATGTGTATCCCATTACCGATGGATTAGTGAGAATCAATTTTGAAGATAAAAAGAGCTGCTTCCAAGAAAACGCTTTCCGGCGATGTCTCGGCAAGGTTTCCCCTTGTCGGGAGAAAAACCAAATACCGGCCATCGTAGCGACAACAAGAAATAGCGTAAAAATATGGAACCAAGAAAATAAATCCATCACTGTTTGGCCAATAATAGGCGCTAACATGGGCACAAGAATAAACACCATCATGATGAAAGACATCACCCGCGCCATCGAGTCTCCCACGTATAGGTCGCGGATAATTGCCATTGAAGCAATGCGTGGCCCTGATACCCCAAACGCTTGAATAACTCTTCCCACCAGCATAGTTTCAAGTGTGGTGGCCGACATACACACAAACGTACCAAGCGCGAATATACAAAGGCCCACAAGAATAGTCAGTCTGCGTCCTCGGCTATCCGAAAAAGGGCCAAAAAACATCTGTCCAAAAGCCATGCCCACAAAGAAAACCGTAACAATCAGGTGAGTATGATGGGCTTGCTCTACATTTAAGGACTCTCCAATTTGCAATAAGGCTGGCAGCATTGCGTCGATACTAAGGGCAACTAAGGACGTCATTGTGGCCATTAATGCGACAAACTCAACAATGCCTAGAACAGGCTTTCGAACAACGGCTGCATCGTGCGATGCGCCATGAGCATTTTGGGGCATAATTTCTCTTATATGAAAGTAGTGGGGAGTGAAAAAAGCGCACCGATGCGCGCGTGGGGCAATTATACCGTAAAGCTGATTAAAAAGCCGCCAGCATTGATAGCACCTATCGCAATTACTGGCGGCTTAGTCGGTTAATGCTGTGAACGTGAAGGCGCTGCTAAATAAAAACCGCAACGTGAATCGTTCTATTTGTTTGCCCTGCTCGTATTGAATAGCAAAATAAGAAGGAAATAAATGCACAGCCTACTGCTTCAGTGTAGTTAACGCAGAATTCTTCTCTCTCATCGCGCTTTTCAGTGTGAAAATGTGAATGTGGTATGCTGCTCACTTCTTCCGGTGCGGCAATATATTCCGGTACAGCAACAGAAATACAAGGAAATCACAAGCGCCAAACGTTATAATATTACGACGAGTGTTCGTGACTCGTGCACCGAATCAATGCTTAAAGGATCCTGCATTTACATGCCCTCAATACCCGTAGAAAATAAACTTCTACTGCTTCTTACACACACCTGTACAACGTGGTGCCGCATGAATTTATGCCGCAGCCAGGCTATATTGCGTGGATTTTTTGTGGCTGTCCCATTTTTAGCTCTGATTTTGGTTATCTCACCTTTTTCAGTGAGCGCCGAAAGCGACATATCCTATTCAATATCCGGAGTCGAAAACAGTAAGCTAAAAGAAAATATCCGAATTCACCTGAACAATTTGGATGTTGAAAAGTCTTTATTGAGCGATCCTTATTGGCAAGACGAAGTTTCAGAAACGGTAGCAACAGCTGTCCAACCTTTTGGTTATTACAACAGCGAAACGTCTATAACGGTTAATGGTGAGAGTGCCGTTAAGGTGTCGGTATCGTTGAACGCACCGTTAACTGTAAATAAGGTGACTCGTGAAATTATTGGAGCGGGCCGAATTGACGAAGAATTCCGTAAACGCTTTAACGCCTTCAAGTTAAAGCAGGGCGACGTGTTAAACCAACCGATTTACGAAAGCTTTAAATCTTCAATGTTCAATTATGCGCTCTCTCATGGATACTTTGATTTCTTTTGGCAGGCAACACGTTTAGATTTAGTGAGAGAAGAGAAGCAGGCCAACATACTATTGATAGCGCAAAGCGGTCCTCAGTATCATTTTGGTGAACTAAAAATTATTGGTGACGATAAGGCAGAAGCGATTATTTCTCGCCTCAGACCGTTTAAACCAGGCGACCCGTACTCTTCTTCCGTCCTCAACGATTTTAATCGCAGTTTAAATCAGGCTGGCTATTTTAGCCGCGTTATCGCGCGCCCGGTAGTGAGCGATGCCGAAGGACTGCAAGTTCCCATTGAAGTATCGCTGCTGCATCGCCCCTCAGACTCGTTCAATGTAGCGCTTGGTGCCGCGACCGATACTGGCCCTCGTATAAGCCTGGGCTGGGAACGCCCCTGGGTGAATAGTCGCGGGCATTCAATAAACGCGGATATTTTTGTGTCCAAGCCAGAACAATCTGTTTCTGCTGATTACCGCATCCCCATGAAAAACATTACTCGTGACTACATTAGTTTTGAGACGGGTTATCAATTTATTGAATACAGCAATACTTCCTTTGAAAGTGAGACGCTATCGCTGTCTGCACATCGCTATTGGCAAGAGGACAATTCTCCTTGGCAACAAGACGGCTCTATTACCTACTTGCGGGAAACCTTCGACCAAGGTGCGTTGGATACCAATACCACCTCGCTAGTTCTGCCGGGATACTCTATTACCTATCGCAACAAAGATGGAGAGTTAGACTTTAACAACGGACTGTATTTTCAAGTTCTTGGTCAAGTAGGCCGAGAAGATGCGGGGTCAGATATCGACTTTGCCAAAGCGGTGGTTGAGGGAATGTTTATTACCACTTTTAACGATGTACACAGATTGACCATTCGCGGTGAGTTAGGCGCCATTAAGGCAAGTAGTTTTTCCGACGTTCCTACCTCGCTGCGTTTTTATGCCGGCGGCGATCAAAGCATTAGAGGTTTCGACTTTAGAGACATTTCACCAAAGGCTGAACTCTTTAATCCTAGTAAAGGCGACTTTGACATAGAGTCCATTGGTGGTAAGTACCTACTAACAAGCAGCGTGGAATATGCCTATCGTTTTGCCGATAATTGGCGGGTGGCCGCTTTCGTTGATGTAGGAACCGCGTCAAATTCCACCGATGCCGAGCTAACCTATAGTGTAGGTCCAGGGCTACATTGGCTTTCTCCTATAGGCCCTGTGAGAATTTATATTGCGCGAGGTTTTGCTCCAGATGAAGCCAAATGGAATTTTCACTTATTGATAGGGCCTGAAATATGAAAAAGCGTACTATTTCCGCTCTATTACTATCACCAGTATTCTTTGTTGTTGCAGTATATGCTTTGCTTATCAGCCCTCTTGGCGGACCTACGGTAAAGATACTGGCCAATACCTTTGTTGATAAACTAGAGATTGAGAATATTGAAGGTGGATTTGCTGGCCCCCTAACAATACATAAATTGACATACACCAATCCACAGTGGCGGGTTGACGTAGGCCGAGTTTATGCAGATATAACCTGGCGCTGCGCCTTTGAGCCTCGCGTTTGTATAAACAATCTTGAGGTGGAAAACGCCACGGTTGAACAAGTTTCCGCTGCAGCAGAAAACGATACAGCAAGTGAACAGAGCGACACCTTTGCCCTCCCTCTTCCAGTTGATGTGGCGCAGCTTACGTTGAAGAATGTGACGGTGGCCTTACTCAATGCAAATATCGCAATTGAATCTTTATTGCTAGAGGATTTCTCTGGGTCCAATCGTATTGAGTTTGAAAATTTAGAGGCAAGCGGCTTAGCTATTGCTCTTAATAGTAATAGCACAGACCAAAATAGCAGTAAGAGTACAAACAGCGCAGTTACACCGGCAAGCAAGCCATCAGGCCAAGGCTCTGGCTCCAGCCCAGGCTCTGGCCAAGATACAAAATCCGGTTCATCGCTACCCACTTCATACTCGCTCAATTACGACGTGCCATCATTGCCGGTAATAGCCACTCCCATTCCCATTAAATTTAGCGCGCTTAATATAGAAAATATTAGCTTCACTCAAGGTGAAATTGCTTCTCTGGGTACTGGCTCTTCTCAAAATGAAGGCACCCAGCGATTATCGCTGCTATCAGTAACCGATATGTCATTTCAACGCTCTGCAGTTCGCATAGAGAATGTGAACGTTAAGCATGAACAAGGTCAGGTAGCGGGGTTTATAGAAGCTAACCTTAGAGATACTTATCCCCTTGATATTGAGTTAGATGGCTTTGCAACAATAGACGGACAGCGACAAAACATAACTTTGAATGCATCTGGAGCACTTGACGATATTAATGTGACGATTGCAGCCACTGGAATGATTACTGCCAACACCACTTTGTCTGCCAATTTTCTATCTGAGTCGCTGCCAATAAATTTCGACGCTAGTTGGCAGGCTCAGCCTATTCCTACCGTTGAAAACGCAAGCTTAGATGCGGGCCAGCTAACCATTAGCGGTACCATGGGCGACTACAAACTTAAAGGCAATGGCTCGGCGAATGTACCTGATATGGGTGACGTTCCAGTTGCATTAGATGTAGTACTTAAAAAGAACAATATTTACGTGAATGAGGCTGATATATCGGCTTTAGAAGGCAGTATTAAGAATACGGGTACCTTATACCTCAATGACACCATTGCATGGCAAGGCAAAACAACGCTGACGAATGTGTCGGCTCAACAGTTTAGTGAATTTGCCCCAGCGAAGCTGCAAGGAAATATCGACAGCATATTGCAATACTCCGAGACTGGAGGTTTGCATGTGAGCTTACGTGATATGGATATTACTGGCGATCTACGAGGCTCACCTATACGAGTAGTAGGCGAAGCTGTATACGCCGGCCCTAGCGATTTATTAGTGGCAAACCTCAACGTTGAGCAAAACGAAAACCGCATAAAAGCGGTGGCTCAAGTGCTCAATAAACGCTACATAAACGCCGATATTGATGTGGATATTGCAGAGATTAGCATGCTGTATGGCGATGTGTCGGGCTCATTAAAAGGTGCGATTAAAGCTAATGGTCCTTGGCAGAACCCATCAACAACCAGCAAAATTAACCTATCTAATATTAACGTTTCGCCAAGTTTGAACGCTCAGGCTGCGCAGCAAGGAGCTTTGAATGGTGACGTGTCTATCTCCGGTACCTATGAAAATCATAATGCCGAAATAGCGTTAAGCTTGCCTAACAATGCCGTTGATCTTGCTATGTCTGGCTCGTGGAAAGCGCAGCACTGGAAGGGCACCATATCTGACTCTAAGCTAGAAATTGCTAATATGCGTTGGCTATTATCATCCCCGTTTAACCTCGATATTGGCATGCCCACTCAAACATCACCCATTACTGCAAAAATAAGTAGCCACTGTTGGTCCTCAAGAGGTGAAGGAGAACTGTGCATTGAAAATGTTAACTATCTAGAAAACAAGGCCAGTTGGGATGTAACAGCCTCATCGTTGCCTGTTGGCTTATGGGCTCACGAGCTCGCACCGCTCACTGTTTCAAAGGCGTCAGACGCAGCACTAACAGTGAAATCTCAGGGCAGTTACTCTGCGGCAGACCCCATTGACGCAACCTTTACAGCCTCGTTAAGTCCTGCCAAATGGCAGCTAGGCGAATCTAGGCCCATTGAGCTGACCATAAACTCAATGGAGACCTCAGGTAAAATTAAGCAAGGAAAATTAACGTCTACCTCTTTAATTTCAAGTGAAGATATTGGTAATGCAACACTTACCCTTAATACTCGCCCCTTAGATGATAAAAAGCCTCTTGAAGGCACGCTTTTGATGGAGGGGCTAGATGTGTCGCCACTTAAACCCTTGTCACCGGCAATTCGCACGCTGACAGGTTTACTGAACGGCAAAATCACTTTAGGCGGCTATATTGACGACCCCGCTTTAAACGGCGAACTCACCATTGAAAATGGTGCAATTGATATACAAGACACCCCCGTATCACTGTCTGATTGGAATCAGTCAATTGTACTTGATGGTCAACAGGCTAATCTTGATGGCTCGTTTATACTGGGCGGTGGCAAAGGCTCGCTAAAAGGCGATATAAACTGGTCGTCTACCCCCAGTGCTAATTTTACACTGCAGGGAGATTCTTTTGAAATTAGACAGCCCAATACACGACTTAAGGTATCACCAAACATTGATATTGCTGCTACAAAAGAAAAAATTGATGTCACTGGTGATGTGAATATCCCTTGGGCCAGAATCGAAATTGCATCATTACCTGACAACGCCGTATCACCGTCAAAAGATGTGCATTTGCGCGGAGAGCCTCGCAGCGAAGATCCGCTGGATATTGTGCATGCTAATGTCATGGTGCATATCGACCAAGCTAAAAAAGAAGAAGTGAAAATTGAAGCTTTTGGCCTAACGGCAAGTCTTTATGGCGGAATACGCATCAGTACTCAGCCAGCACTGGTGGGCTTTGGCGACTTGCAAATACTTAACGGGCGCTACAATGCGTACGGTCAAAATCTTATTATCAAAACGGGCGAAATACAGTTTAATGGCCCGATAGGCCAACCGTCATTATTAGTGGAGGCAATTCGAAACCCAGCGAAAACCGATGACGATGTGATTGCTGGCATTAGAATAGATGGGTCTGCAGACTCGCCAAGTATTAATCTATTTTCACAGCCAGCAATGGATCAGCAGGGCGTGTTATCCTATTTACTGACCGGTTCTGGGCCCAATTCAGGTTCATCTGACCCGAACTATGCGGCGCTATTGCTCGGCTTCGGCCTATCTAATACAGAAACGCTGACCGGACAGGTGGGAAGTGCCCTTGGCATAGATGACTTTAGCTTGAGCACCAATGAGGACAAGCTTTCCCTCACAGGGCAGATAAACGATAGGCTATCGGTTGAGTATAATGTCGATGTTGGTCTTGGAAATAACGACGTAAACAGTACGCTTCGACGCAGACAGCTTCCCCCAGATCTTGCGTTAAAATACCAGCTTCTACCCAATCTCTATTTAGAAGCGATTCAAACCACGTTAGAGGATCAGTCTGAATTTGCTCTCGACCTCTACTATGAGTTTTTCTTAGGTGAAAATCGCCAGAAAGATAACAGTTCAGACTCTGATGACTCTGACGGCTCTGAAGAGAAGGCGCCTGTTAGCGATGCCGCTAGCGACGAAAGCACTAGTGACGAAAGCACTAGCGACGAAAGCGCTAGTGATAACTCAGACAATGAATAAACTGACTTTGATGAGCACGGGGGACGCGCAAAATTACGCGTCCCCCGCCATTTTAGTAAGGGCAGTAAACTGCTTTTCAAATCGCTTTTGACGCTTGTTAGCCCAGATATACCATAAGGTCATAACAATACTGGTTGGCCCCAAAATAACGTAAAGCCGAGTTACTTTTTCCGGTGAAAGCTCACCAAATAGTAGCCGCTCAGCGATAAACGCCAGCAGAATAGCGAGAGCCATCCACGCAGAATGCTTGGTTATAAACGCTATACGTATATTGTTTTTCACCTGCTTAGTGAATTTTTTTAGATGATCAGCGGTGTCACTGTCGCGATAAAATGCTGCAATACGCCTTAGCCAAAGTTGATAAAGCAGTAGCGGCACTGCAGTCACAACCATCACCACGTGTATTATCTTTGCCGCCGTCGTCAACTCACCCCAAAAATAATAAAGCATGAAAAGAGCGGGAAAGAGGGCAAGAGAATCGATAATGATAAATAGACGCTGCTTTTTGCGTTCACTTGATAGGTTTTTTTTCATTGCCGACATATCAATTTCGTTTACCGGCTGCGCTTGCCACATAGTCGATAGGTCGCTGATTTCGGTATTTTCATTGCTTTCTTTATCTTGATAGCTATGCACGAGATTCCTCCTGCTTAATACTTTGTTTGGCCCGCTTTAATACAACGCCCACATGGTTTTTAGTCATACCGCACACTTCTGCTATTTCGTCATAGCTCAACCCCTCAAGTGACAATGTAAGCACTTGTCGAGACTGTACCGGCAAAGCTCTTACTGCTTTTAATAGTCGGGTTAGCGATTGGTGCTGGCTGGTTTCTACTTCAGGTGAGCGTGCGTGACTAACATAGCCATCTGAGCCAATATCGTCTTGGTCGTAATGGTGAGTATCAATGCGCTTTACTTGGCTTGCCACGTGGGTTACTGCGCGATTATGGGCAATTTTAAGAATGTACGTTTTCACGCTGCTATCGCCTTTAAAGCGAGCAAGCCCTTGCCACACTGCAATAGCAATGTCTTGCAACAGCTCTTGCTGCAACGCATCATTTGCCTCGTAGCTATTCGCTACACGGCCAAGCAATGCGCCGTATTGCGAAAAGACGTCTTCAAATCCTTGTCCCAACGTGTCTATTCCTCAACCATCAAAAACGTCCAGCCGTTTTATTTGCGCATGCCGCTTTGTCAACAAATACGGTTTTGTTAGCCCATGCTGTTATTCGTATAGTCCACATCACTATTTTTTTATTACACCGCTTTTAAAAATAATGTGTAATTTATTTGTCAACTCGCAGACTACATGGGTAAGTCGCTGGCAAAAGCGTGCGATGCGCTACCTAATTTGCCTCGTAAACTATGACTAATTACTGTGAGGACAACACTATGTCGACATTAAGCCTTTTATTACTACTTAGCGGTATAACTACGATTGCTTTGGGCGCTTGCTATTTAGACGCAAGGTTTCAGTGGCGTTTAAACGATTGGATGAACGGTAAATGCAGTAATCCATTTGTCGCCAACAACGCAGAGCATCACAAAAGAGCTATACAGAAAAAAGATAAGCACATTGAAATGCTCGAGCAGCGTATTGAAACTCTGGAAGCCATTGTTACAGAGCCCGCCTACGAGCTAAATAAAAAAATTAATGCGCTATAGCTGCAGATGCTGTAGCGAAAGGGTGTAAATTATACCAAGAGCTGCGGCAGCTTAGACCAAGAACTGCGGCAGCCAAATTTTTTAAAAAGCGATTACGTTGGCGTGGAAGGCCTGCGCATAAATTGCGGGACCTTTCCCATGGCTATAGCGTTGCCCGTTAACACTATAAACACGCCAAGAACGGATAGGGCACTCCACGTATATCCCTCAAAAAAGGTGGATATAACGAGTGCTACCATAGGGTAAACCAGCACCACGTAAGCGGCTTTATCAGCGCCCATCTGCTGCAGTAATTTCATGTAGGCACCAAATGCGAAAACCGAACCAAAAATTGCCAGATATAACAGCGAGAAATAGAACTCGCTACTCGTGGGGATAACAAGTTTTTCAGGCAATAGTAATGAAGTAGTAAACAGCAATACCATGGCATAACTCATGGCGTAGAAGTTCATTTGAATGACGGGAGTGCCAGAGGTGAGTATACGCTCTGAAATAACATTGCCGATAGACGCGCAAAGAAAGCTAACAAACGCGATACCAAGGCCTGTAGCCAACGCAAGATCCAGTGATACTTTTGAAAATTCGGGCACAAATAAGCACACAATGCCTGTAAGCCCGAACGTAGCACCAATCACAACCTCTTTTCTAATGGGCTCTTTTAACCACCAGCGACGCAGCACCACGTTAATGTAGATAATACACGAGCTCATTAGCGCCAGAAGTGCGCTAATAATATGCGCCTGGGCCATGTAGAGCAGCGTGTAGTTAAGGCTGTACAGGAAGAATCCCACAGCGGCCATTTTCACATGAATATGTAGGGGAAGCTTAAACGGCAAACCTCGATACAAACAATATAAGCCCAAGCATGCAGAGGCGAGTAGATAGCGTAACGCTACGGCGAAGGTTTCTGAGGTGTGCCCCACCTGATAGGTTATAGCAATCCACGTAGAACCCCATATTAAGCAGCAAAGTGAAAATAGGGTGGCGTTATTCATTGTTAATGGTCATAAGGTATTAGTCATTGGATATTGTTCATTTGGTATTCTTAACTGGACGTTCTTCATTAGGCGTTTCATTAGGCATTGAACATTAAAAGCAAGCCGCTAGGTGTTTACGCCGCTATGCGCATGCAGAAAATGAGATAAATGATTAACGGTTAAATCAAGCAGCCGCTGCCGTGAAGCAGTGGCAATCCATGCATTATGTGGCGTTATTAATAAATTGGGATGATTGGCATTAAGCAGTGGATGATCCTCAGGCGGAGGTTCTTTACTTAAAACATCCAGCCCGGCACCACCAATTTGGTTGTTATTGAGCGCTATTAACAAAGCCTCTTCGTCAATTAAACCACCACGGGCGGTATTAATTAACAAGCAGCTGGGTTTCATTAGCGACAGCGTGTGCCGGTTAATTAGTTTCTCATTTTCAGCTGTAAGCGGGCAATGCAAGGTCACCACATCCGCGCTTGGCAAAAGCGATACCAGCGATGGGCGGCTATCATCCTTTTTACCAGGTCTAGCCGCTATAGACACCTTCATTCCTAAGGCCGTAAGCAAAGCCTCCACCCGCTGTCCTAACGCTCCGTGACCGACAATCACCGCATGCTTTCCAGCCAATTCAGTTACCTGATAAGTGGAGAGGCAAAAATGAGGTGACGCCGACCATTCTCCGTTTGCCACATCTCGCTGGTAGCGAGCAAAATTTGTCGCTAAGTTGAGCAATAAGGTTAGGGTGTGTTGCGCCACGCTATCTGTGCCATACCCTTCTACATTTTGAACACGGATGTTGTGAGACTGACAGTAATCCAAGTCGATATTGTTCATACCCGTGGCGGTTACGCCAATGTAGAGTAAATTTTCAGCCTGCTGTAATACTGATGCATCCAGTACCACTTTGTTCACAAGCACCACGTGGGCCGATTTTATTCGCGTGACGATTTCTTCGCCTGTGGAATTGTCATATTGAGTGAGCCTGCACGGTAAGGCATCAAGCGTTGAGGTATCTAAATGGCCTGTGCCCAGCGTTTCAGCATCCAGAAAAACGCCTTGCAAAGATTTTTTTAAACTACCGCTATCAACACTACTCATGACGGGTCGCAAATATCTTCAAGCGCTGCTTTAATATTTACCGGAATGGGAATAGATTTATCCGAGGCTCTATCAACAAAAACGTGAACAAACTGACCGTGAGCAACCCGGCGTTTACTTTCCCCAGCAAACACAGACAAACCATAGGTAACTGAACTTCTGCCCACTTTATTCACGCACACACCCACATAGATATCCTCTGGATAAGCCGCAGGTGCGACATACTGACATTGACTGCTTACCACGTATGCTACGGTTTTACCGTTGTGAATATCTAACCCACCACGTTCAATCAAATAACGATTAACCGCTGTATCAAAAAAGCTGTAGTACATTACATTATTGATGTGCCCATACGCATCATTGTCTTGCCACCGAGTAGCAATGGTGACTGAAAAGGGGTAGTCCGAGAGCGTTGGTGTTATTTCTGTCATGGGCATCCTCTTTGTTGCTGTTTAGTCAGTTATTCTCATTGAGCATTAGCACTGCTGGCTGCGCCGAACAATGCCATTAGCCTTGTAAGCACTTATTGAACAGGGCTAATATAACGGGGCTTTTTAAATGATATTAGTATTACGAAGCTAATATAACGGCATTAGTAAAACGGTGCCGCTACAGCAGCACCATATCGTCTCTGTGTACGGCAACATCTGTTGTTTCATAACCTAGCACACTGGCAATATCTTTCGACTTTTTCCCTTTTATGAGCAATAAGTCTTTTGCGTTATACACACTTAAGCCTTTCGCTATGGCGCGACCATCACAGATAACCTCAACCGCTTCTCCCTGAGCAAATTCTCCGTCAACATCAACAATACCCGACGGTAACAGTGAAGCGCCATTTTCAACGAGCGCTAACTTTGCGCCACTATCAACAACAATGCGTCCAGCGGTTTTAAGTGTATGAGTAAGCCAAAGTCTTCGGGCGTTTGAAGGTGTGCGAGTTGGTTTAAAAAGGGTACCTGGTACCTTACCGGCGAGCAGGGCGTCAAATGTCTCACCCTTACGGCCATTTACAATCAATGTTTGAATACCGCTATTAATACACTTATCTGCCGCTTCTATTTTCGTGCGCATACCTCCGGTTCCTACAGCGGTGCCGGCTCCGCCAGCTAATTCGTAAATACTATTATCAATATTCTCGAGAAAAGGAATTAGCGTGGCAGACTTGTTTTTGCGCGGATCGCCGGTATAAAGCCCATCAATATCAGAACAAATAATAAGGGTGTCTGCTTGCGCAACCAGTGCGGTGTAAGCGCCGAGATTGTCGTTATCACCCACCTTAAGTTCATTTACTGCCACCGTGTCATTTTCATTGATAATGGGCAAAGCATGGTGATTGAGAATTTCTCGCAGCGTATTTTTTATATTTACATAGCGAGTGCGATCGCGAAGGTCGTCAGCGGTAAGCAGCACTTGCGCGCAGGGGAAATCGAAAAAACGTTGCCAGTTTGCCATCATTAAATTCTGCCCAATGGCAGCCAAAGCCTGCTTTTCAGCAATTGATGGTGTGTTGCGTAATACAACTCCATTAGCACCAGAAGAGACCTTATTGCGACCCGCAGCGACGCTGCCTGAAGACACTAAAATGACTTCTTTACCCTGTTCACGGCTAACGGTAATAAATCGAGCTAATGCTAATAAGTATCGGCCGCTGCATTCTCTGCCATCAGGTGCAATTAAGGCACTACCCACTTTAACGACAGCTCGCTGCCAAGAAAAACTATTCATAGAGGAAGGAAATGAAAAAAGGACAAGGAGATAAGAATACGACAGTTAAAGTCGTATCACAAAACGTTCTGTTACATAAACTTTGCGTTAAACCGAGGGTAGTTTACGGTCGGGAACTAGGATTCGCAGAGCCAGACTTATATACTAAAGGCGATAACATATAATAATTCCAACTTAACACGTTGCAAGGAAACACCATGAGCACCGCAAAACGACATTTTTTCTGGCTAGCGCCAGTATTGTCAATGCTGATTTCTCTTCCCAGTGCACACGCCTCAATAAAGCAAACAAAGGGCGACTTTGAAGATAAATTCCGTCAGCTAGACGAAGTTTTACCTACTCCAAATGTATATCGAAATGCTGCTGGCGAACCTGGCCATCAGTATTGGCAGCAACAAGTTGACTACGATATCGACGTGAAATTGCTTGAAGGCGAGCGTCGTATTGAAGCAAAAGAAACCATTACTTATCACAACAATTCACCAGATACGCTGAAGTATCTGTGGATTCAATTAGACCAAAACAAATTCCGCGATGACTCTATGTCAGCGCTTACTACCACATTTGGTGGTATTGGAAACCGTGGTCCGGCTACAGAAGCAGCCAGCGGTAGCAAGCCAGCAAAACTGAGCATGGGCGCACTTCGTCGCCAGCAATTTGTTGAAGACAATGAGCTAGGCTACACCATTTCTCGCGTTGAAGATAAATCAGGTAATGACCTTCGCCATACTACGGTTGGTACATTAATGCGTGTGGATTTGGCAACGCCATTGAAGCCGGGTAAGAAAGTCACTTTCGATATCGACTTTGCATTTAACATTGTAGAAGAAGATGCGGTATCTGCTCGCGCAGGTTACGAGCACTTCCCTGATGATGAACGTGAAGGCGGCAATGACATCTTCTTGCTTGCCCAGTGGTTCCCTCGTTTGGCCGCGTACACAGATTACGAAGCGTGGACTAACAAAGAGTTTATCGGCCGCGGCGAATTCACACTAGAGTTTGGTAACTACGAAGTAGACATTACCGTTCCTGCCGACCACATTGTGTCATCGACAGGTGAGCTTCAAAACCCAAAAGATGTGCTGACCAAAACTCAGCGCGATCGTTTGAAAAAGGCAGAGAAGGCAGATCGTATTGTTTTTGTTGTAACGCCTGAAGAAGCTATCGAGAATGAGAAAGAAGGTACATCAAAGCTAAAAACGTGGACGTTTAAAGCAGAGAATGTACGTGACTTTGCATGGGCTTCATCACGGAAATTTGCCTGGGATGCGCGCGGTTACCAACAAGGCGGCGACACACAGCCTCTTGTAATGGCGATGTCGTTTTATCCTAAAGAAGGTGGTGAGCTATGGCAGAAGTATTCAACTGAATCCATTATCCACACTATGGACGTGTACAGCCGCTTTAGTTTCGACTATCCATACCCAGTAGCCCAGTCGGTTAATGGCCCTGTGGGTGGTATGGAATACCCTATGATTACGTTTAACGGCCCGCGTACCGAGTTACAAGACGACGGTTCTCGCACGTATTCACTTGCTGAAAAACGCTTTCTTATCGGCGTTGTTATTCACGAAGTGGGGCACATTTATTTCCCGATGACGGTAAACTCTGACGAGCGCCAATGGACGTGGATGGATGAAGGGTTAAACAGCTTTCTTGATGGTGTAGCAGGTCGTGAATGGGATCCAACGATTCCATGGGGTGTTGAGCCACGTGATATTACAGGCTACATGAAGTCTCAAACTCAGGTGCCTATTATGACTCAGTCAGACTCGGTACTTCGTTTAGGTCCTAATGCGTATACTAAGCCTGCAGCAGCACTTAACATTTTGCGTGAAACTATTCTTGGTCGCGAGCTTTTCGATTTTGCGTTTAAAGAATATGCACAGCGTTGGATGTTTAAACGCCCGACTCCGTCTGATTTTTTCCGTACAATGGAAGAAGCATCAGGTGTTGACTTAGATTGGTTCTGGCGTGGCTGGTTCTACTCAACAGATCACGTAGACATTAGCTTAGACAGCGTTTATAAGCTTCGCTTGAACACCGAAGATCCAGATATCGATTTTGGCCGCGAACGCCAGACAGAAATGGAAAAACCACAGTCGCTTACCGTTATTCGCAACAAAGAAGAAGGTAAAGAGTTGTGGGTTGATCGCTTCGATGACATCAGCGATTTTTACGACGAAAACGATCGCTATACCGTGACTAACAAAGAGCGTAATAGCTATCAAAAATTCTTGAAAGGTTTAGAGCCTTGGGAACGCACTGCATTTGAACGTGCAGTAAGAGAAGATAAAAACTATTACGTACTTAACTTCAGTAACCATGGTGGCTTGGTTATGCCTATCATTCTAGAACTTGCTTATGAAGATGGTTCGACAGAAGAGATGCGTATACCTGCTGAAATTTGGCGCAGAACGCCAAAAGCGGTTAGCAAGCTAATCGTAACGGAAAAAGACAAAGAGTTAGTGAGTGTTACCGTTGACCCACATTGGGAAACAGCCGATGTGAATGTTGAAAACAACCACTATCCACGTCGCATCATTCCGTCGCGTATCGAAGCGTATAAAGGTAAGTCTCGCAACTCATACGAGTACCGCGACCTTATGCAAGACTCAAAAACTGAGTTAAAAACTGATGACGAAGACGATGAGAATGATGAAGGCAACGATGACGAGTAAATTGTCTTCTATCAAGCAGGGCACGGTTGCCCTGCTTGCACTGTTATTGGTAGCAGGTAGCTTTGCATACAGCACTGCGGTGAAGGCCCATCAAATTAAGGCGGCTATTACCACGGTATTGTTCAATCCAAGAACCGAAAATATCGAAGTAATGCATCGTTTTAATTTGCACGATGCTGAGCATGCGGTAAAGGTTCTGTTTGATAAGAACGCCGACATTATGGATGACGAAAAGACGCAGCAAGCATTTGCTGATTATGTTGGTCACCACTTTGCGTTGTTAAACAGTGAAGATACTTCGCTAGCGCTTGGCCAAGTAGGTTTTGAAGTGGATGGTAAGCACTTTTGGGTTTACCAAGAAACGGCTCAACCACCGGCACTTGAGGGCTTGAAAATACGTCACGATGCACTTCGAGATTTATGGCCTAGCCAAGTGAACACCATTAACGTTGAAGGTAACGGGCCACTAAAAACCCTTACTTTCACCGACAATGTAACGCTGCTTGAGGTGGGCTTTAACAGCGACCATCACTAAACCCAGTGTTTGCAATACTAAGCCCGCGGATGCTTCATTTAGCATTAAATCCGCGGGCTTTTTTTATGTCTTTAAAAAAACTGACCAGAGCACATCTACCACCGAAGTCTTATAGCGTTTCTTTTAACAATACATTAACGTTTGCGTGAGAACGTCATTCTATGAAGGTATTATCATGAGTAACAGCGCTTCTAGTGCATTTGCGCACAACGCTCGAAAAGACAGAAAGAAAAAAGAAGTAGCCGACACTGGCAATCTCGAAGAGCGCGCGGCGCTGGGGCACTCTGAAGACTCGACAGGCCCAAAAGGCTCGGCTGCTAACAGTGCCTTTGCTGATAAAAAGAACATCATGTGGGTGCTCTTAAGTGGGGGAATGGCCATGACGTTTATCATCATGCTGTTTTTGCCCAATACCGGTATGGGTGATGGAATGATTGCCACCTATTCATCCATGTTGTGGTGTGGTTTCTTTGGTGCGGCCCTTTGGCGTTATCGCGGCGCAAACGGCTGGACAGGTTTTGCCTTTGGCAGTGTCGTTGGTTTTGTTTTGCAGGTGGTGTCGCAAATTATCTAATACCATTGGCCCGCATAGATAATTACCCACTCAGCGAGACTTTAAATGTTCGTAATCGCGGCGTGTTACCGCAGGTGCAGTGGTTCTACATCAAGGTGACACAACAAAGAGTACGGACATTTAAAGCGTATTCGTTAATCAAAACCGACCTCTATCTCGTACATACCTATATTATTTAATAGCCTCTTTTTGAGGCGACCCTGCTACGTTTCCAACGTAGCGAAATAGAGTAGGTGACATGTCCGAAGACTCCCCTAAAAGAAAGTCAAAAGCTATTCCCTCTTCTCGATTATCCCGGGTAAGTCGCCTGGGCGCACTGGCGGGTAAAATTGCCGGAAATGTCGTTACTCAGGGCGCAGGACAACTGTTGAAGGGCGAGAGACCTGCCCTTGCCTCATTGCTATTAACACCAAAGAATATGACGAATGTGGCCAATCAGCTAGCTAGCATGCGCGGCGCGGCCATGAAACTCGGTCAGCTTATCTCTATGGATGCAGGAGACTTTTTGCCCCCTGAGCTTGCTACTATCTTATCTCGTTTAAGAGAAGACGCAGATCCAATGCCTAAATCGCAGCTTATCGAAACCTTGAATAAGGCGTGGGGTGAGAATTGGCAGGACAGCCTACTGTATTTTTCTTTTGCGCCAGTGGCAGCGGCATCTATTGGTCAGGTGCATAAGGCCATCACCATGGATGGAAAAATGCTCGCGATAAAGGTGCAATACCCTGGGGTGAGAAAAAGTATCGATAGCGATGTGGATAATGTCGCGACCTTAATAAAGCTCACGGGGCTGATACCGAAATCTTTAGATATTAATCCTCTTCTTAGTGAAGCAAAAACACAGCTTCATCAAGAGGCTGACTACAACCGCGAAGCGGCTATGCTAACTCGTTATGGCCAGCAGCTTACAGAGATAGAACGCTTTATCATTCCTCAAACTTACAAGCCCCTTACCAGTGAAACGGTACTCGCGATGGACTTTATTGAGGCTTCGAACCTAGATACGCTGCTTGATGAATCACAGGAAGTACGCAATGCTGTTATGACTGACTTGATGGGACTATTTTTCAATGAGGTATTTAACTTTAAGCTGCTACAAAGCGATCCGAACCTTGCCAATTACAAGTTTAATAAAGAGACAAAGCAGATAGTACTTCTTGATTTTGGCGCAACCCGTGAGATCCCAGAAAGTATTTCAATAGGCTACAAAGCACTGCTTAATAGTGCCGCTTTGCAAGATGAGCAGTTAATGGCAGAGGCAGCCCTTGATATCGGACTAATAGATAAATCGCACACTCCCGAACAGGTTGATGCTGTCATTGGTATTGGCATGGAAGCGTGCGAGTCGCTTATACATAACGAGCCCTATGATTTTGGCACTAGCGACCTTATTCAGCGCCTGCACGATAAGGGCATGACGCTCACGACGGAACATGACTTCTGGCATACGCCACCGGCTGATGCGTTATTTATTCACAGAAAGCTAGGGGGACTGTTTTTATTGGCCAGGCGATTAGGTGCGCAAGTTAATATGCGAGCGTTGGCGGCTCCCTGGCTAGAAAACACCTAGTTTGCGTGCTCCGCAAACAGAACACACAACTATAAAGCTGAAATGTGTTTAGTAAGGCAAATCCATACTGAAAGGCAGCGCCATTTGCTCTGCACTTTTAGGCGGATTACCTATCATTTCGTCATAAGGCGTGTCGTGCTTCATCACCGACTTTTCGACGCTGCAGTGAGCAAATGATTCGCGAATATGACCCGTGCTAAAAAATCGCATTGGCTTACCCTTTTTGTCGTAAACCATCCCGCTTTTATCACCAACCATTAAATAAACGAGATACACATTCATCTCATATGACTGCACTTCTAAGTAGTCTATTACTGTTGGTGTATCTTCTAAATCGCTAAAAAGAAACTTATGCATACCTACCTCAAAAAACGCCCTAATACGGGTAGCAGCTGACGCTATACACAACGCCGGCGCTAACAAAACGTTTTTATTACGTTACGCTAAGTTTTCAGGTTCAGTTGATAGCCTGACTTCTTCGATAGGGCGGCGATAATTACTGTAGCGCACTGCAAATAACAGCATAACGAGGCCAACGACAGAAGACAGTGCGAAACACCACGCCGCAATGCCAATCCCCGAAGCAATCCACAGTAGTGGAAACATGAGTAACCGCGGCCCCTCTAACGCAAGCGCCAACTTAGATTGAGACAGAATAAAGCCATTTTGAATACTCATAACCACAACGGTGAGAACAATAGCCATTTGCTGCATACCTGAGAGCGTGTCTAAATTGAGCAAAAAATAAAGCGCAGCGCCAAGCATAATTACGTGCTGTAAAAGACTATAGCGCGTCACTGACTTATGGATATGTGGATGGTATTTTCTAAAATTACTCAAAGGTAGTTTTTCCTTGGGAAAGCGCTCTGATACGTCGGCCGGTCGCCAACCCGTACGGCCAAACCAGACGCGAAATTTGTCAGTCCATGAACGGGTATAATAGCTATCCTTAGCGAGTTGACTGTAAATTTGTAAGTTAGCCCAAAGCGGATTAAAGCTTTTGAGCGCACCGCGAATACCGAAAACTACGGGCTCTTCTTTTTTCTCGGGCATGTAGGTTGAAAACAACCGATCCCAAAGAATAAAAACACCTCCGTAATTTTTATCGATATAGATGCGATTTTGGGCGTGGTGAACCCGGTGGTTTGAAGGGGTGACAAACACCTTTTCCATCCACCCCAACGTGGTGATGTGTTGAGTGTGAACCCAAAACTGATACACCAAATTAAGTGCTCCCACCGTTATTATCATCTGTGGCGTAAAGCCAACCAACGCCAGCGGCAGATAAAAAATCCAGCTAAACACAGCACCACTTGTTTGCCTCAATGCCGTAGTCAGATTGTAATCTTCACTTGAATGATGCACTACATGGGCGGCCCAGAGTATGCTCATTTCATGTCCAAGCCGATGATTCCAGTAGTAAAAGAAGTCATAAGCTACAAATGCAATGACCCACACCCACCACGCTTGCGGTAGCTCAAACATAGCGACCGCATCAAAGAAAAGCACATAAATAGTAAAGGGGATAAGTTGATGACCAATTGCCACAATGCGAGAAAGGACACCCGCACTTAAGCTTGTGATAGCGTCATTAGTTCGATAGTACCCCGTTTTCCTTTTGCGATCGGCATAAAGCTCAATACCAATAAGTAGGAAAAACAAAGGAATAGCAAATAATATAACGGTCATAGTGAGCAACCAAGATAACAGTCTCTACATGTTAAACAAATGTTTAAAATAACCCAAGTTATTTACAATGATTGACGCAAATAATGACACGTGTATTTGTAACGACGTGTGTTTGTAACAATGTGTACTTGTAATAATGGGTATTTGAGCGGTGTATATTTCTAGCAAGGGGTGGTTTTACTCCGTGTTATAGCCTATTCGTTACGAGCACGCGCTATTCATGTAATCGAATCGCGGTATTGACACTTATTTACAACGACACAGACTGATTAACCCATGCACCATTAGGAGAGAGCATTTATTTTGTTGTAGGTAAGACCAATCGAAATCGGTGTTTTCAACGTTAAAAGGCTATCACGATTGAAAATTTAAGCAGAAAAGGAACATTTCTCTTGTTTGATTTTCTAACATTGAGTGTTATGTCTGGTAGTATTACCTAAAGGAAATCTCAGCAGCGGAGTCATTATGAGCGAAACAACAGAGAAACAGTCGTTAGGCCCACACTTTCTGATAGCGGGAATAATCCTTGTCGTCATCCTTGCGATAGTTTTTTGGCCAAGCGATGAAACGCCTGAGCCAGTAGAGGCACCTAAGCCCGAAATTAATGAACCCTTACTTACCGAGTCTGATGAACCGGAAGTATTTGAAACAAAACCTGCACCACCACCTGTTGAACTTGAAGAGAAAGACGAAGTGGAACCACTCCCTGAAGTTGAGGAAAGTGAGCCCGAACCACTTGATGTTAGCGATCCAGCAGTGAAAGAAGCGCTAGTAGATAGCGCAGCCGCCGATCAAGACACGGTGAATAGACTACTGGTTAACGAAGGCCTACTTCAACGCTTTGTGGTTTCTGTGACAAATTTGGCGGGCAACAAAATGGCGCCCAATCATCAATTGCTTACTCCACCAGAACAGAATTTCAGAGTGTATTCTCAAGCTGATAAGCAGTGGATTGATGCAGCTAGCTATAAGCGCTACACGCCATATGTGAATGTTTTAGAGTCATTTGATAATGAGGCGCTGTTAACGGTTTATCAGTCTTACAAAGACGATATTCAAGCTAAATACGCTGAAATTGGTGACCCTGACAAAGATTTTAATAGTGTGTTGCTCAGCGCAATAGACGAATTGCTTGATACGCCAGAGGTGCCGGTGCCGGTAGAAGTCTATTCAGATTCTGTGATGTACAAATACACAGACGAACGCTTAGAAAACCTTGATGGGCCGCAAAAGCAACTGTTAAGAACGGGGCCTGACAACATGCGCCGTATTAAAGCGAAGCTTCGCGAAATCAAAGCGTTGATTGAGCAAAATGGACTTAACTAAGTTCCAAAAGCAAATAGAGGGCTCGTCTGATAAGACGCGCCCCCTTCCGCCTGTCGAAAAATGGAACCCCGATTTTTGCGGCGATATTAATATGACAGTGACGCTAGACGGTCGCTGGTTTTATGAAGGCACCCCAGTAGGTCGCGCTAGCTTGGTAAAACTGTTTTCTTCGGTACTTAAACGAGAAGACGATAAGTACTTTCTTGTTACGCCGGTAGAAAAAGTGGGGATTACCGTTGAAGACACGCCTTTTTTAATCACTCAATGGAAAGAGATTGAGGCAGACGCTAACGGCGACAAGAACACTGCGCTTGTGCTGATTACACAGACTGGCGATGAAGTTGTTTTAGATAGCGTTAATCAAATGGAACTACGCGTTCCACCAAAAGCAATTCGAGATAAAGAGGCTACCGCAATACCCTATGTATGTGTTCGCAGAAACCTTTGGGCTCGCCTACATCAAAATGTGTATTACCAGCTACTTGAAAAATCGAAAGAAATAAAAGGCGGTGATGAAACTCACTTCGTTGTTCACTCAGCTAACATCGACTTTGTTATTGGAAAGGTAGGTTAATCTCCGCTTACCTTTTGATTCATCGCTTTCCACTATCTGCGTCCGCTCCTTGCTTTTCTACTCTTTCGCTTTCTTTCAATACATCCCGTTTAATTAGCCCAAAATTCGTACACCATAAAATAACGCTTCGTAAATACCTCATATAAACCCGTAAAACCCGCCACTAATAGCGTAATACTTTGCGTTACTTTAATGAGTGCTTTACATTAAATTACTGTGTAATTATCCATCAAAAGAAGAACTATATTATGAAAAAAACACTGACCGCATTAGCTGTATCTTGCACACTTTTACCGCTTACGTTTAGCGCCCAAGCAGCCACGCTCATTCATGCTGGCAAAGCCTTTACCGGAACCTCTAGCGAATTACGCAACAAGGTGACTATCGTTATTGAAGATAACAAAATTGAAAGTGTGAAATCAGGATTTGTAAGCGCTGAGAAGGGCGATACTGTTATTGATTTAAAAGATAGCACGGTGATGCCTGGCTTGATGGATATGCATGTACACCTATCGTCTCAACAAGGCGGGCCAAAGAGCTACCTAGAGCGATTCACGCTTAATGAAGCAGACTATGCATTGCGTGCAGCAAATTACGCAAAGATCACCCTAGACGCAGGCTTTACAACAGTGCGAAACCTCGGTGACTCGCACAATGAAACCATTGCCCTTAGAACCGCTATCGATAAGGGCTATGCTGTTGGCCCGCGTATTTACACCGTAGGAAAATCTATTGCCACCACGGGCGGCCATGCCGACCCATCTAATGGTATGTCTCATTTGCTTCGCCCGGATGTAGGTCCTGAGCAAGGCGTAGTCAATGGAGAAGCGCAAGCTCGAGAAGCAGTAAGAACGCGCTATCAAGACGGCGCTAACCTGATAAAGATTACCGCCACTGGCGGTGTACTCAGTGTGGCTAAAAGTGGTCAAAACCCACAGTTTATGACCGATGAATTAGAAGCAATTGTCGATACGGCGAAAGATTACGAAATGACCGTAGCCGTTCATGCACACGGAAAAGAAGGTATGAAGCGAGCCATAGCAGCAGGTGTGGACTCAATAGAACACGGCACCTACATGGATGACGAAATTCACGAGTTGATGAAAGCAAACGGCACGTATTATGTGCCCACCATTCTTGCCGGCAAGTTTGTTGCGGAAAAAGCAAAAATTGATGGTTTCTTTCCCGAATTAGTTCGCCCAAAAGCAGCGGCAATTGGCCCCCTAATTCAGCAAACATTTGCTACCGCTCATAAAGCGGGCGTGAAAATTGCTTTTGGAACTGACAGTGGCGTATCAGCCCATGGCGATAATGCACAAGAGTTTGCCCTAATGGTTGAAGCGGGAATGACTCCTGCTGACGCGTTAACAAGCGCCACGGTGAATGCCGCAGATTTACTCGGTGTAAGCGACATACTAGGTACGTTAGAGCCGAGTAAATTAGCAGATATTGTTGCGGTAAAAGGTAACCCGTTTGACGATATAACCATAATGGAAAATGTGTCGTTTGTAATGAAAGACGGCGTTGTTCACAAACAGTAAAAAAGAAGCAGTACGAGAAAGGATTTCATGGCACCTGGTAAAAAGCTCAGTAAAAAGATGGCGCAAAAGACCAAGCAATTGGTCGATTCGAAACATATGTTGAAAGGTATTACGCTTTCTTCGTTTTTAGAATCGACCATAGTGCCGATTCCTTTGGAAGCCGTGATGTTGCCATTGATGCAGGCAAGAAGAGAATCGCTGTGGCACATCGCTGCAATGGCAACCCTTGGCTGTGTGATAGGGGCTATTTTCGGCTATGCCTTAGGGTATTATCTTTTTGATTTGATTGGGGAGTGGGTAATTTCCACTTTCTTCAGTCAGGACCAATTTGAAAATGTAAAAGACC
Source organism: Alteromonas sp. 4NS20-0143 (assembly GCF_057542855.1). Classification (NCBI taxonomy): domain Bacteria; kingdom Pseudomonadati; phylum Pseudomonadota; class Gammaproteobacteria; order Alteromonadales; family Alteromonadaceae; genus Alteromonas; species Alteromonas sp. 4NS20-0143. The sequence continues at coordinate 93,371 of NZ_BAAJLR010000009.1, forward strand.
AAATGCAGCAGCAGGGCTTTTGGTTTGTTATGACCTTGGGCATTGCCCCTATTCCTTTTCAGGTAGCTATGCTTGCAGCAGGTGCCACAAAATATTCGCTCCCCTTGTTTTTACTGGCCACGATTATAGCGCGCTCACTTCGCTATTTCGGCCTTGCGGCAGCCGTGTATTATGCTGGCGACAAGGCAGAGCAAATAATTAGGCGCTATAAAATGAAGGCGATTATTGGAGCAACACTTATCGTGCTTCTACTTTGGTGGGGCGCTAACACACTCTTATAATAAGGCTCTTTGGTATTTTACCGCTGCGCAAAAAACATTTGTAAAAGCTTTTACCAATCTTGTTGAACTTCTTTATTGATAATGATTCCTATTTACATTAGTGTAATAACGAGTCCTATCTAGGAGGTGCAACAGTGAATACACAACATTTATGCCCCGTTTATACAAAGTGGCTTCAATTAAACCCAATTGACGCGCGTAAACATCGGCATTTCTTGCAAGATAGCATGCAAAAGGCCCGCCTTCAGGGGCAACTTGATAAAGCGTGCACGCTGGCATATCAGACGCTAGAAACTGCAAAGCTTGTCCTCACGGCATTACAAAATGTGTCTAATCAAAACGTTTCAAATCACAAAGACAATGGCGTAAGGGAGGATATAATTTCCTACTCGGCCGCAGGTATGTATCTGTCTTCTCTTTTGCACTGTAGTGACAATACGCAAGAAGCTCATAATGTATTGCAGCAGTGCCAACAGCAGCTAATTGCAGTTCTGCCTCTTCATGCTACCAACCATACTATCTTAGCGTTAATCAAAACTGCGATGCATGCTTTTGAACAAAGCAGTCTGCTGTTAGTTAACAACACGTTAGCTAATAACGATGCAGCTAATAGCAATGCCGATGGCGGTCATTCTGTTGGCAGCCATTTTGTTAACAATCACTCCGTAAGTAAAAGTATCCATCGCGCCAATAACCGCCTTTCTCTCGTCCACTGATTTATTTAATGAGGAAAACACGATGAACGCCAAACAGCGTACAGCCAATGAGGGCTATATCTCGTTAAGTGTCAGAGCGTCTGTACTGAAAAGAATGTTGAGCGGAGAAAACCTGCATTTGAGCGATATTCACTGCTCAAACAAAAAAAGCAAATTAGCTGTTCAAAAGCTGCTTTTGCAAGCGCTTAGCGAAGGTGAATAAAAAGGGCGCTTACAAGCACCCTTTCTGTATGACAAATTGATATGGCATCGTATCAGTTTGAGACGCTACCAGCGTGTGTCCCATAAACCGACAAAAGCTTGGGATATCCCTCGCTGTTGACGGATCGTCTGCCGACACTGACAAGGTTTCCCCATCCGCTAATTTACGAATGTTTAAACGCACCATCATAACCGGCTCAGGGCAGCGAAGCCCCAACGCGTCTAAATGGGTGTTTGCCTCATTAAAAGCAGTATCAAAATCAGATGCCATAATTCTCACGGTAGGTGTTTATGGCATTAATTTCGGCGCTATGACCGCCTTTTTCTTGCAAATAGGCAACCACATCAGCAAGAGCAACGATGGAAATCACTGTGGTATTAAAATCGCGCTCAACTTCCTGAATCGCTGACAATTCACCTTTGCCTCGCTCTTGTCTGTCTAGGGCAATGAGAACACCAGACAAACTAGCCTGCTGTTGCTCAATAAGCGCCATAGACTCACGAATAGCCGTTCCAGCGGTGATCACATCGTCCACCAGCATCACCCGTCCTTCTAGAGGACTCCCTACCAAGTTTCCACCTTCACCGTGAGTTTTGGCCTCTTTGCGATTAAAACAGTAAGGCACGTCACGTTGATGGCTATCGGCTAACGCTACCGCAGTGGTGGTAGCAATAGGAATACCTTTGTAGGCTGGCCCGAATAATACGTCAAACTCCACGCCTGCATCGACTAATGCATCAGCATAAAAGCGACCTAGTTTTGCAAGGTCACCGCCGCGATTAAACAAACCAGCATTAAAAAAGTAAGGACTAATGCGGCCCGACTTTAACGTAAATTCACCAAACTTTAGTACACCACGCGCAATGGCGAACTCAATAAAATCACGCTGAAACGCTTTCATGTAGACCTCTTACGCTAGTGCCGCTTTTTGGATATCAAACAATTCGCGAAGACCGTGTTTCGCTATCTTCAGCATTTCTTCTAACTCTTCAAACGAGAAAGGTTCGCCTTCTGCCGTGCCCTGTACTTCAATTAGCTTACCGGTTTCTGTCATAACAACGTTCATGTCAGTCTCAGCTTCTGAATCTTCTGTGTATTCAAGGTCAGCAATCGGTGTGCCTTCAAAAATACCAACCGACAGCGCAGCTATCATGTGCTTGAGCGGGTTTGCCTTTAAAATACCTTTAGCACGCATATAGGTTAATGCGTCGACAAGTGCTACACAGGCGCCAGTTATCGATGCTGTGCGCGTTCCGCCATCGGCTTGAATAACATCGCAATCTAAAGTAATGGTGTTTTCACCAAGTAGTTTTAAATCTACTGCGGCGCGAAGCGAGCGAGCAATTAAGCGTTGAATTTCTAGCGTGCGGCCACCTTGCTTTCCGCGAGCCGCTTCTCGGCCACTTCGGGTATGCGTTGCGCGCGGTAACATGCTGTATTCAGCAGTTATCCATCCTTTTCCTTGCCCTTTCATAAAGCGAGGCACGCCTTCCTCTACCGTTGCGTTACACAGCACCTTTGTATTGCCGAACTCAACTAATACCGAGCCCTCAGCATGGCAGGTGTATTGACGAGTAATAGTAACTGGACGAATTTGACTGGCGGTTCTGCCGCTTGGACGCATAGAGTTCTCCACAACGTAAGTGCTTAAATGTCATTTCCAGCTTATGTTTTTAAGGCCAAAAGTGGTTGAACGCTAAAACCACATTCACTGGAAATATGAATGAGCCTAAGTATAGCGCAATGGGCCCATCCTATGAAAACGAACTTTGCTCGTATTCCTGTATTCCTTATAGAAATGGTTAAATGTGCGTACTCTTTGCTGTGTCACATTGATGTAGAGCCACTGCACATGCGGTAACTCGCCGCGATTACGAACATTTTAAGTCTCGCTGAGTGGGTAATTATCTATGCGGACTGATATAATATATAGCTAACGAGAAAGACTGCCCGTTTATTTATCGATACAACACGTTGGTCGCGTTGTTTTTGCAGGCTTTCAGTAAAATTCCAAGGAAAATTATGATTTATAGCATGACAGCATTCGCCCGCGTAGAGACGAAAAAAGAGTGGGGCTCTGCAGTATGGGAAATACGTTCTGTTAATCAGCGTTTTTTAGAAACCTACTTTCGCTTGCCGGAACAATTTCGCTCACTTGAGCCCATGCTGCGCGAACGTTTTCGTAAAAAGCTGGCTCGAGGCAAAGTAGAATGCGCATTGCGCTTTACGGCAAACGATGCAGCTACAACAACGTTAAGCTTAAACGAAGACTTAGCGAAACAGGTTATGCAAGCCGCTGATTGGGTGCAGTCTCACGGACAGTCATCAGGTGTGAACCCCTTAGACGTATTGCGCTGGCCTGGAGTGATTGCGGCAGAAGAAGCCGATATGGACAGCATTCACGCAGACGTTATGGCAGCTTTCGATCAAGGCCTAAAAGATTTTATTGATGCACGTGCCTCAGAGGGCGATGCACTTAAAGCCATGATAGCGCAGCGCTTAGACGCTATTGAGGCCGAAGTAGAAAAAGTGGCCGCTCGCATGCCTGAAATTATGGTGTGGCAACGAGAAAAAGTGCAGGCACGCTTTGAAGAAGCAAAAGTAGAGCTAGACGCCGGACGCTTCGAACAAGAAATGATCATGCTGGCCCAAAAAGTAGATGTAGCTGAAGAGCTTGACCGTTTGAATACGCATGTAAACGAAACGCGAAATATCATGAAAAAGGGGGGCGCCATAGGTCGCCGTTTGGATTTTATGATGCAAGAGTTTAATCGTGAATCAAACACCTTGGGCTCAAAATCAATAAGCACCGACATTACGCAGTCGGCCGTAGAGCTAAAAGTGCTGATTGAACAAATGCGCGAGCAAATTCAAAACATCGAATAGTGGTTGTCTCAAGCAATAAAAGCCCAGAACTGCATACCCGCGCTGGGCTTAAGTGAACGCTTACTTACAGTAAAACGATCGATATCTTAGTGAAAAGAAAGAGCTAAATGACAACCATCTATGAGGTAGCAGCGCGGGCTGGAGTATCCTTATCAACGGTATCTCGCGTATTAAATGGTAAGGCGTCGGTGAATGCCGCGATGGCTGATAAGGTAAAACAGGCGGCAAGCGAATTACACTATACACCGAGTCAGAAAGCCCGTTCACTGGCATCTAAACATAGCCATGCGGTAGGTGTTGTATTGCCAAACAAGCATATGTTGTTTTCTTCCCACTTACTTTTTTCTTTTGAACATATTTTGCGACAATACCAAAAACATTGTGTGGTCGCGTTCTCTCACGATACCCTTGAATCGGAAAATGAGGCAATTGAGTTTTTGTTATCCCAAGGGTGCGATGGAGTATTTGTTAATACCATTGCCTCGCCTCCCATTGCGTCTACTACAAAACACCTGCAGGATAAAAAGCACAGTGTTGTCACTCTGAGTCAGAGCGAACTCAAAGGTGGTGTAACGGGGTTTTCTGCGTCTATTTTTGAGGTGGCAGCATACGCGTTTAAACAACTCAGAGACTTGGGTCATAACGATATTGCGCTAATCAGCGATAATTCTGAATTAGTAAGTCACACTAATGAAATATCGGTAGCACTCAACGCCGCTGTTTCTCGCCTATCTGTATCCGGTTCCACATCGGTTCGGCCCGAGCTTTCCATTTATGTGGGCAGTGAAGATACAGACGATCCTTTGCTAGAACTACTTGCTAAAGAAACCGCTTTTTCAGCAGTTATTTGTACTAGCGACGCGCTGGTAAAGCTCATTGTAACCAGTGCAAAAGAGCTAGGTATGGAATTGCCAAATGATTTGTCAATTATTGCAGCACAAGCACCAGATTCGCCTTTGAAACCCGCGGAAAGCCCATTGGCATACCGTGTATCAACAGTGGCTTATTCAACACTAGATATTGCTAAGGTTGCTGCAAGCTACTGCTTATCAAGCTTTTACGAACAAGCCACAGATGAAAGCACATCACACTCAGCGCTACCTACTTCCACAACACCTATCTTTCTTGACTATGGAAGCACGGCTTCTTTCACTTAAAGCGTGCTCTAAGGACTTTTTGAATGCCCCCTATATCGTTTCGCAACAAAGCGATAAAGATTTACGTAAAGTAACGCGTTATGCTGTGTATAGCACTCTCGAACAAGGGCATTAATATGAATAGAGTTTTAGCTGTACTTCTTTTGTTAGTAAGCACCGCGGTATTTGGCGCAAAATGGATTGGAAATGATAAAAGTAGTAAATCTGATGAAACCGAGGTTTCACGGGTACTTGATGCCCTGCATGAAAAAGCCTCTGTGGCTGACTATGAAGGTTACTTTGCGTTATATGCTACCAATGCTGTATTTATTGGTACCGATGCCCATGAGGTATGGAATATTGATGATTTTAAAGCCTACGCAAAGCCCCACTTTGATAAGGGAACAGGCTGGACCTATTTGCCTCGCGATAGGCATATTTACTTTTCGTCCGATGCTCAGGTAGCGTGGTTTGATGAATTACTGGATAACAACAAATTAGGCGAAACACGAGGCACTGGCGTGTTGATAAAGACCGACGGTACCTGGAAGGTAAGCCAATATCACCTCGCTATACCAATCCCCAATAGCCTGGCTTCTTCTGTTGCACTACAGATTAAAAAGCAGAAAAATTAACCCGCTGGATAAAACAACAGACAAAAAAATAGAGTCATCTATGTGACTCTATTTTTCGCCAATTATACCCTGTAATTAGGTATTAGATTGTGTCAGTGGTTGAATTTCCATTTCAACGCGACGGTTCATCGAACGGTTGGCCGCACTGTTGTTTGGCACTTTCGGTGAATACTCACCCATACCGACTGTCGTAATACGCGTTGAATTCACTGAAAAGTTGATAAGCTGATTTTTCACCGCACCGGCTCTTCGTTCAGATAAAGACTGATTGTATTGTTCAGCACCAACGTCGTCTGTATGGCCTTTAATCATTAACACGGTTTTTTCGTAGTTGTTCACTACCTTTGCGACGTCTTGTAAAACCGGATTAAAGCTTGTACTAATACTAGAGCTGTCAGTAGCGAAGGTAATGTCGCCAGGCAGTATAAGGCGAAGATTGTCACCTTCTCGGACAACTTGAACGCCTGTGTCAGATAGCTCGCTACGCAGCTCTTCTTCCTGCTTATCCATGTAGTTACCAATTGCACCACCTGCAATGGCGCCTACCGCAGCGCCCCACGCATATCGACTTTTATCGTTATCGCCCGTTGCCTTACCTAGCACAGCGCCTAACACAGCGCCAATTGCGGCACCTTTTTGTGTATTATTCGGATCGGTTGCACAGCCTGCAACGGTGAGTGAAGCAGCAATCAAACTTACAGCTAATGTTTTTTTCATAACGTCCTCTTTTTCGCTTGGCGCTGTAATCGTTTATTTAAATAACGATAAATTTACCTGCCCAGCGTTATGTTGATTCATCACTATTAGTCGTTGTATGAAACTTTTTGTTCACGTCCGACGGTAATAAATTGACTTGTTTATAAACTTACTTATTTACAGTTAGCAGCAATAACTGATCCACTTTCAATTACTGCGGGCGTATACCTGGCGCTTATCGGTTTCCCTAAGTTTGCGCCGTCCCTCTATAGTTAAGGGCTTGACGGCTTATAGGGTTAGATTAAATGAATGAAACTGAACACACGATTAACACTGCATTGTCATATGGAGGTGTTGCTGGATTTCTGTAAGAAGTAAATATATCTGCATTTTCAACGCACAATCAGCTAAACCGTTTGTAATCTCTACATACTCACTAATAACTGTTGCTCATTAACAACACCTTACTAAGGCGTGTTAAGTAAAAAGAGTGGGGGAAGTGGATTAGAGCGTGCTTAGCCGATAGACACTGAGCGCTCAAAGAAGCTATTTACATCTATCTTGTAGTCTGACGCAATAACCGCTTTTTGAATCTTTAATGAGTTATCGCTTGAGAGGTCAATATCCTTGGGCGTTAAATAATGACTGCTTTTCACTGAATAAAATACTTTAACAATAGGGGAAAGCGGAGAGTCGTTTTGTTTTAGCACCATAGCCAATCGGTCGTTTGACAACAACACCAGACTTCCCACGGGATAAACACCTAAGCATTTTATAAATTGCTGTACTAGCGCAACATCTAGCCTTGTTGGGGCATCGTTCATCAATATAGAAAACGCTTTCTGACTGGACATTCCACTCTTATAGACCCGATCAGCAGTTAAGGCATCATACATATCAGCAATCGCCAACATCCGACCCGCTTTACTTATTTCGTCACCTTTCTTACCTGCAGGGTATCCGAGTCCGTCTAAACGCTCGTGGTGTTCGCTTATTGCTTGAATTAAGGGCTTTGCCACATCAGTATTCTGCAAGTAATCAACGCCGTGATTCACATGACTTTTCATCACGTCCATTTCTGCATCGGTAAGCCTTCCCGGCTTGTGTAGAATTTCGTCGGGAATGTTTATTTTTCCTAAGTCATGAAGAAAGCCTGCGTAAGATAGGTCCTGTACTTCTTCTTCAGACATCCCCATAAATGTTGCGAAATTAGCGAGCAGAATAGCAACGTTTAATGAATGCTCGAGAAGGTAGTCGTCTTTTTCGCGAATTTTTGTCAAACACAGCAGTGCATCGGGGTTTCTATCTACCGACTCTACGAGTTTATTGGAAAACGCCTTAGGGATACTGGCATCGAAAGGAGTTTCTTTTTTAACATTATTGAGTAAAAGCTTTTGTATTGCTTTACCTTGAGCATGTAGCTTTTCTGCCCTAGTAAGCTCACTCTCTAATGAAACACTCGATTTCTTTGCCGCGCTTTTTTCTGTCGAACTAGGTGCGACAGAGGAAGCCTCCTGTTCGCCTTTTTCTGAAATTGGTGTGAATGCTTTGTCGGTATCAATAGCCAGTATTTTAACGCCTTGCTTTTTAAGCAGCTTTATTACGTCTTGCGAAGTCACCTTGCCCTGGTTTTTTACCGCTAACGAACCTTTCTGCTCAAGAATCTTATGAACAAACATGCCCGGCTTTAATTCATCAATACTGATTTTTTTTAGCATTCGTTGTACTGCGCTCTCGATAACTACAAAGGTGTGGCTAAGCTAACTAATACTCTAATTTAGAAAGTACGGTATACAAGTCTGGTTGCCAGCCGTAATCTTTCATACTGACTCGACTATTTTTTACCAACACTCCCTCATCTAAAAGACGTGTACTTTGCTCTTGCGCTAACTCTGAACCTTGAGGAAACGCGATTTTACCATCGGCTCTTAGCACTCGATGCCAATTGTGTTGACCATCTAATGACCTCAAGCACTTTCCCATGAGTCTCGCTCTTCCTGGTAAACCGCACAAATCAGCGAGTTGACCGTAGCTAACGACGTTTCCAGTAGGGACCAGTGACAGCGTCTTTTCAACTCGTAATTTTACCGCGTTTATCTCTGTCATGTATATTAAACAATCTTCCTAACTGCTGTATTTGCCGATAAACTATACAAGCTTATATTTCTATCTTTTAGTTGCCTATCAATATCATGTCAAAAAACTCGCTTCGACTCTACTGCTCCTCATGCAACTATCCGCAAACCACCTGTGTATGTAGCGATATAGATAACATTAGCGTACCTGTGAATGTGGTCATTTTACAGCATGCAAAAGAGCGAGAGCACGCAAAGAATACAGCACGTCTAGTGTCATTATGTATACCAACAGCAAAAGTTATCAGTACAGAGGACTCTGAGGCCGTTAATATGCTGCATGAACAATGCAATGCAACGAATTCGGCGGTTATTTACCCTAGTGAAGAAAGTATAGCGATAGAAGGTGATTTAGTAACACCACTTAAGGATACAGATACCTTTATTTTTATAGATGGAAGCTGGAAACAGGCTTTTGGTATGATGCAAAATCATAGTTGGCTTCAAACATTACCCGCCTATCATTTCAGTGAAGCACCTAACACTAACTACGCCATTCGACATACCCGCGTGAGTAACGCGTTATCAACCCTAGAGGCCGTGGCATACACCTTATCATATGCGTTTAACACCGATGTTGAACCACTACATAACGCACAGCAAGCGATGCAGCAGCATTGGCAAGGTCCGAAGTCTCATCGTCGTGGTAATGAATAAATCGATAATGATCAAAAAGATTTAGTATGTAAAACTAAATTCTACAACAGATAAAAGAAGCCATGAAAAAGGGAGAGGTAGAAAGCAAAAAATCAAATGCAAAGCATGACCTCGTGTTAAAGGTGCTTTATATTTTTCCATTTCATTCAATAATTCTTCTATTTTTCTACTCACTTTATAAGAATCTGCGCTTTGTATAAGCGTTGTTATTTCCTGTTCGTTAGCAGCTATTAATTGCTGCGACAAAGATTTCAAGCGCCTAATTAGCTGCAGCATGGGCCACAGAACAATCAAGGAAAAGCTCGCACCAAAGATAAAGATTACCGTTATGTCAGATACATGTACGGGTTGATTAATCCAAAATACAGGCATTATCGCCATCGCAAATAATGAAGTAAAAGCTGTGGTTAATCCGAACGTAAGCAAGTTTTGTAATACTGAAATTTGTTTTGATAGGCTTTCGCTCTCTACTACCTTCGACAGACTTCTTAAGTATTGGCTATTGGTTAAAATTTGAAGGCAGAATAGAGAGGTAAGCACCCAGAAAGGAATAGCGGTAACAGCGATAAAAAACACCTCGGGTTCATTGATACGCGTGATTACACCTTCTGCAATCATATAAACAATAGGCATAATAAACCCAATTGATGTTGACCAGATTAGATGCTGTTTAAACTTTCGAGATATTTCGCTGCGATGATAATAAAAACTTTGGTACTGCCGGTTCATCTCTAACATTTTATCTAAGTTCTGCGCCACTTTTCTATGAATATAGCGAATAGCAAATAAGAAATAACAGGTCAATAAACTAATACCTAGTGCAGTATTGAAGTCTCGCTGAGCATTTACCGATGGAATGGGAATACTGATAGTACCCACGAGTATGTGTACTGTTACTAGCACACAAAGCAGTGCAATAGGGTAAAGAATTAATGTGATATTTTGTGATTTCATTATTGGAAAAGCAGCACTACTACAGATTAATGCTACGTTGTTGCCTTTTAACTATTGAAAATATGTACTGCAAGCCAGAAAAGTAATATGAGGCTAAGACTGGCAACACACTTTTTAATTTCAAGTAAACCTTTCGCACTTGAGCTTTCACTACTAGATTCAATGGTACCAGCGCTTACTGAACCAGAAAAAATCCGACCACTATAGCCTGTTTTATCAAGTTTGTCTGAATTACGTAGTTTTTGTGCACGCCTGGTACTGTATAACTTCCAAGTTTTTCTTACGGCTCCGCAAATGATCATGATAAAGAACATAAAGAAAATGAGTAACTCACTTACCATCATTTCTCTATGAATAGAAAGCAACGGTATTAATAGCGCTAAGTAAACCAGCTTTAATATATAAGATACACCGAGCTTTACGATTACAAACGATCCATTTATATGGTCAGTCTCATTTAAGACAGTTACAAGTACATCCTTATCAAGATAATTGAGGTTCGAGTTTATCTGTACAATCGCGAAACCTAAAAAAAAGAAAAAGACGACAGAATTCATAAGATAAGCATATTGATAGAGGGTAGGCGGTGCTGACAATGGGCTTTCTACAAAAAACAACAATGTAACTAAGATACATGCGACGATTAATGCATTGAAGGCATCTAGTTTGTATCTGCTTCTTAGTTGTTTTCTCTTGAAACTAAATTCGCTCAATCGGTTGGTCTTTATCAATAGTGATATTAAAGCGCTGATTACATTCAAATTGTTAAACTTTAAACACAGCCATAAATATCCGCTACCTAAACTCATCAACAAGCCAGATGGAAAATTCGTACGCACAAATGCATCAGTTGCAGCGGCGTTAAAACCGTAAGCCGTAAGAAACTGGAAGAGAATTAACAATGAAACAACCAAGCATGGAACCAAGGCAATTAGGAATATATTTCTCGTACTGCTATCAGTGATTAAATTCATTGTTTATTCAAACGTCTTTTCACTTTTTAATACAACCATACTTTGGAGTCGTCTAAGAGCAGACTTAAACGATACGCTTAATACATAGCACGTGGCAATAACAAAATTTGTAATAAAAAATAAATACTTACTCTTTTTTCAAGAAACAAAAAACCCGCCTATCGGCGGGTTTTTTCATATAACTGCTCGCTTATTTGCGTAACTTCTGAATAAGACGAAGTTGCGCGATTGCTTCAGCTAGCTGGTGAGCTGCCTCTGCATAATCGAAGTCAGCGCCTGGGTTGGCGATGTGCTCTTCAGCACGTCGTTTGGCTTCTTCTGCTGCCTGCTCGTCAAGATCTTCAGCTCGAACCGCGGTATCAGCCAGTACGGTAACGTTACCAGGCTGTACTTCAAGTACACCACCAGCAACATAAATTACTTCTTCTTCACCGAACTGTTTAACCAAACGCACCATACCAGGTTTTATAGCAGAGATAAGTGGCGCGTGACCTGGGTGTATACCCAATTCACCTTCGCTACCTGTCACTTGAATCGTTTCTACAAGACCAGAAAAAATTTGTTTTTCTGCGCTTACTACGTCCAAATGTACTGTCATTGCCATGTGAACCTCCTGATTAGGTACGTAAGCATTATAAGGGCTAGCGTTAGCTAGCCGCCTAATTATGCTTTATTGGCTTTCTCTCGCGCTTCTTCGATAGAGCCAACCATGTAGAATGCTTGCTCTGGAAGATCGTCGTATTCACCTTCCAGGATACCTTTAAAGCCACTGATTGTGTCTTTAAGAGATACATACTTACCTGGAGAACCTGTAAATACTTCTGCTACGAAGAAAGGCTGAGATAGGAAACGCTGAATTTTACGAGCACGTGATACCACTTGCTTGTCTTCTTCAGACAGTTCGTCCATACCTAGAATCGCGATGATGTCTTTCAGCTCTTTATAACGCTGAAGAACCGTCTGTACGCCACGTGCGATATCGTAATGCTCTTGACCGATTACTAGTGGGTCAAGCTGACGAGATGTTGAATCTAGAGGGTCTACCGCTGGGTAAATACCTAAAGATGCAATGTCACGTGAAAGTACTACCGTTGCGTCTAAGTGAGCAAAGGTTGTCGCAGGTGACGGATCCGTCAAGTCATCCGCAGGTACGTATACCGCTTGGATTGAAGTGATTGAACCAGTCTTCGTTGACGTAATACGTTCTTGAAGTACACCCATCTCTTCCGCTAGCGTAGGCTGATAACCTACCGCAGAAGGCATACGACCTAGAAGTGCTGATACTTCAGTACCTGCTAGTGTGTAACGATAGATGTTATCTACGAAGAATAGTACATCACGACCTTCGTCACGGAACTTCTCGGCCATTGTAAGACCAGTAAGTGCTACGCGAAGACGGTTACCTGGAGGCTCGTTCATCTGACCGTACACCAACGATACTTTATCAAGTACGTTAGAGTCGTTCATTTCATGATAGAAATCGTTACCTTCACGAGTACGCTCACCAACACCGGCGAATACAGAGAAACCACTGTGCTCGATTGCGATGTTACGGATAAGCTCCATCATGTTGACGGTTTTACCAACACCGGCACCACCGAACAAACCAACTTTACCACCCTTAGCGAATGGACAAACCAAGTCGATTACTTTAATCCCTGTCTCTAGTATTTCTACTGAGCTAGACTGATCTTCGTAGCTAGGCGCTTCACGGTGAATAGACATACGCTCTTCTTCACCAATTGGGCCTGCTTCGTCGATTGGGTTACCCAATACGTCCATGATACGACCGAGTGTGGACGTACCAACTGGAACCATAATTGGGCCACCAGAGTTTTCTACTGAAAGACCACGACGTAGTCCATCTGTTGTACCTAGTGCGATGGTACGAACAACACCACCACCTAACTGCTGTTGCACTTCCAGGGTTAAACCTGATAAGTCACCTTCGGTAACTCGTAGTGCGTCATAAACTCTTGGAACCGCATCTTGTGGAAACTCAATGTCCACAACGGCGCCAATGATTTGGACGACCTTACCTTGACTCATAATTTGTCCTCGTTATCTCTTTTAAACCTTTGCCTACACCGCTGCGGCACCGCTAACAATCTCACTAATTTCTTGTGTGATTGCTGCTTGACGCGCTTTGTTATATACCAATTGCAGATCATCAATAAGATCGCCGGCATTGTCGGTTGCTGCCTTCATGGCAACCATTCGCGCAGCTTGTTCTGACGCTGCGTTTTCTACAACACCCTGGTACACCTGAGATTCAATGTACCGAACCATTAGTGATTCCAAAATTTCTTTTGGATCCGGCTCGTATATGTAATCCCAACGATGTTGATATTCTTCGTCTTGTGACTTTGGCAAAGGCAATAACTGATTGCTCACAGGTTTCTGTGTCATGGTGTTAACGAAGTCATTGAATACCAAGAATACTCGGTCTATTTTGCCTTCGTCGTACGCCTTAAGCATAACGCGCACAACACCCACTACATCACTCACTGATGGCTTGTCACCCAATCCTGACTCGGCTGCTAGCAAGCTACCGCCAAATCGATTGAAGAAGCCACAAGCCTTCGCGCCTAATGCAGCGAAATCCACTTCAACACCCTGATCACGCCATTGTTTAACGTTCTGAGCGACAAGCTTAAATTCGTTGGTGTTTAAACCACCACATAAGCCTCGGTCAGTGGAAACCACAATATAACCAACACGCTTGACTTCACGCTCTTCCAAGTAAGGATGGCGATACTCAAGGTTACCGTTAGCAATGTGACCAATCACTTTTAGCATGTTTTGTGCGTACGGACGGCCGGTGGCCATACGTTCCTGCGCCTTTTTCATTTTAGACGCAGCAACCATTTCCATTGCACTGGTAATTTTTTGAGTATTTTTGATACTCCCAATCTTACCTTTTATCTCTTTACCGCTGGCCATGACTATCTCTCCGATTACTCAACGTGTTGCCGGCGATGCTATTACACATTACCGGCTGCATTGATTACCAAGTTTGTGTCGCTTTAAAACTAGTTAATGCGTCATTCAACTTAGAGGCAATCTCGTCGTTGTAGTTACCTGTTTCGTTGATAGTCTTCATAAGGTCAGCGTGCTCGCTGTTCAAATACGAGTGAAGAGAGGCTTCAAAATCTAGGATTTTGTCCAGCTCAACGCTCTTTAGAAACCCTTTTTCTACCGCGAACAGGGATGCACCCATATCAGCAATTGAAAGTGGAGCATATTGCTTTTGCTTCATCAGTTCTGTAACGCGCTCACCGTGCTCAAGTTGCTCACGAGTCGCATCATCAAGGTCTGAAGCAAACTGCGAGAACGCAGCAAGTTCACGATACTGTGCAAGTGCTAAACGAATACCACCACCTAGTTTCTTGATGATTTTAGTCTGTGCAGCACCACCAACACGAGATACCGATACACCCGCGTTCACGGCTGGACGGATACCTGAGTTGAACAAGTCAGTTTCTAAGAAGATCTGACCATCAGTAATCGAGATTACGTTAGTAGGTACGAATGCAGATACGTCACCAGCTTGCGTTTCGATAATTGGAAGCGCAGTTAATGAACCTGTTTTACCTTTCACTTCGCCTTTGGTGAAACGTTCAACGTATTGATCGTTTACACGTGCAGCGCGCTCTAGTAGACGCGAGTGAAGATAGAAAACATCACCTGGATAGGCTTCACGACCTGGTGGACGCTTAAGTAGCAATGAAATTTGACGATAAGCAACAGCTTGCTTAGACAAATCATCATATACGATTAATGCATCTTCACCGTGGTCACGGAAAAACTCACCCATTGTACAACCAGAATACGGCGCTAAGTATTGAAGCGCAGCAGATTCAGAAGCAGAAGCAGCAACAATAATTGTGTGCTCTAACGCTCCGTGTTCTTCTAGTTTACGTACAACGTTTGCAATAGTTGATGCTTTTTGACCAATCGCCACGTACACGCACTTAACGCCTGTACCTTTTTGATTGATGATAGCGTCAATCGCCATTGCAGTTTTACCGCACTGACGGTCACCGATGATCAGCTCACGCTGTCCGCGGCCTACTGGCACCATCGCATCAACAGATTTATAACCGGTTTGGATTGGTTGGTCGACTGGCTGACGTTCAATTACGCCTGGTGCAATTTTTTCAACAGGTTCAAAACCTGCAGCTTCAATTGCGCCTTTTCCATCGATTGGCTCACCTAGTGTGTTAACAACACGACCAAGTAGAGCGTAGCCTACCGGAACTTCAAGAATACGACCTGAAGATTGTACTTTATCGCCTTCTTTCAGGTCCGCATATGGACCCATAACAACAGCACCTACTGAGTCACGCTCAAGGTTTAGTGCCATTGCGTAGCGGCTTCCTGGAAGCTCGATCATTTCACCTTGCATTACATCGGCAAGGCCATGAATACGGATAATACCGTCGGTTACTGCGACGATAGTACCTTCATTGCGTGCTTCACTGCTTACATTGAACTGTTCAATTCTTTTCTTGATCAGTTCAGCAATTTCAGTGGAATTAAGTTGCATGCTCTTATCCCCGTTATGCTTGCAACGCGTCTGCTAGACGGTTCAATTTCGACTTTACGGAACCATCAATTACTGTATCACCGGCATTTATTACCATTCCAGCGATCAGGGCAGGGTCCACGTTACAATTAAGCTTCACTTTACGTGCCAAACGTTTTTCCAACGACGCAATCAGTTCAGATTGTTGTGCGTCAGTCAGCGCTGAGGCTGACGTTACGTCAACTTCTATTTCTTTGTCATAATCTGCTTTAAAAGCATCAAATAACGCAGATATTTCAGGCAACGCGGCTAAACGTTTATTTTCGGCCAGCACCTTCATCAGGTTTTGACCGTATTCATCGAGTTGCTCACCACAAACATTCACAAAAATGTCCGACAGCGTGTCAGCGGCAACGGCACCAGTTAATAACTCGTGCATTTCATCGTTAGCAGCAACTGCACCGGCGAAGGTGAGCATTTCTTGCCATTTTGCAACAGCACTTTTCTCGACGGCAAAATCGAAAGCGGCTTTAGCGTAAGGA
This sequence comes from Alteromonas sp. 4NS20-0143, assembly GCF_057542855.1. Classification (NCBI taxonomy): domain Bacteria; kingdom Pseudomonadati; phylum Pseudomonadota; class Gammaproteobacteria; order Alteromonadales; family Alteromonadaceae; genus Alteromonas; species Alteromonas sp. 4NS20-0143. The sequence goes on from NZ_BAAJLR010000009.1 coordinate 109,713, forward strand.
CGAGCAACGGTTGTCAATTCAGACATGGCTCATCTCCTTCTCAAAGCTCAGCGACAAGTTTTTCAACAATGTCGTTTTGTGCGTTAGCATCGATTTCACGTTGTAAAATTTGCTGCGCGCCAGCAACTGCTAATGCAGATACCTGCTTGCGCAAATCTTCTTTGGCACGATTGCGTTCAGCTTCAACTTCGGCATAACCAGACGCGATAATTTTTTCGCGTTCTGCATGACCTTTCTGCGTTTCTTCGTCAACCAATTGGTTGGCGCGCTTTTTGGCCTGCTCGATAATTTCAGCTGCTTGCGCTTTCGCGTCTTTCATTTGCTCAGTGGCTTTCGCTTGAGCAAGTTCTAAGTCTTTCTCTGCGCGTTCAGAAGCTTCAAGCCCATCGGCTATCTTCTTTTGACGCTCTTCAATCGCTGCAATCAGCGGTGGCCACACATATTTCATGCAGAACACCACGAACACAGCGAAGGCGATTAATTGACCTATAAAAGTGGCGTTAAAATTCAAAATCGCCCCTCCTCTTAAAGTTCGCTAAAAAAGTGGTTAGTAGAATTAGGCACCAACAGCGAACAATAGGTATAGAGCGATACCAACACCGATCATTGCGATGGCATCGATAAGACCCGCTACGATGAACATCTTAACTTGTAGTTGAGGTGCTAGTTCAGGTTGACGAGCAGCAGATTCTAGGAATTTGCCACCAAGTAGACCGAAACCAATAGCGGTACCTAGGGCACCAAGACCAATCAGTAGTGCAGCAGCGATGTATAACATTTACGTCTCCGATTTTAAGTTAAATTTAAAGTTAAAAGTAAAACTCTGTAAAAACGGCGCCAATTTTCCAGGTTTAATCAGCGCTCGTTAATGCTTAATGTTCTTCACACGCCAAGCTTAAGTACACGATGGTCAACATCATGAAAATAAACGCTTGAAGTGGAAGTACCAAAATATGGAACACAGCCCACATGAAATGTAGTGGAAGCTGGAAGTAACCGATAGTGGCTATCAGAATAAAGATAAGCTCACTGGCATAAAGGTTACCAAACAAACGTAGCGCAAGTGATAACGGACGCGCTAACAGTGTTACTGTCTCAAGAATAAAGTTTATCGGGATAAACGCAGGGTGTCCGAAAGGCTGCATTGTCAGCTCTTTCATGAAACCGCCAATCCCTTTCATCTTGATTGAATAGAACAAGATTAAAATGAATACACCTGTTGCCAAGGCAAAGGTTAGGTTCAAGTCAGTGGTTGGTACTGCTTTGTTGTAAACGTCGTGCGGATCCATACCAAATGCGGCTTGGCCAATTAACCCAGACACCCAAGGGATAAGGTCAACAGGGACTAAGTCCATTAGATTCATCAATAAAACCCAGACGAAAATAGTCAGCGCAAGGGGTGCAATAAGTGCACTGCGTCCATGGAAGGTGCTTTTCACGTTGTCATCAACAAACTCGACAACCAACTCAACGAAAGCCTGCATTTTGCCAGGTACGCCAGTGGTTGCTTTTGACGCAACACTTCTAAAGATAATTAGAAAAAGTAAACCAAGTCCAATTGACCATGCCAGTGTATCGACATGCCATGCCCAAAAACCAGCATCAGAACACGCTTTGTTAAAAGCGATTCCATTGTCAGTTGAGCACATGGTGGCATTGGTCAAGTGGTGCTTGATGTATTCTGAGGTAGTGTATTCAGATGCCATTGTTTAACCCAAGTTGTAAAGTGTAAAAATTTAGTAACTGGTTATCGTGTTTCTAACGGTTTCGCTAATGTCGTTGTTATTCTTTCGAACCGTAATGAAACATTGCTAGCGCGTGGCTAACGGTTGTAATCACAAATGCCATAAACAAAACAAGTGGCACAACGTGTAAAAATCTAAATGCAATTACAAATAAAATAATTGTCAGCGCCAATTTCATTTTTGAACCTTGGCTAAAACTGCGTGCAACAAGTTCATTTTTACTCGCGCCAGCGTAACGAAACGCAAATGCAGTAAAAACTATTTTCGGCAAGATACTGATTAAGGCACCTGTCGCGGCTGAACTAGCCGTAATTAATCCGCCAACAAGCGCTGCTAATGCAACCATTACGGCGGCCGTGACAATTTGAAAAAGTAGCCCTTTTTTGGCGAGGGTCAACCCGCGTTTCGCTAACTTGTTTGTCACACTATCTCGCTGCTTGTTCACGTCTTACAAAAAGCGTCAGAAGTATACTGTTTTACCGACAATTTTCAACAGTACAACGCTTTTTGAAAGTTATTCTGAAAATTTCCTATTGCTATAACCGGAAAGGAGAGTGTCCGTTGTTGTTAACAAACCTTATCTCTAGGGCAAAAATGCCACGGTAAACAATAATACAAAGACCCAACAACCTATTGAATTTTAGAAATAATTCCATCTAATTGCTCTAAATCACTAAAGCTAATTGTCAGTTTTCCTTTGCCCTTCGCATTGTGGTCTATATTCACCTGTGCGCCTAAATTTTCTGAAAGTCGCGTCATAAGGTTTTGAACATCGGGATCAATTTTCTTTTCCGGCTTGGGTTTTGCGGGCTCTAAAAGCTTTTTCACTAGCTTTTCAGTGTCTCTTACTGTTAGTCCTTTGCCCGATACAATTTGTGCGGTGTCAGATTGAGTGTCGCCATCTAAGGCAAGTAATGCCCGTGCATGGCCCATTTCAATATCGCCGTGCTCAACCAATGTTTTTACATCGTCGTTAAGATTATTCAAACGCAATAAGTTAGATACCGTTGTACGAGATTTTCCAACCGCTTCAGCCACTTCTTGGTGAGTCAGTGAAAACTCACTCATTAAACGGTCTAACGCCTGCGCTTCTTCCATTGCGTTTAAATCTTCACGCTGAATATTTTCAATCAGCGCAATGGCAACAGCTGCCTCATCAGGCACATTTTTAATTAGGCATGGTACTTCATCAAGCTGCGCTAGTTGGGATGCACGCCAACGACGTTCGCCGGCTATAATTTCAAAGCGATTTTCATCTACTTTACGCACAACGATAGGTTGAATAATACCCTGGGCACGAATCGATGATGCTAATTCTTCTAGCGCATCTGGCGACATGTCTTTACGAGGCTGATATTTTCCAGGTACCAAAAATTCGATGGGAATTTTACTTAACTCACCGTTCGTTGATACAACCTCTGCGGCATCCTGTTCTCTTTGAGACGATGATTGGCTAGTAGCAAGAAGCGCATCTAACCCTCGGCCAAGGCCTCTTTTACGTGCTGACATAGTGTCCTCTATGGCATGTGCTGATAGGTAGCAGCTTATTTTTGTTTAACTCGCTTTTGCCTGAGAAGGCGAAGTTTTGTCCCTGCGTCGAAGAATTTCACCAGCAAGTGCTAAATAGGCTTTAGCACCGGTCGACGACTTATCGTAGTACATTGCTGGCGTTCCAAAACTTGGGGCTTCAGCAAGACGAACGTTTCTTGGTATCACCGTGCGATATACCTGCTCACCAAAATGACGCTTTAATTGCTCTGAAACATCGTTAGCAAGGCGATTTCGAGGGTCGTACATAGTACGCAAAACGCCTTCGATCTTCAATTCAGGATTCACAACAGATGCCAATTTTTGGATGGTATCCATCAATGCAGTTAATCCCTCAAGGGCATAATATTCGCACTGCATAGGAACCATCACAGAATCTGATGCCGCTAATGCGTTAACAGTGAGTTGGTTAAGCGACGGCGGGCAATCGATAAAGATAAAGTCGTAATAATCGATAACGGGTTTTAGCGAGTTGCGCAGGCGAACTTCTCTGGCAAACATTTCCATGAGTTTAATTTCAGCAGCAGTCACGTCGCCGTTTGCTGCAATGAGATCATATTTACCAGACGTATTCTTAACGATGACCTCATCAATGGGCTTCTCTTCGATAAGTAGCTCGAATGCCGTTGCATCGACTTCATATTTGTCAACGCCGCTTCCCATTGTCGCATTTCCTTGAGGATCAAGGTCGATAAGCAAGACTTTTCGCTTAGTCGCCGCCATGGAAGCTGCAACATTTACCGCTGTGGTTGTTTTACCCACACCGCCTTTTTGATTCGCGATTGCGATTACCTTTGCCACACTAAATCCTGTTTTAACGTTGCTGTGTCTTTCTCAGCCAAACTAAATGTCTTTCTCCATCCAAATTCGGTACTGTGATGTTTTCAGTGTTCACAACTTGAAAGTGATCACTTACTTCATCTATCTCGCTTTTTGGAAATTGACCTTTTAGTGCTAAAAACTGCCCATCTGAATCTACCAGATGTTCGCACCAGTGCAACATATCTTTTAGCGATGCGAAAGCGCGACTAAGTACAATATCATATGGCTTGTCACCGACATGATTTTCTACACGGCTGTTGACGGGCGTTACATTGGTGAGTTTGAGCGTATGCACGCATTGTGTCATAAAGCGAACCCGTTTACCCAAACTATCTAACAGCGTAAAGGTTTTATCTGGAAACGCTATGGCCAAGGGCATTCCCGGTAATCCGGGCCCGGTTCCCACATCAATAATATTCTCACCGGTCAAGTGCGGCACAATGGCGAGTGAATCTAGAATGTGTTTCACCATCATTTGCTTTGGGCACCTCACGGAAGTGAGGTTATAGGCTTTGTTCCATTTATCGATAAGTAAAACAAATTCAACAAGTTGGTGTTGCTGATTATCGGTTAAATTGAGTGAAAGGGCCTCGAGTCCAGAGGCCAATATACAATGCAAATCTTGCTGTGTAGTCATCAAAAGGATTCTGTCTTGATATTGAGCGCGGTTAGGCGCTGATTTTTTCGTGTTTTCTTAGCATGCCATGTTTTTTTAGGTAAACCAGAAGCAGCGATATCGCCGCTGGTGTAATACCTGATATTCGCGACGCTTTGCCTATTGTTTCAGGTCGAGCCTCGGTAAGTTTAGTAACAACTTCATTGCTAAGACCCGAAATTTTACTGAAATCCATATCACGTGGAAGCAACGTATTCTCGTGGCGCTGTGCTTTGGCTATTTCATCCATCTGACGCGCAATATAACCTGCGTATTTAATTTGGATTTCTACCTGCTCAGCGGCTATCGGATCGGTAAGTCCAGGTCCAACGCTTTCAATTTCCATTAACTGAGAATAGGTCATCTCTGGACGACGAATTATTTCCTCTAGAGAATGTTCACGACTCACCGGTGTTTTTAGCATGGTGTTAAGTTGAGGTGTTGCAACGTGGTCTTTGTGTATCCACTGGCTGCGCATACGCTGAGTCTCAGTTTCAACGGCTTCCATCTTTTCGTTAAACTTAGCCCAACGCGCATCATCAACTAAACCAATTTCTCTTCCACGGGCCGTCAGGCGACTATCTGCATTGTCTTCTCGCAGTAATAGTCTGTATTCAGCACGGCTGGTAAACATGCGATAAGGTTCTTTGGTCCCCATCGTAGCCAGATCATCGATAAGCACACCCATATAAGCCTGATCCCGGCGCAAAATGAGCGGGTCTTTTTGCTGAACTTGAAGCGCAGCGTTAGCGCCAGCCACTAGACCTTGAGCCCCAGCTTCTTCGTAGCCAGTAGTGCCATTGATTTGGCCGGCAAAAAATAGTCCATCGATAAATTTGGTTTCTAGCGTTTGCTTGAGATCACGCGGATCAAAGAAATCATATTCAATAGCGTAACCGGGTCTAACGATATGCGCATTTTCAAAACCTTTGATGGAGCGAACAAGGTTCATTTGAATATCGAAAGGTAAACTGGTTGAGATCCCGTTTGGATAAACTTCAATGCTGTTCAGTCCTTCAGGCTCAACAAAAATCTGATGAGAGTTTTTATCTGCAAATCGCGTAATTTTATCTTCAATGCTAGGGCAGTAGCGAGGACCTATTCCCTCGATATTTCCAGTGAACATTGGAGAACGGTCTAATCCGCCGCGGATAATGTCATGGGTTTTTTCGTTAGTGTGAGTGATATAACACGGAATTTGTGTTGGATGCATATCACGATTACCCATAAACGAAACAACCGGAGTAGGGTTGTCGCCTGGTTGAGCTTGCATAACTGAAAAATCCAGTGAGCGTGCATCAAGTCTTGCAGGTGTACCTGTCTTTAAGCGATCTACGCGAAATGGCAGTGCTCGTAGTCGGTCAGCCAATGCGATAGACGGGGGATCGCCTGCTCGGCCTCCGCGGTAATTTTCTAACCCAATGTGGATAGTACCACCTAAGAACGTACCTACCGTTAGAACAACAGTTTGCGCTTTGAACTTTAAGCCCATTTGGGTAACAACGCCGCAAACGCGATCGTTTTCGACAACCAAGTCGTCTACGCTTTGCTGAAATAACGTGAGGTTAGGTTGATTTTCGACAATGCTGCGGATCGCGTTTTTGTAAAGCGTCCGATCCGCCTGAGCGCGTGTTGCTCGTACGGCAGGACCTTTGCTTGAGTTCAACGTTCTAAATTGAATACCACCGTGATCGGTAGCCAGTGCCATTGCACCGCCTAAAGCGTCGATCTCTTTAACCAAGTGACCCTTACCAATTCCACCGATCGCAGGGTTGCACGACATTTGGCCAATCGTCTCGATATTGTGAGTAAGCAAAAGTGTATTTGCACCCATGCGTGCAGCGGCAAGAGCGGCTTCTGTGCCTGCATGACCACCACCTACAACGATGACATCAAATGCTTGAGCATAAAACATGGAGTAAACCTCACTGAAAACTATCGATAAACCAAAATCTTTTAGTCAGCATTTGCTGAAAAAAGGGCGCGTATTTTAGCTGACTTATTACCTAAAGAAAATGATTAAATTTTCCTCAAACTAGAGGTTTGAAAAAGTGTGATCGGCTTTAATGATCTTAAGATCTCTTTTAGATATGTTTTATATTTACTTTTATTAGGATCGGCAAGATCTGTGGGTAACCGATCAAAACGCATTTAGATCATCGTCTTACGCGATCAATAACTTTGGGAAACACAGTCATATAACCCCCTATTGATCTTGTGTATAAACACCGTACTTATCCACACAAGCTAATTTCAAAAAAGTTATTCTTTTTACGATCAGAGCTTATACACAGGGCGTTGTAGGATCCTATCCACAGGCCTGATCAAGATGTGATCCAGCTGGGGATAAAATGTTTGCGAATTCTACATTGGGATCGCAGGATCGAGCAAATACAAGGTGTTCAAAGGGATCTTCCTGTGGAGGAGATCTTTCCACAATTTCCTTGTGGATCATCTGATCGCTTGATCCCATTATTATAAAAATAATTGCGTCCTCAAAAAATATTTATCCTTTTTTATAATTTTAAGGGATAAAAACAAAAAAAAGACAACAGAGATGAGCACTCTGTTGTCTTTAATTTGAAGTATTTTGATTGTAACGGCGTTACCTTAATACGATTAACGCACCTGGTTTGGTTGGTACCTCGGTGTGGCTGAAGAGCTTTCTTCTTCATGATCAGCCGTTAATTCATCGCGCCTGCTAGGACCTTGAAAACGCACTTTGTAGGTATCGTATTCTCGTATAGACTCGTAGCAATAGCGTCCTAGCGCATTCTCTAGTTCTGCAAGGTTATGGTTGGTAATAAGAATACAGTTTTTCTTATTCACCAGTCTTTGACGTAAAAGATTACCAAACCAGCTTTGTGCGTTCTTTTTTAAGATGCTTTCGTTAACGCATACTTCATCTAGGATCAGCAAGTCAACGTTAAGTAGTTCGTGGTGTATCTCTCTAAATCGTTGGCCTGCATTATCTGAGGCTGAAAAATCGAAAGAGAAATTTCGCATCTCCAAAATAGTAGAAAGCTGCCTGTACAACACAGATATTTCGTATTGGTCGATAAGCTGATGGGCTATTGCACCTGCAATATGTGATTTACCGCGCCCATAATCGCCGTAGAAAATCATCATGTGAGAGCCGCTTTGACGCCACGCAGGGTCATCATGTGCCGCGATAAATGACTGAGCAATTGATACCGCTTCTATTACATCATCGCTATCTTCAACGAGGTTAGAGAAGGTCCACTTAGGATTGAGATCGGAACGCCCGTGTATGGCCTCCACACGCGCTTTCTTGCTGCGCTGCTGTAGTTGCGATATCTCTTCATTAGCCTGTGCTTCATATTGCTTACGCAGCGTTTTGTAGTCGATGTATTCGTTATCCGGATCGACGGGCTTATTCAACGCCTTGGCTAAATTTGCGATTTTATCTGTAATGCGATCCATATTGAATTAACTCTTTTTTGATGAGGCGTACTTGGCGACCAACTTCTTTGCATTATCATCCGCTTCTATGCCTGCTGCAACTTTCACTTGCTGACTACCCACAACTTTTGTTGCAGAGTAGCCTGATGCCAGTCTCTTACGCTTAATATTGTTAGCAAATTTTTGCGTCCACTGAAACTCACTAAATATAGAACTAGGCCGGCCTAACCAGTACGCTACGAATTCTCCGATATCATTATCGTCAAAGGTTTTGTCAATAATGCCAAGTAAGTTCGCCATTTCTTTAAACAGGGCGCTGTTTGGTTTCCAGTCCTGGGTCATAGCGGTGTGCTGTTTGTGCAGCACATCAAAATCTGAAACAGGTTCACTCAGTAACGGCAGCAGTAATGTTTTACCGTTAATACTGCGCTCTAAGTCGATATCAAGAGGGAGGGTAATTAGGCCCACTTGTTCTAGCTGTTTCAGCAGGCTATTGATTTGTCTCCCTCGTAAATAGTGAGGCTCTTTGCTGTCACCGTTAAGTAGTGCTAGCAATGACTTATAATCAATAGCCGATGAAGACGTGGTAGCGGTGTTGGCATTTGTGCGCAGGCCCAGCATGTACAGCACGCGACAGTCATTGGAAATGGGAGACTGCAGAACCGTTAGTTCAGCTTGGGTAAGAGGTTTACTCATGCGGGTTCTAGTATGCCTTCAAACCATTCACTGGCGATATCTTCTGGGATTGGATGCTCAAGCACATCAACATGAAGCGCTGGAGTATTAAGGGTACCGCCACGCTCTGTGATGAGTGACTCCATGGTTTTAGCGCCATAACAGAATGTGTCATAGCTTGTATCGCCTAATCCCACAATATAGGCACTGACTGAGGACAGGTCAGTAGTTTTTAACTGCCCTGCAAAGGGCTGTATATTGTCGGGTAGTTCGCCAGCGCCGTGGGTAGAGGTGCACACTAACCAGTGCGCCGATGTAGATATATTGTCAAGGTTAGGCTCAAGGTGAATAGTGTAGGTAAAACCCTTTTGCTTTAACGTTTCTGCAAGAGCGTCTGCAACGTATTCCGCAGCACCTAACATTGTGCCAACTATAATTTCAAAGTGCTTAGTCATTAACTATTTACCAATACAAAAAGAAGAAAATATCTTTCCAAGAAGATCATCAGAGGTAAATTCACCCGTGATTTCGCAAAGTGCCTGATGAGCTAATCGCAATTCTTCAGCTAAAAGTTCACCCGCCATTGCATCATGCAGCTGTTGCTCTCCCGTTGTCACGTGATTATTTGCTTGGTCGAGTGCGTCAATGTGTCTACGGCGAGCAATAAATTGACCTTCTGTCGTCGTATCGAACCCCATGGTGGTTGCTAAATGAGACTTTAACGTATCAACGCCATCTCCCTGTTTAGCAGACAAATTGATAACAGAAATATCGCCTTGCTGAGTGGCAACGGTACTGTGGCCTACATCTAAAGTGCTTAAATCGGCTTTATTTCTTACTACAGTAACCGGAATACCAAGGGGTAAACGCTGCATAAACTCCGGCCAAATCTCGAACGGGTCGATGATAGATGTGGCTGTGGAATCTACGACAAAGAGAACGTGATCGGCATCGCTTATCGCTTGCCAGGCACGTTCAATACCAATTTGCTCTACTTTGTCGGGGCTTTCTCGTAGACCCGCCGTATCGATAATGTGAACGGGCATACCATCAATATGAATATGCTCTTTTAATACATCTCGGGTTGTACCGGCAATGTCGGTGACTATGGCACTTTCTCTACCAGCCAGTGCATTCAGTAAGCTTGATTTACCCGCATTGGGTCTTCCGGCGATAACCACCTGCATACCTTCGCGTAAAAGAGAGCCTTGCTTTGCTTGCTCTCGCACTGAAGCTAAGCTTTGAACAATGGCTGAGAGGTCCCCAGACACTTTGCCATCAGAAAGAAAGTCTATTTCTTCTTCAGGAAAATCAATAGCTGCTTCAACATACATGCGAAGATGAATAATTTGGTCGGATAGGGTTTGGATTTGTGTTGAAAACTCACCTTGAAGGGAGCGTAACGCACTGCGAGCCGCTTGTTGTGAACTTGCGTCTATTAAGTCAGCAATGGCCTCTGCCTGAGCTAAATCGAGCTTATCATTGAGAAATGCTTGCTCGCTAAATTCGCCAGGATTGGCTAATCGAGCGCTGCCTGTAGCGAGTACAGCGTTAATAAGCATGTCCATAACAACTTGACCGCCGTGCCCTTGAAGCTCAAGTACATCTTCACCAGTAAATGAGTTAGGGCCCTTAAAGAAAAGCGCGATGCCTTGGTCTATGACGGTTTTTTTACTATCAATAAACGAAGTATAGGCAGCTTGTCTAGGAGTGAGTTCACAGGGCACTAACGCTTGTGCGACTTCCTTTGCCTTTGGGCCTGACACGCGAATAATTCCCACACCGCCTCGTCCTGGAGCCGTTGCCTGAGCAGTAATAGTGTCCGTTGAGAAGGTGAGTGAATCCATAATTAATCGCGAAAATTCTTAAATTGAAACGGTTGACCTAGGTCAGACGATTTAACCAATGCCATTACTTGTTGAAGGTCGTCACGTTTTTTACCCGTCACGCGCAGTTCTTCACCCTGAATCGCAGTTTGAACCTTCATTTTGGCATCTTTAATCAGCTTAACGATTTTCTTCGCCATAGGCTGCTCAATACCTTCTTTAAACGCAATGGTTTGGCGATAGGTTTTGCCATGGGCATCAAAAGGTTTTACGTCTATGGAAGACGTATCCACATTTCGTTTTGAACAAGCCGTTCTAAACATGCTTTCCATTTGCTGAAGTTGAAATTCAGCTTCTGCTTTCATAACAACGGTTTTTTCTTTGTAATCAAAGCTAGCTTCAATTCCGCGAAAATCGAAACGCGTAGAAAGCTCTCTGCTTGCGTTTTCCGTAGCGTTTCGCACTTCTTCCATATTTATTTCTGAAACAATATCGAATGATGGCACAGTAAATTCCTCGTTAGACAAAACAGCCCGCGTAGGCGGGCTGTATAATTAAACAAACAATATGTTATTTATTGCTTATGCCCCGCTTCTCCATGGAAGCATAGATCATTTTGGCTTGAACCAGTGTGATGACATTACTCACCAACCAGTATAGTACCAGACCTGCAGGGAACCATAAGAAGAACACACTCATCATCACCGGCATCCACTGCATTATTTTTTGCTGCATAGGGTCGGTAATGGTAGTGGGTTGCAATTTTTGTAGTAAATACATGCTTGCACCAGTTAATACTGGCAACACAAAGTAGGGGTCTTTAGTCGATAAATCGGTTATCCATAGCACAAAGTCTGCATGGCGAAGTTCAACACTTTCCATTAATACCCAATACAGGGCTAGGAAAATAGGCATTTGTAAAAGCAAAGGTAGACAGCCACCCATAGGGTTTACTTTTTCTTTGCGGTACAACTCCATCATTGCTTGAGACATTTTTTGTCTATCGTCGCCAAAGCGGTCCTTAAGCTGCTGCATCTTAGGGGCTAAGTTACGCATACGGGCCATAGACTCGTATTGCTTTTTGGTTAGCCAGTACATAGCGCCTTTAACTACAATAGTGATAAGGATGATTGCAACACCCCAGTTATTCACAAGGCTATGTAAGAAGGTAAGCAGTGAAAACAACGGTTGAGAAATCCAAAATAGAATGCCGTAATCAACGGTAAGGTCTAATCCTCGCGCTATTTTTGCAAGGCTATCTTGGTCTTTAGGACCCATATAAAGCGTTGAGGCGATTGTTTTAGATTCACCGGCGTTGATGGTCTCGGCAGGTGAAAGCACACCAATAACTGCAAATTGATTATTAATATTGCGAGAATAAAGGGTGTTGGTTTGTTCTTGAGAAGGAACCCATGCCGACACGAAGTAGTGCTCTAGCATTCCCACCCAGCCAGCTTTAGTGGTTTTGCGAAGGTTTTCGTCCTCTATCTCATCAAAAGAATACTTATCGTATCTATCGTCTTCTGTAGAGAATGCCGCACCGCGATAGGTTGGCATAAACATATTGCCGTCGTCTTCAAAGTCCATAACCTGTTTTAGCTGCGCATAAGGCTGAACGTTTGCAGCGGTATTTGTTGCGTTTTGTACATCATAACTTACGTTCACATCGTAGCGACCTTGGGTAAACGTAAATGTCTTAGTGATTGAAAGCCCCTGACTATTCTTCCATGTTAATGGCACGACTAAGGTATCGCCATTAAGCTGATAAGCCGATTGTTGTGCGGTATAAACGGGTCTGCCAGTTGCGCTAGCATCTGGGCCTTGTTTTCCAATTAATCCACTTTGCGCAACGTATAACCCCATGCCCGAACGCAATAAACTGTAAGGCTCATCAGAACCTTGAGTCACGGGAAATTTTATTAGATTTGCAGAGATAACATCGCCGCCTAATAAATCAATACGCACATCTAGCGTGTCGGTTTTTACCTCGATAATGCGATTTGTGTTTTGCGTCTGAGCTATGGCTTGTGCAGCAGGTACACTATCACTAGTAGGAACATCTTCGCTTTGTGCTTCGTCAAAAGAAGGTACACCTTGATTTGCTTGTTGCGTCTGCTCTTGTTGAACAGGATTTATAGGCTGTGGCCCATAATCTTTTTGCCAAGCTTGCCATAGCAAAAAGGTAACTAGCGCTAGGCCAATTATCAGAAAACTGCGTTGCGATTCCATATAGGTCTCTTTATTTTGAGTGTTTATCTTGTTGTTTTTCTGGTACCGGATCGTAACCCCCGGCATGCAAAGGCTGACATTTTAATATGCGTTTGAACGATAACCAACCGCCTTTTACTAATCCGTGTGTTTTTAGTGCGTCTATAGCATACCAAGAACAGGACGGATGGAAACGACATCGTTGGCCTAAAACAGGCGAAATAAACCATTGATAAAATTTTATCAATGCTAGGGGAACTGCAATTAAGAGTTTCCGCAACGCTTGTTTAATTTTTTCCATAGCTTTTCTAAAGTTGCAAAAACTTCTTGGTTGCTAAGATTATCGGCACCTGACTTACCTATAACGATAATATCTACATTCGGTAAGTGATGTTGTTTGTGTCTAAAACTTTCACGTACAAGTCGTTTGAGCCTATTTCTATCATGGGCTTTACGGACGCGTTTTTTCGCTATGGTAATACCGAGTCGCGAATTATTATGAGAGTTTTTTCTAGCTAGAATAGTAAAAGAGGGAGATACAGCTGGGGTTGCGTTATCAAACACATAAGTAAAGTGGGAGGGAGTCAACAGACGCAACTCCCTTGAAAAATTATTTTCGCCCACTTTTGGCGTCTTTCTAATTAAGCTGAAAGACGAGCGCGGCCTTTTGCACGGCGAGCTGCTAGTACTTTACGACCATTTTTAGTCGCCATACGAGCACGAAAACCGTGAGAACGCTTGCGCTTAAGATTGCTCGGTTGAAATGTTCTTTTCATGACCAAAGTCTCACTTATATTTAGTTACAAACATAGGCGTTTTTTGGTAACACATTATTTCATTATTAAAACAATGTGGAGTTCTCACCAGAAAAGCCCATCGAAAAAGGACGCTGAATTCTAGAGATCTCGGGGGCTTGTGTCAATGCATAATGTAGCTTTTGGGGAGAATAATTGAACAATTTTTACTATTTTTTATTGAAATGAGTTATTTAAATCCATTAAGGCTGTGAATAACCCAATTTTTTAGCAAAGGTTATCCACAATAGGGTGTGTACAATCATGAATATGGGGATCAGATCAAGGGCTTTTACCTTATTTTTAGGTGTAAGAAAGTCTAAAGTAAGTTCGTTTTGATCTAAAAGAAAAGGTGATAATTTACAATGAGTTATCAGTTTGATCGTAGCGATCTGCTGAGATCGGGATTTACTTTTTGTTGATAAAATAAGATAATCCACAGACTAGAACGATAATTTACTTTCTCGCGATTATTCAACATACCTTCTAAGAACGTTCACGGCTTCCTCTTACGCGATGTCGACACTACTCTATTTGGTTTTACGCGAGCAACGGGAGCTAACAACGTACCATGTCCTTATGGAATCAATGTCTTGAACGCCTGCGTCAAGAACTACCGACGCAACAATTCAGTATGTGGATTAGACCGCTTGTTTGTGAAGAACAAGAGGGATATGTAGCTCTTTTTGCGCCTAACCGCTTTGTTTTAGATTGGGTGAGAGATAAATATTTAGACAATATTACGGGTCTTCTCCGTGAGTTTGCAGGTGAGAGTGCGCCACAATTGCACCTTGAAGTAATGAACCGACAACGAGTCAATAACTCGTCACAACAGAATTCAGCACCCTCACAACCTTCTTCATCAGGGATGTCACAGTCTGCACCACGTCAGAATGCTTATCAGCACGGCGCGCAGTCTCATGCAGGTTCTATACAACAAGGGCATTCTCAGTCTGCGTCGCAATCGCAGCAATCGTCAGCTAATCAGAGTCCGTCTAGTCATAACTCTTATAGTCACAGTAATACTAACCAACATCATTCCCAGCAGAATAATAGTGATTTCTCTAGTGGCAATGATTTTGGCGATAATAAGGCTGGTGATAAAAACTTTGGTGATAAAAGCTTTGGTGATAGAAGCTCTGGAGGTAGCAGTTCTGGGGATAGGAACAGCAGTATAAATGCAAACAGCAGCCGTAGTTACCATGAGCAAAACAGAGCAGCTAATCAAGCGTCCGCGCCTCGTACTCAGCCCTCGCCCAGGGTAGTACCTATTCCCGAGGCAATGAAGCATAAGAGCAATATCAACCCAACCTATCAATTTGATAATTTTGTTGAGGGTAAATCAAACCAACTTGCTCGTGCGGCCGCTACGCAAGTTGCTAATAATCCTGGTGGTTCATATAACCCGCTGTTTATATATGGTGGCACCGGCTTAGGTAAAACTCACTTATTGCATGCAGTAGGTAACGGTATTGTTGCAAATAATGGTGATGCAAAGATTGTGTACATGCATTCTGAACGATTCGTGCAAGACATGGTGAAGGCATTGCAGAATAACGCTATCGAAGATTTTAAGCGTTTTTACCGCTCCGTTGATGCTCTGCTTATTGATGACATTCAATTTTTTGCCAATAAAGAGCGATCGCAAGAAGAGTTCTTTCATACCTTCAATGCGTTGTTGGAAGGAAATCAGCAGATCATTTTGACATCGGATCGTTATCCAAAAGAGATCGATGGCGTTGAGGATCGCTTAAAATCCCGGTTTGGATGGGGATTGACCATTGCGATCGAACCGCCTGAGCTTGAAACACGTGTAGCGATCTTAATGCGTAAAGCTGCAGAGAATCGCATCCACCTTCCTAATGAAGTGGCATTCTTTATTGCGAAACGATTGCGTTCTAATGTTAGGGAATTAGAAGGGGCATTAAATCGAGTTATTGCCAATGCTAATTTTACTGGTCGCCCCATTACTATTGATTTTGTTAGAGAGGCATTGCGCGATCTCCTCGCTTTACAAGAAAAGCTTGTAACTGTTGATAATATTCAGAAAACCGTGGCAGATTATTATAAGATAAAGGTAGCTGATATTTTATCTAAGCGAAGAAGTAGAAGTGTTGCTCGTCCTCGTCAAGTTGCAATGGCGCTGGCCAAAGAGTTAACCAACCACAGCTTACCAGAACTCGGTAATGCGTTTGGTGGAAGGGACCATACTACGGTACTCCATGCGTGTAGAAAAATAGAGCAGCTAAGAGAAGAAAGTCATGATATAAAAGAAGACTATAAAAACCTCATTAGGACATTGTCTTCCTAAATAATACGACCTTAGAGGCGAGATAGCACTGCGATGAAATTTACTATAAGCCGCGAACAGTTTTTACAACCCCTCCAACTCGTGTCTGGTGCTGTTGAGCGTAGACACACGTTGCCTATTTTATCTAACGTACTCATTAAAGTTAGTGAAGGCGCATTGTGGTTAACCGGTACAGATTTAGAGGTTGAGCTTATTTCAAGCATTAAGCTTGAATCTGAATTTACCGAAGGGGAAATTACCGTACCTGCCAAAAAGCTTTTTGATATTATTCGTGGCATTTCTGAAGGTACTGATATTCACTTCTCCATCGATGGCAGTAAAGCACTCATTAGAGCTGGCCGCGGTCGTTACACTTTATCCACTTTGTCTGCCAGTGATTATCCAAATTTGGAAGACTGGGAAGGTGAGGTTGAGTTCGAACTGTCTTGCAGTGACCTTAAACGTCTAATCGATTCCACTAGTTTTTCAATGGCGCAGCAAGACGTGCGTTATTATTTGAATGGAATGTCGCTAGAGACCGAGGAAAATGTTATTCGCACAGTTGCCACAGATGGCCATAGATTAGCGCTTTGTCGTCTTAACTATGAAACTGCATTACCGGCACGCCAAGTCATTATTCCTAGAAAGGGCGTATTAGAAATTTCTCGGTTAATCTCTGACGATGATAAATCGTTAAAGGTGCAGATTGGTGCCAATCATCTTCGTATATTCTCAAATGACTTTATCTTTACGTCAAAATTAGTAGACGGGCGTTTCCCTGATTATCGTAGGGTACTTCCTCAAAATGGCGATAAAGAAATTATTGCTAGCAAAGCGGTGTTAAAAGAAGCTTTTTCACGTGCAGCGATTTTATCGAATGAAAAATTCAGAGGCGTTCGTTTAAATCTTGCTACTGGCGAGCTTAAAATTACGGCCAACAACCCAGAGCAAGAAGAGGCTGAGGAAAACGTAGACGTGCAGTACGAAGGCGATGACCTTGAAATTGGCTTTAACGTTGCGTACCTCATTGATGTATTGAACTCTTTAAATTCGGATATGGTTAAGGTTAGCTTGTCTGATTCAAATGCGAGTGCGTTAATTGAAGATAACGCTGATGATGCTGCGCTTTATGTCATTATGCCTATGCGTTTGTAGCACTGAAGAAAGTAAAAACATCAATTTAAGGCCTACAGCATTATTTTAAATGCTATCGATAGAGCGGTGCATTGTTTATCAATGTATCGCTTTTATTCCCTTTAGAGTTCTATTATGAAATTGGACCAGGTCCAAATTGCGAACTTCCGTAATTTGTCATCTATAAGTTTCTTTCCGTCTCCTTCTTTAACTATCATCCAAGGTATTAACGGTAGCGGTAAATCGTCTCTCATAGAGGCGCTTTATTATCTTGGGTTTGGCCGTTCTTTTCGTACCAACAAACACAGTGCTGTCATTCAACACGATAAGAATGAGTTTAGTGTATTTGCATCGTGTCATAACGAAAATGGTGATAAGCAAAAGATAGGATTTCAGCGAACTAGGGGAGACCAGTTTACCTGTAGTATCGATGGTGAACATTCTAAAAAGCTTTCTGATTTAGTTAGCTTGGTTCCTATTCAATTATTCACGCCGCAAAGTACAGACCTCATTATAGGTTCTCCTTCTGAAAGACGTCGTTTTTGTGACTGGGGATTGTTTCACGTGAAACATGAGTTTCAGTCGGTTGCGAATCAATACGCCAAATTCTTAAAGCATAGAAATGCACTGCTAAAACAGCAGGCTAATCTATCTGCTCCAGAAAACCAGTATTGGGAAAGTCAGTTCGCGTTGTTAGGTGAAAAACTCACTGAGATCAGGGAAGAGTACCTTCAGGCATTGACACCAATATTTGAAAAATACGCCAAAGAATTCTTACCAACCTTTGAAGTCAAACTGAGTTACTATAAAGGATGGGAAAAAGATGCGTCTTTATCAGAAAGCCTAGTTAAAAAGAAAGAGTATGATGGTAAAATAGGACATACTTCTTCTGGGCCGCACAAAGCTGATGTTAAGCTTAAAGTGAATGGTGTGAATGCCCAAGAGCTGTTATCCCGAGGTCAGCTTAGAATGGCTGTCGCTGCGTTACAAATGTCACAAACAGATTTATTTAATACCACTACAAATAGAAAAAGTATTTTTCTGTTAGATGACGTCGGTGCTGAATTGGACGCCGACAAAAGGGAACAATTTATTGACGGGTTATTAAGGATGGACACGCAGGTTTTCGTTACTGCAATTGAGTCCACTCAACTCGAATTTATACAAAAATACAACGAAAAGAAAATGTTTCACGTGGAACATGGAAACGTGAAAGAGGAGTAAAAGCTAGTATGTCAGAAGAGAACAACTACGACTCGTCCAGTATTAAGGTACTTAAAGGATTAGACGCTGTAAGAAAACGTCCGGGTATGTACATTGGTGATACCGATGACGGCACCGGTTTGCATCACATGGTTTTTGAGGTGGTCGACAATTCAATTGACGAAGCACTTGCTGGTCACTGTTCTGAAATTGTCGTACTCATCCATAGCGACGGTTCTGTTTCCGTATCTGATGATGGTCGCGGTATACCAACAGAGCTTCATGAAGAAGAGGGTGTTTCTGCAGCCGAAGTTATCATGACGGTTCTGCATGCTGGCGGTAAGTTTGATGATAACTCTTATAAAGTTTCTGGTGGTCTTCACGGTGTTGGCGTCTCTGTTGTAAATGCACTTTCAAGCCGACTCAAGTTACGCATCCGTCGCGGCGGTAAAGCCCATGAGCAAGAATATAAGCATGGTGTTCCACAAGAGCCATTAGCAGTAACTGGCGATACAGATAAAAGTGGAACTATGATCCGCTTCTGGCCAAGCGAAGAAACATTCACCAATACTCTTTATCATTACGATATTCTTGCTAAACGTCTGCGCGAACTTTCATTCTTGAATTCTGGCGTATCAATTAAGCTGAAAGACGAGAGAGACGGAAAAGAGGACCACTTCAAATACGAAGGTGGTATCAAAGCGTTTGTTGAATATCTCAATGATAAAAAGACAGCTATTCACCAAAAAGTGTTCCATTTTAGTGCTGAACGAGAAGACGGTATTAGCGTTGAAGTTGCTATGCAGTGGAACGATAGCTTCCAAGAAAATGTATTTTGTTTTACCAATAACATTCCTCAGCGCGATGGCGGAAGCCATTTAGCCGGTTTTCGTGGCGCCTTAACACGTACGTTAAATAACTACATGGAAAAGGAAGGGTTAAACAAGAAAGCAAAGACTAATGCCAGTGGCGATGATGCTCGTGAAGGTCTAACCGCTGTCATTTCCGTAAAAGTGCCTGATCCTAAGTTTAGCTCGCAAACAAAAGACAAACTGGTTTCTTCAGAGGTTCGTCCTGTGGTTGAATCAGCAATGAATGAAAAGCTTGCAGAGTTTCTTTTAGAAAATCCTTCTGAAAGTAAAATTATCGCGAACAAGATAATCGATGCTGCCCGCGCTCGTGAAGCTGCGCGAAAAGCTCGTGATATGACTCGCCGAAAGGGTGCACTAGATTTAGCTGGTCTTCCAGGCAAGCTTGCTGATTGCCAAGAAAAAGACCCAGCACTGAGTGAGCTTTATATCGTGGAAGGTGACTCTGCTGGCGGTTCAGCCAAGCAGGGCAGAAACAGAAAAAACCAAGCTATTCTTCCGCTTAAAGGTAAGATTCTAAACGTAGAAAAAGCGCGCTTTGATAAAATGCTATCTTCTCAAGAAGTGGCAACGCTGATTACCGCCCTTGGTTGTGGCATCGGACGTGATGAATACAACCCTGAAAAGTTGCGCTACCACAGCATCATTATCATGACGGATGCGGATGTGGACGGTTCTCATATTCGAACGCTGCTACTGACTTTCTTCTACCGTCAAATGCCAGAAATTATTGAGCGTGGGTACGTGTATATTGCTCAGCCACCACTTTATAAAGTGAAAAAGGGCAAGCAAGAACAGTATCTGAAAGATGATGATTCATTAACGAATTACCTAACGTCCATAGCGGTAGATGGTTCTTCATTACACACTAGTTCTGATGACCCAGGCATTTCAGGTGTTGGTCTTGAGAATCTTGTTAAGCAATATCAAGCCGTGGAAAAAATGATTAATCGTATGAAGCGGTTAATGCCACAGTCTATGCTTTATAGAATGCTATATACGCCAACACTTGACGTCCAAGATTTGAAAAATGAGGACGCGCTAGAAAATGTCGCTAAGCATTTTGTTGCACAGCTTACTGAACGCGAAAATGATGGTGCGACGTACAGTTACGAAATTAGACGCGATCAAGAGTTAAGCGAATATTACATTACTATTATCATGCGTATGCACGGTATCGACTACGAGTATATTATTGATAGAGAGTTTATCGATTCTAACGAGTATGCACGTTTACGTGACTTGAACCTTGCTATCAACGATATGATGGGACCTGAGGCTTATATTCAGCGTGGGGAGCGTAAGCAACCTGTAGACTCATTTAAAGCAGCCCTTGATTGGTTGATGAATGAAGCAAAACGCGGTCAATACATTCAGCGCTATAAAGGTCTTGGTGAAATGAATCCGAGTCAATTATGGGAAACTACAATGGACCCAGACAGTCGTCGCATGCTTCAAGTTACCATTGAGGATGCTATTAGCTGTGATCAATTGTTCACAACGCTAATGGGCGACCAGGTTGAACCTCGTAGAGAGTTCATTGAAGCGAATGCACTGAAAGTTGCAAACCTTGACGTATAGGCTATTGAAATTAACCCTAGTCAAAAAGTAACGCTGTTTGCTAAAGCAAAGCAATTCAGCTTTAGATGGCGTTAAAATAAAAAAGGCGATTTATTAAAATCGCCTTTTTTGTGGAAGAAAGAAATAGATAAGCCGGTGAAAAGAAATGCTAATGCTACATTTTAGTCACTTTAAGCGCCACTTCTTTTGAGCCAGCGCGACGAATAACAAAGCGATACATACCGGTAGATGAGGGAGTGAACTGAAGGTTCTCTGAACCTTGCTCACAGGCTAAGTAAACTGTTGTGCCTAACATAACAGGTTGACCTTTGTACTTGCCTCCACAGCTTTGTGAAGGCGTCCAGTTAGCATCAGACAATCTAAAGTCGTAAGGTTGCCCATCTGCAATTAACTCAACATCAACTGACCATGCTGCTTCATTGTTTTCAACGCCTTTACGGGTAAATTTATAGCTAGGGTCGGCTTCCCACCAATTAAAAACCCCTCTGAGATACATATTCTCAAACTCTATAGCAGGTGATGAAGATGGGAGCTCTGGAATGCTAAATCCACCTTTGCTTGAACACGCTGAGAGTGAAAGACAACACAATAAAACTGACAATAACTTTTTCACTAATACTCCAGATATAAAAAAGCCCAACAGAGTCGGGCTTTTAATTTCACTTTACGAGATATTGTTATCTCATAAATTTAGCCTAAGACTTCGCAAGTATAGAAATATCTGCGGTAGTAAGGAAAAGTTGCCTTAAAAGCGTCAACAACGCAAGTCTGTTTTTCTTAACCGCTTCATCTTCTGCCATAACCATAACGTTATCGAAGAAATCATCAATAGCGACACGTAGCGTTGCAAGAGTTGTAAGGATAGCCGTGTAATCTTGCGAACCAAGCGCTTCACTCACTTTCTTTTCTGACTCAGTCAATGCTTCAAATAACGCTTTTTCTGATGCTTCTGAAAGAAGGGCATCATTAATGTGTACGGTAGCGTCAATATCGACATGTTGCTTTGCTAGAATATTCGCTACGCGTTTATTTGCTGCCGCTAGAGCTTCAGACTCATCTAACGATTTAAATAGAGCCACGGCATTAATTCGCGCAAGATAGTCAGCTGGCTTAGTAGGGCGTCTTGCCGCGACCGACTGAATAACATCAATCGCTATCTGTTTATCCTGAAGTAACGCTGTAAAACGTCCAAGAACAAAATCTACAACCTGTGATTGTGTTTTGTCATTTGAAAGTTTTTTGCCATAAACTTCAATTGATTTTGTTACTAGTGTAGTTAAATCAAGTGGAAGTGATAACTCAGTGATAATACGCAGTACACCAATGGCCGCGCGACGAAGTGCAAATGGGTCTTTGTCACCTTTAGGTAGCTGACCAATACCAAATATACCAACTAGCGTATCTAGCTTATCAGCAAGCGCTACCGACGCGCTCACGCCGTTACTCGGAAGAGTATCACCGGCGAAACGAGGCATATACTGTTCATACAGGGCTTGTGCAACGTCAGAGTGCTCATTGTCGTTTAGGGCATAGTATTTACCCATTACGCCTTGTACGTCTGGAAATTCCATAACCATGTTAGACATGAGGTCGGCTTTAGCTAGCAGTCCGGCTCGAGTGGCATGTGCTTCGTCTGCATCTATTTGTGCCGCAATAAAGCCAGACAGCACAGAGATGCGCTCTGATTTTTCTTTAAGCGTGCCGAGCTGCTTTTGAAATAGCACGGTGCTTAGGCTATCGAGACGGCTCTCTAAGGATACTTTTCTATCGCTGTTATAGAAGAACTCAGCATCAGCTAGGCGAGGGCGGATAACCTTTTCATTGCCTGAAATGACCTGAATAGGATCGCTACTTTCAATATTACTCACAAATAGGAAGGTATTCACCAAATCGCCATTGGCGTTAAGAAGAGGAACATATTTCTGATCGTCTTTCATCGTATAGATGAGCGCTTCTTTTGGTACCGCAAGGAAGCCCTCGTCAAATTCTGCCTGCATGACCACTGGCCATTCAACAAGTGAAGCAATCTCTTCCAATAAAGCTTCATCATAGTCAGGCTTTAGGGATAACGCTGCAGCAGCATCTTCTAACTGTTGACGAGTCTTCGCTTTACGCGCTTCAAAGTCTGCAATGACATATTGCGACTCAAGTGCCGTCGCATAATTATCAGCATGATCAAGTTCAAATCGAGCTTCGCCGTGGAAACGGTGGCCCTGTACAGTTCTGCTGCTTGCTAAACCAAGGGTGTTGATATTGATGACTTCGCTGCCATAAAGTACGCACAGCGTATGGACAGGGCGAATGAATTGCGTGCTATGACTACCCCAGCGCATAGGCTTTGGAATAGGCAGTTTGCTCACCGCCTGATTGACTAAGCCCTCAAGGAGGGTGCTTACACCTTGACCTGGAACGTGTGCCTTATGCAGCAACCATTCGCCTTTGTCTGTAACTAGACGCTCTGCATCAGCAACGTCAATGCCGTTGCCACGTGCCCAGCCTTGTGCCGCTTTAGTGGGGTTGCCATCTGCATCGAATGCAGCGCTTACCGCAGGGCCTCTTTTTTCAACGACTTTATCTTCTTGACCTTCTGCCAAGTCAGAAACATAAACCGCTAAACGCCTAGGCGCGGCGAACCAGCTTACTGAACCAAAAGGAAGGTTGGCACTGGTAAGTGCTAATTCAAACTGTTGAGCAAATGCTTCACCAAGTGTTTTAAGTGCCTTTGGTGGTAGCTCTTCAGTTCCTAATTCAACTAAACAATTTTCCGTACGCACGCCTATGCCTCCTTGTTGCAAAGCGGAAAGCCTAATGCTTCGCGAGCTTGGTAATAACTTTCTGCACACGCCTTAGCCAACGCACGTACTCGTAGAATGTAACGCTGCCTTTCGGTTACCGATATAGCGTGACGAGCGTCTAAAAGATTAAATGCTTGAGACGCTTTCATAACCTGTTCGTAAGCCGGAAGAGGAAGATTGTTTTCAATCAAAATTTCGCTCTGCGCCTCACATTCATCAAACGTTCTAAACAACGCTTCTACATTGGCATGTTCAAAATTATACGTTGATTGCTCAACTTCGTTTTGATGGAACACATCTCTGTAGGTAACTTTACCAAGAGGACCATCTGTCCATACGAGGTCGTAAATACTGTCTACGCCCTGCACATACATGGCTAAACGTTCTAAGCCATAGGTGATCTCACCGGTAACAGGCTTGCACTCGATACCGCCAACTTGCTGGAAGTAGGTAAACTGAGTGACTTCCATACCATTTAGCCACACTTCCCAGCCTAAGCCCCATGCGCCAAGAGTTGGTGATTCCCAGTTGTCTTCAACAAAACGAATATCATGTACAAGTGGGTCGAAACCTAGTTCTTTCAAAGAGCCCAGATACAATTCTTGAATATTATCAGGTGAGGGCTTTAGCATTACCTGGAACTGATAGTAATGCTGAAGGCGATTCGGGTTCTCACCATAGCGACCGTCTGTAGGTCGGCGACATGGCTGAACATAAGCGCTGCTCATTGGCTCAGGGCCTAACGAGCGTAGGAATGTCATAGGGTGAAATGTGCCGGCACCCACTTCCATATCTAAAGGCTGAATTATTACGCAGCCTTGACGCGCCCAGTAGTCTTGAAGCGCTAGAATTAACCCTTGAAAGGTTTTAATATCGTATTTCTGCATACATCCGCTGCTTATTAGTTAGCTGTCATAAAAAAAGATGGCTTAGTATACAATTTGTGACGCGGAGTATGTAGGTGTAACGGGCGAAAAAAAGCCTAGAAAGCCGGTATTACAACAAGGATTTAATATTTGATGGTAAGTAACGCAGTAAAGCGGTGTGCGTGGGTGAGTGATGATCCTATTTACCAGGCATATCACGACAATGAATGGGGCGTTCCAGAAACCAATAGTCAGGCGCTATTTGCTAAATTGTGCCTCGACGGCCAACAAGCGGGCTTATCTTGGCTTACCATTCTCAAGAAGCAAAAAAACTACGAGCGCGCTTTTTATAATTTTGAGCCAAGCGCTATTGCCCAAATGACTGAAGACGACGTAGAAAGGTTAATGCACGATACCGGTATTGTGAGAAACAGACTAAAAATTACGTCTATCATTCGAAATGCAAAAGCCTTTTTGGAGATAGAAAAATCACAGCCTTTTAATCAGTATATTTGGCAATTTACAGATGGAAAGACACTGGTGAATAATTGGCAGTCTCATGATGATATTCCAACATCGACAGAAGAGTCTAAAGCAATGTCAAAAGCACTGAAAAAGGCGGGCTTTAACTTTGTTGGTGAAACTATTTGTTATGCATTTATGCAGGCAGTTGGAATGGTGAACGATCATGAGAAAGGCTGTCATTGCTATGAAGCAACCACAAAGCTTGCCATAAAGAGTGTGACGTAAGTAAGGCTTCTACAGTAAGGGGGCTGCAGTAAGGAATATCCATCAAGTAATAGATACAAAGGCTTTTTAGTTGAGCAGTTCAAGCAAGCCGCTAAAACTACAAATGTATTCTCGGACACAAAAAAAGCAGTAAACCAATACTGCTTTTTTATAAGTCGCGCTTTTGTTAGTTGGTGAATAGCCAGCTAGCTAATTGTATAGCTAAATAGCTATAACTTAGTAGCTATAACTAAGTGCCTATATAAAGAATACTCACGCAATTGACTCACAGTATTGTTTGAGTTTAGGTAACTCATCTAACACTTTCGACTCGTATTCAGATTCTATCTGCTCTCTCGCCTGGTCTTGCTTTCTACGTTCTTGTTTGGATAGCTTTTGTCTAGCTTCTAACACGGCAAAACCACTTATCTCTACAAACAAAGCATACGTATGTGGATAGGTTGATTTAAAATCTGGCGGCTCGTTGAGCGGTAACGCGTTAAGTAAGTTAACAATACGTATAACGCCCTCAGATAAGTCGCACTGCTGCTGCTCCATCGCCTTTGCGATAAGTATCACGCTTTCAGTTATGCTGCTTATACGTGAATTCTTGGCCTTATCCTGTCGAATACCTTGCTGTTTAAGCAAAAATAGCAATTTACCTGCGTAAACACCAAGGCCCAAAATAACTACTAGTGCTACACCAGTTAGTACTACCCACAGCATTGAAATATCCCGTTCTAGTTCTTAAAGTCGTCAATCTTAATAGCGTCTAACTCATCAAACGGATCGCTCTCTTCTTCATCGTCTTCATCGACAATACCAAGTAGGTCGCACAGTACGCGATGTCGAGCCATCTTCTCATCAACATAACGCTGCTGTTCTCTAGTAAGCTTTTTATCTGCATCTAGGTTATCTAACAAATCGGCGAGACGTTGATCCGCTTCTAAGGCGGCAAGCTCTTGGGCAGGCGTAGCATACTTTTTCTTTTCAGTAGGCGTTGGTGCAACACCTTTGGCCTTAACTAACGCAATAGGCTTTTTACTGCCTAAACGCGGATCTTTCTTTTCGCTACTTTTTCCGCCACCCGCTTTGCCTTGCTCTACATTATGGCGACTGCCAGCTGGCTTACCTTTATGCTTTTTAGGACGTGGAGTTTCAGATTTTCGATTTTCGCTAGGCTTAAAGTCTGGATCCTTACGAACACCGATAAGACCAACTTTGCGAGATTTTTTTGAACGTGACATATATTCCAAATAAGAGAATGTGTAAAAGACTTTCCCATTATAGCGTGAATTGCTTAAAGCTTCCTCATCAAAACGACATCACTACCGGGGAATTTGATATCAAAACCATCACGTCGAGCAAGATAAGAAAAGGTACGTTCACTGAAAAAGCTCACATGCGTTGGATCGTTCTTATAGTGCCACGTTGCAAAACGTTCTTTATCAATCACTCTTTTTGTCATAATGGCCAGAATACCATTAGGATTTAGCATGCCCGTTAATATGGCCCATTCTTTTGCGGGATGGTGGAAGTGTTCTATTGCTTCGGTACATGTAATGACGTCAAATTTGCGGTTTAACACCTTCTCAAAAGGGGCATAGAAAGGATCGTAGATGTCGACATCTAATCCTACATCTTCTAACATTTTCGCAAGAACAGCAGCTGGCCCACATCCAAAATCCAATGCTTTTTCGCCAGTGTTAATAAGTGATAGAAGAGGATTTATAAGTTTACGTAAAAACTGTTTATAACCTTCATCGTCAAAGCTGTTTTCGTGTTTGTCGTATTCACTTTTCTCGCTATGTGCACTAGGTAGAAAGTCGGGATGTACAAATACAAGGTCACATTCACTGCATTGCAGATAAGGTCTTTTCTTGTCTGTAAAGTAAGGAGTTATGGCGGAAGTAGAGCACAGAGGACATTGCATATGATGTTGATGAAACGCTGTTATTAATGCTGTAAGAGATACTACCAAATAAAAACTCAGGTAATAAAAAGAAAAAAAGGCGATGGTTTGCACCATCACCTTATTTTGAATGAGTGTCAGATGACACCTCTCCCGTTATTTACACATCTTTGTGCTTTATGCTTCCCTAGCTGTGCTCCCCTTATTATTTTTTTTAGCAGAGCGCTATTTTTGTTTTTGGCCTTCTTGGCGCTTTATCCAATCTTCCATGGGGTATTTTATTATTATTCTTGTTATTTAGTTTGTAAGCCTACAAGGGCAACAACAAACTACGCCGTTAGATTACACTAATAATTCTAAAATACAACTTTTTAAGTAACAAAATTTTAACAACAAAAGAGGTTTTTTAAAAACTTAATGTAAACCAGAGATATAGTTCGACAATATCTCGATATCTTCATCAGTTAATTTCATGGAGATGTCGCGCATCATGCCATTCATACTGTTATGACGCTGACCTGACCTAAATGATTTTAATTGAGACGCGGTATAGGTTGCGTGTTGGCCACTGATATCGGGGAAGCCTGATAGTGATGAACCATTACCTTGCGGTCCGTGACACGCGATACAGGCAGTAATGCCACGTTCTTCGTCACCACCTTGGTACAATGCTTTTCCAGCTTCGATGTATTGCTCTGGCGTTTCGCCTGGCGTCGCTTCTTGACTAGAGAAGTACGCAGCTAAGTCTTCCATATCTTGTGTAGAAAGAGGAGCGGCCATACCGTTCATTACCGCATTGTTACGGCCTTCTTCGCCACCTGTTTGGGACGCAAGCTTAAACTCGGTAAGTTGTTTAACGAGGTATTTTTCATGTTGCCCAGCTAGCTTAGGGTTCATGTCAATCATACTATTGCCATCAGGGCCGTGGCAGGCAGCACAGACCGCTGACTTCGCTTTGCCCGCTTCCGCATCGCCTTTTGCTACAGCTGTAGCGCTAAGACCCAGTGACATACAAACCAACAAACACAGTTTTTTCATAAATAATCTCTTAATGGTTCCAACGGCTCACGTTAGATACGTGATATAATCCGTATTTTACACATTTAACGCGTCAGAAAAACCTATTCCATGATAAATCTAAGGGTTTTGGTCTGTTTTAACATTAAAAAGCTGTAAACCAGACGTTATGACGCATGTGGAGGTAAGTCTAGATGTCGTATTACACCAAAGCAAAGTTCTTTACCAGTGCACCTGACATTCGTCATTTGAAAGATGATTCTGGGATAGAGGTTGCATTTGCCGGTCGCTCAAATGCCGGTAAGTCCAGCGCGCTAAACACGTTAACCCGCCAAAAAAACTTGGCAAGAACAAGTAAAACGCCAGGAAGAACACAGTTGATCAACGTGTTCGAGTTGGATGACAATTTACGTCTAGTAGATTTGCCCGGCTATGGCTTTGCAAAAGTACCTATGGCGACCAAGCTTAAGTGGCAGAAGTCACTTGGTGAATATTTGCAAAAACGCAAATCATTGAAAGGACTGGTTGTTTTAATGGATATTCGTCATCCGTTTAAAGATTTAGACCAAGACCTAATTCATTGGGCTGTAGACGCTGGTATTCCAGTGCTTGCGCTACTGACAAAGGCTGACAAACTTAAATCTGGTAAGCGCAAGGCTCAGTTACTGATGGCACAAGAGGCGGCATTAGCGTTCATGGGCGATGTTACCGTTAATACGTTTTCTTCCTTAAATCGTCACGGTTTGCCTGAACTTGAGCAGATGCTTGATAAGTGGCTTGGTCGCACTACTTCTGACGATGATGAAGTTTTGGCTGCTGAATAAAAAGCAAAAAAAATGCCTCGCTAAAAAACGAGGCATTGAATGAGAGAAAACACATAAAAACCGAAGATATAGATTGGGTGAAAAACGAAAAGTTCAAAATAAGTAGAAAATAAATGAAAATGCTAATTCTGTCTGCGCTTCCGTTACTACCAGAATTTCTTTTTGGCACCTTTCATTAGTGGTACTTTTCATTTGTGGCGCCTCTCATTAGTGGCATTTTTCAACAGGCATAAAAAAACCCCGGTAAATGACCGGGGTTAAAGCAAAGGTTTGAAAACAGCTTTCTCACCTCTGTACCCTACATTGGTAATGTTACAACAAGAGCACAAAAAGGCAAGTATAAATTGTAATTTAATTACCAAATATGGATAAATTACATACGACTTAATTAATTAAGCTGTAATCAAATTACTGAATTGATCAAAGCGTCTGTACCCAATTAATGAGCTTCATCCCAGTTTTCACCAATACCTACCTCAACATCCAGCGGCACATTTAGCGTGGCAGCACTTTCCATAAGAGTTTTTATGGTGCTGACATAATCATCAATTTTGTCTTCTTTTATTTCAAATACCAGTTCATCGTGCACCTGCATCATCATAGTAACGTCGTCACTGGCGTTTTTCGCAATCCAATCGTCCACTTTTATCATGGCCATCTTTATGACGTCAGCCGCTGTACCTTGCATTGGTGCATTGATAGCCGCTCTCTCAGCCCCTTTTCTTCGCGCTCCATTGCTTGCTTTAATATCTGGTAGATACAAACGTCGGCCAAACACAGTTTCAACGTAACCTTTGTCTTTTGCGCTCTCTCGGGTGCTGTCCATATAATCGAGTACACCAGGGTAGCGTTCAAAATACAGATCCATGTATTTCTGTGCTTCGTTACGTGGAATATTAAGCTGTTTGGCTAACCCGAATGCGCTCATGCCGTAAATCAAACCAAAGTTAATGGCTTTGGCGCTTCTACGCTGCTCGATGGTAACATCGTCAAGGGCAATGCCGAATACTTCGGCAGCGGTTGCTTTATGTATATCCTTCCCATTCGCAAACGCATCAAGTAAGCCTTTGTCTTTCGACAGGTGCGCCATAATACGAAGCTCTATTTGTGAGTAATCGGCTGCGACTATCTTGTTGCCTTTTCTTGGCACAAAGGCTTGTCTAACGCGGCGACCGGCTTCATTTCGAATAGGAATATTTTGTAAATTGGGATCGGTAGAGGATAGGCGACCTGTCGCTGTCACTGCTTGATGATACGACGTGTGAACTCTGCCAGTACGATGGTTAATCATTTTCGGAAGCTTATCGGTATACGTATTTTTGAGCTTAGTTAACCCTCTATACTCCATAATTTTCTGAGGCAAGGGATATTCTAATGCTAGTTCTTGTAACACATCCTCAGAAGTTGAAGGCGCACCTTTTGGCGTTTTCTTAACAATAGGCAACGACATCTTCTCAAAAAGAATATGCTGCAGCTGTTTTGTAGACCCCAAGTTAAATGTTTCGCCCGCTTCTTCGTGAACTTCTTTTTCTAATTCTGCAATGCGAGTTGCCAGGTCTTGGCTTTGTTGACTCAACTGTTGGCTATCAATTAACACGCCCTGTTGTTCCATGCGGGAAAGTACACATGCTAAGGGCACTTCAACATCAATAAGTAGACGCTTTAACGAATCAATTGGCTCAAGCTTTTCCCAAATTGCATGGTGAAGACGAAGGGTAATATCGGCATCTTCTGCCGCGTATGGTCCAGCTTCGTCTAAGTTAATTTGATTGAACGTAAGTTGCTTAGCACCTTTACCGGCAATGTCTTCAAAATGAATCGTTTTATGGCCTAAGTAGGCGAGTGCTAACGAGTCCATATCATGTCGCTGCGCCGTGCTATTGAGCATGTAACTTTCTAGCATGGTGTCAAAGCCAATTCCATTAAGCGTAATGTCATAATTGGCCAGTACATTCTTATCGTATTTAATATGCTGGCCAACTTTGATAGAAGATGGAGACTCTAGGATAGGCTTGAGCGTTTCAAGGACATAATCTCTAGATAGCTGATCTGGTGCATCTGGGTAGTCATGAGCCACAGGCACATAGGCAGCTTTGCCCGGCTCTATACAAAAAGAAACACCAACAATTTCAGCGTCCATGTAGCTGAGGCTAGTGGTTTCAGTATCAAAGGCAAACAGCTTTGCTTGTTTTAGCTTTTCCACCCATGCGGTAAATTGTTCTTCTTTAAAAACAACCTTATATTGAGAGCGATCGATTTGCGCATCGTCTGAGAAAGCGCTTTCTGATGCATCAACAGAAGAGTCAGACGCGTCGTTTTTAGATGCAACGGATGGCTGGGCATCGCCCGCGCTTAAAAGTGCGCTAACCTCTGAATGCCATCGTTTAAATTCATATTCTGCAAATAGGTCGCGCAGGGTTTCATTATCTGCCGACGTTGGCATTAACGCTTCTACATCGTAATCGAGATCTAAATCTATACTGATAGTTGCTAACGTATATGACAGCCTAGCTTGCTCTTCATATTCCGACATTTTAGCAGCCATGGTTTTGCTGCCTCGAAAAGACAGATCAGCAATCTTATCCAAGTTCTTGTATATCTCATCGATACCACCGATGCCGTTAAGCAGCGCTTGAGCGCTTTTGTCACCAACGCCCGGCACGCCTGGAATATTATCTACTTTGTCGCCCTTCAATGCTAAGAAATCAATAACCAGCTCGGGAGGAATACCAAACTTGGTATTAACGCCCTCAATATCCATTGCCTGATTTGTCATGGTATTAATAAGCGTGACATGTTGATTGACCAACTGCGCCATGTCTTTGTCACCAGTACTGATAACCGTATCTATGCCTTTCTCGGTTGCGTGTTTAGCCAGAGTGCCGATAACGTCATCGGCCTCAACACCCGATTCAACAATTACCGGTAGCCCCATTGCTTTAATAATAGTGTGCAGAGGTGCTATCTGACTTCTTAGCTCGTCTGGCATAGGAGGGCGATTAGCTTTATATTCAGCGTAAATATCGTCTCTAAATGTTTTACCCTTTGCATCAAATATTACCGCCATATGGGTTGGGTTATATTGTTTGATAAGGCTTTTGAGCATATTTACCACGCCGTAAATGGCGCCGGTATCTTGCCCTTTAGAGTTTGTTAGCGGCGGCAGCCCATGGAAGGCTCGAAAGAGATAAGAAGAACCGTCAACGAGGATAAAAGGAGACTTTTTAGATTCAGGCATAGAGGATAACTTTCCAACATAGATAATGATCGCAAGGATGCCACAGGAAGGGAAAGATCGCCATATAGGGCTGACAGATAACTAGGACAGTGGGCTGTGGATAACTTTGTGATCTAAATATTCAGACACACTGATCCAATTGATCATATAAAAATAAAAGATCAAGGCTGAATGCAAGAAAAATAAGGGAATGAAGCAATGATGAGAACACAGCATACCTGCTACAGAACATTCCATTTTATGTGGATAACTTGGTGTACGTGATATTTCGTTTAACCAAATCAGCGCAATAATGTAGCATAAGAATTTACAAAACATATACGTAATGTTAAGAACTTTTTTAAAAAGTTTGGTTGTTTTATAGCCAAAAATTGCATAAGTCATGAACGACCTAGTCTGGAGGAAAAATATGAAGCAAGTTGCTGTGATTCTAAGTGGAAGTGGTGTCTATGACGGCGCAGAGTTACAAGAAGCCGTCCTCACTTTGCTTGCTATTGAATTAGAAGGAGCGTCATATCAGTGCTTTGCGCCGAATGTAGACCAGCTACATGTAATCAATCACTTAACCGGCGATGTGGTTGAGGGCGAGACCCGAAACGTATTGATTGAGTCCGCGCGCATTACTCGGGGCGACATAAAGCCGTTAACTGAATGCAATGTTGATGAATTTGATGTGTTAGTCTTACCCGGTGGGTTTGGTGCTGCAAAAAATCTATGTACGTTTGCTGTAGATGGTGCCGATTGTTCATTTAATGAAGATGTGTTGACGGTATGTCAGGCATTTGCAAAAGCCAGAAAGCCAGCCGCATATGCATGTATTGCACCTGCACTTGCTGCAAAAGTCTACGGTAACGGCGTAAAACTGACTATCGGCAATGACAAAGGAACGGCAGAAGGGCTAAATGCACTTGGTGCTTCCCACGTTGACTGTGATGTAGATGACGTTGTAATCGACAATGATGTAAAACTGGTGACTACGCCAGCTTACATGCTTGCAGAAAATGTGTCCCAAGCTCACCGCAGTATTTCAAAAATGGTAAAAACGGTACTTGGAATGAAGTAACCGAGAAAAATTAGAAACAGGGAGAAAACAAATCGTTTCTCCCTAAGTCATATAGCCCTATAATCGGCGATATAGCGTATTTCGTTTTCTGTTATTTATTCGCGACTTAACATCGTAAGCCATCATAAAAAGAAAGGCATAATAAAATGCACTACCGTGCCATCGTTCGTATTTTAGGGTTACTCATTGCGTTATTCAGCGTCACAATGATACCCCCCGGTATTGTGTCTCTTATTTACCAAGACGGCAGCGGGCTTCCATTTACGCTTGCGTTTATCCTATGCGTAGTGGGTGGTATGGCGTTGTGGTACCCCAATAGACAACAGAAGAATGACCTACGAGCAAGAGAGGGCTTTTTGATTGTGGCACTGTTTTGGTCGGTGCTGGCGAGTGTTGGTGCTATACCTCTAATATTGCTCGAACAGCCGAGCATGACGGTGACCGACGCGTTTTTCGAGTCGTTTTCTGGATTAACCACAACGGGCGCTACGGTAATAGAGGGTATAGACTTTCTGCCGCATTCCGTTCAGTTCTATCGTCAGCAGCTTCAATGGCTTGGTGGGATGGGGATCATTGTACTGGCTGTTGCGATACTGCCTATTTTAGGTGTTGGTGGCATGCAGCTATACCGTGCTGAAACACCTGGTCCGGTAAAAGACAACAAAATGACCCCGCGTATTGCTGATACTGCAAAGCATCTTTGGTACATCTATCTATCAATTACTATTGCGTGTGCCGGTGCATATTGGCTTGCTGGAATGAATGTGTTTGATGCCATATGCCATGCGTTTTCTACGGTCGCCATTGGCGGGTTTTCAAACCACGATGCCAGTTTAGGCTATTTTTCAAGCCCAATGGTTAATGTGGTGTGTACCGTATTCCTACTTATTGCAGCGCTTAACTTTTCACTTCACTACGCCGCGGTAAGCTCTCGCTCCATGCGAGGCTACTTCAAAGACCCTGAGTTCAAAGCCTTTTTTAT
Organism: Alteromonas sp. 4NS20-0143; assembly: GCF_057542855.1. Classification (NCBI taxonomy): domain Bacteria; kingdom Pseudomonadati; phylum Pseudomonadota; class Gammaproteobacteria; order Alteromonadales; family Alteromonadaceae; genus Alteromonas; species Alteromonas sp. 4NS20-0143. The sequence continues at coordinate 143,912 of NZ_BAAJLR010000009.1, forward strand.
CATACAGGCTTCGCTTATCTCCATCTGCTTTTTAGTTCTCACGCTTTCTGGATATTACAGTTCGGCGGAAACGGCCCTTGATCAGGCAATGATTCAGGCCGTTTCAATCAGTACTACAGCAGGTTTCGCAACCACAGATTTCTCGATATGGCCTACGTTCCTACCTATAATGCTGATTTTTTCAAGCTTTATAGGAGGTTGCGCTAGCTCAACCGGTGGCGGACTAAAAGTAGTACGTGTTTGTTTACTGTTCTTACAAGGCAGGCGTGAAGTCGACAGGCTTATCCACCCCAAGGCAGTGTATGCAGTTAAGTTTGGTGACAGAGCCATGCCAGATAAGGTAGTGGAAGCGGTGTGGGGATTCTTCTCTGCCTATGCCATTGTGTTTGTACTTATCATGATAGGGTTGATAGCCACGGGCTTAGATAATTTAAGTGCGTTTACAGCAACAGCAGCAATGCTCAATAACCTTGGACCAGGCTTAGGCAGCGTTGCGGCAAACTATGCAGATGTGACGGATGGCGGCAAGTGGCTACTTGTATTGGCGATGGTATTTGGTCGTTTAGAAGTATTCTCGCTTCTTGTACTATTTTCACCTACATTTTGGCGAAGCTAAGCTTGTATAAGAAGTTCAATATGTCTCAGCCAAAGAAAAACGCGCTGGGCTGAAACAGCTTTTCCACATCGCCGATATACTTCTTATCAACTAAGAACAAAATGATGTGATCGTTAGCCTCAATTTTTGTATCGCTGTGAGCAATAATCACTTGCTCGTCTCTTACTACCGCACCAATAGTTGTGCCAGGTGGTAATTTAATATCACCAATTTGCTTGCCTACGACCTTAGACGTATTTTCATCACCATGGGCAATTGCCTCTATTGCTTCGGCAGCGCCTCTGCGTAGTGAGTAAACGTTCACTATGTCGCCACGCCTTACGTGGGTAAGTAGAGCTGAAATCGTGGCTTGCTGGGGAGAAAAGGCAATGTCAATTTCACCACCTTGTACCAAATCTACATAGGCGCCGCGCTGTATCAGCACCATTGCCTTTTTAGCACCCATGCGCTTGGCGAGCATGGCTGACATAATATTAGCTTCATCGTCGTTGGTAACGGCAATAAAAGCGTCGACCTGTTCTATATTTTCTTCGCCGAGTAGCTCTGGATCTGATGCATCACCGCTAAATACGATGGTTTTATCTAGGTGCGCTGCGAGGTATTTGGCTCGTTCTGGACTAAATTCGATGAGCTTAACGTTGTGGTTATGCTCAAGCTTTTTCGCCAGCCCTGCGCCAATAAGTCCACCACCGGCAATCATGATGCGCTTGTAGCTAGACTCTAACTTTTGCAGTTCACTCATTACGGCGCGTATGTGCTTCGTTGCAGCAATAAAGAATACTTCATCATCTGCTTCTATTACCGTTGTACCTAATGGGCGTATGGGTCGTCCACGGCGGTATATAGCCGCTACTCTCGTTTCCACATTAGGCATGTGGTCTTTAAGGGCTGACAGGGCATGTCCCACCAACAAACCGCCATAATAGGCTTTTACTGCAACAAGACTTGCTTTGCCTTCAGCAAATTCTACAACCTGAAGCGCTCCAGGGTAGTCAATTAATCGTTTAATGGCTTTGGTGACGAGTTGTTCTGGTGCAATGATGTGATCAACAGGAATGTCTTGTTGCTTGTAAAGTTGTGCTTGATAAATGATGTATTGCTCAGAGCGTACCCGAGCAATTTTTGTGGGGGTTTTAAACAGGCTGTAAGCAACCTGACACGCTAGCATGTTACTTTCATCACTGTTCGTTACAGCAATGAGCATATCGGCATCTTCTGCACCCGCACTGCGCAACACGTCTGGATGAGAGCCTACGCCAGTGACTACCTGCAAATCGAGTCTATCTTGGAGCGAGCGAAGAATACTGGGGTCAGAGTCAATAACCGTAATCTCGTTATTTTCACCCACCAAATTTTCGGCTAGTGTTCCACCGACCTGACCCGCACCCAAAATGATGATTTTCATCGTTATTACTTTGCCTTATTACACCGATTCGCCAGACGACTTTACCAGCCTCGCATAATAGAAACCATCCATTTGTTGTTCGCCTGGTAGAATTTGGCGACCCGGATTTTCACTGGTTTCTGTTTTAATAAGAGGGACTAATGTTGCGTCATCTGTTTCTGCAACAAAGCGTTTAATTTGATCTTTGTTTTCTTTTGGCAAAATGGAGCAGGTGGCATAAAGCATGGTTCCACCAGGTTTTAATGTTGTCCAAAGTGCTTCCAGTATCTCTCGCTGTAATGCCGCTAAGTTGTCTATGTCACTGGACTTCCTAAGCCATCGAATATCAGGATGACGACGAATAACGCCGGTAGCAGAGCAGGGAGCATCTAACAAAATACGATCGAACGGTATTCCATCCCACCACTGTGAAGGATTGGTTGCGTCACCTTGCTTTACGTCAACGGTATGTTTTAAACGAGTCATATTTTCATGCACTCGTTGCAAACGCTTTTCATCAGCATCTAATGCTAAACAGTAGGACAGTTTCGGCGCTCGTTCGGCAATATGACCTGTCTTTCCACCTGGAGCTGCACAACAGTCTAGAATTCTTTCTCCATTTTGTGGGTCTAAGTAGCGAGCGGCTAATTGTGCGGCGCCATCTTGAACGGCAAAAAAACCTTTGTCGAAACCAGGCAGTGCAGTTATATCTTCACGATACTTCAGTATAACGCCATCAGGGTGGGATTCACTTAACGAAAACTCAATACCGGCCTGAGTTAACAGCGTTGCAAATTCATCACGTTCGATTTGCTGGGTGTTTACCCTAAGCCATATAGGCGCCATTTCATTAGTTGACTGGCGTATTGTATCGGCACCATCTTGGTATGCGCTTTCTATGGCTTTATAAAGCCATTTAGGCATACCGCTATTAATAATAGGATCGTCGATAGCCTTATCGATGAGTTCTTCACGTTGAAAGTTTCGTAATACTGCGTTTACCAACCCTTTTAAGCCAGTGCCTCCCAAGTACGATGCTGCTGCGACGGTTTCCCCAACAGCGGCATGCTTACTGACTCTTGAAAAGGCGAGTTGGTATAACCCCAGCATAATAAGGTGCTCTATCACCTTTTTGTTACCCTTTAGAGGGCGGTCGAGCAATGTTCTTAGCCAGTATTGCAGTACGGGAAGTTTTCGCATTACACCCAGTGACATCTCTTGAAGCCAAGCATTGTCTCTAGCGTTATGTCGCCGCTGCACACGCTCTAAGCAGTCTCGAGAAGACTTGCCTTGCTCTAGTATTTGATAGATAACCCATGCGCAATCTGCACGCAGGTTCTTTTGTTTAGGTAGCGGAAGGGGCTTCACTTATCGCTCTCTTGACGCAATGAGCGGCCTGTTTCGAACCACGCTTTGCGTGCGTTAATGACATCAGCCGCGGGCAAGGGTTTTTTACCTGGGATTTGCAGAAGCGTAATTGTGAGCGCGCCTTTCCCTGTTGCTACGGTTATTCCCTCTTTGCTGGAATTAACAATGGTACCGGGAGGGGCGTCATTGATAAGCGGTTCGACATACGCCGCCCACACTTTAATATTTTGCTCTTCTACCTTCATCCACGCCACGGGCCAAGGGTTAAACGCTCTGATATTTCTTTCAATTTGCTCTGCGCTGTCTTCCCATTTAATCAAGGCTTCTTCTTTAGATAGCTTTTTCGCGTGGGTCGCAAGCGCATCATCTTGCTTTTGAGGAATTAGCGTTTCAATGCGGTCTAATACATCAACAAGGGCTTTAGGACCAAGTTCGGCAAGTTTGTCGTACATGCTCGCGCTGGTGTCAAGCGGTGTAATGGGTAACGTGGCTATATGCAGCATGTCTCCGGTATCTAACCCTTCGTCCATTTGCATAATGGTAACGCCTGTTTCAGCGTCGCCTGCCCAAATTGCCCGCTGGATTGGTGCGGCACCGCGCCATTTAGGTAAGATAGACCCGTGAACGTTAATACAACCTTGCCTAGGCGCATCTAAGATTACTTTTGGCAGCAATAGTCCGTAAGCGACAACCACCATAATATCGGCATCAAGTGCGCAAAGCGTTTGCTGCGCTTCGTCATCTTTTAAGGAGGCTGGTTGGTAAACGGGTATGTTGTGCTCTTGGGCTAATTGCTTTACCGGGCTTGCAGTAAGTTTTTTTCCTCGACCGGCAGGGCGGTCTGGTTGCGTATAAGCGGCGATAATATTGTGCTCACTGTCAATCAATGCCGACAAGTGTTTAGCTGCAAAATCCGGTGTACCGGCAAAAATAACGTTAAGTGGCGCTGTCACGATTTTCCTTAAGCTTTCGCTGCTAATCTGGCTTCTTTTTCAAGCTTTTTGCGAATACGCTGACGCTTTAGCGGCGAGAGATAATCGATGAAAAGAGTGCCTTTCAAGTGATCGAGTTCATGCTGTATGCAAATTGCTAACAGACCCTCAGCCTCTAATTCAAATGCGTCACCATTTTCGTCAAGCGCTTTAACTGTGATAGTTTCTGCACGTTCAACTTTTGCATAGTTGCCCGGCACAGAAAGACAGCCTTCTTCGCTTATGGTTTCGCCTTCTTTGCGTGTAATTTCAGGGTTAATGAAAACTCGTGGCTCATCTTGCTCTTCCGATACATCCATAACCACTACTCGAACGTGACGGTCGACCTGAGTAGCCGCAAGGCCAATACCCTTTTCGTCTTTCATCGTTTCGAACATATCAGCAACGAGTTGCTTAATTTCATCGTTAACGTCATCTACCGGCTTAGCTACCGTGCGAAGACGCTCATCTGGAAAACTTAATACATCTAATATTGCCATTTGTCGCTTACTTTGCCTTTTCGCTGTATAAATTCATATACGATCTATTTACCAATGCACTTTACAGTGCAGATTTACTAACTATTCTAACGTATAACACAGACTATGGTGCAGTTTTTTGCTCAAGTCCTTTAAGAATACGTGTAACTGTCGATATAGTGGTATTGTCTTAAAAAGCAACAATAAGTGACAGTGAATCTTTTGCAGGTGGTTAATTTGAAAAAGCGATTATACAAATACGGGCGAGTAATGTTGGCTGCAGCTCTGGCAATTTTTGCGCTACCTGTACTCGCGCTGCAGCTAAAAGACAGTGCACCGCAAACTTATACCGTAGAGCGCGGCGACACGCTGTGGGATATCGCTAACATCTTTCTTAACGAGCCTTGGCTATGGCCTGAACTATGGCGAACCAATACGCAAATCGATAATCCCCACTTAATTTATCCTGGTGATGTCATTGTGGTAGGTATGATAAACGGGGAGCCAGTGCTTTCCATCGCCAGAGAGAAACCCTTAGTTTCACTTTCTCCTCAAACAGAAAAACGGGTGAAACCCTCGCCTATTAATACATTGGCTTGGAGCGAGATAGCACCATTTATAAATCAGCACACCATAGTTGATAAAGACAGTTATGAGGTTCTACCGCGAGTGCTTGGCAATAAGGACGCAAATGTGCGTTTTGCCGCCAATAATCTCGTGGTCAGCGAGCCTCAATACAATACCCCAGACCAGTTACGTATCGTAAGAAAGCAATCTATTATAAAAAACCTCGATGGCCGCGAGCTGGGCGTTCAAATCTCACACGTTGCAGATGCGTCAGTGTTTAAAGAATCGATAAGCGATGACTCAATGCTGTTGTCGTTAACTGCCTCGACACAAGAGACAAACTTGGGTGATAAGATTTTTGACGGCGACTTTTCTCACGAGAAAAGCCTGGTGCTTAAGCCCGCAAAGGCGCAAAGAGGCTTTGTTGTCGGCGACCTGCACGACCATGATTTACTCGGTAAATACGACGTGGTTATTCTAGATTTAGGTAACACTGAGGTAGAGCCGGGCACCGTAATGGGTGTATACGCGAAAGGGCCATCAATTATTAACGATGAATTGCCAAAATATACAAACAAATCAGACATGCAAAAAAGTAGAGACTGGTTTGCTAACACCGTTGAACAACCCGCACTCAAGGTGGGAGAGATCATCATTTACAAAACCTTTAATGCGGCAAGCTATGGTTTGATCACGCGGGCGAACACGGGAATTCAACGCGGCTTTATTGTTGCTCACCCCTAACGTTATGCTGTAAACATTGCCGCACCGACTTGGAGCGGCAATGCATCACAATTCTGCATCTATCACAGCACAATCAATGGCGTGGATACGTCTGGCCTCGGCATACAGCGTTGCTACAAAAAAATGGCTGACATTACTAAGTGAGCTTAACTGCAATCCAGAAGCGCTTCTTACATCTACAAGCAAAGCCTCTTTTCTAAAAAGCGCGCCAAAAACTGCAACCCTCTTATTTGACAAAATTTCTGAACAATCAGTTAAAAAAGCACTGATGTGGTTAGATGCAGAAACAGAGCGACATATAATAACGTTTGGGTGTTGTGAGTATCCAGAGATGCTCAAAACGTTAGATAGCCCTCCGCTTGTTCTTTTTGTCATTGGAAATCCGCTGCTTTTGCAACAGCCTCAAGTCGCAATGGTGGGAAGCCGCCGTGCTAGCCATCAGGGAAGAAGCATCGCTGAAGAAATGGCAACAGCACTAGCTGATGCAGGAATAACGGTAACTAGCGGTATGGCGTTAGGAATTGATGCCGCAGCCCATAAAGGTGCGCTTAAAGGGGTAGGCAAAACAATCGCCGTAATGGGAACAGGGCCAGATACAATTTACCCCTATAAACACAGGCCATTACATGCTGATATAATTAATGCTGAAGGCGCTGTTATCACAGAGTTCTTCCCCGGTGTACCCGCTAAAGCCTGGCATTTCCCAAGAAGAAATAGATTAATTGCTGCAATATCGCTCGGAACGCTGGTGGTTGAGGCAAAAATTAAAAGTGGCACCTTGATTACGGCGAATTTGGCCGCAGATCTAGGGAGAGATGTTTTTGCCATTCCCGGAAGCGTATATCATTCTTATTCTGAGGGTTGCCATTGGTTAATCCAGCAGGGCGCTAAATTAGTGACTAACGTCGATGATATCTTTGACGAACTTGCTATAGAGCCCTTGTGTACGAGGAATATCCTGAATGTTGAGAATGAAAAAAGTGAAGTGAATAGCTTGGCAACTGACAAATTATTAGCTAGTGTGGATTACGACGTTACCGCAATAGATGTTATAGCGCAGCGCGGCTCCATGCCTGTACAGCAGGCAATGGCATTATTATTAGAATACGAGTTGTGCGGTTTAGTAACTGCTGTCCCTGGCGGTTACATTAAATTGAGGGGCAAATAAAATGTTCGATATCCTCATGTATCTGTTTGAAAATTTCATCCATAGTGAGACTGAAATTCGTGTCGATCAAGACGAATTGACCGACGAGCTCGTGCGCGCAGGTTTTCATCACGATGAAATATATAAAGCGCTAGCATGGCTAGAAAAGTTAGCCGCCCTGCAAGAGACAGACATCAAGCCTTACTTTTGCAAAGGGATTAATACAAGCTTAAGTCGAATCTATACCCATGAAGAGCAAATGCGCTTGGACGTGGAATGTAGAGGATTTCTGATGTTTCTTGAGCAAGTGAATGTGCTCGATGCATCTACCCGTGAAATGGTAATAGACCGCGTTATGGAAATTGATTCTAACGAGTTCTGTTTAGAAGACTTAAAGTGGGTAGTATTGATGGTTCTGTTCAATGTGCCGGGTAAAGAAAAGGCTTATGCGCAAATGGAAGATTTACTCTTCGAAGAGCCAGATGGTGTTTTACATTAATCTACATGCGTTATTATTCCTAGGGCTCTCTTTGCAGGTACTGTGCCTACAATGCCTGCTTAGCAAAGAGAACGCTTCAAAGTGTGTGTTATAAACCATCATGTCTAAAATTGACCACTCGTTATTTTCTGCTCATGAGCACGCATTAGAAGAAAGCTTTGGTGACTGCCCTGAATGCGGTAAGCCACTTCATATAAAAAATAGTAAAACCGGCCCTTTCATGGGGTGTACCGCATATCCTGAGTGTCACTTCAGTAAACCGTTACATGACAATCAAACCGCTCTCCTTAAAACGTTAGACGGCGTAGCGTGTCCCGACTGTCAATCAGAACTCGGGATCAAAAAAGGCCGCTATGGCATGTTTATCGGTTGCACTAACTTTCCTTCGTGTCACTTTATCGCCCCGTTGAAGCAGCAGGAAGAAACCCAAGTTCGCTGCCCTAAGTGTCAGTCAGGCGAACTAATTTCTCGCACCAGCAAGTTTGGAAAGCAATTTTTTGCGTGCAATCATTATCCTAAATGCCGATATGTGCTAAATTTCGAGCCAGTCAATGAGCAATGTCCAGAGTGTGGTTGGGGCGTATTGATTGATAAGAAAGGTCAATATGTTTGCCCTCAACCATCGTGCGGCTTTAAACAATAATCACCACCTAGAGATAACTATAAATGTCTGATACCCAAAAAGGGCAAGTGGATATATACAATCCAGTTGAGGTCGAGCAGACCTCGGCTGATCCTGTTGTGGAAGCATTTCATGCTGGTAAGTTATTGGTTTACCCAACTGAAGCCGTTATGGGCATTGGATGCGACCCCGATAATAAAGAAGCTGTGGAGTTACTGCTTCAAACTAAGCAACGTTCTGTTGAGAAAGGCGTTATTCTTATAGCGGCCAACTATAGTCAGCTACTGCCTTACGTAAATGACGAAGCGGTATTACAGCACAGGCGTACTGACATCTTTTCAAGTTGGCCAGGTCCTATAACGTGGCTGCTGCCAAAGTCGAAGACAGCACCGTATTGGATTACAGGCTCGCACGATAAAATAGCAGTGCGTGTGACTAATCATCCATTGGTTGCGGACTTATGCAACAAGATTGGTAAGCCCATTGTATCTACAAGTGCAAACTTAGCAGGACAATCACCTACACTTTCTATTGAAGATGCGAGAAGCGTATTTGAAGACAGTGTTACTTACGTAAATGGTGAAGTTGGTGGCAATAAAAAACCAAGTACAATTAGAGACGGTGATACGGGAGAAATAATAAGATCATGAAGCCAGCACAATTACTTGATGGTAAAAAGGCAGCCGATGTTATTGAAACAGTTAAAGCGTATTTATTAAATCTTCAAGACACAATTTGCCAAACCATAGAGTTGGCCGATGGAAAAGGGCAATTTACCGAAGATAGCTGGGTGCGAGAAGAAGGCGGCGGTGGCCGTTCTCGCGTGATGAAAAATGGGGCTGTAGTGGAGCAGGGCGGTGTGAATTTTTCACACGTTTTTGGTAGTCAAATGCCTGCGTCTGCAACCGCTAATCGACCAGAGCTAGCCGGCAGAAATTTTCAGGCAATGGGTGTATCACTTGTCATTCATCCACATAACCCTTACATCCCTACTTCCCATGCCAATGTACGATTCTTTATAGCCGAGAAAGAGGGTGAATCTCCAATATGGTGGTTTGGTGGTGGATTCGACCTAACGCCTTTTTACCCGTTTAAAGAAGACGTTCAACACTGGCACGATACTGCTAAAAAACTCTGCGCGCCCTTTGGTGAAGACGTCTATCCAAAGTACAAAGAGTGGTGCGATGATTACTTTTATTTGAAGCATCGCAATGAGACTCGTGGTGTAGGCGGGCTCTTTTTCGATGACCTTAATGCATGGGGTTTTGACCAGTCTTTTGCCTTTATGCAAGCAGTGGGTAATGGTTATATTGATGCGTATGTGCCCATTATTGAACGACGTAAAAATACTGCATACAGTGAAAGAGAGCGTGAATTTCAGCTATACCGACGAGGGCGCTACGTTGAATTCAACTTAGTATTCGACCGTGGCACGCTGTTCGGTTTGCAGACAGGAGGAAGGACTGAATCAATTTTGATGTCGATGCCCCCATTAGCTCGCTGGGAATACTGTTATTCACCGTCACCAGGTAGCGCAGAATCAAAACTTACCGATTGGTTAAAGCCAACAAATTGGTGAGCATCCACGACGTGAGGTTAGTTGGAGGGCTGAGTGCGGGGCTGAGTGGGGGGTTGAGTGTAGGGCTAATTAAAATGCGACATAGCGCAGCCCACTCAATGCGACAAGCGTTACAGGTGAAAATAACCGAGTCATTGGTTATCTTGGGGGCAGTACAAATAAAGAGTCTATCGACGGTGTTTGATCTACATCAACCTGCGCTGCTATGTTCGTCCAGCGAACTAGGTATATTGCGCTAGATCAATTCCTTGTGTACCAAAGTGGGTAAAGTGGCGTCATCTTATTTAAACACACAAGAGACACACAATGCGTACACATACTCTTTCAGCACTTTGTCTTACTCTGGCAGCTATTGCCCCTTTTGCTAATGCTCATCAGCAGGGTGATTTACTCGTTCGCGGTGGTTTAACGACAGTCGCACCTGACGAGTCTACTTCAAATATTTTAGCGGGTGGCGCAGACTTAGGTGTTGCCCTAAATATCGGTAACGATACTCAGCTGGGTCTCAATATCGCGTATTTTATTACTGACAATATTAATATTGAATTACTAGCGGCCACGCCCTTTAAACACGACGTCGAATTTTCGGTAGCAGACCCACTAGGTACAGGTAACCAACTTGGTGAAGTCACGCACCTACCTCCTACTCTTACCGCAAACTATTACTTCAATGATGCTAGCTCAGCGTTTCAGCCCTACGTAGGAGCGGGAATCAACTATACCTTTATCTTTGATGAAGAATTTACATCGGCTAATAGCGAAGCTGGATTGAACGACTTATCTCTTGATAATTCTTTTGGGTTATCAGCACAGGTGGGTATGGATTATATCGTTGATGACAGTTGGCATGTGAATGCATCGGTGCGCTTTATTGATATTGATACTGAAGCAACTTTTAACGTGGGCGATGCAAGAGGTGCGGTTGAAGATATTGAAATTGACCCTTGGGTTTACACTATATCTGTGGGCTATACCTTTTAGGTAGTTTTATATAATAGTAACTCTAGTGGTAGCTTAGCTTGTAATTGCAACTCTTGTAGTAACGTACCTTGCAGCAGCATTCCAAGTAAAAGCGTGGATTTTTAAAGCGAAGCATTGCACTACGAAAAAGCCGATAAGAGCCTCATCGTCAAAAGAAGACTTGCGCGTTATTATTAGGTCAACACAGCCTAACGATAACGCGCTTTTTTATTTTGAATTGATCATATGTTCTGCTAATTGGTCTAGCGACTGAAGCAGCTGATTGGCGAGCAAAATATCATCGGTGGTGGCAAACATTGCCTTCCTCATACAGTATATCCACTGTGCTTTTAAATTTGGCGTGACAGAAAACGGTAAGTGGCGAGCTCTTAATCTAGGATGACCGAATTGCTGTTGATAATCATCAGGCCCTCCCATCCATAAACTTAAATAAAGAAAGAAGACATGCCTAATTTTATCTAAAGGCATGGGGTGCATAGCCAATAACTCTGATGCTATCGGATCGGTCTCCATGATATCGTAAAACCGGTTGGCTAATTCTCGAACCTTATCTTCTCCACCTAAGCGATAATATGGTGTAGTCTCATTGACCTTATTGTCGCCTTTTCGTTTTGTATTAAAGAAGTCACGTATTCCCATGAAAAAATTCGCCGTATTTGGAAACCCTATTGAGCAGAGTTTATCACCAACCATTCATCAAATGTTTGCTCAGCAATGTGATGAAGCCATTTCATATGAAAAAATATTAGCACCAGAGGGGGGCTTTATCGCAAAGGCGAGGTCTTTTTTGTCACAGCCAGACGCAGTAGGTTGTAATGTCACCATGCCGTTTAAGCTAGATGCATTCAATATGGCGGTGGTCGACGATCAGGCTGCGAAGGATGCCAAAGCAGTAAACACACTGATGAAGGTTGATAATGGCAGTAATGAGACTAATGCAAAAAACAATATAAAAGGCTTTAACACCGATGGAATTGGGCTGGTAAACGACCTTTTAAATAATCACATCGAGCTTAAAAATAAAAGGGTGCTGTTAATTGGGGCCGGTGGTGCGGCGCGAGGCGTGATATCACCTTTGATAGAAGCCTCTATTGCGCAATTAACTATTGCCAATAGAACCAAGGAGAAAGCACAGCAGGTGGCAGATGAAACCGGGCACTCCAATATAGAGGTAGTCACATTAGAAGATGTTAACAATGTAAGACCCCATATTATTATTAACTCTACTGCGGCTAGTCTGGATGGCGAGTTACCTTGTGCTATGTCTGCGGCGTTGTTAGAAGAATGTGATGTGGTCTATGATATGGTTTATAAGAACTCTCCAACAGTGTTCATGCGAGAGGCAAGGTCTCATGGCGTACCAAAAAGTTTAGACGGGTTAGGTATGCTAGTAGAGCAGGCAGCTGCTGCTTTTACTATTTGGACTTCAAAGCAACCAGACACCAATACTGTGGTGAAGAAGTTGCGAGAACTTATAGAGAATTCGTAGAAAGTCTTGAAAGAGTGAAGTACCTAGCATTAACAGGACGTTTCTATACATCGCTTCACTAACGCGTTTCGATTAAACGCTGTGATACAAAATAGAGACTCACTAATATGGTTCACTCTTTCTAAGCTAATACCGTTGCAAAGTGTATTTATAAAAGGGCGTTTGCTGAACGCCCCTTTGTATAGATGCTTGTTAATTATTTTTGTTGCGGGCTCTTGTTAAGAAGCATCTCGCTTACAAGGTAGATACTTGTCTGTGCTGTAACTACCTAGAGGCTATCCTCTATATACTCGTCTTTTAACATAACGTAATTAATCGCAGACTGTTTTAGGAAGGCTGACTCACTGTCTTTTAATGGGCGTTTCTTTTGCATAGGGTTGCCGACATAAAGATAACCACTTTCTAATCGCTTATTAGGGGGCACTAAAGTCCCTGCGCCGATAAACACATCGTCTTCGACAATTGCTCCGTCCATAATAATCGCACCCATACCAACGAGAATTCGATTTCCCAACTGACAGCCATGCAGCATACATTTATGTCCCACGGTGACGTCATCTCCAATAATAAGGGGACACCCCTCAGGAAATTGCGTCGTTCGGCGAGTAACATGAAGTACCGAACCATCTTGGACATTAGTTCTCTCGCCAATCTGTATTTTGTTTACGTCTCCTCTAGCGGCAACTAGCGGCCAGATACTGCTATCATCACCAAGCGTTACATCACCAACCAATACTGAAGAGTCATCAATATAACAGCGCTCTCCTATATTAGGCGCAACTGACTTATATGTACGTAGTGCCACAATACTTATCCTTTCTTAAAACGTAGGGGGTAGTAGTAAACAAATTATGCGAACTAAAGATATAGAATAATAGTTATCTCACGTCATTTATACGTTATAAGTCTTATTGCCGTTATACAAATATTCCCCCCAGCACGCTAATTGGTTTACCTCAATAAGAGAATAACAGTAAAAATAGAGCGAATATTGCGCGTTGTGTGGGATATTTGAGCGAACAGACGAAATATGACAGTTTTTTTAAAATACTTGTTGACGTGAGCGCTCAGATCCCTAAAATGCGCATCCGCTTCGGGGGAAAAGCAAAACGACTTACCCACGAATGCGAGTCTCTACTAACCGTTAAGGCCAGTAAAGACGGGGGTTTCGAAGTAACACTTCAGAAAATAAATTTTCAAAAAGTGTTGACAGCAAAAACTTCCAGCGTATAATGCGCACCTCACTCAAACGGAGTGAGTCACCAAA
>NZ_BAAJLR010000010.1:0-131673 GCF_057542855.1 Alteromonas sp. 4NS20-0143
CTTGGTGATTCACCTCTCTCGAAGTGGAAGCGCATTTTACATCGTTTGTTTTTGATGTCAACCTTGTTTTTAAACTTTTTAATTGTTTTTAAACTTGGTTTTGCGTTTCAGTTTGAAGTTGCTTGAAGCGCCCTCAAAACGTGGAGCGCATTATAAATAGCTGAACTAAAAGATCAACACTTAAATGGTGTTTTTTTGCTGTTTAATGAAATTATTAGCTTAACCGTTCATTTCTCCATCATTTCTGCTAGTTTTATGCGTCTTTAGACTAGTTTTTTCACATTTTATTGTTCAATTTGTTACAAATGAGTAAACTAGCAACGGCCTTCAACCCAAAAAAACAATAGAAAGGTAGTTATATGAAAGTAGGCTTTATTCAGTGCACTATTATTAGTGCCATTTTTGCAATCGCAGGTTATTTATTATTTTCTTCAGCGAGTTTGGACGTTCACGTTCCATTGACTGTCTCCGCTGCACTTCTGATCAGCGGGATCGTTACGCCTTGGCTAGCTTCACTTATCCAAAGCTCACCTTCTTCAGATGGCGATGCTATCAGTTCAGATGCTGTTGAAACACTTTACGTCGGTAACTTGCCGTATCGTGCAAATGAAAGCGCAGTAAAAGAATATTTTAGTAGCTATGCGGAAGTTCAATCGGTTCGCCTAATGAAAGATCGCAAAACAGGTAAACGGAAAGGTTACGGCTTTATAGAAGTAGTAGCGAAAGATGTAGACTCTGTTATTGAAAAAACTAACGACTCCACTTTCCAAGAACGCACCTTAAAAGTGCGACCGGCGAAAGAGAAAGTCGAACACGCTTAAATAAAAAAGCCTGGTTTAAACCAGGCTTTTTTTTATCTGTTAGTTTTTACCTACCAGTTTTTACCTATGACTTAGAAGAAGACTCATTACTATCAGTATTGATATCTGCCTGTGGCAATCCATCTAATAATGTCTGATTAAATGTGTGGAATCTATTTATCGCACTAATCAGGTCTGGCACCTGAACGTCTTCCATATTACTAATGAGTCCTGCTATTAATGCATTGTAATCTTCATTAGACGCTAAGGTAGTTTCAGCATTCTCAAACGTATTCATCATCTTTTCTAAATACTGAGATACTGGGCTTACTACATTACCATACTGGCTACGCTGATCCTTATCTTCGTTATAATGCTGTATATTTTCATAAGCCTTTAATACGTCAGTTTGGGTAGACCTATTTAACTGCAGTGCGTAACCCACTAATTCTTTATCGTCGAAGCCTAAACTCAATGCCTCTTCAAAGGCCTTGTCAACGTCACCTCTATAGAACGTATCTGCTAGGTCTTGAACTTGACCCACCAAATCGGCAATAGACTTCATTTCAGCTTCATCTAATTCTCCCTTCAGGGAAAAGCTAATTCCACTTCGTTCATAATATTCAAATGCCGTAGTTTGCTGTGCCGACACGCTAGTTGTTGTTGCGCCATCACCAGATCCATCACTGATTGATTGGGTTTGAAACGACGTTTGTTGACTAGCTTGGAATGACTGCAAGCTTTCAAAGCTAAAGGTGACTTCATCGCCGTCTTTTGTACGTATAGACAATTGTCCTGACTGCTCGTTAGATACCGACGCAGCGGCAAGTGTTGATACACGCGCTACATTGCCGTTCTCCAAACCCTGTCGATTGAATATATCGGTTTCTAAATCGTCTATACCCGTATCGATAAGTTCACGACTTTTACTGATCCCGTTTTCAAGCTCTTCGTTCATGAAGCCTGCTAAGTCTTTTTCTGCCATTGCAAAGCCTCTGCTCACGCCTTCTCTTGCTTGGCTAAACAGACCGTTAAGCTTTTCATCACTCGCACCACCGTCAGCAGCACCGCGAATAACACCGCCCACAAAACGCATTACATTTTTAGCCACTTTTTCGAAATCGAATAGGCTATTGTTCTTTTCTTCTACTTTCTTATCAGCCAGCTCTTTTGGCTTCTGTCCATCAATCTCAAGAGTTTGACTAAGACTACCGCTGACTACCCGCAACCCAATACTCGTTTGCGTGCTGTTGACAGAAACTGTTGATGCCTGCTGCTTAGCTAGTTCAGCAGCCTGTTGCAATCCATCTTGCTGAAGCTGCTTTTTCAGTGCCTCATTAGGATGAACTGCTGTCTTTTGATCGGCCTTCTGATCGCCCATAAAAGCCTTAATTTGACCCACGTTCATAATTTGATCCTCACTATCCTCATATAGTTTATCGGCACTAACTCAATATTGTTTAATTTTAATACAGAATATTTTACTACGCTTAACATTTAGGTTTGCACATATTATAGAAGCCTCTACAATTCGCGTCCTTGTGAGAAGTGACATTTGAAACGACTTCTCTTGTAGATGTTAGCCCATAGCTTTTGATGGAGAACAATTGATGGAAAATAAGACGTCAGATACCAACCTATTGCAGTACCAAGCACAACTCGACGAAAAAGTAGCTCGTCTTGGTTCGCTGCTTTCTGCATTTGATGCACCATCATTGTCAGTATTTCCCTCATCACCTACGCATTACAGAATGCGAGCCGAGTTTAGGGTTTGGCACGATGGTGACGATCTTTTCCATATTATGTTTGATCAGCAAACAAAAGAAAAATATCGCGTAGATACGTTTGAACCTGCCTGTGAGGCAATCAATAAAGCCATGGCGGCACTTTTAGACATAGTGCGCCCGAGTGAATCACTGCGTCGAAAGCTGTTTCAAATCGATTACCTGTCTGCACTGTCAGGAGAATTAGTCATAAGTTTGTTGTACCACAGACAGCTAGACAGCGAGTGGGAACGCGAGGCAAATGAACTTAAAGATACCTTATCTAGGCTCTTTCCTGCAGTCAATATTATTGGTAGAGCCCGCAAACAAAAGATTATTGTTGGGAATGACTTTGTAATCGAAAAGCTGCCCATTAATAACCGCGAATTTGTATTTAAGCATATTGAGAATAGTTTTACCCAACCCAATGCCAAAGTGAATTGCGACATGATTGAATGGGCACTGGACTGCGTTAAGCCGCTTACTGGCGATCTGCTGGAAATGTACTGTGGCGCAGGTAACTTTTCAATTCCTCTGGCCATCCACTTCGATAATGTGATTGGTACCGAGATAGCGAAGCCTTCGGTAAACGCAGCCCAATACAATATTGAGCAAAACCATTTAAACAATGTAAAAATAGTACGATTAGCGGCAGAAGAATTTACTCAAGCCATGCGAGGCGAGCGTACTTTTAGTCGTTTGGAAGGTATTGAACTTAGCGATTATAACTTCACTACCGTACTAGTCGATCCGCCTCGTGCAGGGCTAGACGAGGATTCATTAAAAATGATCCAAGATTACGACAATATTATTTATATATCCTGTAACCCTGAGACCTTAGCCGATAATTTGCAGGTATTGTGCACCACTCATACTGTAGCTAAAACTGCGTTATTCGACCAATTTCCATTTACCCACCATATAGAAGCTGGCGTGTTGCTAACGAGAAAGTAATGGGTTGAAGGTAAGGTATTAATAGAGACCGCGCTGTTAATGCCTTATCTTTTTATCGTTGCTCCGAGTTGAACAAATCGCAATTGCGTTTTTACTTTCTCCCCAATTTCGCCGCGCAGCTTATCATCAGCCTCAAGGGCTTCTGCTCCTGCGCTAAAAACAAGTCTCACCATCGCGTCGGCTTGTATATGCGCCGATGCATATTCAACACCTTGCTTTTCAATTATGTAATCGGTTAACTCGTCAATAAAATGCTGAATCTCTCTGAATACGGCCAGTCGATAAGCTGACGATGTACCCGTGTGCTCTCGCAATAACAATCGAAACACATTGGTGTTTGCCGCAATAAACTCCATAAAAGTTTCAACGGATGTATGAATAACACCACCGCCAGACGCAATTCGTCGCCTGGCCTGCCGCATTAATTGCCTTAGTGCTAAACCCGCCTCGTCGACCAACGTTAAACCAAGTTCGTCCATATCTTTGAAGTGTCGATAAAAGGAAGTAGGTGCAATACCCGCTTCTCGCGCTACTTCTCGAAGACTAATCGCTGATAAGCTTCTGTTTTCATCAAGCAAAGAAAATGCTGCATGAATAATATTTTGACGGGTTTTTAATTTTTGCTCTTGTCGGCTCACGTTAATACCACTTCTTCATTCCTTATCAGATTATCCCATTGTCTGCTTTAAGACGAAACATAACTTTGCACAGCATTTTACATTAACGTCAGTGTTTTAGCATAAATACAGAACGCTAACGTAATAATAGTGTCCTAACATTGTCATCAAGTTTAAGAATAATCGAACTGGTCTATAATAATTAAAGTTTAGCTAGGTTAGCAGAACTTAACCTAGTTTTACTTGCCTGAGAATGCATAAAACGATAAATTAGCGAACAGTTGTAAGCCAAGTAGTCAAAAATGAAAAAACCTCCTCTTATATTAACGAACGTACTGGTATTTATTATATCCGGTGCGATTGCATTCATTGGTGCCCCACTATGGGTGGCGCATCGCGGAATAGACTGGGTCGAAATAAGCGCTGCTATATTCTTATTTTACTTTACCGGTATGTCGATCACTGCCGGTTATCATCGCCTTTGGTCGCACAAAACATACGATGCGAACATTGTAGTACGCGTAATTTTAGCGATTGGCGGTGCAATGGCGCTGCAAAACAGCATATTACATTGGTCTTCAGATCACCGAGTTCATCATCGCCATGTAGACGACAATGACAACGATCCATACTCAGCAAAGAAAGGTCTGTGGTTTGCTCATATTGGCTGGATGCTTCGCGAGTACCAATCTAATCGTTACGATGATTATGGCAACTGCAAAGACCTGCAGAAAGACAAGGTAGTAATGTGGCAACATAACTATTATCTACCCATAGTATTAGTGGCTAATTTCGGAATTACTGGTCTGTTGGGTTGGTTGAACGGCGATGTAATGGGCATGATCCTAATTGCTGGCGTGCTTCGACTGGTACTTGTTCACCACGTGACGTTCTTCATCAATTCACTTGCTCATTTCTGGGGCGACCAGCCTTATACCGATAAGAACACAGCAAGAGACAATGGTTTGCTAGCATTTTTCACTTTTGGTGAGGGGTATCACAATTACCACCATATCTTTGAATATGACTATCGCAACGGCATTCGTTGGTATCAATTCGATCCGACAAAATGGCTAATTCGCGGGCTGTCGTTTGTTGGTTTAACCACGAACCTACGAAAGGTTCCTGAAGAGCGCATAGAAAAGGCGCTGGCGGCAATGCAGCTTCAACGAGCGAGCGAAAAAGTCTCGATGCTTCCAAATGCCGATGAAATGATGACTACCATTCAACAAGAGTACGATTTACTTATGCAACGCATGAGCGATTATTACTCTACGAAAAAGCGCATCATGCGAGTGAAGCAGAAATCTTTTCAACGCACACTCGAAGGTTTAGAGCTTACGTATAAGTACAAAGAATTGAAGCATTCATTTGCAGTTCAAAAAGAGAAGTGGCTGCAGCTTCAAACGCTCTCTTTGCAAATGGCTTAACCACCCATACATTACAACTGAAATGAAAAACCACATGTAATTCGTTGCATGTGGTTTTTTTTATGTGCTATTTACTACTAGAGTTATTTGTATAGGTAGTAGTAAGGTGTGAGTGAGATACAATGAAAGCAGCTCATACAATCCTTACGCGTTCACACTTAAACAGGAAGACAACATGGCAGCAAAGCAAAAAACTCCATCGTATCATTACGACGCAATAGTTATTGGCACAGGCCCTGGCGGAGAAGGGGTTGCGATGCAGCTAGCGAAAGCCGGTAAAAAAGTGGCGGTTGTTGAGCGTTATGAGGCAGTTGGAGGCGGGTGTACACATTGGGGAACTATCCCATCTAAGGCGCTTCGTCATTCGGTAAGTCGTTTAATTGAATATAACAGTTCGCCCCTCTTTGCTGACAATCATTTAAGCAGAAGCTTAACGTTTTCAGAAATCATGCGCCACGCAAGTGGTGTTGTTAATAGCCAGACCCGTTTAAGGTCGTCGTTTTACGACAGAAATCGCGTTACCTTATTTCACGGCGAAGCCAGCTTTATCGATGCACATACGCTTCAGATAACCCGCGAAGACGGGTCGAAAGACATTGTTACGGCAGGACAATTTGCATTAGCAACGGGGTCTCGCCCCTACACTCCTAAAGATATCGATTTCAATCACCCTCGTGTGTACAACTCAGACACCATTTTATCACTTAAGCACGATCCTAAATCTATTATCATTTACGGTGCAGGTGTTATTGGTTCGGAATACGCGAGTATTTTTCGCGGTCTGGGTGTGAAAGTAGACTTAGTCAATATGCGCGATCGCCTGCTATCGTTTCTCGATACAGAAATATCAGATGCGCTGAGCTATCACTTATGGAATAACGGTGTACTTATACGTCATAACGAAACCTATGCGTCGGTAGAGACAACAGACGATTCTGTCATTCTTAATTTAGAATCTGGTAAACGGATGAGGGCAGACTGTTTGCTATTTGCAAACGGAAGAACGGGTAACACAGACACGTTAAAGCTTGAGAATATCGGTTTAAAAGCTGACAGCAGAGGCCAGCTGAAAGTGAATGAAAATTACCAGACCGACGTAGATAATGTTTATGCTGTTGGAGATGTGATTGGGTATCCTAGTTTAGCATCTGCCGCTTATAACCAAGGCCGTTTTGCAGCTGAAGCAATGCTAGCTGGTAAGACTCATGCTTCATTGGTGGCCGATATTCCATCAGGTATCTACACCATTCCCGAAATTAGTTCAGTTGGTAAAACTGAGCAAGAGCTTACAGCAGCGAAAGTGCCCTATGAAGTGGGGAGAGCTCAATTCAAGCACCTAGCGCGAGCTCAGATTGCATCTACCCAAACCGGTAGCTTGAAAATACTGTTCCATCGTGAAACTAAAGAGATACTGGGAATTCATTGTTTTGGTGAGCGTGCATCTGAGATTGTGCATATAGGCCAGGCAATTATGCAGCAGAAGGGAGAAGGCAATACGATTGATTACTTTGTGAATACCACCTTTAACTATCCCACAATGGCAGAAGCTTACAGAGTTGCCGCTATCAATGGTTTGAACAGAATATTTTAGACAAAAAAAGCCGGCAAATGCCGGCTTCTCGTATTAACACTTCATTTTAATTTCTGTTTGCTGCAAGCGCGTTTAGCGACTCTTTGTGTGCAACAATGTCAATATGCATTTTTTCTTGATCGAATGTCATAGTGGCAATCGCATAATCGCCTTGGCTTTCGCTCGCGATATTAACAAGTTCTTGTTGAGCATTACGGAAACTAATGTTGTTGCCAATTGTGTTGGCCATACATTGGTTATTCATTTCGAACGTTTTAGCGTCCATACAATCGAAAAGCTGGTCACTACCAGAGTCCGCATGCGCTATGCCAAATGAAGCTAAAAGGGCTAAACTGAATACTACTTTACGCATGTCTTTTCTCCTTAAGTACATTATTGTACTGTTAGTATAAGAATACGCCATTTATGGGAAGTAGTCAATCTGCATCATAGCTTTGTGACAGTAATATGACAAAGTGAAATATTTGGAGAAAAAATTGGCTGGATTTGCACACGCTGAATTTGCACACTTACTACACCGAGCCAAAACGTGTTCACTCTGCGCCAGTGAACTATCTCATCCGCCACGCCCAATTTTATCTTTAGCGGAACGCACAAAGGTACTTATTATTAGTCAAGCGCCAGGGTTAACGGCTCACAAAAACTATATCCCTTTTATTGACCCTAGCGGTACACGCCTGCGACAGTGGTTGGGCGTGGATAAAGAAACGTTTTACAAACCAGAACTGTTTTCCATTATGCCTATGGGCTTCTGTTTTCCAGGTTATAAGAATGGCGCAGATGCGCCACCTATGAAAATATGTGCTCCAACCTGGCATGAGTCTCTGCTTAAATTCGTACAACCCGAACTCACCATTTTAATAGGACGTTACGCGCAGCAGTACTATTTACCAAAATATAAAACGCTTACCGAAGCCATTAAAACAGAGCACGAGAACTTTATAGCGCTGCCTCACCCATCTGGACGGAACAATCGCTGGCTGGCGAAAAACCCGTGGTTTGAAACACAAACAGTACCCACTTTGCAAAAGACTGTCGCTGCGTTAATGGCCTAGGGCGCGATCTTTGTTGTATGGGTTTCAGACTTTACGTTTCGTCTCTAGGTAGCCTTGTGTTTTTTAGTAACTCAACTAACTGATCAAACGGCATTGGCTTGGCAAAGAAAAAGCCTTGAGCTTCATCGCAACCAAGTTTAATCATATAGATTGCTTGCTCTCGAGTTTCTACACCCTCTGCAATGGTTAACAACCCTAGCTTGTTTCCAAGAGTCACAATAGTTTCCGCAAGCACCGCAGCGGAGCCTGGTTGGATATCTTTTACAAAAGAACGATCGACTTTTAATCGGTCTAAGGGTAGCTGCTGTAAATAACTCATTGAGGAGAACCCTGTACCAAAGTCGTCGATAGCTATTTTCACTCCGTAATCTTTTAAAACGCGCAGTGCATCGATGACAATTTGTGGTTCATCCATAACCACGCTCTCGGTGATTTCTAGCTCGAGTAAACTTGGATCGCAATCAGCCTCGGTGAGCGCATTTTTGACTTTATCAACAAAAAATCGGTCTCTGAATTGCGGGATAGAGATATTTACCGCTACCCGCAGGTGTCCGTGACCAAGCTCTCTTAGCTGCTGGAGTCGTCGGCACGACTCTTCTAAAACCCACTCGCCAATATCAACAATAAGCCCGGAATACTCTGCTAGCGGCACAAAAACAGCTGGTGATATATAACCACCGTTTCCATCAGGCCAGCGCAGTAAACCCTCCATACCAACCACTTTGTCGGTCAGCAAATCCACCTGCGGTTGAAACCATAACTCTAGCTTTCGGGCTGCGAAATCACTACGCAAACGTCGAATCATGTCTAGACGCCACGTTGTTTGGTCTTCAATATCTTTAGCGTAGTATTCAAAATTATCGGTAAGCTTTTTCTTTGCGCGGTTTAAGGCGATATTGGCTCGCTTGAGTAAATCGATGCCGATATTGCGCTCGTTATCTACTTTGCACAGGCCCACTTTTACTTTGACTGGCAGCACATGCTCATCAACCACAAAAGACGAATCGAACAGGGCATTGATTACTTCGGGGCAAACGTCACTTTCTGGGCCAATTAGGCCAAAAACATCGGCCGCTAATCTACTAAGACGTGTGGTGCTGGGTAACGTTGACTGCATTCTTTCGGCAATAGCTCGAAGTAAGTCGTTGCCGACTTCCTGCCCTAGCCCATCATTAACATCGGAGAAGTGATTAACATCAACAAGCGCGACGCAGCAATTTTTACTAGCGATATTGCCTGGGTTGTCTAGCATGTTGATAAATTGGTTGCGATTGGGAAGACGGGTTAGCCAATCTCTGAAAGCGGCGTTACGAAGCTCGTGAAATAAATTAACGTTTTCATATCCAACGGAAATGCTTGATAAAAACACTTCAAGCAGATGTTTATCTAATTCATTAATGCTCTGAGTTTGGCGCATATACACAGCAGCCTCAAAGCCTGCTCTACTTATGTATAAAACCGAACAGGATATATCGAATATATGTTGTTTTAATCGTAGGCAGCGATGCACATTTTCTGTAATTTCATCATTATGAATGGTATTTACAGGCTGATTGATAAATTCAGCATATTCTCCCGCCGCTCCAAGCACATAAATATTTTCATCATCTAGGTCAAGCAAGGAGCCCGCTCGCGCGCACAAGAGTCCTTCTGACTCAAGTCCAATGAGCGAGCTAATTTGCGTGACTACGCCTTCACAAAATGCTTTGACAGAATGCTCTTCGAACAAATTTGCCGAGGAGGCAATAATTTTTTCGAGACCAATGCGACTCTGGCTAATGGTAATTATCTGCTGATAAGAGCGAATTGAAGAGATGATCGTTGTAAGTAGCTTAGATCTAGTAAGCTCTGTCTTGGTTTTGTAATCGTTAATATCGTAAAGCTTAATCACCTGCTCTTCAGGAGCAAAGCCCGGTTGACCTGTTCTAAGAATAATACGAGGCTCATTTAAGCCCATTTCTTCGCGGATGTACTTTACTACGTCGAATCCCGCGTCG
The DNA here is from genome assembly GCF_057542855.1 of Alteromonas sp. 4NS20-0143. Lineage (NCBI taxonomy): Bacteria > Pseudomonadati > Pseudomonadota > Gammaproteobacteria > Alteromonadales > Alteromonadaceae > Alteromonas > Alteromonas sp. 4NS20-0143. The sequence continues at coordinate 10,208 of NZ_BAAJLR010000010.1, forward strand.
TCGGTTTCCATCACTACGTCGAGAAGAATAATAGCTATAGTGCTGCCATATTCATGGAGGCGCTCTTTCGCTTCTTTAGCTGAGTGGGCGTGAATGAAGTTCAACTTACGATCGTTGACTATCAAATCAGACAACGCAAGACGGGTGACCGTGTGAATTTCTTCATCGTCATCAACAATAAGAATATTCCAGTCTTTCCCGAGCTTTAGCTCAATATCTGTCGCATCGTCATCTAAGAAGATAAGTTCGTCGTTTTCGTAATCCGTTGCCGACATAACCGCTTAATTCCCCAATTTAAATAAAACATAACTGCGCACAACTGTATCGAGCTTAACGATTACATTGATAAAACCGATGTGCAATGCAATAGTGACATCCTGTTACTCATTGTTACAAATGAAATTGTCACAACTTTTATGAAAATTAACCCACAGCATCTAACCCAAGAGGTAAAGAAAACGCCACCGCCTCTGCGTAGTAAAGAGGAGCCCGTTAATCCAGCGGCTCACTCTAAGGAATCTACAAATAAAAATGCAGAAATTGAGGCGAGCAGGCAGCGTATGCTGTCTTGGTTTTCTAGAGTAGGTATTACCCCGTCGGCGCTGTCATTAGATCCGAAAAAACAAGAACATGCCCTCGAGCGGCGTAAAAAAATACTTCAGATACAAAAAGCGAATAATTTAAAATCTATACTCAATATAGCACTAAATGTAACAATCAACGAACAAACAAGCGACAACCTTGATCCAGATTGGTTTTTTGCATTTAGCACGTTAGCTGAAGAAATTTATAGCGCGCCAATGCAAGAACTGTGGGGGAAAATTTTTGCTGTTGAAGTATCCAGGCCCGGTAGTTTTTCACTGCGAAGCTTACAAACTCTGAAATCTCTTACACATCGCGATGCCAAAGTGTTTATCAAGGCGGTTAACGTAGCGAGTAAACAAAATAATGACTCTGTGCCGCGTATCTTAGTGGGTTATCACAAGAGAAAAAGGCTGCTTTCAATTTTCAAAAAACCTGTGCCAGAACAGATTAACCTTGCGAGTGTGGGATTAAGCTATCCGGATTTGCTATCACTTCAAGAGATGAAACTGATTTATGCCAGTGAAATTGAAAGTGGTGAGTACAGAGAAGGACAGCAGACATCGTGGCGATGCGTTAACGACACCTTTTCACTTACGTGTAAAACCCAAGGCGTAGCGCTGGTTTATTATAAGTTTACGCCCGTTGGAAGTGAGCTGTTTAAGCTTGTGGGGAAAAATACAAACCCGCTCTATATGCAAAATATAAAAGCGATTTTAACTGAAGTGTTTAACATTGCATGACTGCTTGCCTCACACAAGTGAGACACATGCAGTCAGCCATGTAAATTAAATACCACCACCGAATTCGTGCAATCCGCACTCTCTTTTAAGACCAAAGAAGCGTGTATCTTGCTCTTCCATGCCCTCTTGTAACGACTGTGTGGTATGCCAGTCGCCAATAGACACGTAGCCTTGCTCCCAAAGCGGATGATAAGAGAGATTGTGCTCTTTTAGGTAGTAGTGCAGGTCTTTATTGCTCCAATCTATGATGGGATAGAGTTTAAACTGCCCAGACACTTTTTGCAGAACAGGTAACTTCCCTCGAGAATCTGACTGACTGCGACGCAAACCAGCAAACCAAGTTCCAGCATTAAGCTCTTGCAGCGCTCTTTGCATGGGCTCAACTTTGTTAAGAGAATTGTAAGTTTCAATTCCCTCTATGCCTTGCTCCCACAGTCTGCCAAATCGAGCCTCTTGCCATGCTGATGACATATTCGCTTGATATACGTGTAGGTTAAGCTTGAGCTTAGCAACCAGTTCATCGATGAATTGGTAAGTCTCGGGAAACAAATAGCCCGTGTCGGTTAACACAACAGGAATATCTGGCTTTGCTTGTGTCAGCATATGCAGCATTACCGCAGACTGAGCACCAAAGCTTGACGACACAATATGAGTATCAGGCAAATTATCAAAGGCCCATTCCACTCGTTGTTGTGCCGTCATCGCTTCGAGCGACCCGTTGATATCAGCAAGCTCTTCCTTGCTGATATCTAGCGATAATACTTGCTCTGTAACCGCCGTATTATTGCTCATAGAAATCACGCGCTGAATCAACTACCGGTTTAACAACGCCGGTACGAACAACAAAATCTCCAAACGCTTCGCCGTCTTCTCGATTGCTAGCCCACTGGCCAAACAGCGTATCGAGCTCTGACATGATTTCTTGCTCGCTGATGTTTTCACGATACATACGAGGGATACGTGTCCCCTCCCTGTCGCCACCTAAATGCAGGTTGTACTTGCCAGGGCCTTTTCCTACTAATCCTACTTCAGAAAGCATGGCACGACCACAGCCATTCGGACAGCCCGTTACGCGGAAAATCACGCTATCATCAGCAAGCCCGTGTTTGGCTAATAGTCCCTCAAGCTCAGTGACAGCGTCAGGTAAGTAACGCTCAGCTTCTGCCATTGCCAGCGGACAGGTTGGTAGTGACACACACGCCATTGAATCAAGGCGCTGATTAGATACTGCAGGGGCAATTAATCCGTGCTCACGAGCCAATGCTTCTACTTTTTCCTTGTCGGCTGGCGCAACGCCGGCGATAACCAGGTTTTGATTAGCCGTTAGCCTGAAATCGCCTTTATGAATCTTAGCAATTTCTGCACACCCTGTTTTTAAGGTCTTTCCGGGGTAATCTAGAATTCGGCCGTTTTCGATAAATACAGTTAAGTGATACTTACCGTCGATGCCTTCTACCCAGCCAAAGCGGTCACCACGTTCGGTAAACTCAAACGGTCGACTCTCTTGAAACGTAACGTTTGCACGCTTTTCAACTTCAGCTTTAAAGTTATCTACACCAACGCGTTCAAGGGTGTATTTGGTTTTTGCATTCTTACGATTAACACGGTTACCCCAGTCGCGCTGCACAGTCACTACCGCTGCGGCAATATCGAGCGTGTTTTCTAGTGGAATATAACCAAAGTCAGTGGCTTTGCGAGGATACGTACTTTTATCCCCGTGAGTCATGGCAAGACCACCGCCTACTAATACGTTAAAGCCAACCAGCTTGCCGTTTTCTGCAATGGCAACGAAATTCAAATCGTTTGCGTGTACGTCAACGTCGTTTTGCGGTGGAATAACAACCGTGGTTTTAAACTTACGCGGAAGATAGTTATCGCCAAGAATAGGTTCAACCGGCTTCTCTGTGGTTTCCACTTTTTCGCCATCTAACCAAATTTCAGCGTAAGCACGTGTTTTAGGAAGTAAGTGCTCGCTTATCTTTTTAGCCCACTCAAACGCCTCTAAATGCAGTTCTGATTCTACAGGGTTCGAGGTACACAATACGTTTCTGTTTACATCACCGGCTGTCGCAATTGAATCGATGCCCGCTTTGTTCAGCATTTGGTGCATCGACTTAATTTTTGGCTTAAGTACGCCGTGAAACTGAAAAGTCTGTCGCGTAGTTAACCGGATACTGCCGTACAACGTGTGATCGGAAGCAAACTTGTCTATCGCTAGCCACTGGTCGGGCATAATTACGCCACCAGGTAACCGCGCACGCAACATCACATTTTGCAGCGGTTCAAGCTTTTGCTTAGCACGCTCTGCGCGAATATCTCTGTCATCCTGCTGATACATACCGTGGAAGCGAATTAACTGGAAGTTATCAGCCGTAAAGCCACCTGTAAGATCATCTTTCAGGTCAGTTTCTATTGTTCCGCGAAGGTTTTTACTTTCGCGCTTTAATCTTTCGTTGTCGGCTAATTTGCCCTCAACAACGAATGGAGAGTTTTCATTACTCATTAATAGACATCCTTTTGATAACGTTTCGCTTTACGCAACTCAACCACGTATGATTTTGCTTCCGCTTCTGACTTGCCACCGTGCTCTTGCACAATCTTGATCAGCGCTTCTTCAACATCTTTCGCCATGTGCATAGCATCGCCACACACATAGAAGTGAGCGCCCTGCTCTAACCATTCGAATACTTCTTTACCATTTTCGAGTAGTCGGTGCTGAACGTAAACCTTCTCTTCTTGATCACGTGAGAACGCTAACGTTATTTTGTCTAGCAAGCCTTCTTTTACATAGCCTTGCCATTCAACTTGATACAAGAAGTCTTGGGTAAAGTGCGGGTTACCGAAAAATAACCAGTTTTTACCTTCTGCTTCTTGTACGTCTCGCTCTTGCATAAACGACCTGAACGGCGCAATACCTGTTCCTGGGCCAACCATAATGACTGGCGTATTAGGATCGGCAGGCAAGCGGAAGTTATCGTTGTTTTCAACAAATACCTCTACTTCTCCGTTTTCCTCAAGGTATTCGCAAAGGTAACCCGATGCGCCGCCCTGATGACGTTCTCCAAAAGCCTCATAATCAACGTGTGCCACTGTAAGGTGAACTTCGTCTTCTACATCGGCCTGGCTTGACGCAATTGAATAGAGTCGCGGCGTAAGAGGGCGCAGTGCGTCAACAAGTTGCTGCGCTGAAATACTGCCAACATGGTCGCGAACAATATCAATAATTTGTCTGTCGGCCATGTAAGTACGAAGTTGTGCTTTATCTTCCATCAGCGCTGCCAAACCTTCCGACCCCGTCGCAGCCTGATAGGCCTTGATAAAATTAGGATAGCTCAGTGTTAACTCAAGCTTAGAGGTAAGCGCCTCTTTTAGCGTCATGGCACTTTCTGCCACCACTACCTCTGCGTTTTCATCAAGAGAAAGCAGTGCAATAAGGTCGTTAACCAACGAAGGGGCATTTTTAAACCATACGCCAAGGGCATCGCCTGGTTTGTAGGTAATCCCTGAGTCTTCAAGGCTAATTTCGATATGACGAATATCTTTAATCGAGTCTCTGCCAGTGATTTTTTGCGATTCGATCAGCGAGGCAGTGTAAGGCGCTTTCTTTGTGTAAGTTTGCGCTGGGGCTCCCGCAACCGCGACACCGGTTTGTGCCGCTACGGCCGGAGCTGCTGAGGCTGTGAAATCTTCTTTCAACGAGTCGATGAAGCTGTTCAGCCACGCCTCTGCTTCGGCCTCGTAATCTACATCACAATCTAAGCGGTCGATAACCGCAGTTGCACCTAATTTAGATAAACGCTCGTCGAAGTCTTTGCCGGTTTGGCAGAAAAACTCGTAGCTACTATCTCCTAGGCTTACTACGCCGTACTTTGTATTTGCTAACTTTGGCGCTTTTTTACTTGCCACATATTCATGCAGCTCGATGGCGTCGTCTGGCGCATCGCCTTCACCATGAGTACTAACGAACACGGCAACGTGAGTTTCGCTTTTAAGGTTGCGGGCTTTATAATCGGCCATGCTCACCAGCTTGCTGTTATACCCAGCACCTTCCGCTTTCGCTTGGCACTCGTGCGCTAACGCTTTAGCGTTACCAGTTTGAGAGCCGTACAAAATAGTAAGAGTAGGAGCATCTCCCGCTGACACAGGTGCCGCTTGTAGCGACGGCGCCACTGCCCCGCCCTGCGCAGCAGCCATACCCGCAGCATAACCACTCACCCATGTGAGCTGATCACGATTTAGACCAGCAATAGCTTGCGTTATCGCATTCCACTGCTGTTCATTTACTACCGCGCCTGGCGCTGAATTTGACACTGTTGTTGAGTTAGAATCTTTTGACATAGTCTTATAGCCCTTTTTCGATGTCGCTAGGCTAACGACTTTATTCAAGAAGAGAAAAGAATAAATGAGACTTTTTTATTACTGAATGTGCTTAAAAGCATTATTGAAATAAAAAAGGCGCTATCTGCGTAGCAGAAGCGCCTTCATTAATACCTGTTACAAAGACTAGAAATGTAGCTCTAGCCCAGCAAATACGCCGTCAAACTCCATGTCGGCATAAACATCGTCTAAGTCTTCAATATCAACTGTGACGTTTCTGTAACCTAGTTGCACCGTCATGTCTATGGCAATACTTTCGATAAAAGAATAGGCAACAGCCACTTGATAATCACTTAACTCATGATCGTCAAAGGACAAGTAGCTTCCTTCGGCATATGCAGACAACCCTGTAAACGGTAAACCAACCTGAATTTTTGAGTAAGCCATTGGCACAATGCCTGAGAAATCTGCAGACCCTTGCGTCGCACTTGCTCTATCGTTTACTAGCAATGCACCATCGATGTATTTTGCATTGATACCTAAATCGAAACTTACCAAGTCGTTATCGAACAACTCGTAGTAAAGAATAAGATCGGTAGAGGTTAAATCAATATCGGTAGCAACTTCGCTATTTGCCGTATAAAGCTGACCGTCAAAAGTAAAGCTAGAGTCGAGTGTTGTTACACCTGAATTGTCTAGAGTTGTTTGGTTTATCTTAACATTCGGTAAAAACGGAACCGGATGTTCTAGTGCGATATACACCGACGAATTGGTTTCATCGTCAAAACTAAAGTTTGCCGTATTATTGGTATCGGCAAAGCCACCTGACGTGTCGGTTTGCCATGCCTGAGCCCCAACATAAACCCCAGCGATAGTATCAGCGTGTGAAGATACAGATACCAGTGCGCATCCGAGTGCGGCAACTAAAAGACTCTTTTTCATTCATTATCCTTGATTAAGAAGTTCAGATATTTCGATAAGTGCTGCATTGGCGCGAGAAATATAGTTAGCCATTACCAATGAGTGATTAGCTAACATGCCAAAACCGCTTCCATTTAAAATCATTGGGCTAAACACTGTCTGCTGTGTGGCCTCCAACTCTCGAATAATTTGCTCCATACTGACTAGCGCATTTTTATCTTTAAGCACGTCATAAAACTCTATTTCAACGGCCTTCAAAAAATGCAGTAAAGCCCATGACGCACCGCGTGCTTCATAAAAATTATCGTCTAGCTTCCACCAGCTTGTTTTGACCACACTTTGCTTTGCCACGGGTGTAGATTGGCGAGCATTTCTGTCACCTGCCAAGTCGGAGTTGATTCTAGCAGATCCAACGCTGGCACTTAACCTTTGCGAGTAGCTTCCCAATCTTTTTTCTACTTGCTTTAACCACTCTCGTAAATTATCAGCGCGGGTGTAAAACTGGCTATCGCTGTTTCGAGTGCTCGCTAACTCTTCTCTGTATTGCTTTAGAAGCGCGATACCGTCGGAATAACTCGATTCTGATGAAGGTAACGCCCAGCTTTGATGATCCATATTAAACTTGGGGTGAGCCTTTGTTAAATAGGGATTTTCCACTGATTGAGACTGAGAACGACTGAAGTCTTTTCGCATAGATAAGGCTAAATCGCGGATCATTTCCAGTGCCCCGAATTCCCATGCAGGCATATTATCAAGCAAAACACCGGGTGGAATGACGTCGTTAGACAAGTAACCGCCTGGCTTATCGAGCAGGGTTTCTGATACATCAATCATTGCGGTGGTAATTGTATAACCAGCAATTTGTGTTGGATTTTCTACGGTAGAGGATGTTTTCAAGCGCTCTTTAATATCATACGTATCAGGCGATAAGCTCCAGTACCATCCTATAAGCCAAAATATAATGACAAGTAGCACAGCGACAATCGCTATCCGTTTCGCGTTAATTGATTGTCTCATATAAACACCAACCTTCCTTTTTTACACAAAACAGCCGACCTGAGTCAGCTGTTTGAATTTTTATAATGACGAGAGAAATACTAACCCCAATAACGGGTATTCTCTATATGACCACTTTTTAGTACCTGAATACAACTTAAATCGATTTATGATAACTATAACGTATGGTGCATATTGTGCTCATTTTTCTGCGCGTATGATGCAGTATTGCGCTTTTTCAATGCATATAGGGCAATTGCAATAACGATGATAGGCCAAAATGCACTGACACCTGCCAACAACAATGCAAATAATACCGCGCCAAGGGCGAGTACCACAGTACCCACTACGCTCAAGGCGACAACAAACCCAACAATAGCCAACACAATACCCACTACAGAAAACACCGCTATGTTCTCCCAAGGACTCAGCAATTCATCTGACATCACTAGATGCATTCCTAATGCATCCTCCACCACGCTGCCGAGACAATTCATCAGCACGATGGCAATAACCAACGCCAATAGAAAATTTTTCATTACGCTAATCTCGGCAATAAAATGACTGCTGCAAAGTACGCAAGTAAAATAATTGCAGGCGTGAAAACCAGGGCTACAACTGCAGCGCCACGTACCCAAACTGCGTCAATGTCAAAGTAACGCGCAACGCCTGCACACACGCCCGAAATAACACCTGAATCTAAATCTCTATAAATACGTTTTTGTGATGACAATTTCATGATTTTCTCCAACAATCTTTTATTTACTTAGCTTTTATTGAACTAGCTTGTATGACCTAAGCGTTTACCACTAGAAAGAACTTGGCGGCTGCGCCTAAACCATTAGGCGCGTGTTTGACGCTTAAGCTACTTTTATTAACGCCTAAGCTACTTTGTTTCTCTTAAGTTCCGCTAGCTCTTGTTCAATCGACTCATCCACTTCTAGTGCCTGAAACTCTGCCGATAGTGATGCCGCTTCACCTGATTTAGTAAGGTCGTATGCATCAACCTGTGCCTCAAGGTAGTCAATACGCTGTTCGTAGTTTTCAAAACGAGACATGGCATCATCAATTTTGTTCTCGTGATCGGCCTGCTTCACTTTTAAACGGGTTTCAGCAGAATGCTTGCGCTGAATGAGCACTTTTTGTTTCGCTTTGGCCTCTGCCATTTTGGCATTGAGGCGAGAAGTATCATGTTGAATTTTTTCGATACTCTCAGCTAAGTGCGCTTCTTGTTCCTGCAACGAGGATAACTTAGCCACGTACTTTTGCTTTTCAACCAAGGCTGCTTTTGCAAGAGACTCTTTGTCGTTATTCATTGCAAGCTGCGCTTTACCCTGCCAACTAGCAATTTCTTTATTCGTGTTGTCAATTTGACGCGCTAATGTTTTTTGTTGCGCAATATATCGAGCCGCGTCAGTACGTACCTCTACCAAGGTTTCTTCCATCTCTTGAATGATGAGACGAATAATTTTTTCAGGATCTTCTGCTTTGTCTAGCATTGCATTGATGTTGGCCTGAACAATATCGTTAATTCTTGAAAACATACCCATAATTATCTCTCCATAAAGATGTTGGCGAGTTACCAGCAATTAACTATCAAGATTGATGCGACGCTGACTTCTCTATTTCATTTTTGAAACTGTGGTTGGACACTGTAATTAACTGGGGAACTGTTCCACGTGTAATCACATTCTCCTAACGCTCTACTCATATAGGTATTACAATAGACGTGCCAAACCTTTAAGGCACTGATAAATATAACTTTTTACAAAAACTCGCATAAGCTGGTGTTGCCCGAGGTAACTAGGAAACGATAATTTAGTATTTTTAACCACCATTATTGTTAATTTGACCACATTGTTTTTGAGGCGCATATTCTTAGTCTCACGGCTTATATCGAGGTGCAAGTGCTAAACATGCACTCGGGCATAAAACGTTCTCGTGCATGCTAGGTGTAGGTATGGGTGCTATAGGTGTGAGTTACTTATTGTTAGGCAGAGGCTGAGGTTTGATGTATTGGTGTGTTAGGTGTTAGGTATTGGTGTATTAGGTATCGAAGTATCGTATCGGTGACAGCGAGGACTTGACTGCTGTTTAATGAGCCAGTTTATAAGTGCTATGACGAAAACGAAAAAAGCGCCAACGGGCGCTTTTTAGAATTCGTGATTTTTCTGGAGGCTTTGCTGTTAACTATCTAGGTAACTTTGCTGATATCTAGTCAGCATCTTTTCCGTCAATATCTTTTACATCAGCACCTTTTACATCGTTATCTTTTAAAAAAGCACCGGCATTATCTGAGTCATCGTTAGTTGAGGCGATGTCGGTAACGCTTACACTTCCCATATGTTGGGTGCGAGCGCCGTCTAATTCAAAATGGTAAGACGTATTAGCCACTGACTGATAAACATCTGCAGATAGCTCGGTTGTCGTCATCGTCACTGCGGTAGTTACCATGTTTTGTAACAACGAATTGAGCACTGACTCTTGTGCGCTAGCTGCACCGCTTGCCATGCTTGCTGAAAGTAAAGTTGCTGCGATTAGTGAAGTTTTCATAATTTCCCTCGAAAGTCTTGTCAGTACAACAACACGTTGTCGTTGTGATATAAGACATATAGCGAGAGGTGTGCCAACTTCTTAAAATTAGCTTAAAGCAATGATTTATATACTTAAAATAAAAACTAAATATTAAGCTGGCTGAAAAAACATATTGAGCAAATATTAAACTTTAGTCAAAGACACTAACCTGTTAGTTTTTTTGACCACTGCTTTGACTATCTCTTTGGCTATTGTATTCGTCCAATTCTCGTTGTGCTGCCTCTACGGCACTCAACGCATTCATTAGCAAATGAGGATCAGGAGACTTTCCGGTACCGTTTTGGCTTAAATAACGACGCCATATACGACCACCAGCTTGCCCCTGAAATAAACCAAGCATATGGCGCGCTACATGCCACGGTTTGAAGTACGCATCTTCTTTGCGCTCAATGTGGCTCTCAATATATTGCTGCATTTTTAACACGGCTTCGCGTCGTGAAATACTTTTTGCCTGTGCATCACCAAATATTTCAGTGTCTACGTTAGCCATAATATACGGGTTTGCATACACTTCCCTGCCAATCATCACACCATCTACACTTTCCAACTGTGTTTTGGTATCGGCTAAGGTTTTTACACCGCCATTAATGCTGATTGATAATTCAGGGTGGGTTTCTTTTATGCGATGGACTCGCGGATAATTTAACGGCGGAATTTCACGATTTTCTTTAGGGCTTAACCCCTGAAGCCATGCTTTTCTTGCATGTACAATAAAAGTATCGCAACCAGCCCCAGCCACAATATCGATAAAGCGAGCAAAATCTTCGTCCTCATCCATATCATCAATACCAATACGACACTTCACCGTTACCGGAATATCGACCTCGGCCTGCATGGCCTTTACACAATCGGCCACCACATCAGGCTGCGCCATCAAACACGCACCAAAACTGCCGTTTTTTACTCTGTCGCTTGGGCACCCTACATTAATATTCACTTCGTCGTACCCGCGTTCTTGAGCCAACACCGCGCATCGTGCCATGTCAGTTGGATCGCTCCCTCCAAGCTGCAGCGCTAGAGGATGCTCCTCGGTATTAAAACCAAGGTAGTCTCCCTTTCCAAAGATAATAGCCCCCGTCGTTACCATTTCGGTATACAGCAGAGTGTGCTTTGAGAACAATCGTAAGAAATAGCGACAGTGTCTGTCTGTCCAATCCAGCATTGGAGCGACAGAGAATCTGCGGTCGAGAGTTTGAACAGTAGTATTCAATTTAAGCCTTTGTTTTATATTGATATTATCTAATTTCTTGAGTAAAGACCAAGTGCGGTGTACTTGATTTTCTGAATTCGGGTCCCTTTAATTCCTTATTTTCACTCTTTCGGGGGAACTGAAAAGCTTCTTCGGGGGAACTGCTTTTTTTATTAAGGAATAATTTGATGGCGCATTATAGCATTTCAAAGAGAGTTAGGAAAAATCAAACTGTTTACTGTGCGAGAGTTAGAAATAAAGAGTCTGGAACAGTGACTTTTTCAAAATCGAAAAATATTTCAAAATAAGGCCGCTGCAATGAAGTGGAAAAGTACATCGAAGTATTCTGCGACTCTGTTATGAAGCAAGTTAAGGCTGCCTACATGTTCGAGCAAAGAGTGCGAAAGCTCGTACTGAACTCTATAACGGCTCCCTTTCTCCCATAAAAATGTTGGACATGGATGTCTGATTGTTCATTAAAAGTCAACGTTCACTGTTAGTGAACACTTAAAAATAATGAACAACAATTGCAATGCTGTTCATTATTTCGTATCGTTCAATAATAGTGAACATAAAAAATAAGTGAACAAATGGATAACTTACTAGCCGAAGCTGCGAAACTGTTAGCCGCGAATATCAAGCTAAATGTCACTTATACGCATCACAATACACAAGATGCTCAGGTAACGGACGGACAGCTGACGATCATTCACGGAAATCAGAGGCATACTTGGTGTGTGGAAGAAAAAGAGAGACTTACTCGCCACAGACTGCAAAAACTTCAACTAGCAGAAACAGTTTTTAGCGACAAAAAAACGCTTATTGTCACAACCTATATCAATGAAAATATTGCCGAGCTTTGTCGGGAGTTACAAATCGATTATCTCGATATGGCGGGCAATGCGCACCTCAACATACCTCCCTTTTATATTGATATCAGAGGCAAGAAGCCACCTCAAGAGCATCAAATACAACACGCGCGAAAGCTAACTGGAAAGGCGTTTCAACCTAAAGGCATGAAACTGATCATGATGTTGTTATTGAAGCCTGAACTTGTTAATCAGCCAATGCGGGTACTTGCGGAGCAAGCTGAAATTGCTTTAGGTACGGTAAAACAAGTTTTAGATGACCTTAAGCAACTCACATTTATTCTCGACAAAGGGAAAAAGGGGGCCGTCCTCAACGAAAAAGATCTGCTTCTAACGAAATGGCTAGATGCTTATCCACACAACATGGAAGCAAAACTGGAGCAAAGGCTATATGTTCCTCAGGATATTGAGCAGCTTCGTAACGCACCGCTAAATAAGTACGGAGCAATCTGGGGCGGAGAAGTCGCCGCCGATGCCTACACACATTACCTTACCCCCAAAACATACCAGATATATGCTGATGCTGAAGCACATAAAGTCCTATTAAAAACTTTCAGGCTACGCCGACTACGTGCTGAAGAGACAGGCGTTAATATACTAAAAATTGTAGAGCCGCCTGTAGTGCTTGAAAAAATTAAAGGCGCATTGCCTAGCTGTGTTGCTCCACTATTAGTATATGCGGAACTAATTAACAGCGATGATCCTCGCAATCTTGAAACCGCAAAAAGGATTTACCGTGACTATCTCGCTTGATGTATCAGAAAAGCTGCCCAAAGGGCTTGTCGAGGTATATAGCCAAATCCATGGTATTGCCGCAGAGCTAAGCGTCCCGTTGCTAATTGTAGGGGCTACTGCACGGGATATTATCTTGGTTCACGGCTATAACGCCGCAATTGAGCGCGGTACGAAAGATGTGGACTTTGGTATCGAGGTGCAGGATTGGGAGCATTATGAAATGTTACGAACTGCACTGATAGAAGCAGGATTTACACCGCATTCGAAGAAGGCACATCAACTAGATACGACTGACAGTGACGGCTTGCCTTGGGAAATCGATCTGATTCCGTTTGGTGGGGTCAGTGATGATAACGGCCAGATCGCTTGGCCGCCCACACAGGATTTTGTCATGAGCGTGCTAGGGTTCTATGAAGTTTATCAAAACGCTTGGGAAGTTACCCTCATAAAAAGCCCCAAAATTAGCGTAAAAGTAGCATCTCCCTCTGGAATATTGTTACTGAAACTTATCGCCTGGACTGAACGAGGTCGTGAGTATCAGGGAAAAGACGCTATTGATATCTATTATGTAATAAAACACTACAGCAAAATTCCTGCAGTTGTAGATGCGCTTTACGAACGAGATTATATGGATGTCCAGGATTACGACATTATGAGAGCCACCGCAATGATGCTAGCGGACGAAATCGCGGCTATCGCAAAGGAAAAAACATTGACCTACATAAAGCAGGCTTTGCTAGACAAGGATAGTGTCTTAGAGCGTCTTAAGGTTGATATAACGAAGCATACTGTCGCAGGTTATGAAGAAGTCGACATACTCATAGAGATTATAAAAGGTAGGCTAGATGGAGGATAAAACCATCGGTTGTTTCTGGATATAGACGTCGGTTTAATTATCCTGAGGAACACCATGAGAATACAACAAATTAACGATAGTTAGGATCGGTGAAAAAATAAGAAGACGCCGGAGAAAAGCCGACGCCTTTTAAGTAGCTTTAGATTAAACCTAAGTGACCCGCGTGAAACTCAAGGTGATCTTCAATGAAAGACGCAATAAAGAAATAACTGTGGTCGTACCCTTCATGCATATTTAGCGTAAGCTGTGTGTCAGATTGCTGAGCACCGTGCACTAAGGCTTGAGGCTTGAGCTGCTCCTGCATGAACTCATCGCTTGTCCCTTGCTCTACTAGCAATGGAATACTGTGAGTCTTACTTGCTAGCAACAAGGCTGAGTCGTATGCTTTCCACTGCTCGGTGTCCTCACCAAGATAATGACTAAATGCTTTTTTACCCCATTCGCACTCAGTAGGATTTGCCACAGGGCTAAATGCTGACACCGAAACAAACCGATTAGGGTTTCGCATACCGATAACGAGGGCGCCATGTCCGCCCATTGAATGACCGCTAAGTGCACGCTCTTTCGTTACCGGAAAATTGCTCTCAACCAGCGCTGGAAGCTCATCGGTAATGTAAGAATACATGTTGTAGTGTTTATCCCACGGGGCTTGTGTAGCGTCGAGATAAAAGCCAGCTCCTAGTCCAAAATCATAGGAACCATTTTCATCGTCGGGAACGCCTTCTCCACGGGGAGAAGTATCTGGTGCGACAATCGCCATACCAAGTTCACTCGCCAACTTCATAGCGCCAGCTTTTTGCATAAAATTCTGATCAGTACACGTTAGCCCCGATAGCCAATACAGCACTGGTACTGGTTTTTCTTTACTGGCGAATGGCGGTAAAAATATGGCGAACGTCATTTCGCAATTCGTAGACTCTGACGGATGACTATAACGAAGGTGGGTGCCTCCAAATGCTCTGTTTTCGCTGATAAGCTTCATTACCGCTCCTTTATTCATGATTTTTGTACCTTTATTGACGAATCAGTAAAGGCTCTATCGGATTTTAGATCAAGTTCGTTTACACTGAGCGCCTAAATTTTGAGGTAAGTACAATGGTTAAAGCACTATTGCATCATATTGTCGGCACGATTTCTGTTATTTTCTATTTTGTTAACACGGTAATTTGGGCTACCCCTATTATCGTATTATCGGTATTTAAACTTATCCCAGTGTCGCAGTGGCGACGCTTTATCTCGTATCTTCTCGATACCTGTGCAACAGCGTGGATTGGCGTCAATAACATTAACCAACGCATAAGCAGCGGCACTACCTTTCACGTAAAAGGTTTAGAGCAACTTACCCGTAACGATTGGTATTTAGTGACTGCAAATCACCAGTCGTGGGTAGATATTCTTGTTCTTCAACGGGTTTTCAACCGCAAAATTCCATTTTTAAAGTTTTTTCTCAAAAAAGAACTTATTTATGTGCCTATTTTAGGCTTGGCATGGTGGGCCCTCGATTTTCCATTTATGCGCAGATATTCAAAGTCATTTTTGGCTAAGCACCCTCACTTAAAAGGTAAGGACATGGAAACTACTCGCAAAGCGTGCGAAAAATTTCGCTCTAAGCCTGTGAGTATTATGAATTTCGTAGAAGGTACTCGTTTCACGCAATCAAAACACGACAGACAGGCGTCGCCCTTTGCGCATTTATTAAAACCAAAGGCTGGCGGTATTGCATTTGTGCTTTCGGCAATGGGAGAGCAACTGCACAAACTCATTGATGTCACTATCGACTACCCTGGTGGCGTGCCCACATTTTGGGATTTCGTGAGCGGTAGAGTGCGCGATATTCGTGTGAATATAAGCGTGATGCCTATTCAAGAAATTATGGACAGTGGCATATTCCAAGACACTTACTTCGATGACCCTCAGGTTCGTGTCCGTTTTCAAGCGTGGCTTAATGAACGCTGGCAAGCAAAAGACAACCTATTAGAAGAATTAAACGCAACGCAGAAGCCTTTATGATCCGTAACATTCTCGCTCCCATTACCTTTGTAGTTCATATCACCCTGCAATTACTCAATTTAGCCTTTTGGGGTGGTCTTATCATCACATTAGGGCTAGTAAAACTACTACTCCCTAATGGCAAGGTTAAAACGCTATGGAATAGTGTGATGCATGGCCTTATGTTTAGTTTTGGTCGTCTTAGCGTTTTACTTATTCGCCTTTTTAACAACATCGACATTGAATATGCGGTGCATGGCGAACTTGCTAAAGACAGGTGGTATTTAATCATTGCTAATCATCTAAGCTACCTCGATATAATTTTGCTTATTGAATTTGCCACCAAGCGTATTCCAGCACCCAAGTTCTTTTTGAAAAAAGAACTAATATGGCTACCCTTTGTGGGTTTAGGGGCATGGGCGTTAGATATGCCTTTTATGCGCCGATATACTCGCGCGTACATTGAGAAGAACCCGCACAAGAAAGGTAAAGATTTAGAAACAACGAAAGCGTACTGTGAAAAATTTAGAACCGTACCCACTACGGTAATTAACTTTGTTGAAGGCACTCGGTTTACCCCGCAGAAGCACGCGTTAAAGAAAAGCCCCTATACACATTTATTGCCGGCAAAAGCGGGAGGCGTTTCTTTTACTTTAGCCGCCATGGGTGAATTATTTACTAACGTTTTAGATATTTCATTGCTATACCCACACAATAAAAAGCATCCGATGATGGCCATGCTCTGCGGCACTATGACGAAAATTGTCATTGACGTCAACGTAGTGTCGGTTCCAGAATTGCAGCAGCACTCAACGCGCAATGAATCAGAATTCCGTCTTTATTTCCAAGATTGGTTGAACGACCTGTGGAAAAATAAAGATTCACGCATCAAAAACCTTTTGGAGTCTTGATTGATGGAAGTAACTACCTCTGTTCGCGATACGTTTGTACATCTAGTACACGATGTATTTCCGAACCTCACAACGGGTGAACCACTTTATAACGTACTTGCAGGTGGCTGCATTCTACTATCCGCTGTGATTATCTATGTTTTTGCTCGCTTGTTAATCAGGCCGCAAATAGCGCGCTTAGTGTATAGATCGAACAATGTTTGGGATAACGCGCTGCAGGAGTACGGCTTTTTCAGGCGTTTGATGCACTTGTTTCCAGCGTTATTTATTTACGTAACCACGCCGCTACTTATTGACGAAGAGGCTGTTCTCTTCGGCCTAATGGTGAAAAGTTCGCAGTTATACATGCTGTACAGTGGACTTCTCGCGCTTTATGCCCTTTTGAGTACCGTGGAGTATGTATATAACTCCTCAGCACTCGCTAGACGAGCGCCGATCACAGGCTTTATTCAGGTAACAAAGCTTGGGTTCGCTATCGTTACTATACTGCTTTGTATATCGCTGATTGTTGACAGAAGCCCTCTGCTCATAGTGTCTGGCCTAACTGCAATTGCCGCCGTACTTCTTTTAATATTCAGAGATACCATTTTAGGTTTTGTCGCCGGAATTCAAATTGCAGCAAATCGCATGTTCAATACGGGCGACTGGATTTCTATGCAAAAGTATGAGGTTGACGGCGAAATCAAGGAAATAGGACTTACCAACGTCAAGGTACAAAACTGGGATAAAACCATCTCTACCTTACCTACCTATAGCTTAACAACAGAAGCCGTAAAAAACTGGCGTGGAATGCAAGAGTCTGGCGGGCGCAGAATTAAACGCGCCATCCACTTAGATGTGCATTCAATAAAGCTTTGCGACAATGAAATGTTAGAGCGTTTTTCCAAAATTCGCTATATCAATGATTATATTGAGAAAAAGAAAAACGAACTGCAGGCTTACCACAGAGACTACTCAATTGATGAGTCAGACTTACTGAACAGTCGACGTTTGACTAACATTGGAACGTTTCGCGCGTATTTAGAGGCTTACTTGAGAAAGCACCCTCACATTCATCAAGAACTCACGCTAATGGTAAGACAGTTGCCGCCTACGGAGCTCGGATTGCCACTGGAGATTTATTGCTTCAGCGCAAGACAAGAATGGGTGGATTACGAAAAAGTACAGGCTGACATTTTTGACCACGTTATGGCCATGCTTGAGCCTTTCGACTTGCGAGCTTACCAACGAGATAGCCACTTAGGCGCACTGGTGAATAGAAGCTCCGAGTCACCTAGCCCTTGATGAAAATCTTGCGCTAGAGGCAACATTGAAAAATAAAAAAACCGGCATGTGCCGGTTTTTTTATTTGTTTGTGTTGTTAGGCCAGTGCATAACTCATCAAAAAGAAGATGACCAAACCAGTAACACCGAAAAAGCCATACTCTACTTTTTCTTGCATACCTTCAGCACCCGCTTTCGCTGTAATAAAGCCCATAATGATGCTGCTAAGCCCAAGCGTAAAGGCAATTAGCGCAACACCGAACATAATTGCATTAGTCCAATCAGCCATTGTGTTAACCCCTTAATTTAATTGGCCGTATTATGCATGAATTAAACCCTATTGAACATATTACAGTGAGGTTTAATTTTGTACTTTGCCCACAAGATTGATCTTAGTCAAAAAAGCTATTTTATTATTATTTTGGCCAAAAAATTACGGATCACATTAAACCTTAAAAACCTAAAATTCATAAACCATTGAATGTATTAACTTTAAATAAATGGCATCGGCATTGCTACGTCTATAACTATTAACAAAGATAAATAGATTTAAGAGGAGACAACGCGAGAGATATAAAAGCGTAGGTGATAGTTAGATTCACTATCGTATTTACGATTTATCTCAAAATAGCGTTTGCTCACCCATACACAGTTTAATTTTCGTTACGTCACGATTAGGGAATTTACAATGTCGAACACGTTTTTACTTTCAGTTACTGTTGCCACAGCACTAGTGAGTGGCCAAGCTATGGCCCATGATAATAGTTGCGACATCGAGCTAGATGGTCAGATTAAGTATTATCAAGGCAATCTCACTGTAGATATGGAAAATGGGTCAACACTCACCATCAATCCAAATCGAGACCTGTCAATAAACGGCGAGTCGATAGCGCTTAATAAAGAACAGCAAGTTTACGTTAACGACTATTACAATAGTATCGACACTGCTATTCCCATGACGTTAACTATTGCCAGTGAAGGTTTAGAGGTTGCCAGTGTAGCGGTAACCGAAGTATTTGGTGAACTACTTGGCAGCGACAGCGGCCTAGACAGTGACTTTCAAGCACTCTTCGATTCTCTAGATCAAAAGCTTGCTCGTTCGTTTTATGATGATGCTGGCAACATACGTATCGACTCAACACAGTTTGATGAGCCTGGCTGGTTTGACGAAAGCTGGGAAGCCGAGTTTGAAGCGCAGATAGAGTCTCTAGTCAGTGAATCAATGGGCCGTATTCTTATTGCCCTTGGTACACAAATGCTGTGGGAAGGAGGCGATATGTCTGAGTTTGAACAGAAAATGGAACGCTTTGGCGAAGATTTGGAATATCGTTTAGAAGCAAAAGCCGCTTCTTTAGAAGAAAAAGGCGAAGCTCTTTGCGACGTTCTTAAAAAAGCAGATTATGCTGAGTCTAAGATGCAAGCCTCTATTGCCGGGCTTGATGAGCTAAACCTTATCGATTTAGACAGTCACAGCAAGATGAAAATGTAGGTTTAGCCACACCTTTTTCCTAGTTTAACTGCACTAGTAAAACATAGTTAACATCTATCCTGACACAGGAAGCTGGTGAAATAACCATAGCGCACACCGACGAAGCCGAACATATAGTACATATGTTCGGCTTTTTGCTTTTACGCCAATAGGTTTAAACACTAAGCGCATGGAGTAAGTCGTTCTTTGCCTGATATACTAATAGCCTAGATACAGTATTACATAGACTAGGGCCGTAGCACTTTAACTTAGTCGCCAGTGCTAAAATACAAACATCTTAATTATAGGCATGAAGGACACGTAACAAATGCAGAAAAAAATAGTGATTACCGGTTACGGCTGGATGGCAGGTTATTTAGGCAATGCGTTATTAAGTAGCGATAGTCCTATAGACGCACATGTGGTGGGCACTACCAGAAGTGACGACAAGTTGGTGCAAATGTCTAAGCACAATATTACAGGTATTAAGTTTGCACTTGGCGATGACACTTCACAACTATGCCAACACATGCAGGACGCAACCTTCATTATTAACATTCCACCGGGTAGACGTAGCACTCAGCTAGACGGCTTCACTCAGCAGGTTATTGCCCTTATTAACGATGCGGTTGCGGCAAACGTGGCGCATATTATTTTTGTAAGCACCACATCGGTTTACGGTGACAGTACTAACCAAACCCTCACAGAAACCAGTGCCCCCGCTCCTGAGACTGCATCGGCAAAAGCTCACGTAGCCATAGAAGAACATCTTGCCTCGTTGTCATCTAAGGTGAATTACACCGTGCTTCGCTTGGCAGGCTTAGTTGGCCCAGACCGTCACCCTGCGCGCTCATTGAGCGGCCGTGAGTTACCCGCGGGTAATAAGCGAATTAACCTAGTGCATATCGCTGACGTTGTTAAGGGGTTGCTCGCAGTTATTGAAACGCCCACACACAATTGCACACTGCACCTATGTAGCGCACTTCACCCTAAACGCGGTGAATACTATTCTCGCGCTGCATCAGCATTAAACCTGCCTCTGCCACTATTTTCAGATACTGAATCTGAGGCAATGGGCAAGGTAATAGACGCTAGTGCAAGCTGGCAGGCGCTTGATATTACACCAGCCTATGCAAACCCAGATGATATGTATTGATGAAGCACTGGCGCTTTATACGACTGTGTCGTCCTAAAAACTGTTAACGTATTTCAGGGCGGGACCGAAAAATTAAAAAGGGGGTAGCAACTGCTACCCCCTTTTTTTGATGTTAATTTTATCTTTTAATCGGCTTACCCGCTAAAGCGTTGACACTTTTGAGGGCGTAAAGGTATGGGTAACCTGTGGCGTTTAACCGAACAGACTAAAATTAAAGTACTTCACCGCTACCGTGTTAACAAAAATAACGAGCAAAATAACCGGAATGAAGGTTTTCAGTGAAATGTCGACGTATTTCTCAAACCAACTTCCTCTATAGTTATCGCTGCCTTCTTCTAGCGAAGCATTGAAATTTGCAGTCTTCCAACGATAGGTAACGAATAAGCAAATCAGCAGTCCGTTAAGCGGCAATATGGTTTCGTAGAAGACGTCAATAATCACATCAAAAAACGATTTATCGGCACCGGCGTAACTTACGAACGTTGTCAGCACGTCGATTTTTCCGAACGACAGCGCGCTCAATATAGCCAATACAATCATGATGCTGCCTAGCGATGTAAGAGCCCACTTACGACTTACCCCTTTCTCATCCATTAATGCAGCAACGGGTACTTCAAAGATAGAGACCAATGAGGTAATTGCAGCAAAAAACACTAACAAGAAGAATAAACTGGCCACTACAGATGCGCCTAAATAACCGATAGACTCTTGTAATGCCAAGAATATACTCGGTAAATAAGTAAATATCATGCCTACCGACGATTCACTTAAGTCTGCTGGGTCTATCTCTGGGTTAAAAGAGAATATTGCAGGTAGGATCATCAAGCCTGCGGTAAACGCAACGGCGGTATCCATTAAAGCAACAAGTTTTGCCGAATTAGGAACGTCTGACTTTTTGTCGATGTAGCTACCATAGGTAATGAGAATACCCATACCTAGTGATAGTGAGAAAAAGGCTTGTGCTAACGCGCCGTTTATCACCGATGCATTCAATTTAGAAAAATCAGGCACAATGTAAAACTTAACGCCCGCCATCGCATTGTCTTGAGTGAGTACAAAAATCACCAAGCCAATTAGCATAACGAACAACGCTGGCATCAGCAGCTTCGCTGCTTTTTCAATCCCTTCTTTAACACCACCTTGCAGTATTAAATAGACCACGCCAACAACAACTGCCATATACGCAAAAATAGACGGCGAATTGATGAATATCCCAAACGTGTCGGGGTTAGCCAACTGGTCTAGGTTACCGCTAACGGCTTCATATAAATAACCGAAAATCCATACGGTGATCACCATATAAAACACGGCAATCATAAATGGGGTAGCAATGGCTAGCCACCCTGCAAGCTTCCACTTTGTACTGTTATTGCTAATTGCGCTGTAGGCGCCCAATGGATCTTTTTTAGCATGACGACCCACTGACATTTCAGCCATCATCACAGGTAAGCAAATGGCAAAAACGAATATGGCATACATTAATAGAAATGCGCCCCCGCCATTTTTTGCTGCCCCTACTGGAAAGCCAACCAAATTACCAATACCAACTGCAGAGCCTGCAGCTGCCAAAATAAAACCTATGCGCGATCCGAACTGTTCTCTGGCCCCGCTCATATCCCTTCCTCTTGTTGAGTTATTGTTATGTTTATTAGGATGGTATGTTTTGAAATGACTCGCAACGGCGTCAACGCCCAGTAGTTCTGACCATTTAAGAGTATTGTAGACTCTATAGGCCAATCAATACGCTGCACCATACCCAAGAAAGTATGGTAACAGCAGTGTAATAAAAAGTCTTGATGTTGGACTCAACGAAATAGTAACAAAGCGTATTACCAAGTTACCACTTCACCGTCCCAGTCTATAAAATGGCAGGATTGGTCGCGATCTAGCTTAGATACGTGGGTAAATAGCTGATCGGCTGTAAAGGCTGGCGTGAACAGTTTCTTCTCTGCCACGTTTTTCTGAAATGGTTTTGACAACTCGGTGTCTACTGTACCTGGGTGGTAACACACCAACATGGCATTTTTCACTCGGCGCTTGTATTCAATGGACGCGGTTTTAACCAGCATATTAAGTGCAGCCTTAGAAGCGCGATATCCATACCAGCCACCAAATCCATTATCGGATATGCTGCCAACACGAGCGCTTAGGCAAACGACAGTGGCATGACTTTTATCCATTATGTTCACTAGATGCTTTAGCCACAAAGCAGGAATAATTGAATTCACGGCAAAATAGGAAGCCAGTGCGCTTTCGCTCATATCTTCTAAACGCTTCTCAGGGTTTACTCCTAAGTCGTCGTCTTTTAATACGCCTGTCGTCACAACCACATTATTCAGTTTGATGCCTTGGCTTTTCAGTTCCTCTACAAAAGCAGAAATGCTAGCTTCGTCATGCTCTGCTATGGTTTTTGCGGAGACGTTATCAGGCCAACTGCTGTCGACGTATCCGCTTCGACTTACCGCAATAACCTCATCGCCATTATCTGCAAATCGACTAACTAACGCATTACCGATGCCGCCTGAGGCACCAATTATTAGTGTTTTACTTGTCATTGGGCTCTCCTGGTATACAGCGCTCGCAGCTGCGCTTTTTGCCTGTTAATAAATAAGAAATTGTGTATCTGTGTTTAGCAAAAATGTTGTAAAAACCGTCGGCAATAATACGAATGCCAGGCCAACGCAAAGGCGCATAAAGCCAACCAACGCCTACTGCTTTCCACGCTTCATGGGTAACATCTAAGCCAGTTATCAAGGTTCCATCCTCTCGAAGTGCATGAATTCTTGCATTCAATGCATGCCAGTCTAATGTGGGGTAACGCTCACTAAAATCTGGCTCTTGTATGTCAACGAGTGTTAATCGATTGTGCTTGTCTCGCTTTCTCAAGTGCTTCATTTCAGTCATGCACAGCGGACAATAGCCATCATAAAAAATAATCACTACAAAACCTCAAGTTAATTGGAAACGTACTAAAGCGCACGCAGTATGTATTTTTGTATTTGTTATTCGTTTATACGCTAAAAAAACATGCTTGGATGACTTGAGTTAGACGCAGGTGGAACCCACACTACAGTCATTGAAATTGAGAGGTTTAATCATGGCAAATTTACAGGTCGCCACATTGGCAGGCGGATGCTTTTGGTG
The DNA here is from genome assembly GCF_057542855.1 of Alteromonas sp. 4NS20-0143. Classification (NCBI taxonomy): domain Bacteria; kingdom Pseudomonadati; phylum Pseudomonadota; class Gammaproteobacteria; order Alteromonadales; family Alteromonadaceae; genus Alteromonas; species Alteromonas sp. 4NS20-0143. The sequence goes on from NZ_BAAJLR010000010.1 coordinate 33,942, forward strand.
CATAGAGTCAGCGTATAATACCGTTGAGGGTGTTGAAAAAGCGATATCGGGGTACGCCGGCGGCGAAGAACCGTCACCTTCTTACCAATCGGTATGTGGTGGCAGTACCGGACATGCTGAAGTGGTGCAAGTTACCTTTGATGCAGACACCATTGGCTATCGTGAAATACTGGAAATCTTTTTTGCGCTGCACGACCCAACTCAGCTTAACCGCCAAGGTAATGATGTGGGTACGCAGTATAGAAGCGCGATTTTCTATCATAACGAAGCGCAAAAAGAAGAGGCGGAAAAAATAATTGCTGAGATTACCGCTGAAGAAATTTGGCCAAACCCCGTCGTTACCGAGGTGGTTGAAGTAAACAATTATCACCCGGCCGAAGACTACCATCAGGATTATTTCAAAAATAATCCGCAAAATCAGTATTGCTCGATGGTACTGGCGCCCAAACTGGCGAAGTTTAAAAAGACATTCGCATCACGACTTCGCAAAGATGTTTAAACTAGTACCTAACAGTTTGAGCGTCTAATAACGTAAACGCCTAATAGACAAAAAGGGGCAATCAGTGCCCCTTTTTAGTTACTACACAAAATCTATAAGATTGGCGAAGTTAAATACCCTTCGCTTTTGCTGCATCCACTGTTATTACCCGCTATTCATCAACCTTAGACAATCAATTGATTCAATCTACCGCTTTTAATCGGACGTCGGCTATTGAAACCAAGCATCGTTCAGTGGCACCGAAAACAGCAGCGGCGCTAAGTCTTTGTACTTTTCTTCATCAGCTTTGCACGAGGCATTTTTTAAGTAATTCTTTTCCCATGGGTCGTTTATGATCCACAGTGTATTTTCTATGGTCACTAGCCCTTCCATCGACGCATTATCCATCACGTAATCCTCGCAGGCTTCAGTACCTTTCACCATAAAAGTAACGGGTACTCGTAGTGTAGGTTGCTCACCTGCCACATCTATTATCCATAACTCGTCATCGTTTCTCGCCGCAGCAATCAGAAAAGCGCGATCATTAACCTTGTGTAGCGTCAATCCGTTAATAGGGTGATTGCCCGACGGAAACTTGGGTAATAAAAGTGCGGGTTCTTTAACTACGGCAAAGTCTGTCGTTGAAAAAAAGTTTTCATCAACGTTTACGCTAAAAATACGAGGCTGACCTGCGATATCTTTTTCTAACCCCAGGTACATGGTTCCATCTGCCTCCATCGCGATGCCTTCAATACCGTCATTTGGGAAGTTGCCTACATTAAATGACGCTGGAAATTGCAGTGGACGAACATGGGTCATTGCAAAATCGCCGTTGGCTTTGCGCGCCAAACGCACTAGCAATGTTGGATAATCTGTTGAACCTGTAGTGCTATATTTTGACTCACAGCGGGGGCTAAGTGCACCGGTTCGTGTGGCATCTTCAGTAACGGTGTAAATAACGTTGGCGTCTCTGGGGTCTACTGCGAGTGCTTCTAAATCAGGTTCGGCACTTAGGTAATTGTAAAAGCAGCTTCTTCTTACTTTGGTTGAAAAAGAAAAGGTACTACTTGAAGACAGCAGTGTTGATGTAGTGGGGTCTATGCTGTGCAACTTTAATTGCTGACTTTTGTCGGCGCTGGCGTCTGCTATTGTTAAAAGCTTATCGTTAATCGCCACCAACCCAGATGTTTGTGGGTCAAACATCACCTTACCATTTTGTTGCGTTATCCAGTTTCCCACCGTAATCACGGTCAAATCTTCTTTTTCAGGGGTAATAATGACCTCTTTTGTCTCACTGCATGCAGTTATAATTAGTGCAGTAACGCAGATAAGCAGCGCATTTTTTAGCATCAAGATAGTTCCTTTTTTGGCAGTGGTTTACAGTACAAAGCCATAGTGAGCCATGCAAAAAAATAGATTAGATGGCGCACATTTTCAGAGTACGAATCATGCACTGGCCTAAACATAAGATAAGCACTAGCTAAGCATGAATAAATTGTAAGCGAGTATATAGAGCATACCGTTTATACACAAAAAAGAGTAAAATACTAAAAAAATGCACACGTGATGTCATCACAATGGGGAACGCACTATTTCAACACTAGGCTCTCAATCAGGCTCTCAATTAGATTCCCATTCAGAATCTGAGCGAGACAATCGAACAGAACGTGAAACCGACCTTCCATTGGTTATTGCTGGTCCAATCGTTCGCAAGGTTACCGAGGATACTTGTCATATCTGGTTGGTGACGTCGTTGCCTAGTGCCCCTTCCATTCATCTTACGCAACGCGGTAATAATGTTGAGGTTGAGGTTGAGTGTCACGCAGAAAGCGTACAGGTGGGCCAATACGCCTACATTCATTTATTATCAGCAGCTGCTTCGCACAAGTTTAGCGATCGCGAACGAGTGTATTATCAATTGGACTTTACCGATAAAGCCACAAGTGAAAAGTGGCATATCGAGCAACAGCGTTTACTGTATAGCGCAGAAGATAGCTTAAGTTTTCATTATACCGAGACGCCAGAAACTATTTTACACGGCTCTTGCCGCAAACCACATTTTGACGGTGACGATGCTCTCGCGCAAGTAGATACCCTCATTGAAAAAGGCCTAGCAGGCAGCTCATCACTTCCAGATGTATTACTGATGACGGGCGATCAGATTTATGCCGATGACGTGGCCGGACCGATGTTAAAGGCCATCCATCATTGCTGCGACTTACTGGGGCTATACCACGAAGGGTTGGAAGGCGCCGTTGTTAGCAATACGGCAAAGCTAGCGCAGCACTCTCATGGGTTTTATGAACGCGAGCAGTTGCTGCCACAAATCGCGACCAATACCGTATTGTCATCTCTCTTTTTCGGTGCGAAAAAGAAACCTGTGTTCACATCAGTAAATGCACAAAACCACCTTATTGGCAGTGCTGAAATTCTCGCGATGTATTTTTTGGTTTGGTCTGACGCTCTCTGGCCATTGATTGACATCGATAATAGCCATATACCTCAGCAGTACCGAGACACTTTTGAGAAAGAACAAAAAGCCATCGACGGCTTTGTAAAGCAGCTTCCCTCGGTAAGACGGGCACTCGCTCATGTACCCACTTATATGATATTTGATGACCATGATGTCACTGACGATTGGAATTTAACCCGCGGTTGGGAGCAAGAAGTTTACGCTAACCCGCTGTCTAAGCGCATGATTGGTAACGCGCTTATTGGGTACTTGCTCTGTCAGGGCTGGGGTAATGCGCCTAAGAAAGTGGCTTCCCTTATTGGCGATGCGCAAAAAGTGTTTAGTAGTAGCGATTTAAATGAACACGACACATTTATTGATAAGCTGCTCGATTTCAGCGAATGGCATTATCGACTTGATACGTCGCCCCCTATTGAGGTATTAGATACTCGCACGCAGCGATGGCGCTCTGAATCTAGTCTCAACAAGCCGTCAGGCCTTATGGACTGGGAAGCCCTTTGCGAGTTTCAACATTCTATCATTGGCAAAGAAGCCGTTATCGTTGTGTCTGCTGCTCCTATTTATGGGGTGAAGATTATTGAAGCGATACAAAAGCTGTTCACTTTTTTTGGCAAGGCATTAACTGTCGATGCTGAAAACTGGATGGCACACAGAGGCACCGCCAACGTGATGCTCAATATATTCAGGCATTACAAAACGCCACCAGAATTTATTATTCTATCTGGCGACGTACACTATTCGTTTGTTTACGATGTGCGGCTGCGATTTAGACGCAACAGCCCTCATATTACCCAGTTTACTTGTAGCGGCTTAAAAAATGCGTTTCCAGAAACCTTGATCACTTGGTTCGATACACTTAACCGCCTTCTTTATGGCGCCAAGTCGCCCCTAAACGTATTTACCAAACGTCGCAATATGTCGGTAAAAGCGAGACCGCCAAATAATGGCGAGAAAGAACTATTTAATGGCTGTGCTATTGGTGTATTAAATATTTCACACAAAGGTAAGGATGTTCACTGCAAAGCTTTGTTGAGTAACGGGAAAGAGGTAGTATTCTCCCCTGTAAATAACGACTAGCAAAAAAAGAGGTATCTAATGAGTGATGGCGCCCTGTCTATAGGTTTATTTTTCGGCTCGACGACCTGTTATACCGAAATGGCAGCGGAAAAAATTCAAGCCCAGCTTAATAGTTTGTTCGATGACAACGTAGTTCATCTTCACAATATTAAAGATGTGAATTTGTCGCGCACCTCAGACTACGACATTATCATTTTTGGCATTTCTACCTGGGATTTCGGTGAACTACAGGAAGACTGGGAGTCTCATTGGGAAGACGTACACCAACTTGACCTGTCGGGTAAAACCATAGCGCTATTTGGACTTGGCGATCAGCTGGGCTATGGCGAGTGGTTTCAAGATGCCCTTGGTATGCTTCACGATGCCATACTCCCCTCAAACTGCAACATAGTAGGCTATTGGCCTAACGAAGGTTACGACTTTACCGCCTCTAAAGCACTTACCGAAGATAAAAGCCACTTCGTAGGCTTGTCGCTAGACGACGAAAATCAATATGATGATACCGATGCTAGAATTGAAGCATGGTGCGAACAACTCCTCATTTCTTTAGCTTAACGTTACTACGGGCGCAGATAGGTATAAGTGAGCGTGGAAACTAAAGGGCGCATTCATCAATCGTTTTATCGAAACGGCCCTAGCCACAGGGACGGCGCCGACGTGTCTTTTCAAGACATTAGAAAGTTGTTTAATTTTGCCACCATTACGGTAGGCAGATGGGTTACACCGCAAGAACAACAAATAGCAGCCAATTTATTCTTCGATGCGCTTTACGACCTCACCACAATATTGAATATAAACGAACAGGTGCTTTCGCTAAACGGCTCGCTGTCACTGGCTTTTGGAAGCGGTGGGCAAAAAAACGCAAGTGCGCACTATCACAGTGGAAAGCGGCAGTTAGCGCTGGCGAAAAATGCGGGAGCCGGCTCTTTGGCTCACGAGTGGTTTCATGCATTTGATCATTACATTGCACCACGTATGTTCGAGGGACTATCCCACGGCACTTTCGCCACGCAAGCGTGGTTAGATAACGCCACCATGAATACCCACCCGCTTAATCAAAAGTTAAGCGACTGCTTTGACCTCATGTTTTTAGATCACAACAAAAGACCCAATGACTACTTTGTAAAATCTGTTGAGGCCGATAGAGCGCTTAAAACATTTTATTACGCCATGCCCCAAGAAATGGCTGCTCGCGCCTTCGAATCGTGTATTCAGGATCACGAGATTAAAAACGCATTTTTAGTTCAAGGTACAAAAAAATCCACAGAAGCTAGACTTGGCATTTACCCTCATGGTAATTTGCGTGTAACACTCAATCAGGCATTGATGTTGTATTTTTACCAATTAGGCGTCGCCATTTCGCACAAACGTTAGAAATTAGTCGTTTTATTACCGCGAAATTGAGCATTTTTCCAGCAACAAGTGGTTACGAGCACACTGTTTTGTACAAAAGCCTGTATATTTTTGTAACAAGCAGTATACTATTGAGCTCGAACGTAACAGAAGAAAGAAGACGAGATGAAAAGAAAAAAGCATACCTCGGCCGAAGACGAGGCTCAGATTGATATGACCCCCATGTTGGACATCGTGTTCATCATGTTGATTTTCTTCATCGTAACGACCTCGTTCGTAAAAGAAAAAGGGTTAGACGTTAATCGTCCAGAAGACAATCAAGCTAAAAACGATAAGCCATCAAAAGCGCTTTCAATTCGTATTGAAGAAGACGGCACTATTATGATGGGTGGACGTGAAGTTGACGTTCGTCGCGTTGTTGCAAACACGCAAACTTATCTTGCTGAAAATAATACGGACACTGCTGCTATCCAAGCCGACGAAGAAGCTGAACACGGCGTTGTGGTAGAAGTAATGAACCAAGTAAAAATTGCAGGTATTTCAAAAGTATCTGTATTAGTTAAAAAGGGATAACATCTCTTTTTGCTAAAAAAAGCCGCCCTCGGGCGGCTTTTTTCGTATTAGCGCCTATACCAAAGTATACATTGCGTCGTCGCATAATTTTTGGTCAAATCGTAAGCTACAGATTGTCTGGAAAGCCATGTTGAAAGTGCCGTTCCAGGCTCAGACAATCCTGGAGCTATTATGAAATCTAAAATTGCCACTATTGCGATTACCGCAGTAGCATTATCCTCACAATGCAGCATTGCTGCACCTATCGCGTTGAGCGAAGCATTCAACTATAACGCATTTATCTTCAACGATTATGAGGGCGAACGATCCGATGTTGAAGGTAAGCTTGCTGTAGGTGGTAACCTTACGGTTGAAGATTTCGATGTTGGTTTATTGCTCCCACCAGATCTCTCCACCAGTTCCCTTTATGTGGGTGGTGACCTCAATTTTACACGAGGTAAAGTCAACGGCGGTCAGACTACGGTTTCAGGAATGATCAATGCCAATAATGTTGAATTTGCCGGAGGATTAAATAGCGCAACGTCTGTGTCTATTGAAGGGGGCTCTGTAAATAATGGCGGCATTAGTAGCAAGGGAGATGTATCTCTTGTCAGTTCAGGCATAAAGCAGGGAAACATCGACGCCGAAAGAGACGTTGTCATTAAAAGCGCAGGCTTAGACGATGGCTCTGTGACGTATGGCAACAACCTCATTGTAGAAAGCGGCAACTCAGGCACATCACCTGCGGTTAAAGATGCCGCGAACATTGTGCAAGTGGACAACCTTGATTTCACTGCGATAAAAGATGAAGTTCTTACCCAATCAAGGGACTTCGCTAATATGGACGTGAATGGCGTTACTACGCTCAACTGTGGCGCTGCTAAGTGCCTTGACGATGCAAGCACAAAAATCGACACCATTACGTTTACCGGCACTGAAGATATCAATATTTTTTCCATAGACAGTTCATGGTTCAGTGCCGCCGATAAGGGCATTGTCTACGATTTCTCTACCACCAGCATTAATATCATCAACGTGTTGGGGCAAAGTGTTGAGTTATTCGATACGGGCTTTTTCAACACGGCGTTTAAACAAGAAAATAGTTATTTCAGAGAAAACGGACAGTATCGGGACAACGATAATAATATCGATTTGCGCCACGACGGTCTGTACACCAATAACATTCTGTTCAACTTTGTTGATGCAACTGACGTAACGCTGCACTCCGTTGGCGTTAAAGGTAGCGTTCTCGCCCCCTATGCGCAGCTGAGCTTCTACAATGGACATATAGACGGTAATGTTATTGCTGACAGCTTAATAACGCCTGAAGTAACCTTAGTGAATGATAAGGGTGAGGAGTATCTTGCACCCACAGGTCAGGTAAACAATTACCGGTTTGGCTCAATTAATGTGAGCGAGCCCGCCTCACTTGCCCTACTATTTGGCGCTGGCTGCTTTATGATGCTGCGCAGGAAAAAGCGTTAAAGCGCTTTAAACTAAAGCGCAAACCCACGTAACCGAGGTGACGACAACAGAAGCTCGTCACTGGTTACGCCACTTCCATCTCCTCCTCGCCATCTAAGTTGAATGCCAGCCTCAAAGGCTTGGTATTCCACGGCAAATGCCTTACTCATATAGCCTGCTACAATCCAGTCTCCACCGATACGATATTGCGCCTCAGCGAGGAAATTTCCGCTTAATCCTGTGGTTTCAGAATAAGGCAAGGCCTCTGACGGGGCGGCATCGCTTTCGATATCAGGGGAAGTGATGAGCGGAAAACGAGAGTCAGCCGTTTGCTCTAGTCGTGAAAGGGCTATTGCATTACTGAGCTTTAGCTGCCAATTAAGTGCTTCTAGTGTGAGTAACTCTGAATACAATCCTAGGGAGATAAAGTAATTGGGGCTAAAGTAGCCTCCATTACCATAGGTAAAACCACTTCGATTATGCTTATATCCAGAGTAACTTGCGAAGGGACCAACGCGCCAATAATCTAGCTTATCTGACACGTCTGTAGCTATATCGTAACTAACATCACCCCGCACAGAAAAGGCAGTATTACTGTCTACTGTCTCACCATTCATGGTACTTACTTGTAATGTGCCGGCCACAGACCAACGCGGTGCCATTTCATAAGCTGCTAGCCCTCGTATGCCGTCTTCCAATACATAGCCCCACGCGCCCTCGTTTCTTGCATTGAACGAGCCTGTTTGGCTAAGCATGCTGTCCTCTTTAGGGTAACGGAACAAGGTAGTGGCAAGAGTCAGCTTAGGTAAAAACCACGTTGCAGAAATTTGACCGGTAATATCAGCGTTTACGGGCTGATCAAACATGCCGTATTCCACATTTGCATAAAAGTTGAAGCCCACGTCTTGATAGGCAATATCGGCCCTTAGGCCTTTATCTTCAAACCCGGTGATATTGTTTGATACCGCGCTACGCACTCCATCTCCCAGCAAATCATCGCCCAGCCACGCTCCAGACTGTGCCGCGCCACTATAGAACTGCTTATAATCGAGAAAGACCCGCCATTGCCAACCTTTGTAGATATCACCAATACCAATATAACTGGTTAAAACGTCGAAATTTCCTAGCCCAGATTGACCTGAGCGAGAGCGAGTCGTGATGCCAGAAACCACACTGAACGCATCTTTAGTCTGCGCCGTTGTGGAGCGCGTATCGGCGTTAATATAGGAAAGTAGAAATTGTTTTCTAGGCCATGCGCTACTATTCACCTGCGCCTGTCGGCGGGTATTTACGAGCGGAAATGTTGATGCTAGCTGATTTAACTTTAGCCTGTTATCACTATTTAGCCTGACTAACTCGCCGGCAATAACATCATCATCTGGATTTTGCTTCAGCACTTTTTCAAACGCTAACGTCGCCGTTTCCCCATCGCCATATTTTGCTGCAGCCCAACCCAGTAAGGTTAGCTCATCGAGGGTTAAGGTTCTTATATCGCCTAGCTGTTGAGCAGTTTCAATGCTGTTTTTGTAATCTCCATCTTCATAAAAATAGAGTTGCTGCTGCGCTAGGCCATCTGCACATCGACGTAAAAAGCGTTCAGTATCAATGCTGCACGCCAACTGTCTGGCCCTTGCATGCTTTTGCTGTGCGTTTAGCGATAGATACTGACCATCGGCGTTTTGCGATAACACAAAGAGTTCGTAGGCCTCGTTGTAGGCATCTTCATTGTATTTTCGCCACGCACTTCCTTCTATAAGGGACGTGATCAAACTTGTGTTGGCACCACCGTCTTTGTTGCCTTTGCCGTTGGCAAGCAAACTCGCAAGCTGCTCTATGTCTCTTTGCTGTATAGCACTATTCACTATAAAAGTAGTGATGGTTTCTAAGCCTTGTTGAGCGGAGCGACGCTGTACTTCATTTGGGCTAAGCACCAGTGTGCTATCAAACTGCGTGCGCGCTATGTTAAGTTGCCCACGATCAATAGCCGCCCACCCCATCAGTAAATAGAAGTTTGGCTGGTTTTCTTTTTCTGCTAGGGCTACTAGCTTTTTAAACTCTGTATTTGATATTTGTCTGCGAGCTTGGGGTGTTTTTTCTGCAAATATCGCTAGTGGCGATTTAGGTGCGTTGCTTACAGAACTAGGCTCATTTGATACAAGCTCCTTTTGGCTTAAAGCTGTCTGGCGATCACTCCCCTGTTGACTAGCACCCTGCTGACTAGCGCCTTGATTTGCTCGTGACAGATTATTCAGTCGGTCTAGCGCGTTTTGCAGTGGCTTCGATGGCTGCCAGCTAGGATATTGATAGCGCAAGCGCCCATACTCGTCGTTTGCGAGAGATTTCTGCCCCTCTTCGATATGAAACCAAAGCCCAGTGACATCGGGCTGACTTTCGTCAAAGGCATCAAACCCTAGCCCGCGTTCTTCATAAGTAGTTTTAGATTGACCGTGAGCCATGTGAGAGGCCAACGCGGCTAATATGGCTACTAGCAAAAGGGAAAAAAGGGATAACCGGTTATTTATAGTCATGCTTCTCACCCCGATATATCCGAGACGGCCAGCATTGAAAGTAACACCAGACTTGCTGAATAATAGTCAACGTCTCTGTTAATATCAGGCCACTTAGGCGTTGTGTCATTAACGATGTTATTAACCGCTTGCTCAACGGCATGCATGCCAAGGGTCATTGCATATTCCGCTGGTTTCTCGTCATCTAGCGAAAGGGTTGCTGGCACATAATCTTGTGACCACCATTTTGCGAATGGGCTTAACACATCATTGCGTTCAGCACTGGCTAAAAAAGTGTCAGACCATGCTAAATGCAGTGGAATTCGCACCGCATTGAACCCAAATTCACTGGCAATAACATTGTCTATTGAAAAACTACCCTTGTATAAACGCGTCCAATCAGAGGGCAGTTGATGAGATGAGAACCGGGCTTTCTGCACTACCGATATGCCGCTGGCGAATAATTCCTGCCAAATACTGGGGTTTTCAGAGTAGTCCGAAAAGGCCGACAGGGCTGGGAACACCCAGTATGAAAGATTGAACTGAACGCCGCCTTCGTTACTACTGAGACTAACGCCATCGCCGTCATAAAAGCCTGATTCACCGGGTAGTAATAAAGTGTAGCCATCCCGTGTTACTATCAGCTTTTCTTCTATGGCCTGAATAATTCTGCGCGCTTCGTCTTCATAACTCGATGTATTCCAACGTTTTGCTGCCCTAAGCAGTGCCCAAGCAATTAATACATCGCCATCTGAAGCGTTATTGGGGTCGTCAACACAAGCGGTGTCCTTCGTAGTACAAGGTGTATAGCGCCAGCTGAACAAACCGTCAGAACGCTGCAATACGGTTTGAGTCCATTGCCACATGCTATCAAAGGCTGCTCGGTCATTAGCATGAGCAGCAAACAACATACCGTAGCCTTGCCCCTCAGAGTGAGAGACCTCATCATTGCCGGTGTCGACTATTCTACCGTCGATAACAAAGAGCGCTTTGTAAGCGCTAAAACGCTGTTCAAATTGCTTATTATCAGAGTCCGTACAAGACACCAACAGCAATGCTAAGCAAAAAACAGCGGCGGCTTTAACTCTCATTACCATGAGTCTTGTACTTTTTTATTCCGACGTTTAAGCAGTAAGTAAATAAGCAAGCTGATTGAGAAAACCAGAACCACAAAACCAACTAACCAGTACCAAGGGTTGTTGGAAAGCCATAGTCTGAGTTGAAGCCACGCATCGTCAGATTCGCCAATCTCGTAGGTTTCATTCACCTGCATAACAAGGGACGGTGCGCGGCTGTCGCTCCAAGCAAAGAAATCACCGGCTAACTGCCCCCACATCGATAAGCTCACTAAATCACTCACTCTGTCGTTGAGCAACTCAGAGGTTTGTGCGGCAAGGATAAACAATGTGTCGTTACTTTCTGGGTTGGCGTGTGCGGTAAAAATAGCCTGCGGCCCTAAGTCGCTTTCTTGTATTGTGTTACCTTCCACTTTCATGGCTTTGAATGATCTGTCTTGAGTCAGATTCCTCACCCGGTTATGTAGGTTATTTTGAAGTTGATAAGACCAGCGCTTTGTCGCCTCTATTGCCGTTGTAAACTCAGACTGTTGCACTTGTGACAGTGAATCTGGCGTGCCCAATATAATTGCCGAACCTGCAATCGCGTTCGATGGCATGCTTTCAACCGCCATGTTATTAATAGTCAGATTAAGGAGCGGAGCGTTAGCCACCTGCGCTAATTTTGCACTTATCGTTAGTGCACTATCCATAAAGTCTGAAGACGGAATAATGATAGATGATGCAGGGGCTGACTCAAATCGAGCTAAGGGGTAAGCCGTTTCGCCGAACAACGCTAAATTTGGCTGCACCGCTACATGTCCCGCATCAGGAAGGTCGATAGCAGAGGTGCTCTCTAACTGAAATATTAAATGACTCCCCGCGACTTCATCACAAGCTACTCCCGCGAGAGGCGCACGAAGCGTCACATCAAAGTCGATATTGTTTGCTCCGCCTTTTAAGTATCTTGCAGGGACCGATAACTTGTAGTTTTTGAACACTTGCCCGTTCGGGTTATCAAGAGCAAGACCATGTACCAACTCATCGTTTACTTTCACATTCATAATAGAGCCAGGTCCATTACCCGCTCCGTACCCGAAATTAAGCAGTAAACCAACGCTGGCATTTTCCGGTACATAAAAATCAGCGGGTAGTAAGAAGGAGGCACGTTTTGAAAAGTCTCCTTCATCTCTAAATCTTGCCGCCGAAATACCTAAATCTTGAAACTCATAAGCGGTATCAGGGGCTGCAATTAGCTGTTTTTGTAATCGAGTTGCTTCCATACCAGAGTGAGACAGTACGGTAATTTGAGAAGTTACATTTATCTCATCGTCCATAACCGCCAAGGTTTGCGCAGCTTTGTGTACATCGTCAGTGGTATTGCCACTGACGATAAGACGAAACGTGGAAGGGATAATCACGCGGTTGCCGATAGAAAATGAAGGCGTTACTTCTGTTTTTAAATAAGGGCCTTTAATACTGTTAACCGTGGTATCGGATAGCACAGGTGAGAGCGAGGAGGCAGTACCTACTATTACATGTAACTGTTGCGTTTGACTCTTAGCTAACGCGTTGCCAGAACGGTTATTTTGAGAACTCCCCCGTGTATACCATGCTGAGCGCTCATAACGCTGAATACGTTCTTCTGTCCAGCGCTGTCCCTCATTAGCAGTGTCTAATTCAGGTAATACATATCCCTCATCAAAGGTCTCATGCTTTAGCTCAAGGGGTTGATATTGATTGCGTAGCGCTAGTGCCTGACCCACTAATGAAAGAGTACGCTTGGTAATGTCGTCTTCCACATCTGTTGCTGTAATCAACGACACGTCTCGCAAGCCACCAATTCCTGGATTGAAGAAGCCATCTAACTTATCGAATGTGAAATTATCAACATTATTACTTGAGGTTATTTGCAAGGTTGAATTATACATATTCACCTCGCTCCATAGTTCAGGTGCACTGCCATCTACACACTGATTTGCATAATGCTGACTCACATTGAATGTAAGCGTATTGAAGCCATCTCGCCATAACTTAGCCGGTATGGGAACTTCAGAAATAAGTGATGGGCGGTCGGGGTCGAACCGTATTTGACCGATGGTGGCGTTATTAAAACGTACAACAAGCTGAGAACGCTTCTCTATGAGTGCCTTAGAGCTGATTACATCTAACGTAAGCACAGCGTTATCAACGTCGGTAATTGAAGCCAGAGGAATAGCAAAGTCGATTGAATCCGCCTTACCCTCTAGGCGAATAATGCTTTCTCCAGCAAAAAAATCAGTGAGACGATAGGTATTTGTTTCAGCATTAACGGTAAATGCCAATAGTAAGCTCAACAACAACGTAGGATAGATTTTTATCATTTTTGTTTATTCCTTGGCAGAACTTATTTTGTGACTTATTTTTTTGCCTGCAATATCTAGAGCATGTAGGAAATGCAAAAGAGCAGGTTTTAACCCAACACTAAGTACGTGCTTAGCACCGTACCAGTAAGTAATCGCTCGCGTTCTCCTTCGCTGAAATGACATCCATCTGCGGCTATCTGCTAATGCAAAAGCAACAACTTCACTGTGCTCCTCTTCTGTTGATGGGGAAAACTGCACGCGAAGCAACGATAATTTACTATCGTAGTTCAAAACCGTAACAGGCAAGTGAACGTTCTTATTTAATGCCTCGCACCACGTTGTCAGTTTGGCTTGATCAGAAAATAACGCCCCTTCACCTTTTAACTTCATTCTTGCTCCACCTATGGAGAGATCCACAAGGTCGCCAACCCACGCCTGTCCTTTTTGGGTTCGTAATACAACGTTGTTGGTAGCGGGTAACCTAGATTGCGATCGCACTTGTTTTCTTTCTAACAAAACGCTCAACACCGACATCAACAATAATAGGTTGAATCCATTCCACAGCATAACAACCACGGTCAGCTCTCTACTTAGAGGCTCGGCAATAAATTTATACACCCCAGTGAAAAAAGCAAATAGCAATATAAGAATAAGCCAATAAAAAATATTGGCGAGTGGCGACACAAAAGTTTTATCTAAACTTTCCCCTTTTGGCGTAACCACAAAGGAAGGCTCTCTAGGCTTAATAAAAACCTTTATTAGCGCTTTGAGTGTGAAGGCACACTGTAAAATTTCGTATATTTCAGAAACCAAGGGCCATCGCGTTCGTCCAAACAGCATAGTGGAAATCATATACGTCGCGATAACATGAGGAATGGTATAGGCCAGTATTTCAAGCATAGAGGCATGATATACCTGCAGTCCAAACACAAGATAAGCCAAAGGCATGAGCAGAAAAATAATACGCGCGAAAGGAAATAACCAAAACATGATAGAACTCATATACCCTACACGCTGATACCACTTGAGCCCCTCGGCTTTAAAAGGCTTTTTTAACAAAAGAATCTGCGTCATTCCTTGTGCCCAGCGCATTCGCTGCTGAATGAACGCATCAAACGTTTCGGGTGCCAAACCGCTCACCATTGGTCTGTCTACATAAACCGATTCATAGCCCAATTTATGCAAATCTAACGCGGTTTCTGCGTCTTCTGTAATTGACTCACCAGATATTCCCCCTACCAACTCGAGGTGCGCTCGCCTCATCAGGGCCGCAGAACCACAAAAGAAAGAGCTGCCCCAGTAATCGAGGCCTTTTTGAATAGTCCCGTAAAACATGTCGTTTTCAGAGGGCATTCTCGTGAAGGCTGAAAAGTAGTTTCGTTCAACAGGGTCAGGGTTCGCCATAAAATGCGGAGTTTGCACCAAAAAGACATTCTCGTTTTTCAACATCCAAGGTACGGTTCTATCGAGAAAATCTGATGTAGGCACATGGTCGGCGTCTAAAATGACAATAAGGTCACTGCTAGTATTCCCTATAGCACTATTTACATTGCCCGCTTTGGCAAATTCGTTCTTTGCGCGAGTATGGTAGACAATATCGTGTTTTTCACAAAGCGCCTGAAGGTTGCTTCGCCGTTTCTTTGCCGTTGCTGCAGCAGTTTCATTGCTTGCATTAATTTTTTGATCAGTACCGCCATCGTCCAACAAGTGTATAAATAACTTGTCCTTGGGATAGTCGAGGATTTTAGCGGCGCGAATTGTCACCTCAAGAATATCAACATCTTCATTGTAGGTGGGGATCATAACGTCCACAGAAGGCAAGCGCTCTGTGTCTATATCTTTCAAAGTGAGCAGCGGTCTACTAAGAGGAAACGCATTGACAATGGCACCTAAAACGGAGGTGATGCCTGCATAAATTTCAGCAATGAATAACAGCCAAACTGCAACAAGCGAAAAAATATCGGTATAGGTGAGCGTATACAGTCCTCGCCAGAGCAGATAGCGAGTGGTTAAGGCTGTGCCTAAGACAAGGGCTAAAATTCGAAAGAAATGTTGATGGGGCTGGGTATGTTGGGCTTCTTTGCTACACCAGGAAATTGAAATTAGCACTAGCAGTGACGCGAAAAGTTGCCCGATAGCATCCATTGGCGCTAACAAAATGGCGCCAAGCAGCACAGAGGCTAATAATAGAGCGCCTATGTACTGTACGGGGTTCGATACGTTCTCATGTGGCGAGCTGTCCAATATTGCGATCCGCTATGTGTATTTTTGTGACACTCGCATAGTTTGCCCTGTTAATTAGCGTAACTTCACCATTTGACAGTTCAACTTCGTGATTGCTCTTATAGAACATTCTAGAAATGCTATCACGTTGCTCTTGTGCACTTTTCGTTGCAACACACCACGCAGGGTACGTCGCAACTCCGCATAAACATATTAGTATAATGCCATAAAAAACAGAAGGAGGTAATGATGGCGCAACGAATAATGAAAACAGTAACATAGCCATACTTGCGGTAACCAAAATAGCCGTTAGTTTACGGTAGCGAGTAATGCTATTGAGTGTGCGCTCCGCGTTTAATAGCAGGTGCAACCTATTCTGCCAAAGCTTTTCGGTCTCTAGTTGTGATTGAATACCGATCACGCCAGAAGGTGTGTCTGGCATCGCACCATCGCTTTGTGAGCGATGTTGACCCTTTGCTAGTTTATATATATTTACAGGCACGCAGTCTGCAAACTTACGCTCTAATTCGTCGCTAAAATCATTCCTTTGATGTTCACTGCGAAACTTATGTTCTTTGTTCATAACGCATCTCCCCAAAACCTCGAGTGAGTTTACTTCTACCCACTATTAGGAAACATCGCGGCATTCATACTTACTAATTGATAAGAATACGCTTACATACGCAGAAGTGTTATTGAACTTTCGCCTATTGAACTTTAGGCTTATTGTATACATGGAGATAAAAGAAAGTGAACACTCACACTTTAGAATTAAAACAGCGCAAAAAAGGGCCACTATTTCAATGAAATAATGGCCCTTTTTGAATTTTGACGGCTCCGACTTTTAAAGTTATGGATTACCGCTTTAGCTTACTAATAATGCTGATGAGGTTACTTATGTTAAACACAGTGCCAAAAATGCTTCCCACCGAAATGGCATAGAGTAAGCCCAGTGACTCGGCCACAAGAAAGGTTCTTCGTATTTGATGGGTGTCTCTTATTACAATAGAGCCAATGGTAAAAATGAGTGAGGAAGCATAGGCGATAAATATGTTCCAGTGATGCTCAAGCACAAACCACTCGTAGCATAAAAAACCAATATTAATCCCTATAAAGGCAAACAGAATAAGGTTACTTCTGTTTTTAATCGCAATGATGTTGCGAACGCTAGCGAGAAGAGTCCCTACCCCTGCGGCCATCGCATCTAGCATAAAGAAATGGGCACTCAAACTTGCCAAAGCAAACGCGGATATCAGCAGATAGCGGTCAACATTATTTTGTCGGTACCCAATGAAATTTAAAACAACAGCAACTGCACCAAATGCTTCGGCAACGACAACCATGATTTCTTCTCTTTTAAAATTTTAGATAAAACGGGCGGCAAAGCGCCTTGAACGCAGATGAATACTCACCATTGTGTTCGCGTATTGTAAGGGATGGATACGTCTCCTCAAATTCAGCGATGCTCTCGCTATCTTCATCATTAGCGCGTTGAGCCTGAAAACGGTAGACGCATAGGTAGGGATCACTTTTGCTGTCGTGTTTTACCACCAAGCAACCGGTCACAAATAAATTAAATGCTAACGCGGCTTGTTCTATTTCGGCCATTCGCCGATAGGGGTAAACGCAGTAAAGACTTCCCGCTGCAGATACGTTATTGGCCGCAAACTGAAAAAGTGCAGTCGGCGAAAGTAAGCCGGTTTGTCGAGCACTGTGTCGTGCATCGCTTTGGCTAGCAAAGGCATTGGTGGATTTATTACTGTGCTCAAAATAGGGCGGGTTCGATACAATAATATCAAAGCTGGTCTTTGGCTTATAAACCTCTAAGGCCTGGTGGTGTACCGAAATTCGTTTCGACCACTTTGACACCTCAGCATTATATCTAGCCTGCTGCGCCGCACTTTCATCTACTTCAATTGCCTGTATGTCGACAGCGTCGTCCGTTTTTTGCGCCATCATAAGTGCGAGAATGCCCGTTCCAGTACCGATGTCCAGCACACTTTTGGCCCCATTGGGACTTACCCAACTTCCAAGAATGAGACTATCGGTATTCACCTTCATGGCACACTTATCTTGCGCCACACTGAATTGCTTACAACGAAACATTTTTTATGAACATGGATTATAAAACACGTCAGGCATTTTACCTCATCTAATCTATCCCATCACGCCTGATGGAATAGATAGGTAGGAATAGATACAAATTGGAATAAGTACTAGCACGAGGGCGATACCTTACTAGACGTTTTTAGCTCACGCTTTATATTTAACCGCTTTGTATTTTTAACCGCTTTGTATTTTTAACCCATTTACCATTTTTGCAATGACATCATATTTCTTGCTACATCAATGGGCGCCACGGGACGATACTTTTTAAGCGGCCCTTTCATTATAGATTGCCAAATAGGCGCGGTTTTTTGCGCAACATCTTCAAGTAAGCGAGATTCATCTCGGTTCCCTAGCAGCAATGACGGCCTGACCGCGGATGCGTTTGGCAGCTGTGGCATACGCATAATGGCATTTTCAAGCTCGCCTTTTACCCTAAGGTAAAAATTACTACTTTTTGCATCAGCCCCCACAGAAGACACCCAAACAAAGCTATCGGCACGCTGAGCACGGGTAAGCTGTGCAGCAACGTGAATGTATTCAAAATCTACACGTCGAAATGCTTTTTTCGAACCCGCCTTTTTGAGGGTGGTGCCTAAACAGCAGTACACATGATTAACGCTAAAGTAACCTTGATAGTCTTGAAGATTTTCAAAGTCGATAACCACCGGCCTTAACCGGTTGTGTGGGTCGTTGAACATCTGTGAAGACAGGGGCTTGCGCACCAAGCATGTCACTTCATCGTAACGCCTGTCCTGTAAAAGCATATTTACGAGCGTTCGTCCGACTAAACCTGTCGCTCCTAGCACCATTGCGGATTTCATACTTTGCACCTTGTATCATGTGATGGTTTCTCTACAATCTAACCTTCGACAGTAAAATATGCAGATAACAATGAAAAAAGCCCTTTTAATTGGAGCCGCTATGCTCTCTACTGCTTTACACGCTGAAACGCTCACTATTGAGCGAATTTTCTCATCACCCTCTTTAGACGGCAGCGCCCCTCGCACACTCAAAGTGTCTCCCGATGGCGCGCGCGTTACGTTCTTAAAAGGAAAGCAAACCGACTACGAACGTCTCGACCTGTGGGAATACCACATCGACAGTGGCGAAACCCGCATGCTGTTTAATTCTAACGACTTACAAAGCGGTGAAGAAGTACTTTCTGATGAAGAGAAAGCCCGTCGCGAGCGTATGCGCCTAAAAGGTAGCGGTATAGTAAGCTACGAATGGTCTGACGATGGTAAAGCTCTGCTCTTCCCTCTTGGCGGTGATGTGTACTATCACAAACTCGGCGAAAAAGGAGCCAAGCAGCTACTCGATACCGATGCATTTGAGACAGACATTAAACTATCTCCGAAGGGTAATTACATTTCTTATGTTCGCGATCAGAACCTTTATGTAAAACATATTGCCTCGGGCAAAGAGATGGCAATTACTAAAGACGGCGGTGACAACATCAAGTTTGGTATGGCCGAGTTTGTTTCCCAAGAGGAAATGGGAAGAATGACCGGGTATTGGTGGGCGCCAGATGAAAGCAAAATTGCGTTTACTAAAGTAGACGAAAGCCCTGTAGACGTTATTACGCGTACTGAGATTTACGCTGATGACATCAAACTGGTTGAACAAAGGTACCCTAAAGCGGGTACACCCAATGTGGTTGTGGAACTTGCCATTCAGTCGCTAGACACAAACGAGCGTACGTGGGTAGATTTAGGCGAAGATAAAGATGTGTACTTTGCCAGAGGCCAATGGATGCCGGACAGCACGACATTTACCTACCAATGGCAAACACGCGACCAGCAAAACCTTGAGCTGCGTGCGTACAACACGCAAACAAAAAAACAGCGTGTACTGTTAAATGAAAGCAGTGATACCTGGGTTAACTTGCACGACGACCTGTATTTTCTCAAAGACAAAGGTCAGTTTGTTTGGGCCTCTGAGCGAGACGGATTCAAGCACCTATACCTTTTCGATAACAGCGGCAAAATGGTTAAGCAGCTCACGTCGGGAGACTGGGTGGTTGACAGTATTGAAGCCATCGACACGCAAAACGACCGCATTTTCTTTTCTGGCCGCAAAGACACACCGTTGGAAAGTCACATTTATGTCGTTCCTTTTGATGGAAAAGGCACCAGCGATATAGCACGTATTACTGAATTAGGCGCCTATCATGACGCAACTTTCAGCAGTGACGCCTCTATTTTTATTGACCGTTTCTCTACTGTTAACTCCCCTTTCCAAGTCAGTTTAAACGATGCTTCTGGCAAACGTATTACTTGGCTTGAAGAGAATAAGGTAGAAGAAGGCCATCCTTTGCACGCCTATATGGACAGTTGGACTAAGCCTGAGTTTGGCGACATTCAAACAAAAGACGGTGCGACGCTAAAATACCGTATCTACAAGCCAGAGAGCGCAGTAGAAAACCCGAATAAGAAACTGCCTGTTATCGTGTATTTATATGGCGGCCCTCACGCACAAGTTGTTACCAATAAGTGGGCGGGAAATCGTGGCTTACTAATGCAACACTGGGTTGATCAGGGTTATGTGGTCTTCACGGTAGATAATCGGGGCTCTAACTACCGAGGCAAAGCGTTTGAAGATCCTATTTACAAAAAAATGGGCTTTATCGAGGTTGATGACCAAGTTGCCGGCGTAGAGTATTTACGCACGCTGCCTTTCGTTGATGCCGACAACATTGGTATTCACGGACACAGTTATGGTGGCTACATGACCCTTATGGCCATGTTTAAAGCGGGCGACTATTTCGCTGCAGGTGTATCGGGTGCTCCCGTTACCGACTGGCGTTTATACGACACCCACTACACCGAGCGATACATGGGTAACCCAAACACCGAGAACGATGCCTACACTGCGTCTTCTGTCTTTCCATACGCGAAAGACTTAAAAGGCGACCTGCTGATTTACCACGGAATGGCTGATGACAACGTACTCTTTACCCACTCCACAATGCTTTATAAGCACTTGCAGGACCTGGCTATCCCGTTTGAAACCATGGACTATCCGGGTAAAAAGCACAGTCTTCGCGGTAAGCAAACTGGCATTCACTTATACAAAACCATTACCAACTTCTTTGAGAGAAATTTGAAGTAAGCAGGGTTTGGCGAAAAGGCTTATGGGAAAAACTTAAGCTACGAAAAAGGGCATAACAACTTTTTGTTATGCCCTTTTTTATTTTGAAAGCGTCTTAGCCGCCTAACGACAACCGTATATTTTATGCAAACATTTGATTGGCAAGGTTCTTTTGCACTGCCTGAGCCGATGAAGCGCTCAGTTCAATCTCGATAGCATCTGATTTACCCGACAGCCAAATTTTAAGCTCTGCATCGGTGTCAAAGTGCCCTGCTGTTTCAACAATAAACTGGGTAATAGATTTATACGGAATAGAGTGATAATTCACTTTTCGCCCCGTCAGCCCTTGCTTATCAATGATTATTAATCGCTTATTGGTAAACACGCTTAAGTCACGAACCAATTTAAATGCCGACGTAACCGTTTCATTATCAGCAAGTATTGGAGACAGTTCTTCCTGAACATCTTCAGAACTTGTCTCGCTCGCATTTCCCATTATTGTATCGAATAAACCCATTTTATTTTCCTTTTCAAACTGCTGAGAACTACACAGACGCAAGCTTCACTCGCCATTGAACTCTGTGTGCCAGAGGCTTAGGCTTGTCGAGAGCAAACCCCTGCCCAAAGTCTACATTAAGCTTTTGCAGCACTTGGGCCGTTGCATTATCTACAACAAACTCGGCGACGGTTTGTTTTCCCATGCTGTGAGCAATGTTATTGATGGCAGTTACTGTAGCATGGTCTATTGGATCGTGAACAATATTTCGCACGAAGGAACCATCAATTTTTACGTAGTCCACATCAAGGTTTTTAAGATAGGTAAACGATGACATTCCTGCCCCAAAATCATCTAAGGCAAAGCTACAGCCAATATCTCTGAGTGTAGAAATGAAATGCTTTGCGGCGGCCAAGTTGGTAACGGCTGTGGTTTCCGTTATTTCAAAGCAAACTTTTTCAGCAGGCACCGTGGTTCCCTGCATGCGCTGTACTATTTTTTGTAATGCAATCTCATCACCAAGGGTTATACCCGACAAATTGATGGCGACTTTGCCCACATTATCGAGATGGGCAGGGTTGGCTTCTAGCGTTTTCAATGTATTATCAACGACCCACAAGTCCACTTTATTCATCAATCCGTGGCGCTCGGCAAGGGGAATAAATAACCCCGGGCTAATAAGGCCGCTTTCGCTTGCGTTTAACCTCAGTAAGATTTCATAGTGCTGAGGATAATGCGTGCTTACCTCACTAGGTACGGTAAGAGGCATAATGGCTTGGCTATAAAGCTCAAAACCATCGTTTTGTAACGCTTTGTGAAGCGCCTGCAGCACCTTATTTTCGCTGTCGTCGATGGCAAGTTGAGCATCTCCGTCTCGGTAAACAAAATAACGATTACGTCCCAGATGCTTTGCCTTATAGCAGGCATTGTCTGCCGCTTTTATTAATGTCTCTGCGCTTTGTGTTTGCGCATTTATTTCGATAACGCCGATACTAGCGCCAACAAAAAATAATTTATCGTCGTACACAAAGCGATAGTTTGAAATGGCAAGTAACAGCTTATCCAACCGTTTTAAAACAGCGTCTAGACCTTGATCTCTAAAAATAATGCAGAATTCGTCACCACCGATACGAGCCAGTAAATCATCTCCGTTTACGTATTGTCTGAACACCGTGGAGACTTCTTTTAACAGCTTATCACCTGCTGGATGACCGCAACTGTCGTTCACTAATTTAAAGCGATCCATATCAATAAAACACATTACACTGCGACGCTGATGCTGACTGTGTGTGTCGCGTATATTGCGCAGCACTGAAGAGGTAGAATCACCCACTAATTCAGCTGTTTTATTCTCTGTCCTTGTCTCTGCCCTTATAACTTTTAGGATATCCCGAAGCTGTGCATTAAAGGCATAGCGGTTGAGCAAGCCTGTTAATTGGTCGTGATTTGCTTGAAAGTGAACTTCTTCGTGCAATGCCAACTCTTTGGTGACGTCACGGGCAATCCCCTCTACCGCGGTCAAATCTCCCTTCTCATTTAAAATTGGTGTATCTGAGAACTCGACGACATAGCTTTTTCCACATTGTCCTCGATAATGCACCAAATAGGGTGCAGGCTTTTGACCTCTTGCTATTGCCTCTCTTATCTCAAAAGTTTCGTCCGGCACTTGCTGCACGTAGCGCGACTCGTGTGCGCAAAACTGTTCCGGCTTGTAGCCTAGTATTTTCTCAACACCGGCACTCACGTAAATAAAACTGTGTTCTGCTGTTTTGGTGTATACAAAATGGCGGTGCATACCGTCGACTAAGCGGCGATAACGCTCCTCACTATCCTCTAAGTCTTTCTGCGCTTTAAAGCGCTCGGTCACATCGCGAATAGTTAAGGCAATATTATTACCTGCATTTACCACCTGAATTTTTATCCACTCAGGCACAACCTTATCGCTTTTAATGGCGACGTAACCCTCATAGGGCGCTCCGTTTTTAGCAACATTGGCCGCTTTTTCGAACTCTTCTGGAATACCTAAAAAACGAGACTGCTCGGCCAAACTCATTTTTTTCATTACATCAACCGCTCCTCTGAAAAGGTATTCACTGTATGAGTTTGCTTCTACCAAGGTGTAGTCATTCTGCGAGGGCTGATAAATGAGCAATGCATCTAGCGACGCTTCGCTGGCGGTAAGATAACGCTGCTGACTCACCGAAAGGTGCACAGCGCCTTTTAGCTGCTCATGGAATACGTAGCTCACCAACGCAGACATCAGTAAGCCAATGACAATGATCAGCATTCCTGGATTAAATGGGCTAAATTGAGACTGCATGGAAAGGGTGATATCACGGTCTATAAACTTAAAAGGAGGCAGTGAGACGAGTGTCCCATCATCCACCATTTCACCGCTAGCAAATAGCGTGCTGTTGCCGGCTTGTAGCTTAAAGTTAAACTGCGGGCCAACGAGCTCACCAAGCATGACGCCTAAAATTGTTTGTACGTCGAAGCCTGCAACAATATAACCATGCTCAGGCTCTTGAGGGCTGATTGCTCGTCCTAACAGAATGTGATGGTGTTGTGTGGAGGGAGAATAGAGTATCGCACTATTAAGTGACTCTGATAGCGTTGGAATAGCAAGTCCAAGCGCGTCCATAGGCTCGCCAATAAGGCTATTGTCGATACGAGTTTTAGTACCTGCTTTTGGGGTAGCAATCCACTGAATTGTGCCGGTTTTGTCAACATACGCCAGAGAACTATAGCCTCGCTGCATTCCCATTAACGATAAAGATTGAGTATTAAACCAGTCAACTGGATTTGGCTCAAAGGTTGGCCAATTCTGCATCAGGTTGTAAATTGCTTTTACGCGTTCAGTGGAAAATACTTCTAAGCTGATTTTTACTTGCTCGGCCACCGACTGCGCTTTTGATACCCTTGCGCTTTGTTCATCCTTTTGAATATAAATACCGGTGGACACGAACAATATAGAAAGTAATAAGAACAACACCGTGGGTAATGCATAAACACGATGGTTTATTCTATCGAACATGACTAAATCTCCGGAAACATAGCTCTCAAGCTTAATAAAGATTTATGAAGCAAATATGAATTGTCTTCGGTAGTATTCAATTTAGTGATTTAACTTTTTTATTATTAATGAGTGGTAGTTATGGGCAAAACGCCAGACTTTGACAGTGTTAAAAAAGCAAGCGCGCGTATCAATGACGTAGTAAAACGCACGCCTATTGTTGAATCGACGCTGTTAAACTCGTGGATGGGTCATAGAATTCTTTTTAAAGCTGAGTGCTTACAAACCATCGGCGCTTTCAAAATTCGTGGCGCAATGAACTTTCTAGCCAAATTAAAGCAAGAAGGTCGACTGCCATCACAGGTTGTCGCCAACAGCTCTGGAAATCATGCGCAGGCGGTAGCCTATGCAGCGGCTCACTTTGGTATAAAAGCCACTATTTTCGCCAGTGAAAATATATCCCCAATAAAAGCGGCGGCTACAAAGAGCTACGGCGCAGAATTGAAGCTGTTTGCTACTCGCCCTGAGGCAGACATTGCGGTTAAAGAAGCGGCCAATAGCCCTGATACCGTGTGGATACCGCCTTTCAACCATGAAGATATTATTGCTGGACAAGGCACTGCAGCCTTAGAGGCACTTGAAGACGCAGGAAACGTAGACGCAGTCTTTGCGCCCTGCGGCGGTGGCGGCCTCTTAGCGGGTACGCTACTAGCGACACGAGCATTGCAACCCAACGCACTGGTGATTGGCGCAGAGCCCGCCGAAGCGAATGACGCTTCTCTGTCGCTGCAAGCAGGTGAAATTGTGGCCCTTGAGCACACGCCAGCTACTTTAGCAGACGGTGCAGCCACCCCCAGCGTGGGTGATGTAACGTTTGAGTTACTACAACAACTCGATGATTTTTATGAAGTTGACGAGCTGCAGATTGCATATTGGACCCAATGGCTACACCATCTATTGAAGTTGCATATAGAACCCACCTGCGCAATGACAATGGCGGCAGTGGCATCGTGGGCGGCTAATACCCCTCCGGGCAAAACGGCTTTAGTTATGCTCTCTGGTGGTAATATTAGCCAAGCGTCAATGGCAGCAATTTGGGAGCAAGACTTTTTACTTCAACCCCCTATTATAGATTTCGACGACGGAACAGAAGAAGAATTATGAAAACAAAACCAATGAAAAAGCTAATAACCGGCCTCACGCTCGCGGCATCCTGTATTGCACTTAACTCTGTTATTTCTATTAACTATGCAAACGCGGCAACACTGGTTAAAAACGTAAAAGGCTACACCCTAAACGACAGTGGCACACTTGTTCAATTCACTAATATGGTGATGGACGAAGGCAAAGTACTCGCCCTTGATGCAAAGTCAGAAAACTTTGACATTAGCACAACTATTGATGGCGAAGGAAAAGTCATGCTTCCTGGTCTTATCGATGCTCATGGCCATCTGTTAGGGTTGGGCGCCAACCTGTTGGAAGTGAACTTACGAGAAAGCACGAGTGCAAGCAATGCGGCAAAAATGGTGTCAGATTATGCGTTCGCAAATAAAACGCAAAGCTGGATTACTGGTCGCGGCTGGAACCAAGAATTGTGGAGCGACCGTGCTTTTCCAAGCGCAGGCGACCTAGACAAAGTAGTGTCAGACCGTCCGGTAGTGCTGACGCGGGTTGATGGACATGCTGCGTGGGTAAATACCAAGGCTATGGAAATCGCCGGTATCACCAAAGACACCAAATCTCCCGTTGGTGGCGAAATAATTAAAGATGCCAACGGTAACCCTACTGGCGTATTTATTGATAACGCATCAATGCTTATTGAAAAACACTTACCTTCTGCAAGTAACGCTATTTATCAGCAACAATTAGATGCAGCTGGCGAGCACTTGCTAGCCAATGGAGTCACTTCAATGCACGACGCTGGCATAAGCCGCGATGTGTATGACTTCTATTTAAAAGAGTCGGTAGAAAGTGACTTACCCATTCGTATTTATGCCATGGTGAGTGCTACCGATCCTGAGTTATCCACCATGCTGGGTAACGGGACTATTCGCGATAACGACGACTTTTTGTATATACGCTCTGTAAAAGCCTATGGCGATGGCGCACTCGGCAGTCGTGGCGCGGCGTTGTTAGAGCCGTATTCAGATGCACCTCATCAACACGGCTTATTACTGACTCAGCCAGAAGATATGAGTGAGCTATTCACTACCGTAATAGGCGCAGGATTCCAGCTGAACTACCACGCTATTGGCGACAAAGCGAATCACGTAGCGCTTAATGAGTTTGAAAGTACATTTAAGCAGATAGGCGGAAGCGAACTGCGCAATCGTATTGAGCACGCGCAAGTTATTGCACCAGATGATCTAGCACGCTTTTCTGGCTTGAAAGTGCTTCCATCCATGCAGCCTACCCATGCCACCAGCGATAAAAATATGGCAGAAGATCGCATCGGTAAAGATCGAATGAAAGGCGCCTACGCGTGGAAAACGCTGCTAGATTCAGGCATTGCACTGCCACTTGGCTCCGACTTTCCGGTGGAATTAGCCAACCCGTTTTATGGCCTACACGCTGCGGTGACCCGTCAAGACAGAGACAACCAGCCGGTTAAAGGGTGGTATGCCCACGAAGCTTTGTCTGTTGAGCAAGCTTTCAAAGGCTTTACTCTTGATGCCGCCTATGCAGGACATATGGAAGATACGTTAGGCACACTTACTCCAGGTAAATGGGCTGACTTTATTTTAGTCGACCAAGACATCTTCAGTATTGAGCCTCAGCACATTTGGAAAACTAAAGTCCTTTCGACCTATGTTGCCGGTGAACACGTTTTTAGCCTAAGCAATGACTAGAAACAGCCTGCTCACTAAGGGTATTGGCGGCATTGGTGCCGCCTTACTTGTGCTAAACGGCCTTATCGGCGCAGGTATTTTTGCCTTGCCTGCCAAAATGGCTGCAGAGTTAGGTGCGTTTAGCCCTTATATATTTCTTATTTTTGGCGCCCTTATGCTCACCATTGTGTGGTGTTTTGGGCAGCTTGCTGTTTTTTATCAAGAAACTGGCGGCCCTGTCATTTACGCCCGTAAAGGGTTCGGTAATGCAGCAGCCTTTCAAACGGGGTTTGTGTATTACCTTGCCAGAGCGACTGCCATTGCGGCGAATATGCACGTTCTGCTGCTATACGCCGGCTATTTGTGGCCAGAAATCAACTCAGGAATGGGAAAATCTCTGGCAATAGTAGCGCTCACTAGCCTACTCATATTTGTCAATATTGTGGGACTAAAAGCTGCAATGCGCTCCCTCGATACTATCTCTATTTTGAAGCTATTGCCTTTTGTCGCACTTATTGGCGTAGGATATTGGCAACTTGATTTCTCTTCTGCTTCGCCCGTTGTCACCCCAACATTAGACACAATATCCGCAGGCGCACTTATTACACTGTACGCATTCATTGGTTTTGAAACGGTTGTGGTTACCAGCGGCGAAACCAACTCTCCAAAGAAAACCATCCCAAAAGCACTCATGCTGACGGTGTCTGGCATAGCGTTATTCTATTTCTGCGTTCAGTGGCTTTATTGGCATACGCTTGGCGCTGCAACACCCGATAGTGCCCCGTTAATCGCCCTTGCGAATATTATTTTTGGTGAAACTGGTGCGCTGATAATGACGTTAACCGCCGTTGTGTCAGTAGCTGGAAACCTACTTGCCAATATGATTTCAACATCTCGCCTTACATACTCGATGGCCCGTCAGTCTCTTATTCCGAAAAACCTTGGTAAACATTGGCTTGGTAAAGTACATAGCGAGTTTGCCACACCGTATATTTCGGTACTGGTGCTAGGCATTTTTGCAGGCGTTATGGCGCTTAGCGGCAGTTTTGTGTGGCTTGCTATTTCAAGTGTGTTGGCAAGGCTTGTAGTTTACGCGGTGTGCGTTGTGGTGCTCATGAAAGCGCAACATCAGCTTACCTACACACCCAACATCGTCAAACGTGCAATACCCTTTATAGCCTTGGCTGTGTGTATTTGGTCTATCAGTCAGTCGGCAACCAATGCCTGGTTGTTCCTAGTTGGCGAACTGGTGATAGGCGCAGCACTTTACTGGCTGTTCACGAAAAACGCGAAAGACCAAAAGCGTTAATTTGCAAAGAAGATAAGAGAAATATTGTGGAAATTGTTGTTATACCCGTTACCCCATTCGCTCAAAACTGCTCTCTAATTTGGGATCCAGACTCTATGAAGGGCGCCTTTGTCGACCCCGGTGGCAACGTAGACCAATTGATCAAAGCGGCAAACGATAACCACGTTGATATTGATAAAATAATACTTACCCATGGTCACCTCGACCATGTTGGCGGTACCGTAGAAATAGCGTCACACTTTAATGTGCCCATTATTGGTCCACATAAAGGTGATAAGTTTTGGTTAGATGGCCTCATGCAGCAAAGTCAGATGTTTGGCTTCCCACCTGCTTCGCCCTTTGAGCCTACCCAATGGCTTAATGATAACGACACCATTGCTGTTGGCGGTTTAACGTTAAATGTACTGCATTGCCCTGGGCATACTCCCGGACATGTCGCGCTGGTTGAACGCATTAGTAATAAGGTGATTGTTGGGGATATTATTTTTGCAGGGTCGATTGGACGTACTGACTTCCCACAGGGCGATCAGCAGCAGTTGATAAGCTCAATTAAGCAAAAGATCCTCACGCTTCCAGATTTGATGACCATTTATCCAGGGCATGGACCTACCACCACCATTGCCACAGAGAAGGCAACTAACCCCTATGTGTCTGGCCCGTATGGTTAATTGAATTGGGGTTAATTGCAGTCGGGTTAGTTACACGAGATGCCGCACTCGCTTTCGCCTTATAGCAGTAGTCGTACTTAAAGCGGAAGCGGCGGCGTCAGTTTTAACTTAGGTAGTCAATCAACGTTTACTCGTAAGCGCCGCTAGCATAATGAAGTTCATAGCTGTGGCTGTAAATTTCTAAAATATTGCCGAACGGGTCTTCCATGTAAATCATGCGATATGGCTTTTCACCAGGATAGTAGTAACGCGGCGCCTTCATGCGCTTTTTACCACCAGCCGCGACAATTTTGTCTGCAAGGCCTTCAACATCTGGGTCTTGAACACAGAAGTGAAAGATGCCCGTTTTCCAGTACTCAAAGTTATCTTCTGGGTTTTGCTGATCTTTAAATTCGAATATTTCCACCCCTACTCTGTCTCCAGTGGATAAGTGAGCTATGCGAAATTTTTCCCAGCCAGCACCGAAAACATCGGTACACATCTCACCAATTGCAGAATCATCTTCAAGAATTTCTGTTGGCTTCATGATCAGGTACCAACCTAGTACTTCGGTGTAAAATTTTACGGCCGCGTCTAAATCGGGAACCGATAGCCCAATATGAGAGAACGTACGTGGATACGGTGTTTTTACTGCTTCAGTCATCACTTGCTCCTCTTAACGCATTCTTGCGTTAAACAAATAGTAGAAAGAAACTCAAGCCACCCAATGGAATGCCTGTGAGTCAACGTGAAGTGATGATAGCTAGACAAAAGCAAAACTTGAAATTATCATTAATTCTTACTTTGATAATTTAAAATTATAGCCATGCTTAATCCTATTTGGTTAGACACCTTTATCACGCTGGTAGAAACAGGCCACTTTACCCGCACTGCTGAACAGCGTTTTATGACACAGCCCGGCGTAAGCCAGCACCTAAAAAAGCTTGAAGAAACGTGTGGCTGCGAATTAGTTATTCGCCTAGGTAAAGGCATTCAGCTTACCGAACAGGGGCGGCGGGTGTTCGAATATGCCAAAGCTCAGCAGCAGCAGGAACAAAACTTCATTGCCAGTTTAAAGTTTGATGAGCCTTACGAGGGTAAATGTATCGTCGCTTGCTCAGGTGCTATTGCTCAGCGCATCTACCCTGCTCTTGTCGCATTGCAGGCGCAGCACACAGCACTTAACATCCATCTTGAAGTTGCGCCTAGAAGAACCATTCTTTCCGGTATCACTAACGGGACGTTTGAACTTGGCATAGTGACTAATATGCCCAACACAGAAGACGTGTCCTGTACCTATCTAGGTGAAGAGCCGCTAGGGCTCATTTTGCCTAGCTCGTACCTTACCCAAAAAGGAGAGCGCCAAGGAAAGCGCCAAAGTAAACACAGCGCAAACAATATCGTCGACACGCTCAATGCACTAGGGCTTATTAATCATCCTGATGCCGTACACTATCTTCAGCGCTATATTAAAGATAGCGGCGAGGCAGACTTAGCACTTATTAATCCGAATAAACTTAAGTACTCAGGTTATGTAAACCAACTCTCTCAAATTCTTATTCCGGTGAGTAAAGGGCTTGGTTTTACTGTGTTACCAAGCAGCACACTAGAGTTTGTTAACGTGGCAAATGAGCTTGTGATGTATACACCTAAAAATGATGTGGCCGAACCTCTTTACTGCGTTCAGGCAGCACATGCCGCGCTGCCCGCTCGCTACAATATAGTTAAGAATGTAGTAAAGGACGTGATAAAGGACATGGTAAAAAAGGGATAACGAAGGGACTAAAAGAGAACGTTAGCCTTGGTTCTCATCAGCTGACGGTTCTCTTTCAATATCTGGGTCGGGAGATACCATTTCCGATTCTTTTTTATGTTCGGGCACATCTACTTTGCCAGCAGCAATCACTTCTCCCTCTTGCCACAGTTTCCATTCCCCTCGTTCGTAAACATCCCACTGCTCATCATTGGTAAGGGGCTCTGTGGCAATAATACTCACTACGTCTTTCGGTGTGGTCTCAGCTGCAAAATCGATGGCTACTTCCACATCTTTTAAACACGCTGGCCCAAACGGTGCTCTACGGGTAATACTGGCAAGCTTGGTACTGCAAAACGTAAATAGCCAATCGCCGTTACCCAATAAACAATTAAAGACACCTTGCTTGGCATAAGCTTGAGCTAATGAAACAAGGCAATCGACCAATTGTAGGGGCGATGTATCTCGCGGTAAATGTTGTCGTACGTGGTTCATAATGTCGCAAAACATTTCTTCGCTGTCGGTATCGCCCACAGGCTCATACATACCTTTTGCAGCAGAGAAGCTGGGTATTTGGCCGTTGTGCGCAAACACCCAATATTCCCCCCAGAGTTCACGTGCAAAGGGGTGAGTATTCGCCAACGTGATGTTACCCACATTCGCCTGTCTAATATGGCAGATGGCGGTTTTACTTTTGATGGGTAACGTAGAAACAAAATCTGCAATGGGTGATGTAGCGCTCGGCTCAGGGTCGTGAAACATCCTTACGCCTTTACCTTCGTAAAATGCCACTCCCCACCCATCTTTATGCGGGCCAGTCTCACCGCCACGGCGGGTAAGCCCGGTAAAGCTGAAACATAAATCTGTTGGGGTATTGGCACTCATGCCTAAAAGTTCACACACTGCTTGGCTTTCCCTTTGCTACTAATTCTTCAGCACTGAGAATACGCAAGCAGCGACAATCAATCAATTCAACATTATATTTAATGGGGTCAGAGTCAATTAAAGTTAATGGGGTCAGTAAAAAACGCACACTGACCCCATTTTTTCTTGAATTTAATGGGGTCAGAGTAGGTTATTCTTATATTTAATAACATAAGACACTCTGCCCCCATTTATTTTTATACCGCTTTTGCTTTTGGTGAGTCCTCAGCCTCTAAAGCGCTGTACTCTTGTTCATTATCGGTCTTGCGAGGCTCGATACTTGCCTTACGTGATTCGCCGATAGCATGGCTATCCCGTACGTTTTTCTGCACTGTGATAGCGGCAAACAGGCTTAGGGTGAACGCCATGCCGAAGAAACCTTTTTCACTCAATAAGAGTTCAGCATTTAATAGACCTACAACTAATAATACGATGGCTGATACGGTTGCTACTGCTGATGCTAAAAAGTACGCTTTGGTAGTCGGCACGCCTTCCATTTTATCACGTACCGTCTTTTGCAAACTTACCACTGAAAATAAGCCAAACAACATGATTGTAAGATAGTATCCTTTTTCGTTCAGGGCCATAGGCGCGTTATATAAACCTATGAAATACGCGCCTACTCCTACAACGAGTGCTGCTAGTGACGCAATACGAAAAGCTTTAGTTGGTTTATTAAGGTTTTGCATAGTAAAACTCCTAAATATTCTTTATTTGACCCGTATGGGTAAACGTAACTGCCTTGTTCGTTAAATCGTACTTTTGCATGTAGCGGGCCAGGCTACCAAAGGTGGTGGTCTCTACCTTGCGGCCGTGGTCTGACAGCGTTACGCCATCGCTAAACATACTTGCCAAACCAAGTTTAGCCCGGCTCATATTTACTTTTTGCGGCGTAAAATGCGCTTTCGCATTTACCTTTAGCTGCGCAATATCTGTCGTTGAGTACATTGCCGCGTTCAATACATCAAGGGTGTATTCAGTGCAGTTTTGACGTTCGCTATTAAACGGATTTGCCACCACCGAATACCGAGAATTGTGAAGTAACTTAGCGTTGTCATCTCGGTATAGATTTATCAAAGCCTGTTGCACCTCTACTGAAGGAATAATTATTCCTGCTTCCAGCGCATAGGCACTCCAGAAAAAATCTACTGGATAGTCGGTAATTAAGTGACTTTTTCCCAGCTCTTCAGCGTCTTGATATAAATTGTGCATGGCATAACCTTTAGCTGTATTGCCATCGCTCAGCTGAATACTTGAGTAAATAGCAATTGCGGTATGGGTAAAGCGAATGCCTTTTGGCATATCTTCAATAGGTCTGCCACGCCTTGCGATAATAAACGCCCGCGCGCCTTCACTTGCCGCATACTTTTCCACATCTTTTGAAAAGGTCGCAATCGCTTCTGGCGTAAAGCTGGGCTTACCATGCTGCTGGCTTCCCGCGTGTACGTTTTGAAGGCTAGACATCAAGAGTACAACGGCAAACCCGATTGAAGTTAAGAAGGTTTTCATGCCTAACCTACCGCTTAGTATTAGTTGTCGTGGTAGTTACTTTAGTTTTAGTGGTAACCACTTGGTTTGGGGCGGGGTCGGCAGTAATAATTGTCTCGGTAATAACCAAAGGCTGGTTATGAGCCACAGAAGATTGATGGCTAGCTTGATGAAGGTTGCGAGCACTTTCATTCACGGCGCTTTCTGCCACCGCGCTTCCCGCCACAACAACACTCCCAGTCAGTACCACAGGTACTGCCACTACCGCACTGGCTACTGAGGCCGTTGTCGCTAAACCTTCAGATGCGGCTAGCGCACTGTGCTTACTGGCTTTACCACTATGGTGAATAGAATCATCTGCCAATGTAGAATGGGTAAGAAGCGCACTACTTAGTAATGCAGTTAACATCAATGTTGAACGTGTATATGTCATATCACTTGCTCCTAGTGTGTTAAGACAAGGTTTGCCTGAACACGTTCTACACTAGAGACAAGAATAAATTTCGTAAACCAAAATGATTAATGTAGTATTAAATTACACCACAAGTATAAAATATTAATACCATGAGCCAAATCAGTCTTGTCTACGACACATTAAAACAATGCTTACGCGAACGGCGATTCACTTATAAGCAGCTTGCAGAAACGCTTAGCGTGAGCGAGGCAAGCGTGAAGCGCAATTTTTCGCTACAAGCGTTTAGCCTGGATAAATTAGAGCAGATTTGCGAATGCTTAAATTTGTCACTAAGCGATTTATTTAGTCTTTCACAAAAACAGCAAGAGAAGATTTCACAGCTATCTGAACAACAAGAAATGGAGCTGCTAGCCAACCCGAAATTACTTCTTGCCGCAGTGTGTGTAAGAGACGGTTGGCGCTTTTCAGAACTTATCGAATATTACGATATTGATGAAGTGGAAGGCATTAAGCTAATGACAACCCTCGATAGACTTAAGCTTATCGAACTATTGCCGAACAACCATTACAAACTGCTTATTGCTCAAGATTTTCGCTGGATCCCCGGCGGACCGCTAGAGAAATTCATGGAAAAAGAAGTCATGGTGAAGTTTATGGATCCGAAGAAAAACGAGCCGTGGATGTTTCGCTTTTACTTGCGAGGTCGCTATTCACAATCATCTATCTCTATTATTCAACGACGCTTAGAACAACTTAGGCAAGAGGCGGCCAAACTAAGCAGCGAAGACAACGACTTGCCAATTGAAGAGCGTAAGCATGTGGGGTTACTCATGGCAATGCGGCCTTGGGAGCCTTCGCTCTTTGAGAACATGAAACGAAAATAGACTGATGAGAGTATATTTGGGGTCAGGGTAGAATAATACTTTGACGTTTGGCTTAAGTCTTAACACGCCCAAACTAATCGTTTAGTACATTCAGACACGTGCTGACGAACCATTGATATGATCGTGACGCCTTCTACGATGGCTAATTGAGTTATGTTACTATATTAAAAAAACACGCTTGGCTACCACATGACCGAACAACCAAAAAACCCCCTTCACGGACTCACGCTCGAGAAAGTCGTCACTCAACTGCACGAACGTTACGGATGGGAAGGATTGTACTATCGCATTAGAATTAACTGCTTTAATAACGATCCCTCGATTAAATCGTCGCTTAAATTTTTACGCAAAACTCAGTGGGCGAGAGACAAGGTAGAGCAGCTTTACATACAGACATTTACAAAGTAGCACCGATTTTACATAAAGAACGTGCTGCTACGTGTTTCGTCTGTTTTATTTGATTTAAATTAATAACTAGCGTTCAATCAACGTCGTAATATTGTTTAGTTTTTAATGTACGTAGAAGTACAAATACTGCTATGTTTAGTAAAACAAAAACAACGGAAGGAATAAGCCATGGTTAAGCAAGTTGTTGAATTTCGAACGTTGTTAAATTATGCGTTACTTTTTACGTTGAGCTTTTCACTGTCCTGCACTGCAGCTACCCGCAAGGTGACCGTTGTCGACCAAGACAATAAGCCTGTCAGCAATGCTGTGGTCGCATTTCTCCCTATTTCCAACGCGCTAAATACGTCCACCAGCGTCACTGCCACCACTCATCAGGAAACTGCAAAGCACGCTGCTACGGGCAGTATTCAAAGCGATGGTGAGCAGGTGGCCATTATGGACCAAGTAGATAAGCAGTTTTTGCCTCGCGTTATCGCCATTCAAAAAGGCCAAAGGGTCAAATTTCCCAACAGCGATGATATACGTCATCACGTTTATAGTTTCTCCCCCACTAAACCGTTCGAAATAAAGCTGTATAAAGGCTCAAATGTCGATCCTGTTCTGTTTGATAAGGCAGGTATTGGTACTCTTGGCTGTAACATACATGACGATATGGTGGGGCATATCTACGTGTCCGACGGAGAAATAACCAGCGTGTCTGATAGCAACGGCATAGCGAGCTTCGACCAGTCAGTGCCAGACACTGTGATAGTGTGGCACGAAGACTTATCGATAGATGGCAGCCTTAAAGTGAAAGTAATGCTAAAAGATAGCGACGGTACCTCCATAGCGGGCGTTAAATTAGTCCGCCGCGCTCCGCCACCTAAAAAGCGTACTTTCGGTGCTAGCCGATTTGGCGGTTGAGACAACCATTGAAGTCATATTCTCTCAATCAACATGTATTTAGACTGTCTGCAGGGCTAGTCTTACTGTCAACATTAGCAATACTGTTGAGCGTGTGGTCGTCGACCACTGAACATGCCAAGCGTGAATTAGCAGAGAGTCTTGAAGTTGCACGCTACGTGGTAGCTGAGGTTTTTAGTAACCGTGAAGAACAGCTATTTACTAATGCGAGAGTACTTACTGATGATTTTGGTTTCAAAAGCGCAGTAGCTTCACAAGATAACGCCACCATAACAAGCACTTTAGAAAACCACGGTAACCGAGTTGGCGCAGACCTGGTGGCATTGCTATCGTTGTCAGGCAGTATTACCAGCAGCACCTCTAAAGGATTACAATCGGGACAGCAATTCCCCCACCCTCAGCTAGTGCAAAATGCGCTGCGACAAGGTGGAGAAAATGCATTTATTGTAGTGAATAATGAGCTTTATCAAGTGTTACTTTTACTTGTCGAAGCGCCAAACCCCATCGCTATCGCTGCTATTGGCTTTAAAATTGATGAACCCGTTTTAGCTCGTTTGAAATCAATTACGCTGTCTGATGTCGCTATTGTGGCAGAAGAAAAAGGCAGCATCATTTTTAAGCAAAGTACGCTGAGTGACGCTCAAGAAAATTATAAACGTGTAAACGGCGTAGACGAGTTGTCTTGGTTATCTTTTATCCCCTCAAACCAAGCACAGCTAATTACCCAATACATAACGTTGTTTAGCGATAGTGATACAAAAATAACGCTAGAGCTTTCAGAGAGCGCTCAAACGCTATTAACCGAATTTGCCAAACTGCAAAAGCAAATTAGCATCATTGCCGCCCTGCTTCTTGCGATCTCGCTTATTATTGCTGCATTGTTCGCAAAACGGATATCACGGCCCCTTCGCCGTTTATCTACAATATCGCAAGAGATAGCGGCGGGTGTGTATAACCACAAAACGTTTGTTACTTCCCACACCACAGAAATCGCGGCGCTTTCCGACTCTTTTCAGTCAATGCAAAGCAATATTCAAATGCGTGAGGAACAAATTCAATTTCAAGCTAGCCACGACCTGCTCACTGGCCTCGTTAACCGCTATCACATTGCCGATGTCATCAATAAAAAGTTGTTTAACAAAGAGTCTTTTGACGTCATTGGGATAAACATTCTTAGCTTTAGAAATGTGAATGATGTGTTTGGTTACAGCAACGGCGACTTGTGCTTACATACGCTAGCGGGGCGCTTAGATGAGCTTGGCGGTATGGCAGCAAGACTAAACGGTGGTGAGTTTTTATGGATGCCTGAATCTAGGCTTAGCAGTAACGACTTAGCCGCTATTCAGACTGAGCTTGAGGCACCTATTTACGCAGAAGGCGTTGTGATTACATTGAAGCTGTCCTTTGGTGAATTACACTGCCCTGAAGACGCCGATGACCCATCCACTCTGTTAAAACGCCTCGCGATTACATTAGACCATGCACGCCATTTACCAGAGCACCGCATTCGCTACAGCCCAGATTTCGACGCTGAATACACTCGACGTATTAGCATTATTACCGAATTAAAGCAGGCTCTGCACCGAGATAGCCCTGAACTTTCCTTGGTGTATCAGCCCAAGTTGTGTTTAGACAGTAGCTCGATAAGTCATGCGGAAACGCTTATGCGCTGGACCAGCAAAACTCTCGGCTTCGTGGGCCCTGATGAATTTATATTAGTTGCCGAACAGGCAGGGCTGATAGGAGCGGTTACCGATTGGGTAATTAAACGCGCCATTAACGATACTAAAACATTGGTGGATAACGATGTAGAGGTGTGCGTTGCCATTAATCTATCTGCCAAAGACATATTGAATAAGTCACTACTACCACAAATAAAATCCCGTATTGCAGAAGCCGGGCTATCCCCCACTCAACTTTCTTTCGAAATAACCGAAAATGATTTAGTCAGTGATGCCCAGGGTGTATACAGTGAACTTGGTTTGTATCGAGAGGCGGGATTTACTCTGGCAATCGATGATTTTGGTACCGGTTATTCATCACTATCGTATTTAAAAAGCTTACCGGTTAATGAACTTAAAATAGATAAAAGCTTTGTACTGAATTTAGATAAAAACCAAAGTGACCAACAGATAGTAAAAACCATTATCGACTTAGCGCATAACTTTGACTTAAAAGTGATTGCTGAGGGCGTTGAAACCCTACCTAGTCTGTCGTTGCTTAATCAATGGGGGTGTAATTATGCCCAAGGTTACCTCATTTCTCGCCCAGTACCGGTAGAGCAGTTTATGCAATGGTACAAAGAAAACGAACACACTGACTGGTTATCATGATGAAACACTGTACTGCGATGTTATGCGCCCTTTTACTGATTGTTTATAACAATGAAGCTCTCGCTGGCGACGGTAAATTACTTGGCACTGCAGGGCTTATCCAAGTTGAAGGCTCTGGTGGTGGCGGCATAGTTCCGTGGGCAACGTTGGCTGGCTACGATACCCAAGACCAAGTCTCTGTTAATGCTGTGATGACACAGGTTGACCTTGACGACTATCGTCTGAATGTTATGGGTGTGTCTGCTTCTTTTTACGACCGTATCGAAATTAGTGCAGCCCACCAGCGCTTTGACCTTAAACAGCTTGGCGGCGACATAAGGCAAAATATATTTGGGGTGAAATACCGCCTTTACGGAGATGCGGTTTACTCTCGCTTGCCTCAAGTTAGCATTGGTCTTCAACACAAACGACTTGAAGATGGTGCAATTGCAGAGCTACTTGGCGCTGACTCATCATCAAACGGTACCGACTATTACATTGCTGCTACTAAGATTCATCTAGGTGCTGTAGCAGGTTTCAATGCGGTGTGGAATGTGACGGCGCGAGCTACTAAAGCCAACCAGCTTGGTTTGCTGGGGTTTGGCGGTGCTGAAAACAACGATTATGAAGTTATGCTTGAAGCCTCAGCAGGCATATTGCTTTCGCGCAGCGTTGCCATTGGCGCAGAATATCGTCAGAAACCTGATAACTTAGGTTTAGGTGAAGATGATTGGGTGGACTACTTTGTTAGCTACATCCCTAACAAACACGTTGCACTTACCCTTGCTTGGGCTGAACTTGGCAGTATTGCAGGCGCACAAGATCAAAACGGCCTGTATCTCTCAATAAATGGCCAGTTATGGTGACATCATGTTGATAACGCGTATTCTCCCCCTCATCAGTTTTGTAGCAATTGTCGGCTTAAGTGGCTGCTCTACCACCGTTGGTGACCAAAACCCATCATCAAGCGTATACGCAGAGCTGGGCGGCAGTAAAAAAGTAGAAGAGATAGTGGAAAACTTTGTTGTTGAGATTGAGCGCGACCCCGTTATTCTCGCCTATTTCGATGGCGCAGATATTAATCGCTTTATCGATAAATTAAGTGAACAAATATGCCATCGCACCGGCGGCCCCTGCGAGTATTCAGGCGATACCATGGAGCAAGTGCACGGTGGTATGAATATTACTGAAGCCGACTTCAACCGTACCGTCGACTTACTGATTAATGCAATGAACAAGGCAGACGTGCCCCACCCGCTGCAAAACAAAGTGCTAAGAGTGCTTGCTCCCACTCGCGACGAAATGCTTTATTTGTAAGAAGCGACTTGTTTCAAGGAGCTGCTTTTTTTAGGGCTCCCCTGCCAGACCTTCCCGAAGGGCGAGTTTAAAATCTCCGTACTCTTTGATGTGTCACCTTGACGCAGAGCCACTGCACCTGCGGTAACACGCCGCGATTACGAATACTTTAAGCCTCGCTGAGTGGTAATTACCTATGCGGACTAATATTAATGCTAGGCATCGTTATAAAGCGTGCTGATCCATTTTTCTTCGTTAATGAAGTTCCAACTCCATTTAGCCCACTTATCTTCAAGCCCCATAGCTTTTACCTCATCAAGGCTCTTACCCTCTTGCTTAAGAGCTTTTACATAATCAAATGTCTCACTGATCATGTTAAGGAACGTCGTATATTCCGCCTTAGTGCCTACACCACCGTGACCGGGAATAATCATGGTGCTATCGTCTATTTTTGTCAGTAAATGCTGCACAGACTCCATATACCCTACTACATTGCCGCCTGCACCTTGGTCTATATAGGGAAACATGCCATTGAAAAATAAGTCGCCTGTATGCATAACGTTAGGCTGTTCGAACCATACAACACTGTCACCATCAGTATGGCCCACAGGAAGGTGCATCACGTGTACTGTCTCGTTGTTAAAATATATTTTGATACCGTCTTCGTAGGTTATCGTTGGCAAAGCGTCAGGCTCGACGTTCTCGTCTCCGGCTAAACGTACCCGCACGTTTTCGTGAGCAAATATGGTGGCGCCTTTGTGGCTGTGGAAAAAGGCATTCGAGCCTGTATGGTCACCGTGATAATGGGTGTTTATCACATACTTAGGTTTGTCGCTGCCAAGCTCGCCAAGTTGTGCGGCAATTTTTTCCGCAAG
Organism: Alteromonas sp. 4NS20-0143; assembly: GCF_057542855.1. Taxonomy (NCBI): domain Bacteria; kingdom Pseudomonadati; phylum Pseudomonadota; class Gammaproteobacteria; order Alteromonadales; family Alteromonadaceae; genus Alteromonas; species Alteromonas sp. 4NS20-0143. Next base: position 74,219 of record NZ_BAAJLR010000010.1, read on the forward strand.
CGGAGCAAACTGATCATCAATAATAAGTACGCCATCTTCACCTGCAGAAACACCGATATTACCGCCCATTCCCGTTAGCATATGCACGGCACCTTTAATGGGTGTCGCTTTTACTTCCACGTTTGCAAACCTATCTTGTGCAAATGATACAGAGGTTGGTAACGCTACTGTCGATAGCGCAACTATCGCCGCCGCTATTACCGACAGTGAATGTGTGGATGATTTCTTTATTGTTTTCATTCTTATTTCCTTGGGTGGGTAGCCTGTACTTGCAATGCTGAAATTCAAATACTCTGGCGTTTAAAGCAATTACTTTAACGCTAACAATTTAACAGTCATTTTATCGAATACTAAAATGTAGCAGCTTGATTGGCATTGCTAATTAGATGCTAACGATTTTGCAGACTATTAACCTTAACTAGCATTAACTAATGGCTGATATTAAGCATAAAATTTACTATGCATTCACTATGGCTAAATCGACGTATTAGATCATTTTTTCACCGTCAGGAATATCGCCCATATAAGCAAAGCGCAAGACTTCTTTTCCGTCACGCTCTACTGTTTCTGTAAACATATCGAGAGGGCGAACCCACAGCGCACGTTCGCCGTAACAGGGCCTGTATACCACCAGTTTCGATTCATCTTCTGAGTGTGTGGCAATCTCATACACATCGTACATATTGCCTTTGTAATGCTTGTAGCGGCCTGGAGTAATTAGCTGTTCTGTTTCCATTGTGAGTCCTTATTCTTAGCTAGCTTTATCATGTGATTGCGTTTGTTAGATGGCTTAGCGCTATTTGCTTGGCTCTCTTTGCTTAGCTTGGCTGGCTCGGCGTTAATCGTCAAAGGGTAGGATCAATTGCTGTGTTGATTGATGGGCAGCTAAACCTATGTGTATCCCCACCAGACGAATTCCCCGTCCGTTGGCCCGCTCGAACGCCTCTTCCATCAGCGTTGCAAAATAATGCTCTTCAAGCATGGCATGTCGATGCTCAACGGTAGTAAGCTGAAAATCATTAAACTTGAGCTTAACGCCCTGTGTTCTTAAACGCACAGGCTTTCCGGTTCTTTTCTTGTGATTTTCCATGCGCTCGTGGAGCTTTTCGAGTAAATGGGGAAGGAATGCCTTGCACTGTTCAATCGTCTGAATGTCGTCACTAAGAGTGCGCTCTACACCAATTGATTTTCGCTCGCGAGACACCGACAATTCGCGCTCATCAATACCATGAGCCCTTTCCCACAATACACTGCCAAACTTTCCAAGCTCTTTTTGTATTCGCTCAAAAGGATACTGGCGCACATCGTTACAGGTATTTAGCCCCATGCGAGACAACTTTTGCATTGTCACTTTTCCCACACCAGGTATCTTTTTTAGCGGCATGTTACGAACAAACTCATCAAGATTATCCGGCGTAATCACACAAATGCCATCGGGTTTGTTTTCATCACTCGCTACCTTTGCGACGAACTTACATGGGGCAACACCAGCTGATGCGGTTAAACCCAATTCGCTTTCAATTCTTGCGCGGATTTCCTCCGCTATTAATGTGGCGCTACCGCCGCAAAACTGACTGTTAGTCACATCAAGATATGCTTCATCTAATGATAATGGCTCTACTAAGTCTGTGTAGTCAGAAAATATGTTACGAATTTTTTGAGACTCGCTGGCGTAAGCGTCCATGCGGCCTTTTACTAACGTAAGATTTGGGCACAGCTTCATGGCATAAGCGGTAGCCATCGCGCTACGTACGCCATATTTTCTTGCCGGGTAGTTACACGTTGAAATCACGCCTCTGCGATCGGAGCTTCCCCCTATCGCGATGGGAATATTCTTAAGCGCAGGATTATCCCGCATTTCCACAGCGGCATAAAAACAATCCATATCAACGTGGATGATTTTTCGCATTTAAACTCGCATTGCGGTACTAGGATGCTTATAAGTGTATGCTAATACCAAACTGTACATATAGACAGTATAGTAGCGACTAGCGAAGACTTATTCCAGTAAGACGTGCTCTTTGAAGATTAAATGATAAAGTTTCTAACAGCCGCTTGTTGTTAGACTAATGATAGGTTTTGAATCAGCTGAACGAGCAGCTGCATATCTCACCTTGCAATTTGAAGGGTCCGGAGCATCATCTAATATAAGGTTGATATTTCCCAACCTACCTGAACAATTTCCTCCGCCCCAAGTTAATCCTTCGCTTACATCCATCGCCCTTTCAATACCGCTCGGATGAGGGCAAGGGAAGCCACAGCGTAGGGTAATAGTTTGTCCGGCAAGTTCTACAGTGGGATCTAAGTTGCAATCGGTTTTATTTTCGAGCCTAGCCTTATAGTTGACAAGATCCGACGCCGTTTTCATTGATCCCTCTGCAGCTTCTAGGGTGGCAATTCGACCATCACGTCCTAGGTCTACTAATCGAGGCACTGCGGTCACCGCGAGGATCCCTAAAACAACGATTACAACAATCAACTCGATAAGAGTAAACCCTTCTTCACCTAACTTCATAAATACTCTTCTTTAGTATCGACATATTCATAAGGTAATATTTATTAAGAGATAGTATATGAACTTAAAAGTAACATGAAATAAAACCGATACAAAAAAGCCGCTAGTGGGTAGCTAGCGGCTTTATTCATTTTGGAAAAGTTGTACGGTCGCGTTTCAACTTACAAAATTTGGTTTTGCTTCCATTCATTCAGTTTTTTCTGACGTGCTTCTTCTTTTTCCATACGCGACTTTTTACGATCGCAAGGCTCTGGGCAGTCACACGCTTTTTCTATACCGATTGCGCCTAATCCGCCACAACTTCCCAAAATAGTTTTTCGCTGCACCAAGTAACCAATAGCCATGGCTGCAACCATGGTCAAAAAGAAACCGAATGCGAGAATAAATGTAGACATACCTACCCCTTGGTTATCCCCTTAATTATGTACTGTAACCAGTTTATCAAATTCTGGCGACGCATACTCCTCGAAACTATCATCTGTGCGACGAATGAGGAATACCGCAAGATTTTCCTGCTCTGCCACTTCAATAGCCTGTTCCCACCCCATCACGTTAAATGCAGTGGCAAGGCCATCTGCGGTCATTGATGACGGATGGATAACCGTTACCGACACCAAGCTGTGGGATATTGGGTATCCTGTAGTTGGGTCAATAAGATGAGAATAGCGCATACCATCTTCTTCGTAATAATTGCGATAGTCACCCGATGTTGCCACTGCATTTGTTCCAATTGACACCACTTTTTGAATTGCGCGTTCTGTCGTCACTGGCTTTTCAATGGCAATTAACCACTCGCTACCATCGCCACGTAATCCCTTAACACGCATCTCACCACCAATCTCAACGAGGTAGTTTTCGATGTTGTACTGCTCTAATATTTCAGCCACTTCATCAACACCAAAGCCTTTAGCTATGGTCGATAGGTCGACATAGAGCATAGGATGCTGTTTCTTCAGTCCCGTCTGAGTAGTACCTAATTTTTGATAACCTACGTAATCGCGAATATCGTCGATATCTTCGCGAGATGGTACTTTTTCAGGTCGCTTAGTGGGGCCAAACCCCCATAGGTTTACCAATGGGCCTACGGTAACGTCTAATACACCGCCACTTAATTTGGCCAGCCGCAATGCCTCATTAACCACAAGCAAAGTATCATCAGACACAGCAAAATTATCGGTATAACGATACTGATTAAAGCGCGACAACTCAGACGTGGGGTCGTAAGTTGACATCATTTTGTTAACGTTAACCAAACGCGCATCAATCTCAGCCTGAAGACCTTCTACCGCCTTGCCTTTATCAGCCAAGTACTTAACGTTATACGTTGTGCCCATAGTTTGTCCCTGCAGATGCACAACAGGACGACTTTTGTCACTGCAGCTTGCAAGCATTACCATGGCTATGGCTATTACAGCCAATAGAATTCGAACAAAAAATCGAATCACAATAGGTTCCTTACTCTATCCTTCACACAAACAAAAAAGGGGCTTACGCCCCTTTTATAAAGTTATTTGCGTAGATTAACCACCGAAGTCATCTAGCATGATGTTCTCGTCTTCAACACCTAAATCTTTAAGCATGTTGATAACGGCAGCGTTCATCATAGGTGGCCCACACATGTAGAACTCACAGTCTTCCGGTGCAGGGTGATCCTTCAGATATCTTTCTAGCAATACTTGGTGAATAAACCCAGTTTCGCCTTCCCAGTTATCTTCAGGCTGCGGATCAGAAAGCGCAACGTGCCACTGAAAGTTTTCGTTCTCTGCAGCAAGCTCGTCGAAATCTTCTGTGTAGAACATTTCACGAAGTGAACGGGCACCGTACCAAAAACTCATCTTACGGTTTGATTTCAAACGACGAAGCTGATCGAAAATGTGTGAACGCATTGGGGCCATACCTGCACCACCACCTACGAATACCATCTCGTTTTCAGTGTCTTTCGCGAAGAACTCACCGAATGGACCAGAAATAGTGGCTTTGTCACCCTCTTTAAGGCTCCAAATGTACGATGACATTTTACCAGCAGGTAGGCTCAAGTTATTAGGCGGCGGCGTAGCAATACGCACGTTCAACATAATAATGCCTTCTTCCTCTGGGTAGTTCGCCATTGAGTATGCACGAATAGTCTCTTCGTCTACTTTAGACTCAATGTCAAAGAAGCCAAAGCGTTCCCAGTCACCACGGTACTCATTAGGAATTTCAAACTCTTTATACTTAACATGGTGAGCAGGTGCTTCAATTTGAATGTAACCACCGGCACGGAAAGGTACACTTTCACCGTTAGGAATTTTAAGTTTCAGCTCTTTGATGAAGGTTGCTTTATTATCGTTAGAGATAACTTCGCAATCCCATTTCTTAACACCAAACACCGACTCTTCAAGTTCGATTTCCATGTCTTGTTTAATCGCAACCTGACACGACAAACGACAGCCTTCGCGTGCTTCACCTTTTGTAATGTGATCAAGCTCAGTAGGTAAAATCTCACCACCACCTGAATGCACATCTACGCGACACTGACCACAAGAGCCACCGCCGCCGCACGCTGAAGATACAAAGTAACCAGCATCTGCAAGTGCACCTAGCAACTTGCCACCCGGCTCAGTTTTAATAGCTTTGTCCGGATCGCCATTAATGGTAATAGTCACGTCACCACTTGGTACCAATTTAGACTTGGCAAACATGATGATGAATACTAGTGCCAATACAATGGCAATGAACATGCCGACGCCTAGATAAATTTCTACGTTATTCATTTAAATGCTCCCGAGCTCGATTAAAGCTGAATACCAGTGAATGACTGGAAGCCTAACGCCATAAGACCCGCAATCATGAATACTGATCCAAGACCACGAATACCGTCAGGCATGTCAGCGTATTTCAGCTTTTCACGTACAGCGGCCAATAGCACAATGGCAATTGCCCAACCGATACCACTTCCTACGCCGTAAACGACACTTTCGGTCAAGTTATATTCACGTTGAACTGCAAATGCTACACCACCAAAAATTGCACAGTTAACTGTGATTAGTGGTAGGAAGATACCAAGTGCGTTGTATAGCGCTGGAAAGAACTTATCCAAACTCATTTCTAATATCTGTACCAACGCAGCAATAACGCCGATGAAGGTAAGAAAGTTAAGAAAACTTAAGTCTGCTTCTGGGAAGCCTGCCCATGCAAGTGCACCTGGAGCAAGGATATTAACGTAAATAATCTGGTTAACAGGTACTGATATACCAAGTACAACAATTACTGCTACACCAAGGCCCATTGCAGTTTTAACTTTCTTAGATACCGCCAAGAAGGTACACATACCTAAGAAAAGTGATAACGCCATGTTCTCAACAAATATTGAGCGAACAAATAACGACAAATAATGTTCCACGACTTACTCCTTAGGCTCTACTTGCTCTGGACGGATAGTACGGATAAACCATATTAAGCCGCCGATTAAGAAGAATGAACTGAATGGCAGTATTAACAGCCCGTTACCCTGATACCAACCACCGTTCTGAACAAGTGGAAGGATCTCAAAACCAAGAATAGTACCAAAGCCAAATAGCTCTTTGATGGTACCAATAACGACTAGTACAAAAGAGTATCCTAGGCCGTTACCTATCCCGTCAAGGAAGCTCATAAGAGGTGGACTCTTCATCGCATAGGCTTCTGCACGACCCATTACGATACAGTTAGTAATTATCAATCCGACGAACACCGACAGCTGTTTCGAAATTTCATACGAATACGCTTTCAATATTTGGTCAACAACAATTACCAATGAGGCAATGATTGTCATTTGAATAATAATTCGAACACTAGAAGGTATCTGGTTGCGAATAAGTGAGATAAACAAGTTTGAGAATGCTACAACGCTTGTTAGTGCTAATGACATTACCAACGCTGTTTCCAGCTTTGTGGTAATTGCCAGTGCTGAACATACCCCTAGTACCTGAAGGGCGATCGGGTTGTTGTCCAAGATTGGCCCAAAGAGGGCCTTTTTCATTTCTTTAGTATCTGCCATGAGACTTCCCTTATGAACGCCATGCTTGGTTCTTCAGGAACTGGCCGAAGCCTTGCTCGCCTACCCAGTAACGAATTGTGTTTTCTACACCGTTACTTGTTAGGGTCGCACCTGAAAGCGCATCAATTGTGTGAGGATTGCTTGGGTTAGCATTCTTTACTACACGAATGGCTACATCGCCGTTTTCGTATATTTCTTTGCCATCCCATTTGTCCTGCCACGCTGGATTTTGAACCTCACCGCCTAGTCCTGGCGTTTCTTTTTGCTGATAGTAGATAAGCTCACGAACAGTTTGTCCGTCTGCATCTAGCGCTAAGAAACCGTACATAAGATCCCATAGTCCACTGCCGTGCACTGGAAGAATGATGCGCGAAACATCACCTTGTGCGTCACGCACCAAGTAAACACTTGCTACGTCAGGGCGGCGTTGGAAACCAACATTACTGTTTGTTACTTGCGTGCTGTATTCAGTTTGTTTAGCAGCCTTATACATATCGTAATCTGCAGTTGGCGCTTCAACGAATTGACCGCTATCCAGATTTACGAAGCGCGGTTCAACACGCTCGTCATAGGTGCTTTCGATAACACTGTTGCTCATGCCCATTTCATAAAGGCCTGCAGCGTTAAGGATATTACTCTTCTTATCAAGAGCAGCGTTTGTCTGCTGTAGCGAGCGCAGGCCAACAGCCGCGCCAGATACAACAATTGAACATACTAAACATACGGCAACAACAATGCCTACCGTTTTGCCTAAAGATTCTTTCTTAGCCGACACGTGCTACCCTCCGCTTGATATTGCTCTGCGCGACGAAATAGTCGAACAATGGTGCCCACAAGTTAGCAAATAGAATCGCTAGCATCACACCTTCAGGGAAGGCTGGGTTCAATACGCGTATTAATACCGTCATGAATCCGATGAAGAAACCGTAAGCCCATTTACCTTGGTTTGTGAATGCAGCCGATACTGGGTCTGTTGCCATAAAGAACATACCAAAGGCAAGTCCACCGACTACAAAGTGCCAGTATGCAGGCATTGCAAACATCGCGTTAGTATCACTACCGATTACATTGAGCAATGTTGCAAAGAACGCTACGCCAAGACCAACACCGGCAACGATGCGCCAGCTTGCAATACGCATATACATGATGAATAAACCACCAAGAATAATCGCAAGGGTCGATACTTCACCAGCAGAACCTGAGATAGTACCCAAGAAGCTGTTCATCCAGTGATCCATGTTTGCGTAGTCAAGTTCACCAGAAGCCGCTTGGCTTAGTGACGTTGCACCCGAGTAACCGTCTGCCGCTACCCATACTTGGTCACCTGAAATTTGTGCAGGATAAGCAAAATATAAGAACGCACGACCAGACAATGCTGGGTTTAAGAAGTTACGGCCTGTTCCGCCAAATACTTCTTTCGCGATAACAACACCGAAAGTGATGCCTAAAGCAACTTGCCACAAAGGAATTGTTGCAGGTAACGTTAGAGCGAAAAGTACTGAGGTTACGAAGAAACCTTCGTTAACTTCATGCTTACGCACTGAAGCGAAAAGGACTTCCCAGAAACCACCTACAATGAAGGTAGTGGCATAAATAGGTAACCAGAAACACGCTCCGTAGAAGAACATGCCTAGTACGCCGGCATTTGATAAGTCTCCGCCTAGAGCAGAGAACAAACCCGCTTGCCACGTGTCTGGCAACGTACCCGCACCGGCAGCAATCGCGTCTTGCGCTTGGAAACCAATGTTGTACATGCCGAAGAACATTGCTGGGAATGTTGCCATCCATACAAAAATCATAATGCGCTTAAGATCGATGCTATCGCGCACGTGAGTGTTTGCTTTGTTTACTTTGCCTGGCGTGTAAAAGATGGTCGCCGCAGCTTCGTAAAGCGCATACCACTTTTCATGCTTACCACCTGGCTCGAAGTTCGGTTCGATTTTTTCTAAATACGCTTTTAAACCCATGACTTAACCCTCTTTCTCTATCGTGGCCAAACAGTCGCGTAAAATAGGAGCATAGTTATATTTGCCAGGGCATACATACGTACACAACGCCAAATCTTCTTCGTCCAACTCTAAGCAACCCAATGTCTGAGCACCGTCAGTATCACCAGAAATCAGATCTCTAAGCAGAAGCGTAGGAATGATATCTAGGGGCATAACGCGTTCATAATTACCAATTGGAACCATAGAACGTTCTGAACCATTGGTAGTTGTTGTCATATCAAATTTCTTGCTACCACCTAAATGGCCTAGGTAAGCACGTGTCACTGAGTGTTTGTCCGAGCCTGGAGTAATCCAACCAAAGAACTTTTTCTCGTGACCTTCTTTTAATGCTGATACTTGTGTGTGGAAACGACCTAAGAAGCCGTGAACACCCTGTGCTGTTGTACCGTTAAGTACAGAGCCAGACACAACGCGTACGTCACCGTCTACAAGTTCATTTTTTGTTAATTCTGCTAAATCAGCTCCCACCGTTGTGCGAACAAGGCGTGGATTTTTAGCTGCAGGACCGGCTAATGAAACTACACGTCTGCTGTCTAATTCACCTGTTGTCAGTAATGCGCCAATGGCGATCACGTCTTGGTAATTAACATGCCAAACGGTTTTGTTCATGCCAGCAGAATCCAAATAATGGATGTGCGTACCTGGAAGACCAGCTGGGTGTGGACCACCGAACTCTTCTACGTCTACCGCGGCATCACCGGTTGCTACCGATGTACCTGGCGCCTTACAGACGTAAGTCTTTCCACCGCTCAATTGCGTTAACGCTTTCAGACCATTTGCAAAGTCTTCTTGGCGCTCAGCAATAATCACAGCCGGATCGGCTGCAAGTGGATTAGTATCCATTGCTGTAACGAAAATTGAGTTTGGTACAGAATCTAACGCAGGCGATTTGCTAAATGGACGCGTACGAATCGCTGTCCACATGCCAGATTCCACTAGGATTGATTGAAGCTGCTCTCGTGAAGCACTTGAGATTTGTCCAGCAGATAGCGTATCAAATTTAACAGCATCGCTGCCGTTTGCTTTGATAACTACAGACTGAAGCACTCGTTTTGCACCACGATTAACCTCTACCACCTCACCCGCAACTGGTGCAGTGAATTTAACGCCAGGGTTCTTTTTGTCTTCAAAAAGAACCTGACCTTTCTTCACTACATCGCCAGCTTGGACGTGCATGGTAGGGCGCATACCCACATATTCTTCTCCCAGAATGGCAACGCGCGTTGCAGCAGATGCATCAGCAATCTCCTGCTTTGGCGCTCCCTCAATTGGGAGGTCGAGACCTTTCTTGATTTTTATCATATGTAATTGCACTACTCTAATATAAATACCCTTTTGCATAACCGCAGTTATCCTGCCTGTCAGCATGCAAAAGCGTACTAGTAACAGGTGCTAAACACCTTTTTTGTTTTGATTGGCGGAACTTACCGATAAAGTCGCGGTTTGCTTGCTACTTTGCCGCAACGGCTTATTCCTAACGCGGGCTTCTCGCCCTGTTTTTATTGGACAGCAGTAATTGAACTATTTGTTGCGATAACTCTGATATCAAATTCGTTACTGTTGTATAAGCGAAACACTGTCAAAAGCTTCTCACTTAATATCGGGATTTTAGCATTAACCAATGCCTTTGTGCCACGCAAATCACAGATAAAGACAAAATTTTCGACAATTTAATGTAAACCTATGGTCTATATCGGCTAATTTTTACATTTAACGCATTAAATAGGTTTTAAAAAAGCCGCCTTTAGAGGCGGCTTTCAACATGTTTTAGAGTCGCTATTCAGCGCTTACCAACTTACCTGAGGATCCATATCCTGCTCGTAATCTACCGACTCAATATCAAACCCGAACAGCTTAAGAAATTCGTGATGATAGCCAGCGTAATCACTTAATTCATGGAAGTTTTCTTGTGTGACTTGATCCCACAACACCTTAATTTTTGCCTGCGTTGCGTCGTTGGTTTCTTTTGCATCCATACGATAGCGATTAGCTTCATCAAGAGTGGGGTTATCGCCAAAGAGGCACTGAGTGAATAATCCGTGTATTTGCTCAATACAGCCCTCGTGGGTTCCCTCTTCTTTCATCACTTTGTAAATGAGTGAGATATAAAGGGGCATTACTGGGATTGCTGAACTTGCTTGGGTAACGAGTGCTTTAAGCGAGCTGACGTTAGCTTCAACAAAGAGGTCGCTATTTTTACCAATAATGGCTGCTGCCGCACGGTCTAAGTCTTCTTTCGCTTTACCGATTGTCGCTTGCCCATAAATAGGCCAAGTTAATTCTTTACCAATATAGGTGTAGGCAGTTGTTTTACACCCTTCTGCCAACACATCGGCATCGCGAAGAAAGTCCATCCAGCGTTCCCAATCTTCTCCACCCATTACTTTGATGGTATTGAGAATTTCTTCATCATTCGCAGGCTCTAGTGATACATCGTGTACTTTGTCTTTATCAGTATCGTAAGTCTTGGTTGTATAGGCTTGGCCCACAGGCTTTAGAGTAGACTTATAGGTTACGCCCGTCTCTGGGTCTGTTCTACGCGGTGAAGCGAGACTGTAGATAACAAGGTCTACTTTTCCAATGTTTTGCTTAATCTTTTCGATAGTTTCTGCTTTTATCTCATCAGAAAATGCATCGCCGTTTACAGTGTCTGCGTATAAACCTTTGGCGTTAGCTTCTTTATGAAAAGCAGCGGTGTTATACCAACCAGCGGTACCTGTTTTTCTCTCCGTTGGGGCTTTTTCAAAGCATACACCCAAGGTTTTAGCGCCATATCCAAAGGCTGAAGTAATTCGAGATGCAAGGCCATAGCCTGTTGAGCTGCCAATAACGAGTACGTTTTTAGGTCCATCACCTAGGTCGCCCTGACCTTGTACATATGCGATCTGTTCTTTAACTGATGCTGTACAGCCCGCTGGATGCGCGTTTGTACATATGAAGCCTCTCACTTTAGGCTTGATAATCATAATAATTTTCCTTATTTAAGCGTGGCGCTATTGTAATGCCGTCATTGCGTTTAACAACTCGGAGCAGATCGAAAATCGTTTATACCAGTCCGCATAGATAATTGCCCACTCAGAAGGGCGAGTTTAAAATGTCCGTACTCTTTGTTGTGTCACCTCGATGTAGAACCACTACATCTGCGGTAACACGCCGCGATTACGCACATTTTAAGTCTCGCTGAGTGGGTAGTTATCCATACGGACTGGTATGACACAGCATAACGCAAAGGAAGGGGTATTGAATATGGCCTTGGTAAAAGCCAATTAACTGAGGATGTTTTTTACAGAAGGTGCTTTTAATAGGGAGTGTTTTTAACAAAAGAAGATTTTTATTGATGGTGCCTTACTACACCAGATAATTTTCAGACCAGATGATTTTTGCGTGGAGATTGGGGCGCAGCAAAATACTGCGCCCCAATAGGCTGATTAACCTAGAATGTCGAGAAGCTCAACATCAAAAATCAGTGTGCTATAAGGTGCAATTGCTGCGCCAGCACCTTGCTCACCATAGGCAAGATCGTGAGGCACATATAAACGCCATTTTGCGCCAACCTTCATGCTTTGAAGTGCTTCAGTCCAACCTTTGATGACGCCACCAACCGGGAACTCTGCAGGCTGACCACGCTCGTAAGAGCTGTCAAATGTGGTACCGTCAGTTAAGGTACCGTGGTAGTGAACACGAACCGTGCTTTCAGCTACTGGTGAGTCGCCTTCACCTTCAGCGATCACTTCGTACTGAAGACCAGACTCTGTTACGTTAACTTCTTCACGCTTGGCGTTATCTTCCAGGAATTTAGTTCCTGCTTCGATCACAGCTTTGCTTGCTTCTTCTTTAGCAGCTTGCATACGGTTGTGGATTTCACCAAACGCATCGCGAAGCGTGTCGTTATCAACTTGAGGTGCAGAAGCCGCAAACGCATCTTTTAAACCAGCTACAACTGCATCAATCGCTAAGCCGTCGAACGGGTTAGATTGTAGTTGCTGGCCCATTTGGTAACCAATGCCGTAACTTGCTTGGGTTTCTACTGTATTGAAAGTATCAGTCACAATAACTCCTGAAATTAAATTACAAATGCAGTGCATATTTTAAACAATTCGCACGCTGCGAGAATTTTTCTGCATTTTCCGGTGCGAGAGTGTATCACACCACAATTTATCTTGCTTTCAGCATTGTTAATAAGTCTATTAAAGTATCAAAATGTTGTAAATTATAACCGAAAGAGGTTAGACAAGTTGCAAAGGACACAGTATGGTTATGACCATATATTTAGGAGGATAGCATGCAAACTCATCACGATGCTGAACTAAAAGATACCGTTCGATATCTTGGAAAGACACTTGGCGAAACGATTAAAAATCAGTTGGGTCAAGATTGGCTTGATCGTATTGAAAAAATACGAATCGACGGCAGAGCCTCGTATCAGGGCGACGGAAAATGTAGCGAAGAACTGAAAGAAACTTTCAAAACCATGTCTGACGATGATTTACTCACCGTTGGTCGTGCATTCGCGCAGTTTTTGAATTTAGGCAATATTGCTGAGCAAGAGTACAACGCAGCGATGAATGTTGATGCGTCGATGGATGCATTATTTGAGCACCTTGATAAAGCCGAACTTACCACTGAGAAAGTACAAGAAGCTGTAGGCAAGCTCAATATCGACCTTGTTTTAACTGCCCACCCTACTGAAGTTACTCGTCGAACGCTAATACACAAGCATAAAGAATTAGCCGACTGCTTGCAGGCCGTTCACCAAGAATCACTCAACGATGTGGACCGCGGCAAAGTGGAAACCCGTATCGCCGACTTGATTGCACAGGCATGGCATACTGAAGAAATTCGTTCGGTACGACCAACACCAGTAGACGAAGCGCGCTGGGGCTTCTCAGTTATCGAGAACTCACTATGGGAAGCGGTGCCAGACTTCCTTCGCGAGTTAAGCGATCGTCTTACTAAAGACTACAATGTTGCGTTGCCACTTGACGCTTCGCCAGTTCAGTTCAGTTCTTGGATGGGCGGCGATCGCGATGGCAACCCATTCGTTACTTCAAAGGTAACTGAGCAAGTATTGTTATTGGCAAGAAAGCGAGCTGCGAAATTATTCGCTATCGACTTAGATCGCCTGCAGGTTGAGCTTTCAATGTACGACTGCAACGACGATATTCGCGCTAAAGTTGGCGATGCAAATGAACCGTACCGCGCGCTGTTGCGTCCATTGGTAAACCGCTTCATTAAAACTCGTGACGGGATTGACGACTATCTTGCAGGGAAAAACCCTGATTCATCGGATTGGATTGAAAGCGACGACGAGCTTATTGATGCACTTATGCTTTGCCATCAATCATTGATTGACTGTGGCATGCAGGTCGTAGCCAATGGCTTATTGCTAGACACTATTCGCCGCGCTCGCGTATTTGGTATTCACCTGCTCCGTCTTGATGTTCGTCAAGATTCAGAGCGTCACTCAGATGTATTCAGTGAACTAACGCGTTATCTTGGTCTTGGTGATTACGCACAATGGAGCGAAGCAGACAAGCAGGCGTTCTTATTGCGCGAGCTTGGCTCAAAGCGTCCTTTATTCCCGGCTAAATGGGATGCATCAGATGACGTAAAAGAAGTACTCGATACCTGTAAAGTTGTGGCTAAACACAGTAAACACGGTTTTGGTATTTATATTATTTCAATGGCGAGTGAGCCCTCTGACGTGCTTGCCGTGCAGCTATTGTTACAAGAAAGAGGCGTAAGCTGGCCAATGCCTGTTGCACCATTGTTTGAAACATTAGATGACTTAAATAACTCACCTGATGTAATGCGCAAGCTGCTGTCGATTGACTGGTATCGCGGATACGTGAAAGGCCGTCAGTTTGTGATGATAGGTTATTCTGATTCAGCAAAAGACGCCGGAGCACTCGCCGCTGGTTGGGCACAATATCAGTCTCAAGAAGCACTCGTTGCCATTGCTGAAGAGTTTGATGTGTCGCTGACGTTGTTCCACGGTCGTGGCGGTACTATCGGTCGTGGTGGCCTACCTGCTCACGCCGCTATTTATTCGCAGCCTCCAGGGTCTCTCGAAGGCGGCTTCCGTGTAACTGAACAAGGTGAAACCATTCGCTATAAGTTCGGTATGCCAACACTTGCTAAACGTAGCTTAGGTATTTATGCCAGCGCTATTATTGAAGCAATGTTGTTTCCGCCTCCGGCACCAAAAGAAGAATGGCGAGAGCTTATTACTACTATGGCAGGCCAGGGCCGCGACAACTATCGCGCCACTGTACGCCACGATGAAGAGTTTGTTCCTTACTTCCGCGTTGCAACCCCTGAGCAAGAGCTTGGCAAGTTGCCGCTAGGTAGTAGACCTGCGAAGCGTAAACCTCAGGGCGGTATTGAAAGTCTACGCGCTATTCCATGGATATTTGCATGGGCACAAACGCGCTTAGTACTGCCTAGCTGGCTTGGCGTTATGCGTGCAATCGATAGCGTGAAAACGCCTGAAAACGAGAAAGTGGTCAACGAAATGTTCAGCGAATGGCCATTTTACCGTTCACGCCTATCAATGTTAGATATGGTGTTTCACAAAGCCGACCCTCGCATCAGTGAAGCGTATGACGAACGCTTGGTACCAAAAGAGCTTAAGCACTTTGGTGAAGCACTGCGTAGTGAGTTAAAAGAGAGTATTTCTTCTCTGCTTGCGATAACTGGCGAACAGGACATTATGGCAAATGATCCTCAAGGCAAAGAGTCGATGGAAATTCGCGCGGCGTATTTGCAGCCTCTGCACTATCTGCAAATTGAATTGCTTGACCGCATCCGTAAAGCAGGTGATGAGTCGCAAAATACCAGCTTAGAACGCGCTATGATGGTGACGATTGCAGGTATTGCCATTGGTATGCGTAATACTGGTTAGTAAGTTATTTTAAGAAAGCACATCAAAACCCGCGTTTAACGCGGGTTTTTTTATACCTCATTTTTCCCATTTGCTCTAAATCTCCTACCCTTCTATTAAATTGATAAGCGTTAAGTCTTATTTTTTATTCGCAGTATTGCTAATTCACGCACTCGGGACAGTTACCTTCTAGTATCACTCACTATATTGTTAGGCTTGTATTTGCAGTAACAATACAAAAAGTCTTGAGCAGAAAGCCTCTTACGTAAGCCGCTATTGGAATTATCGCAATTATGAATTATTTAAAAATAAGCAGCTCAATATATGCAGTTCTTATTATCTCCGCCTTCATTTTAATACAAGTGAAAGGAGATAATAGCGGTTACTTTGACTTCTTCGTTGTATTGACGCTTGGCTACATAGCAATTTTGCAGCATATTGTTTTAAAAGAAATGACCAAAAGCAATGAACGGCACAACGATTGAAATCAAGCCTGCGCTACGACATATCAAGGCTCTACACTGGAAGGACACTAATAGCAGGCTTTTACTCTTTCAAGAGCACGCGCATGGGTGCGGCGGCGAAGCCTAAAGGATTCAACAAAAAGGCTGGAGACGTAAGGTCGTAATAGACTGCATGTACTTATTTTAAAACGCAGTGAATCGATGCTATGCGGGGGAATGCCTAAACTGGAAGGCTTGTAATGAGCAGGCTTTTACTCTTTCAATAGCCCGCGCATGGGTGTGGCTGCGAAGCCTACAGGATGTAACAAAAAGGCTGGATACGTAAGGTCGTAACAGACTTCATTTACTTATTTTAAAACGAAGTGAATCGATGCTATGCGGGGAATGCTTAAACTGGAAGGCTTGTAATGAGCAGGCTTTTACTCTTTCAATAGCCCGCGCATGGGTGTGGCTGCGAAGCCTACAGGATGCAACAAAAAGGCTGGATACGTAAGGTCGTAACAGACTTCATTTACTTATTTTAAAACGAAGTGAATCGATGCTATGCGGGGAATGCTTAAACTGGAAGGCTTGTAATGAGCAGGCTCTCCACCGCATGGATGCGGTGGCGAAGCCTACAAGGATGTATTCACGGCGGGCCTGCGTTTACAAGCCTGCCAGTGATTTCACCCCTAGCCGTTTACAAAGTCTACGCCTAGCTTGATATCGCCACGTAGGCCTTCAAGCATGTCGTTTTTCGCTTTTTCTTCAAATGCGCTTAGCTCGCCGTATGGCAAGATTTCTTCAACACCGTTTGCACTAAGGCGAACTGGGTGTGCAAAGAATGCTGCGTCATCGCTGTCATCAGTTTGAACGTAAGTGTATTCAACCACATTCTCGCCTTGCATTGCTGCTACAAGAGATAGGCAGAATCGCGCTGCTGCTTGACCCATAGAAAGGGTTGCAGAACCGCCGCCTGCTTTTGCTTCAACAACTTCAGTACCCGCATTTTGGATACGAGTCGTCAGGCTAGCCACTTCTTCGTCGGTAAACTCAACACCTTCAACTTGTGAAAGAAGAGGTAGAATAGTTGTACCAGAGTGACCACCAATTACTGGTACGTGCACAGAAGCAACATCTACACCTTTAAGCTCGGCAACGAAGGTTTCAGCACGAATAACGTCAAGCGTAGTTACACCGAAAAGTTTGTTTTTGTTGTAAACGCCTTTTGCTTTAAGCGTTTCAGCTGCGATAGCAACTGTAGTATTAACTGGGTTGGTGATGATTCCAACACACGCATCTGGACAGTTATCAGCAACACCTTCAATAAGGTTTTTAACGATTCCAGCGTTGATGTTGAATAGATCAGAACGATCCATACCCGGCTTACGTGGCATACCAGCTGGAATAAGAACAACGTCTGATCCAGTTAGTGCACCAGCTAGGTCATCTTTACCGTGACCGGTTACTTTAACCGCAGTGGGGATGTGGCTTAAATCAACTGCAACACCAGGTACAACTGGCGCAACATCATAAAGCGCTAAATCTGAACCAGCTGGCAATTGTGTTTTTAACAACAACGACAGCGCTTGACCGATACCACCTGCAGCACCTAACACGGCTACTTTCATACCATTTCTCCTATGGGATTACTCACGTATTTAAACGGAACGTCACACTAATGCAACGCGGGGGAAAACTCAATCACCTGATCGTCTTATTGACGTCATAAGCAGCGATATTTTGTCAATATTCATTATCATGGATGATTATGCAAACAAATTGCCTAAAGTCCACCTGTGGGGCACAATATGCGAATAAAAACCAGATTCTCACGTTTTTGTCACGCCCTACCGACGAAAACGATAAACGACATGAAAAAAGAGCGCTGAATGGCTAATACAAAACAAGAACAACTGATTAAAGCTTTCAAAGAGATACTTAAAGCAGAGAGCTACGGTTCACAAGGTGAAATTGTAGATGCCTTAAAGGCCCAAGATTTTGACAACATCAGTCAGTCGAAGATATCAAGAATGCTCAGTAAGTTTGGTGCAGTACGTACTCGTAACGCCCGTGGGGACATGGTGTACTGCCTTCCCCCTGAGTTGGGTATGCCTACCGCTAAAAGCCCCTTGAAACAGCTTGTGCTTGATGTAGTACACAATAATGTCATGGTTATCATTAGAACTAGCCCCGGCGCCGCACAGCTCATTGCACGCTTGCTGGACTCATTGAGTAAGAAAGATGGTGTATTGGGCACCATTGCCGGTGACGATACAATCTTTATCGCCCCTGCGGATGTTCAGAAGATTGAAGAACTGCGAATTCGTGTGGAAGAGTTGTTCGATAATGTTTGATAAAGACAGTGTTTAATAGAGACAGGGTTTATCAAAGGCAGTCTTTAACTAAGACAATCTCTAACTAAGTAGCGCCGAGTAATAAACATCACAGCCTATAGAAAAGCCGTCGACGGACATTCACTATGAAGTGAGGTCATCGGCGGCTTTTTACGTTTTAGTTCGCGTTATCGCGTTATTTGAACCATCGTTTTAGTGCTCCTAAGCACTCTAAGACAGCAACTTAATTAAAGCATCTGCTGCAGGTCGTGATGACGGTGGATTTTGCCCCGTTACCAGTAACCCATCAGTACATACCTTCACAGCAAAATCTTCTGCAGCTTCGAATTTACCGCCTTTATTTCGCAACTCGTCTTCCACTAAATAAGGCACCACATCGGTTAACTGCATTGCAGCTTCTTCGCTGTTTGTGAAACCTGTTACTGCTTTACCAGCAACAAGAAAACTACCGTCAGGCGCTTTCACATCTTTAAGTACGATTGGCGCATGGCACACCGCACCAACAGGCTTATTCGCAGCAATAGTATCTTCAATTAATTTAATTGAATGAGCGTTGTCCGACAAATCCCATAATGGACCATGTCCGCCTGGGTAAAATACCGCATCGAATTCTTCTGCTCTCACATCTTCTAACGGAATTGTAGATGCGATTGCACTTCGAGCAATATCGTCTTTTGTGTAGCGAATAGCATCGTCGGTCATCGCGTCGTCGGAGAGGCTATTGGGGTCGATAGGTACCTGACCACCCATAGTCGATGCGAGTGTAATGGAGTAGCCTTGGTCTTTGAATGCATAGTAGGGAGAGGCAAACTCTTCCAACCACATACCGGTCTTGTTACCCGTATCGCCCATGATTTCGTGTGATGTCATTACCATAAGAATAGACTTTGACATTTGACCTCCTTGCGTTGATTTCCAGAATATAGAGTCTTCTTCTTTCGTCCAAGGTGAATGATTAGATCAAAAAAAATGCCACTGCCCATAAAGGGGAGTGGCATTTTACACTACAAAGATTTTATATCATTTGATTAGAAGTCGTATTTAATACCGAACTGTAGCTGCCATACAGACTGAGAAAGAATCTCAAGGTTCTGAATGCGGTCTTCGCCGTTAAGGTCGAAGTACTCATATTGGCCATCTACGATGTTAGCTGATACAACTGCGCGCTCATACTCGTAACGAGTACGCTCAATGCGGCCCCAATCGTCATTTAACAAGTTACCGAAGTTCTCAATATCAAAGAATACCGTTAGTTTGTGCTCTGGGTAGAACGCAGGTAGTTCTTGTTGGATACGAACATCGATGATTGTTGACCAGCGAGAGTTGTCACCGTTACGAGCGGCAATGCCACCTTTATACTGTGCTAACTCAGAGCTATTGATGTAATCAAAAAACGCTTGTTGTGCCGCTGGATCACCGTCGAAAGATGATGAAGCGAACAACGGATCATCCATACCAGATGGAACGTATAGTAAGTGACCTGCATCATCGTTACGGCTTTCACGAGCACAACGACCGCCACCAACATCTAGCACACACGCGTTGTTTTCGTCGAACGTGTAGCTGTAAGGTTGACCAGAACGACGTTCTGCGAATACTGACACTTTAGTTTGGTAGCCATCGATAAACTCTTGGCTCCAGTTAAAGCGCATTTTCCATAAATGCTCAGTTTGGAAACTAGAAGTTCCTGCACGAGGCTGCTGACGATCGTAGGCAGCAAAGTCTGAATAGTTAGACGTTGCGGTTGACGAAGTACCGTAACCGATGTCTTCTACGTCAGCATATGTATAGCTGGTGAAGAAATCGAAAGAACCGTACGCAGTTTCCCATGCATTTGTTGCTGACAATGCGTAAAGCATTGAGTCGCCTTCATCCACAGATCCTGTTGCGATTGCTTCTGGTCCTTCACTACAGTCGTAAACACCACGACCATCTGGTGCAGTACCAACAGGCTCTTCACAACGTTGGTCGTACCAATAAGTCGCGTTTTCTAGCTTGTTATAAAGAACGTCAGCAGAGAATACCCAACCTTCAAGCATTTCCATTTCTGGCTCGTGGGCAACACCTAAGCTCACTTTCCACGTTGTTGGTATATCAAAGTCTGAGCGAAGCGCATTTACTGCTCCATCAGGATCAGTATTCGCAAGCTGATCTAGGATATTCTGAGGAATATACTGACCTGTTACTGGGTCTGGCGTAGTCGGTACTTGGTAAGTTTGACCAGAACCGAAATCTTCGTAGTTATCAGAGATTACACCGTCGTTAGAGTAACTGTTTGATACCCAAACACTTGGTGCACCACCAGAGAAGCGACCGATACCACCACGAACTGTCGTGTAATCAGATGCATACCACTGGAATGAAACACGTGGTAGAAGTAGGTCTAAGCCATCGATGTCATTTGCATTTGAGTAACCGTAGCGGTCAACAAAGTTTTGGTTTTCGCGAATAGAACCTTCTGATTCGTACCAGTCATAACGAAGACCAGCGTCGATAGTAAGTTCTGACGTAGCGGCCCATGAATCTTGGATATATAACGAGTTGTAGTTATAACCCCAGATAGCGCGCAAATCGTCTTCGTTGTTACTTACCGCATTATCGTATAAAAGTGCTGACGCTTGAGCGTTGCGCAAATCATCGATACTGTCGAATAAGTAAGAACCTTCAGAGTTCTGAGCAAATAAGTTGTCTACATCAACTTCTTCACGTTCAAAACCAGCCTTAATAATGTGATCGCCAGTGGTATAAATTGCCACCGCTTTCATTTGTAGGAAGTCTTGGTCTAACGAGTTTCCGTGACGGAAGCGGTCTGGACCAATTGTAAGGTAGTTTTCATCACCATCTACTTCGCGAAGGAAAACAGCAAAGTTAGGGAATTCAGACCCGTTTAACGAATCTTGACCTGTTGCTTGTGTTGTACTTGCAATTTTGAACTGAGTAGAGAAGTTCGTTGTCCAGTCTGAGAACACGTGAGCAATAAAGCTTTCTACTTCTTCTGAGCGGTCGTACCACGTCGACGATGCACCTAGTACTTCATCGTTAGTAAGGAAGTTGTTACCGTTTTGCTCATTGATTGAGTTACCTTCAGTTCTCATGTAAGTGAACTTGGCGCGGTGGTCTTTTGCGATGTTCCAATCGATGTTTGCTAATACTTTTTCATCTTGTACAGCGTCTTTTTGGAAATTACCAACATCGAAGCCCCATACGTCTGAAACAACCTGAGATACTTCAGCAAGGTCATCAAGAGTAATGTTTTCTTGTTCGTTAACCGCACCAGAGCCTAAAGGGCCGTTGTTAAGCGGAGCAACTGCTTCAAACTTGTCGTAGGCAACAAAGAAGAAAAGCTTATCTTTAATAAGCGGACCGCCAAGCGTAGCAACAAAAGTTTCTTCTTCGAAATCGAAGTTGAAGTCTTCGTCACCATTGTTTTCGCCAATCATGCCGTCGTCAGTGTAGTAGTAACCTACTGAGCCATGAAATTCGTTTGTACCTGACTTAGTTACCGCGTTGATAGTACCGCCAGTAAAGCCATTGTATTCAACGTCAAACGGTGCTGTTTGAATTGATAGAGACTCAATTGCATCGTAAGAAATAGGAGAACGCTGTGTAGGATAGCCGTTCGCGTTAAGACCAAAACGGTCATTTAACGCAACACCATCTACAGTAAGTGAGTTAAAGCGGTTGTTTGCACCAGCAATGCTCAACTCTTTTGAACCACCGCTTTGGACGTTTACAGACGCGAATGGGTCAAGTTGTGCAGCATCAGTAATGTCACGGTCGATTGAAGCAACTTCGCTAAGTGCTTTAAGGCCTAAACTCGTGCTTAGCCCTTCGTTGCTGTAACCAGCTGTAGCTCGAGTACCTGTAACAGTAATAACTTCGGCTGCATTAGCCGACTGAACGGTAACTGGAAGCGCCAACGCTTGATCTAGTGATAAGTAAACATCCTCTACCTTCGTTGGTACGAAACCATCACCAGAGATAGTAACTGTGTAGGGACCACCGACACGAAGACCACGTGAAGAGAAAGTACCGTTTTCGTTGGTTGTTGCTGTCGAAATAGTACCTGTTGGTTCGTGCTTGATAGTTACGGTGGCGCCGGCAAGATTTGCCCCTGCTTCGCTAACAACATTGCCTCGGATTGCAGACGTTGTTGTTTGAGCCATAACTGTACCAGCTAGGCCAGCAGAAACAGCAACTGCGATTGCAACGCGGCTGAGTTTTGCTTTGAAGTTCATGTGTGTGTTTCCCTTTTGTTTAGAATTTTTTTCTAATTAGATGTTACAGACAACTTTTGCTCGCCCTGCTTGTGAGCAAGATTTGGCTAAATTGTCTTCGAGCTTCGTGTCATTTTTATTACAAAATTGCATTTTTGTTTACGCAGAGTTCAGATATCGTAAACAGCTACGCTTATTTAAGCTGACCAGGTGGTCAAGTTAAATTACCTATTGTTATTATTGTTTCCAACTCGCAATTTACATCGCTATTCTTGCCACACCCGCGACTAATAAACAGCGTTTAACAAAAATCAGATTAACCCAGACAAAATTCATTAAAATCAGTACAGTAGACCATTCAAATAAATTTACCTATTGCAATAAATAATCTTAGCTGTTGAAATGTCACTTTCAATTATTAACTTTATTGGTCGTTTTTTGACAACTCTTCGAATTGTTTCTTCATTAAAATGGTGGTTGTTACTATTCGCAGCGGTTTGCTGCGTCTCAGTCAATTATTTTTCAAATTTACGGAACTTTTCTGACATACCACCACAAACAGGTCAGTATTTAACCTGCAATGGCGAATTTTCAGCCAACGCCGACCGATTTTCAGTATATGTTACAGACAGCAGAATTGCACAGCTTGCTAGCGAAAAAATCTGTAACAATAGTGTCATAAAACGGCAATATGGAGAGGTAAAGGTAATAATTGGTCAGAGCGACTATGACACCTTTCGGTATATCAACCACGGCGTGGTTGATTTAGCATTAGTGAAGAGAAACGTAGTAGACGCCTTTGCAGCCAACGATATCTACGGCTTAACGCCTATCGCATCTCACCCAGATTACGGGGCATTTTTTATCTCGTTACGAGAAAAGCCAAAATTGGAAAAAGAATATTTATTGGGCAAGCGAATTGGCTTGCTCGACTACCCTAGCAGCCGCTCGGGGCACATAGTACCTAAAACAGTATTGAAGCGGCTTGGGTTAAGTGACACTAATGTGAACATTGTGTATTACAGCTCACATCAAGAACTAAGGCGTGCCCTGCTCGCTGGTGAGGTTGATATCATTTCTTCTTATTGGGCAAAAGACGATGAAGAAATTCTGTCAAAAAATTATACCGCACCATTATTACAGCAGGTAAGCGGAATGCGTTGGTATTTAAAGATGCAAACTCAAAACACCGACCTATTTTGCGCAATGCAGTCAGTCATCCATGATATCGCTATGGCACATCCTCGTCCCTATTATAAGAATATTGTTCTTGAGGAAGGCTGCCGATGAACATTTCAAATAAACTGACATTTAAATCTAAGCGACGAATTGTTATTAATGGATTGATGCTGCTCTTTTTATTGCAGTGCATAGCTGTTGCAGGACAGTTTGTTTCTTATCAAAGCACGCTTCATAGCGCTATTGATAAGGTTGAACGAAGAATTAGTTTAGACAGCGCTTTTTTAGATGTGGGTAATCAAACCCTGCAAACGCCGGTAAATAGCTACGCAATATGGCAATACACTACAACGTTGAATGCGGAGCTCTCTACCCAAGGCTACCCTGTTTTAGTGAAGTCGATTCAAGGTGTGGAATTTAAAAGCGAGAAAATCACAAAAGCGAACTTTCCTAAAAGCTATACAACGGTGTTAAGAAATGCAGAACAACGCATAGATATAGAGATAGTAAGCAAACCTATATCTAACGCACTTGGTTTTAGTTGGACCGCGTTGATCGCATCACTTCTTATAATGCCAATGTTTGCGATTAACACCAGAACCACTGCAAAACAGAGAGCGCAGCGAGCAGAGGCATTATTGCCCCCAGCCCCAAAACTTATTATCAACTTGCAAGATAAAACCATATCTAACGGCGTCACCGATAATGCAGTGACGTTACAGAACAAACCACTGTGTTTTTACACTGCGTTAGTGAAGTTCTGCATCGAGAATCCTGGAGTGCCATTGCCTCCGCACAAAGACGTACCTAATGAGTTAGTCGCACTGGCGAATAAAAGTTTTGGCCGTCTTATTGAATTAGGTCATACCAAACGGAAAAGGCCAGACTTTAACGCCAATTTAGATAAAACCCTCAGCGAGATTCGAGCGTCACTTGATGAAGTGTTTGCCGACTTTAATGCTGAAAAAGAAACCTACTATCCGCCAAGAGCACAAGGTGAAGGTTCTCGCTCAAAACAACATTCTTATGCTTTACCCAAAATCGCTTTAGCTGACATAGAAATAATTGGTAACTAGGGGAGTTGATCTAGACAACTTGCTTTAAATTTGAACAACAACGCTTTGTATGTGAATAATATTGACCAATTGGATAACTTCTTCATGTTTTAGTGAAGGGCCTGCAATACCTTGAAATATCGGTGAACTTCAAGAAAAGACCTAGCAAAGACCAGACCAAAGACTAACGAAACATGAATATAACATTGATTCGTGAGGGCTAAGCGCGTATCTTTGCACCAACAAAACCAGCTTTAAAGTACTATGCAATCGCCATTAATTATTGCCATTTCTGGAGCGTCAGGCTCTGGGAAGTCTCTTTTTACGAAAAATTTATTTAACGGATTCAGCGCACAAGGCCGTCCTGTACAGGTTTTGCGCGAGGATCATTACTACCGTGCGCAAGACCATTTGCCCATGGAGCAGCGCGAGCAAAATAACTACGACCATCCAAACGCATTTGAGCACGAGTTGCTTAAAGCGCATTTGCAGGCGTTGAGAGAGGGGCAGCCAATTGACTATCCTCACTATTGCTATAAAACACATACTCGCTTGCCTGAAACTGAGCGCTTAAATCCAGCACCAGTTATCATTCTTGAAGGTATTATGTTGCTTGCTCGTACGGATCTCCTTCCTTTATATGATGTGAAAATCTTTATCGACACGCCATTGGATATTTGTTTGATGCGCAGAATGATGCGCGACCTAAAAGAACGCGGTCGCTCTATAGAGTCTGTGGCCAAGCAATATGAAGAAACAGTAAAACCAATGTACCACCAATTCATTGAGCCAAGCCGCTTTACTGCCGACGTAGTAGTAACGCAGGGTGGAAAAAATCAAATTGCATTAGATGTGATCAAATCACACATTCAGCAAGCGCTTCTTTAAGGGAATAACATTATGGTAGGTTTACTGGGCGTTGCGCTCCTAATAGGTATTGCATTAGCGATGTCGTCGGCGAGGCGCAGCATCAACTGGCGCACTGTTGGTGGTGCATTCGCTATTCAAGCCACAGTGGGTGCGTTTGTCCTGTATTCCGAACCCGGCAAAGAGTTCCTCCTCAAAGCAACAGAATTTGTTGGCAATATCATTGGTTACAGCCAAGACGGAATAAGCTTTTTATTCGGCCCCCTCAGCAACAATTCTCTTGGCTTTATATTTGCGGTTAATGTACTTCCCGTTATTGTTTTCTTCTCCGCACTTATTGCGGTGCTTTATCACCTTAAGGTGATGGGCGTTGTTATAAAAATTATCGGTGGTCTTCTGCAAAAGCTGTTAGGCACCAGTCAACCTGAGTCAATGTCTTCAGCGGCAAATATCTTTGTCGGTCAAACCGAAGCGCCTCTGGTAGTTCGCCCCTTTATCCCACACATGACTCGTTCTGAGCTGTTTGCCATTATGGTAGGTGGTTTGGCATCAATCGCAGGCTCCGTTATGGCCGGATATGCGGGTATGGGCGTAGAACTTAAATACTTACTAGCCGCGAGCTTTATGGCGGCACCTGGTGGATTGTTGATGGCGAAGATTATCTTGCCTGAAACGACTAAACCAAATGAAGATTTACACGACGTAGATGCAGACAGCGCAGGCTACGCCAACGTATTTGATGCTGCTGCTAGTGGTGCAGCATCAGGCATGCAGCTAGCGTTAAACGTAGGTGCAATGCTACTCGCTTTCATAGCACTTATTGCCATGTTCAACGGCCTCATTGGCTGGACCGCGGGGCTATTTGGCTATGAAAACGTGACTTTTGAAGGGATCCTGGGGTTTGTTCTTCAGCCACTAGCATGGGCAATCGGCGTACCATGGGAAGAAGCACAACTTGCTGGTAGCTTTATTGGACAAAAGATGGTGGTTAACGAGTTTGTCGCTTACCTCAGCTTTTTAGAAAACCAAGATCAGCTGTCTCAAGCCTCTCAGGCCATTATCACCTTTGCATTATGTGGTTTTGCAAACTTCTCTTCTATCGCTATTTTGATGGGCGGAATTGGTGCTATGGCGCCAACACGCAGAAAAGAAATTGCGCGACTGGGATTAAAGGCAGTTATTGCTGCAACCTTATCTAACTTAATGAGTGCGGCATTGGCTGGCATTTTCCTTTCTCTCGGTTAAAATTTTTTTAGACAGACTATTTGGTCAACTTTTTACTAGACTAAACGGTCAGGTTTATGTAAATTACGCACATTCTTCGCAGGCGTTGATCTGAATCAACGCCTGCGTCTTTTTTCTGTAGCCCGTCTACCTTTATAATGCCGCAATCAAAATATACGGGATAACGTTATGCAATTAGTTGCTGTTGATTACCAAGCTGAAAACGCACAAGAAGAATTTGTTAAATCACTTCGGGAAACTGGATTTGGTGTTCTTAAGAACCACCCTATTCAGCAGTCTTTGGTTCAAGGTATTTATGACAATTGGCAGGGTTTCTTCAATAGTGAACAGAAGAACGATTACCTTTATAACAAGGGTAAGCAAGACGGATTTTTCCCTCAGAGTGTTTCTGAGGTAGCTAAGGGTTTCACGAAAAAAGACATAAAAGAGTATTATCACTACTACCCTTGGGGCCAGTGTCCAGAGGAGCTACGTCCTCAGGTATCTCAATACTACAAAGAAGCCAATACGCTTGCTTCAGAGTTACTGAGCTGGATTGAGTCTCACTCGCCAAGTGAAGTAAGTGATAAGTATAGTCAGCCGTTAGGGGATATGATTAAAGATTCAGATCAAACCCTTTTGCGTATTCTTCACTATCCGCCACTAAGCGGTGATGAAGAGATAGACGCAATTCGCGCTGCTGCTCATGAAGATATTAACTTAATTACTATTTTACCAGCTGCAAATGAGCCGGGCCTTCAGGTTCAAGCGAAAGACGGCAGCTGGCTAGATGTTCCTTGTGATTTTGGTAGTTTGATTGTGAATATTGGTGACATGCTGCAAGAAGCATCTGGCCACTACTTCCCATCAACCACTCACAGGGTAGTGAATCCTGATGGCGCAGACATGACAAAGGCTCGTATTTCACTGCCTTTGTTTTTGCACCCTCGACCAGATGTTGTTCTTTCAGAACGTCATACCGCAGGGTCATACCTGCAAGAGCGCCTTCGTGAGCTGGGCGTGATTTAAGTTAAGTTCCTTTTGTAGTGTTACCTTTCTGCCACGGCTTGTCCGTGGCTTTTTTCTATCTGCTTATTTTCATCTCTATTCAGCGTCGAGCCAATACAGCAAGCTTTGATGAATAGCGCTCAGCGCTATAATCATCTGGTGCGTAAGTCTCAGCGCTTTTAAGGTAACGCACGGCATTGTTGGTATCGCCCAATTCGAAATAGGTCTTAGCCATACCAAATAGCACTTCGTGATTCTTTCTGTCTAGTCGTACAGCACGTTGATAGTGACTCAGCGCTTTCTCAAACTTACCATCCTCAAATGATTGCTCGCCAAGGATAAAATGATAAAAAGGGTTAGTCTTTCTTTTTGTTTCTATTTTGCTAAACAGTTCAGCCGCTTCCTCCCGCCTATTTTGATATCGATACAAAATAGCGAGGTTCTCCCATACGGTTAAGTTTTCAGGATCGAGAGATAAAGCGTGTTCGTAAGTCCGTTGAGCTTGTTCAAAATCTCCTTGCATACGATAAAGCACGCCTAAATTTGTCCAGGTTTGCTGTAATGTTGGCGCAACTTTGGCTGCGGCTCTGAAATAGCTGTATGCACGGGTATAGCTATTTGCTACAAATGCATCTGCCCCCTTGTTGTTATAAAACATGGCTAACACACTTTTTTGCGATACGGGAATGCGAGGGAAGTGACTTCGAATGACCTGTGGATCAAAGTCCACGTCGGCGTAGGTTGTTCCTATGGTAATTGCCATTGAGGTTTCTGGGGCGCTTACTCTTAAATTGATATGCCCATTGAGCAAACTAAAGCCATCTCTGCGGGTCCAGTATTCGGGAATGTCTACCTCGTAAAATGTAGTATTTAATCCAAGGTGTTGGGCTAAGGCGAAGGTCATTATTGACAATGATAGGCAATTAGCCGCTCGGTTATTAAAAGTGGTATTTGCCACCGTATTGGCGTTGTTGCGATACACCATGCCATTGTCTGAGTAGTCTAAAATAGCGTTGACAAAGCCTCTAACATTCTTTGCATTTAATGCGTTGTCGTAGGCAGAACGTTCTGCAAAGCGTTTTGCTTCTTCACCGAGATAAAATACATCTTCCTCTGACTCAACACGAAAAAGTGGGTAACTAGGGAATAACTCATCTTTTAATAAGGGCTTGATATCTGCAGTTGCACGATCATCTTGCTGTGTACTTTGGCAAGCAGCTAAACACACCGTTATTATTACTAGTGTTAATAATGATTGGACAGGCATGACATACACTCCTCATGCGCTTTCATAGGCATTTAATGAAGCCGCTGAGTAAAAGCGCGCTTCGAGCCGCTATAAAGCGTCATTCGATACTATAAGTATAGACTGCCCTGATAAACTTGCTTTTCTCTGTATCTGATTTGAG
Organism: Alteromonas sp. 4NS20-0143; assembly: GCF_057542855.1. Taxonomy (NCBI): domain Bacteria; kingdom Pseudomonadati; phylum Pseudomonadota; class Gammaproteobacteria; order Alteromonadales; family Alteromonadaceae; genus Alteromonas; species Alteromonas sp. 4NS20-0143. The sequence continues at coordinate 103,403 of NZ_BAAJLR010000010.1, forward strand.
TTATTCGCCTTCAATTTGCTTTAGTTCTTTTTCTATTTACTGCACCGGACAAAATAAATAAATGCACATTTTATCGCCTCGCGCCCTTCCACAGATGCATTTTAACGCTAAGGGCTCTCTTGTTACATAAAGTTAATCATCACTTTTTGAGAAACCACCGTAATCATAAGCGAAATCAAACTTGTTAAAAGATAGTAAAGTTTTATAACCCGTTGGATAAACTCAAAAGGAAATATTATGCGTAAGTTTTTAAGTGCTTTAGTTATTTTAGTAGTGAGCTCATCTGCATTCGCTGGACACCATAAAATGGGTGACCACAAAGATATCGTTGACACAGCGGCGAGCAACCCAATGTTTTCTACCTTGGTAGCTGCGGTAAAAGCAGGCGGTTTAGTAGACACATTAAAAGGTGACGGACCGTTTACCGTTTTTGCACCTACTAATGATGCCTTTGCAGCGCTTCCTGCAGGTACATTGGAAATGTTGTTAAAGCCAGAGAATAAAGACACCTTAGTGCAAATTCTTACATACCACGTTGTTGCAGGTAAAGTAGCGGCGAAAGACGTTGTATCACTTGCATCTGCGACCACAGTGGAAGGCAGTGATGTAAAAGTTAATGCCGCTATGGGTAAAGTGAAAATTAACAATGCGAACGTTGTGAAAGCTGATGTAATGGCTGAAAACGGCGTGATTCACGTCATTGACGCAGTATTGCTACCTGCTGATGTAGCATCAGCGTTATAGTCTAGAAAACGAGAAAACGTTGTAAACCACCGCTCTGCGCGGTGGTTTTTTGTATTTGATGCACAGAGATTATAAATCAGTTATGCCAACATATTAGATTTCTATAATTTAAACTTATGTTGAATAACTTTTTTTCTCGCGTAGGTGTAGAGTTAATAGATATACTGCCTCAGAGTAGTACCCTAACGAGGAATTGCTGTGTACATCGAACAAGTTGACAACAGAGCACTCTCTGATTGTAACGTTCTTATTGTAGATGACGATGCGAGTAGCAGACTCATACTAGAAACCTTGCTGACAGATATGGTTTCGTGCGTTTCAGTTGACTCTGGCAAAGCGGCCATCGAGCATTGCCGGTTCAAAAAGCCTGACCTAATTTTGATGGACGTGTCCATGCCAGAATTAGACGGTCACGCCACCACGGTATTATTGCGTAAAAAACCTCAGTGTGAATCCATACCCATTATTTTTGTAACTTCATCCTCAACGGAGGAAGAAGAATCAAAATGCTGGAACTCTGGATGTGTGGATTTCGTCGTAAAGCCAGTTAACGCCTGCACACTGCTAAATCGCGTAAAGTCTCACCTAAAAAATAAAATGCGCAATGACTTGCTCGAGAAGCTCATTTATATCGATAAACTCACTGGCGCATACAACCGCCATTACCTAGATGACTATCTTCCCAGACTTGTTCGCGATGGACTTCGTAATGTGACGCCACTGTCCCTTGTCATATTAGATATCGACCACTTCAAGCTTTTCAACGACATGTACGGTCATTTAGACGGCGACAGCTGTCTGTGGAAAGTCAGTCAATGTATCAACGACACGTTAAAACGGCCTATGGATAAGTTGGTTCGTATCGGTGGCGAAGAGTTTTTAGTTATTTTGCCGAATACGGATACAAGAGGAGCCGCTGCAGTCACAAAGAGGCTGCTAGAAACCGTATATGAATTGAATATCAAACATGATGCCTCTGAATTTGATCGAGTCACATTAAGCGCAGGGCTCTCGACTAAAAAAGCGGACGATGAAAAAACCATAGACTACGTCATGCTAGAGGCTGATAAAAACCTCTATCTCGCTAAAACCGATGGTCGAAATCGCGTAAGAGTAGAAGGGCTTGATGAAGCCGAATTTGACACCCCGGTACGAGAAACCAAAAGACGAGTACTTGTGTAGGCTTAGCGGTTCGTTAGCTAGCTTTTTTCCTAATCTGTGTTTTTATTTACCCTGTGTTTTTACCTATTCTGTGTTTCTCCCAATCGATATTTCCCAACCGCCTTAGTGTGCAGCAGTTGCGTTAACGGACTGGTTTGGTCTAACCCAAATTGCTCAAATTGAGCAAATAACAGCTGAATTGTGGCAAGTGCATCATCAAGGGCATTGTGTTCAGGACAGCTTGGAAGGTCTAATCGCTGTCGACACACGGTAAGTGTTGCACTATTGGTAGGAAGCACTTGATGCTGCTTGTTCAACTGATAAACCGCAAGCTTAAGCGTATCAATATAGATAACATCCATAGCGGGTAAAGACAGCTTTATAAACGCTTTATTAAGCGCCGCTAAATCAAGACTCGCATTGTGAAACACCAGCACTGACGATTGAAGCCGTGGCATCAACTTATCTAAGCTAACGGCTAACGGCTTCCCTTGAGCCAAAATATCATGGGTTAACCCGTGAATGACCGGGCTTTGGCCTAACGCAGCCGATGTTTTTATAACAAAATACTCGCAAGAGCCCAGCGACAACTGCCCGCCCTTACCTGCCACCCATCCTATAGATGTAATATCAGTGACTTTGGCATCAAGGGAAGTCAACTCAACATCAATTGCCAGTAAATCCGTGTTATTGATATACCTACCGCTAAGTTGCTTTGTTAGCGACGAGCCTGCAGTTAATGCAAGCTGCCTTTTAAGCCATTGCAATATCATCTATCGTTTTACCCTACCCGTTGATTTACCTTACGCTTTAGATCACCTTGCGGCTTTCCCACCCCAGCCTTGCTTACCTTTGTATCATTAATCCTTATCACCAGTGACAGAAGGCGCGCTAACCAACCCCGCCGGAAAACTTCATTACCATGGCTTCGTTAGCCCGCTCTATAGCTTTAAAGCCCGCTTTAAGTTGGTGCTTTTGAATCGACGACAGCATGCTCACCGAAACGAGGTTATCGGTTACTTTGTTCTCTAGCTGATGACGCCAGCGCAGCCTATTTAAAAACACCCAAATATCTTTTAAGTTAGCCGCATCTTTAGAAGAAAGCTCTGACTTGTCAGACAAACTCTCAAGACGGGCAACGGTATTGGGTAACGTAATACCATCAGCTAACGCATAAATACGCGCAATGTTGTTAATCAGTGCGACGGCACGGGTTTTTAAGTCGATGGTGTCTTTTTGTTTACGTCCTTTTTCATAGCTAAATTTTTGAAACATAGATAGGGGGACAGACACATCATTGCTATTGCGTGCCAAGGCGGCTAAGAACATCTTCTGCTGTAATAATGGTGCTCGCCTTTTCTGCAACTGTTTGAACAGGCTTGCATCACCTGCTGCACAGCGTACATCCAAAAAAATATTAAAGTGCATAATGGCCTTGCTTGTGGGTGCTGCGACCCACCGCTCAGCTTCTTTTACCGCTTCATCAACTGACAACCGCAGCTCAGGATTACTGGCCATAATGTTGCCATCACACAGCTTAATCCCGCATTTTGCTAATCCTTTGCACACGTAATCTGTCATATCAGCAAAATAGGCGGCCTGCTTTTCGTTAGGCGTAGACGCTAATAATAACCCGCTGTCTTGGTCAGAGCCCGTGGTTTGATCTTCCCTCGCCTGCGAGCCATACACTAGCCAGGCAAACATCATAGGGGCTTTACCGTTATCTTGCTGGAAAAACCCAATAAGCTTTCGCGTCATTACGTCGGTTGCCTGAGACAAGATTTTGCCCGCAATATCGTAATCTCCGGCACGCTTGGCGTGCGCAGCAAAATAATGCGGTAATTGCCAAGACAGCCTTGTGAGCTCATACAGATTATTCGCTTTTGTGAGCTCACCAATAATAAAAAGTACGTTGCCCCTTTGGTGCCTAATAATATCGCTGGCCGTCACCATGCCTATAGGCGACTGGGATAGATGGTCGATAACCGGCAGGTGATGAATATTTTTTTCTGTCATCAACGCCATGGCATCGAACAACGTTCGGTTGTTGCCAATTTGGGTAGGGTTAATCGTCATTATTTCTTTTACTGCCAAAGCCGTATCAAGGGCTTGAGCGACTACGCGAGAGCGCAAATCTCTATCTGTGACTATGCCAATGAGCTTGTCGTTATCGGTTACCAATAAGGACGATACTTTTTCTTGAGTCATTAACATTGCCGCATCTGCTATCGACATATTGCTGTGAGCGGCCACCGGTGCTTTATCGATAACATCGGTCAGCGACTTGTATAGCCACATGGAATTAGAGTCGGCGATAGCGTGATTTTGCAGCGCATTATTGCGCAAGCCCGTAAAAAAGCTATTAACCTCTACAAGCTCAAGTAACGCACATACGTCTTCAGCGGCAAAACTGTAAACAAGGCCAGGGCTGTCTACGTGTATGGACAATGGATAGGTACGCTTATCTAAAATTGCGGCATAATTAAAATAATCTCCCTCGCTTAAATGCCTAGCCGCGCCTTCCCCATCTTCCACGGAAAACTGACCGCTTTGAATAAGATAAAGTCGGGGCTCGCCCGTTTTAAAATGCTCGGTATTATCTTTTGTCACATAGAGTAAATCAGCATGTCGAATAAGGTCATTGCGTTGAGACTCGTTTAACATATCAAAGGGTGCTGATGTAGAAAGAAAGTCTTCAACCTGCTTTGCTATTGCTGTCATTTGTTCATCCTTATTCTCGTTCTATTGGCCTTTCAGTTGCGCTGCGCCTTTCTTTAAATCTGGTCTTTAAATCTGGTCTTTACCTCTGATTTTTACATCAAGGGTTTACCTCTGACTTTTGCATCTGGCTTTTACCTCCGGAGCTGTCGATACTTCTGCCGCCGTTTCTGCCTATGCCTCTTTCTTTAGTGAATTGATTAATTCATTAAAGAAAGGGGCATTTGCACAAAAGAAAAAAACCAACCCACTAAACACTGTTAGAAGGCTGGTTTTCCATTGTACTAATGCATCTTCTTACGAATGTTTTTCATTCATTAGTGTGCAGAGGCCTCGCCTGCTCCTTTAGGATAGCGAATACTTTCAACCAACTCTTGGATTTCCTCTGGTGCTTCATCTGTCACTTTGAAGACAAGGAATGCCACCACAAAGTTAACTATCATACCCAGTGTACCGATACCTTCTGGTGAGATACCAAACAACCAGTTGTCGGGTATATTCGCCTCAGGACTCACAAACTTGAAGTAGATAATGTACGTCGCGGTGAAGGCAATACCAGATAGCATACCCGCAACTGCACCTTTGTCATTCATACGCTTGCTAAAGATACCCATAATAATCGCAGGGAAGAAACTGGACGCTGCTAAGCCGAAGGCAAAAGCGACCACCTGCGCAACGAATCCGGGCGGGTTAATACCAAAGTAACCGGCAATGACAATGGCGACACCTGCGGCCAATCGTGCATAAAATAGCTCTGCCTTATCCGTAATATCTGGCGCGAAGTTTCGTTTCAGTAAGTCGTGAGATACCGACGTGGAGATTACGAGTAATAAGCCAGCAGAGGTAGAAAGCGCAGCGGCAACACCACCAGCGGCCACCAAGGCAATAACCCAAGCCGGTAAATTCGCAATTTCAGGGTTCGCCAGTACCATGATGTCACGGTCGACGGTCATTTCGTTGCGCTCATCACCAGAGTAGAACATGACGCCATCGCCATTCTTATCGTTAAATTCGATAAGTCCGGTTTGCTCCCAGTTCTTAATCCACGATGGTGCTTCTTCATAGCTTGTACCTGTAAGCTCAGGGCCGTTTATGGTTTCAATCATATTAACGCGAGCGAAAGCAGCAAGAGACGGTGCAGTGGTGTAAACAATGGCGATAAACGCTAGTGCATAACCCGCTGATTTACGTGCATCGTGTACTTTAGGAACAGTGAAGAAGCGAACAATAACGTGTGGCAAACCTGCCGTACCTACCATAAGTGCAAAGGTAATGAAGAACACATCAATCGTACTTTTCGTGCCTGTGGTGTATTCATGGAACCCGAGATCGGTGGATAAATTATCCAGTTTTTGCAGCAGATGCATACCCGACCCATCGGCCAGTGTGGCGCCAAACCCAGTTTGAGGAAGGATATGACCGGTTACCATTATAGAAATAAATACCGCAGGAACTACATAGGCAAATACCATCACACAAAACTGTGCAACTTGCGTGTAAGTAATACCTTTCATACCACCTAGTACGGTGTAGAAAAAGACGATAACCATACCAAGCACAACGCCGGTAACAATATCAACTTCTAAGAATCGACTGAATACAACGCCGACCCCTCGCATCTGCCCGGCCACATAGGTAAAGCAGACGAAAATGGCACAAAATACCGCAACGGTTCGCGCTGTTTGTGAGTAGTAGCGGTCTCCAATAAAATCGGGTACAGTGAATTTTCCGAATTTGCGAAGATAAGGTGCTAAGCAAAGCGCGAGTAGAACATAACCACCTGTCCAACCCATAAGATAAACGGCACCGTCGTATCCCATAAAAGAGATAAGACCGGCCATGGAAATAAACGATGCAGCTGACATCCAGTCTGCGGCAGTTGCCATGCCGTTTAGTACAGGTGGAACACCGCCGCCAGCGACGTAGAAATCGTTTGTCGATCCGGCTCTGGCCCAAATCGCAATGGCAATGTACAGCGCAAAAGTAGCGCCTACAATGATAAAGGTGAGTGTTTGAACATCCATCGTATTATTCCTCTTCTACGCCGTAACGTTTGTCCATTGCGCTCATTTTCGCCATATACACAAAAATAAGAGCAACAAAAACTAAAATGGAACCTTGTTGTGCAAACCAGAAGCCCAGTTTGAAACCAAAGAATTGGATGTTGTTTAATGCATCGGCAAACAAAATGCCGGCACCAAAGGATACAGCGAACCAAACGACTAAAAGTTTAAAAAGGAGAGCTAGGTTCTCCTTCCAATATGCTTTTTGGTCATCATTATTTCTAAAAGACATTGTTCCGTCCCCACGTCAGGTTAATCGGTTGTTGTTTTTTTACATTTTCCTAACGCTTAACTTTTTTACATTGTCGCTACTGATTTCACGTTGCAAGCAACATTCACCAAAAGCAGCGAAGCCAAGCCTATAGGAGGTTGGATATCACTTTAGACCTGCATGAAATATTTAAAAATGAGACCATGGTCGTAGGTAGACGATGGTCTCAATAGGTATAATACGCATCGAGTTGTAAATTTTTAGTTAATGGGAAGGCTATGGTTTTTGGTTGGGTTACACTAGCGGTACTGTATCTATTTTTACTTTTTTCTCTAGCAAGCTGGGGCGAAAAGAACTCGCCAACGGCGCGGGCGCTTACCTCACACCCAGCGATATACTCTCTTGCATTGGCTATTTACTGCACTGCGTGGACGTTCTTCGGCATGGTGGGACAGGCAAGCAGAGATACCTGGATTTATCTGCCTATTATGCTCGGCCCCATTTTGGTATATGTGGTGGGTTATAAGTTTATTTATAAGCTGACTTTGGTAAGTAAAAAGCAGCACATCACAACTATTTCTGACTTTATTGCTTCTCGTTATGGTAAGCGACAAACAGTGGCCTTGGTAGTCACACTCATCGCGTTACTTGCCACCATTCCCTATATCGCGCTGCAACTCAAAGCAGTTGGCAATACGTTTCAGCTACTGACCCAGCAACCTAAAAACGACATTATTATTATTGCGGCAACGGCTTTTATTGCAGTTTTCGCCATCTATTTTGGTACCCGCCAAACGGATGTCACTGAATATAGAAGAGGGTTAATGCTAGCTATCGCCTTCGAGTCGTCGGTGAAATTGCTCGCACTGGTTTTGGTGGCGTTTGTTGGCTATAGCGCCTGGAAAACCACACAAAGCGGGCCCTTTTTTGAAAGCTTTTTAAACGAAGCAGCCTTGTCTACTTTTAGCTCATTTACATTTATTGCTCAAACCATAATGGCAGCCGCCGCCATCGTGTGTTTGCCACGGCAGTTTCACGTAGCGATTATCGACAATTTAAGCTTGTCCCATTTACGCACCGCCCGCTGGCTGTTTCCGCTCTATCTCATTATTATTTCAGCGGTTATTCCGGTTATCGCCATTGCCGGTAAAGCCATATTTGCAGGTACCGGCATCGAGCCCGATTCGTACGTGTTATCACTGGCCATGTTTTCAGAGTCTGCCCTACTACAAGTCATTGTTTTTGTTGGCGGTTTGTCTGCTGCCACTGCGATGATTATTGTAGCAACGCTTACGCTCAGCACTATGCTAACAAACGACGTAATACTACCGCGCATACTTGCACTGACCGAAGACACAGACAAAAAACGAGATATTTCACGCCGCATTAGACTAATTCGGCGGGTGGTTATCGCCTTTATTTTGCTAATGGCCTTTTTATACCACCAGCAAATGACCAGCAGCCGCTCCCTGCACTCTATAGGTCTAATTGCTTTTTCATTGGTTATTCAACTACTACCGGCCATTGTAGGCGGCTTATATTGGAAACGAGCCCATGCTCACGGTGTGTATGCGGGGTTAATGATTGGCTTGGTTATTTGGGTTTTGTGGCTAGTGCTGCCTATTGTGAGCGACCAAGTATCAAGGCTTGAACAAAATGAACTGATTAGCCAAGGAGCAATGATAAGTTTAGCCGCCAATGCGTTTATGTACGTGCTTTTTTCTTGGTTTGCGCCTCAGAGACTTATCGATCGCATTCAGGCAGAAGCCTTCGTGTCGCCTACTATGTCTGCCAGCAACACCATAAAAACCCAGGTAGCAAACGTGAGAGTGTCAGACTTAACCACGCTACTGTCCACGTTTATGGGTTCGGGCAGATGCGTACAGCTTGTTGATGAATATCAGACGCTTAATCACTGTCAGCTGAATGAGCAAGATACTCCTGATGAGTCATTCTTATCGTTCTGCGAGCGAGCGCTAGGGGGGGTAATTGGTGCATCAAGCGCAAAAGTGCTTCTTGATAGCGCCTTGCGTGGTAAAAAAATGGACTTCACTGAGATCATCAACTTCTTTGATGACACCACCCAAGCCATGCAGTTTAATATGACCGCCCTACTCACCTCCCTTGAAAATATGGACCAAGGGATAAGTGTTGTCGACAAACATCTTCATTTAGTCGCGTGGAACAAGCGCTATTCAAACCTGTATCCCTACCCTGACGACTTACTTGCTGTTGGCGTGCCCATTGAACGTCTTATTCGCTATAACGCGGCTCAGGGTGAGTTTGGCACTTTCAATGTTGAAGCCGAAGTAGAAAAGCGCTTAGAGCACTTGCGCTCGGGCATGCCCCATAAATTCACCCGCCAGCGAAAAGATGGCCGAGTGATAGAAATGGTGGGTAACCCGCTACCTGGTGGTGGCTTTGTAACCAGCTTCAATGATATTACCGGTCACGTAGAAATTCAGCAGGCCCTTGAAGAGTCTAATATCGATCTTGAAGCCAGAATTAAAAAGCGTACCGAAGAGGTACATTCCATTAATGCCGAGCTTCGCCTTGAAATTGAAAAACGCGCCGGCGCCGAAAAAGAGTTAATTCGAGCAAGAAAGGCTGCAGAAGATGCCAACGCAAGTAAGACGCGATTTTTAGCCCTTGCCAGCCATGATGTATTACAGCCACTCAATGCGGCCAAGCTATACGTAAGCGCTTTGGAAGAACAAGACTTGTCGGAGCAAACACATACGATCATTCAAAAGCTCAGCCATAGTGTGTCGTCCAGCGAAGCGCTTATTGGTACGTTGCTAGATATTGCGCGCCTTGATCAGGGCGAGATGAAGCCAGATTTCGAGTCGGTTGACGTTAGCAATCTGCTTTCACCTCTTGTGGATGAGATGTCTATGCGAGCGAAAGAGAAAGGGCTGGAGCTTAAAGCAATAATTCGCCCATGCTGGGTGCGAGCCGATAAAACCTACTTATACCGGATTTTGCAAAATTTACTGTCTAACGCGGTGAAGTATACCGAGAAAGGCAGAGTGTTATTTATTGTTAAACCTGTGGGCAATTCCGTGACGTTTAATATCATGGATACCGGCATTGGTATTTCTAGCGACAAATTGGACACGATATTTGGCGACTTTTTCCGTGCTAATGAAAGCAAAGAGCACGGTCTTGGATTAGGGCTTGGTGTCGTACGGCGACTCAGTTTCCAGCTTAACAGCGAAATTAAAGTCACTTCTCGCCTGGGCAGAGGCAGTAGCTTTCGATTTACACTGGAAAAAGTAGCGGCAAAACGTCCTTCTGCCCAAGTCGCGAAACCAAGAAATACCACATTTAGCGGAATGAAAGTGCTATGTGTAGACGATCAGCGGGAAAACTTAGATGCGTTGAGTACCTTACTTGAAAAATGGGGCGTTAGCGTAACGCTTGCCAATAATTGGGATGATGCACTATCTCTTGCAGTGTCGGTAAAGCCACAAATTCTCTTAATGGATTATCAGTTGAGTTTTGAGGAAGAGAAAAATGGCTTGGCGCTCATCGAACTTATTCGAACAACGCTGAATGTGGTTGTTCCCGCGGCACTGATTACAGCCACCCCCGATGACAACTTGGTGGTTCAATGCAAGGAGCAGGGAGTCAACTTTTTAGCTAAACCGCTAAAACCAGCGAAGCTGCGGGCCTTACTGCAAAGCATGACCCGCTATATTCGAGAAGCCAAAAATGTAGAGCGCGATTAGATGCGTTGAGAGAATCTGCTATCGCTCTTCATTGGCTTGGTTTGAATCGTCTACTTGCTTAGGAGTAGGCGTGTCGGTCTTGGCCACCACTTTTCCTATGCTATTCCACTTTACCTTCGGGTTTAGCATAACAGGGCGAGTAAGAATAAGGTTGTTTGGGTACATAATGGTTTCGCGCTCCGTTGTCACCAACCTAGTACTAAACGGACCAATATCAGCTATAAAGCCTTCAACAAAATTATCGCCATCGATAATGCGTAGGTAGTTGCCTCTGCGATAAGACACATTGGTGAGCAAAATAAAGTAGGCGGTAATATTACTTATAAGCGACCAACTCGCGAATAAGGCAACACCGGTTACCGTAATAATGGACGTGGAAAGTACAAGTAGCCCTGAAAAGTCGATACCCCAAGCAAGTAATAGTAAACACAAAGAAACAGTGGCTACCAGCACACGGGCAGCAAACAGCCCCTTTAATGCGCTATGAGATTTTAACTTTGACTTGGCAATATCATTTTCAATTTTTGGCAGCAGCTTTCTAGACATCACCAGATAAACCAGCAAAACCAAACTGCTAAACACGATATTCGATTGGTACTCAGTTGCCCACCGCAACACCCCATTTAACAGTTCCATCATTAACCCGTCGTTTTCCACAAAAACCCTCATATCAGTGTCAATATTCGTTACTAAGTTTACGGCAAATATATCGCCATTTTCGACATGCTACCGTTATTGGGCTACTCTTTCATAAAATAAAAACAATCGCCACCATAAGAAAAAATCGTAAGACAGTCGTTACAGACTCAATTAGTATGCGCGCCTAAATAGCTTGCGCATTTACTTTTCACATGTAACCGTGTGGTTAATTCGTAAGCAAACTCACTTCTTCGTTATCAAGGCTGATATATCAATGCGTATTGCAATACTCTCGAGAAATCCAAAACTCTACTCTACTTCACGCCTTGTTGAGGCCGGCAAGGCTAAAGGTCATGAAGTTGATGTTATTGATACTATGCATTGCTATATGGATATTACGAGTGCCCGCCCTTCGGTAAGATACAAGGGAAGAAAGCTTCCCTATTACGATGCGGTAATTCCGCGAATAGGCGCGTCGGTGAGTTTTTACGGCACATCAGTCGTTCGTCAATTTGAAATGATGGGCACATACAGTGTTAATGAATCTGTCGCTATTAGCCGCTCTCGAGACAAACTTCGCTCCTTACAGCTGCTCTCTCGTAAAGGCATTGGCATGCCAAGAACAGGCTTTGCTCATCACCCGGATAAAATAGACGACGTGATAAAAACCGTTGGTGGCGCTCCTGTGGTGATAAAATTACTGGAAGGCACCCAAGGTATTGGCGTTGTGCTGGCAGATACACACAATGCGGCGGAATCTATTATCGAAGCCTTTATGGGGTTGAACGCCAGTATACTGGTGCAAGAGTTCATCAAAGAGGCGGGTGGCAGTGACATTCGCTGTTTAGTAGTGGGCGGCAAAGTGGTAGCAGCAATGAAGCGTCAAGCGGCCGAAGGTGAGTTTCGTTCTAACTTACATCGCGGCGGCCAAGCAAGCTTAGTACGATTAAGCCCTGCAGAGCGCAAAACCGCCATAGATGCCGCCAAAACCATGGGGCTGAACTGTTGTGGGGTGGACATTTTGCGCTCTAACAATGGCCCTGTTGTCATGGAAGTTAACTCATCGCCAGGCTTAGAGGGTATTGAGAAAGCGACCAACAAAGATGTCGCAGCGATGATTATCTCATTTATTGAAAAAAGCGCTGGGCCGCATAAAACAAAAACACGTGGTAAAGGATAAGAAGGTCGTTAAGTGATGATTAGGGTATTTGGCCCAATTAATAATTTAAGGCTGCAACGCCATCTGTGAAGGAAAAACCTGAGTGGTAAGTAACGTTTTGACGATTGGGGGACACGATATAGCCCCAGGAGAAACCAAAAAAATAAACCTTGAGATGCCACCGCTCTATACAGCGACGAATATGAGCATTCCTGTTTATGTAAAGCGAGGCAAACGCCCCGGCCCCATTATGTTCGTTAGTGCAGCTATCCACGGCGACGAACTCAACGGGATAGAAATTGTAGGCCGCTTAATTCGCTCAAAAGCCATTGAGAAACTGAGTGGTACACTTATCGCAGTACCAATGGTTAACGTTTACGGTGTACTGAATCAATCCCGCTATTTACCTGACAGACGAGACTTGAACCGCAGCTTTCCCGGTAGCAAAAAGGGCTCTTTAGCAGGTCGACTTGCCAATTTATTTTTTAACGAAGTAGTAAGTAAGTGCGATGTGGGAATAGATCTACACACCGGCGCTATTCACCGAAGCAATCTTCCGCAAATTCGAGCGAATTTGGACGATACGGAAGTGCTGGAAATGGCAAAAGCTTTTGGCGTACCGGTATTACTAAATGCTGAAATACGTGAGGGCTCGCTAAGAGAGGCGGCTAGCACCAGTGGCGTAAAGATTCTGCTTTATGAAGCTGGACAAGCACTTCGCTATGATGAATTTTCTATACGGGCCGGAGTGAAAGGGATTATTAATACCATGCGGCATTTAGGCATGCTGAATAAAAGCCGCAGCAAAGGTCACAGTATTAATCGTTTCATCGCACAACAAAGCGGCTGGGTAAGAGCTTCTGAAAGCGGATTTGTTACCCATTTGGCACAGCTTGGCGACCACGTTGAAAAGGGAGATAAATTAGCGGCCATTGCCGACCCATTTGGTAACTTTGTTGGCAGTATTATCAGTCCAGCCGAAGGCATTGTAATCGGAAAGCAAAATATACCGCTTACCCAAGAGGGTGAAGCCATATATCACATTGCCTATTTCTCTAAGCCTAACGAAGTAGCAGAACATGTTGAGCTTTACCAAGACAACCTGCTGCCTAGTGAAGAACCTCTTGTAGAGTAAAAAATAATGAACAATAAAAAACTTATTGGTGCTGTCGAGCTATGTGATTTACCCCAGTTAGCTATTACAGAGCTCAACGTGAGAGTAGACACTGGAGCAGCCACATCATCTTTACATGTGGATAATATTGAAGAGCTTACCAAAGGCGATGAGCTATGGATTAGCTTCGACATTCACCCTGATATTTACAATGTAGATACGGTAGTACGGCGAGAAGCGAAAGTTTTTGGCAAAAAAAAGGTGAAAAGTTCTACCGCAACGCGAGAAAAGCGCTATGTTATATTAACGGACATTGTTATGGACGGTTTTCAGTGGAATATCCAGCTTACCCTGACAGACCGCTCGGAAATGACATATTCTATGTTACTAGGCCGAGAGGGAATGGCTGGACACTTTATTGTAGACCCTGAATACGACTTCCTTCTCACTGGAAAAGACTAGAGCGCACTCCCCTTTTTACTAGCAGTTACTGTATAGCAAAGGCCAGCGCGCTGTTATCAAAGGAAAGATCGCAATGGACATGTGGCGGCCAGGCAGGGCTTTGCTTTTTTCATCTTTACAAACGCGTATAGTCTTTGCGCTACTTGCCTGTGCCCTTTTTACCTTCGTATCACACGCAAACGCCAATCAAGATGACGACTCTGCAAGCGCTGCCCACACTAAAATACGACTACCCAACGTGCATCCGGGTAGAGATGCAATTTACGCCCACGCAAAGCAGTTACTCACCGAAGCGCTCCTTGTAACGCAAGCAGACTACGGCACTTTCGAATTCGTAGTCAGTAGCCAAGAAAGTCCTCAGCGCCGACAGCTCAGAAGTTTAGAACACGATCTTTTAGATATTACGTGGAGCGTTACCTCGTCAGACAGAGAAGCCTATTTTTTACCCATCCGTATTCCTATTATGGCTGGACTCTTCGGCAAGCGCGTGCTGTTAATTAATGCTGAAGACACCCGCTTCTCAAAAGATATGGATCTTACAGATCTTAAAGCGTTTAGGGCGGTGCTTGGCTATGACTGGCCCGATACTACTATTTTTAGAAAGGCGGGTATTCCGGTGCTTGAAACCACCTATCGCGCGTCGTTTAAAATGGTGTCTGAAGGGTTTGCTGATATGTTTCCTCGAAGCGTGATGGAAGTGTTAGAAGAAATGGAGCACAAAGACTTGAGTAAGGGGCTTGTTATTGAGGACAATATTGTTATTTCATACCCTAGCCCGATTTTTTTCTTTGTAGGCAGTAATAACCAGCAGCTCGCTACACGAATAACCGAAGGCTTATTACAACTGTTAAAAAATCATCGATTCCAACAGTTATTAAAACAACATAAGGGCTATCAACAAAGCCTAGCGCTTATGAAGGGGCGAACTGTAATTAGTATAGACAACCCGCTTTTAAGTAAAGAGAGTAAAAAGGCGATAGAAAACTTTCTCCCGCTTTTTGCACCCGCTGAGCTGTTGTTAAATGGCTCAACCACAGATGGCACTGTTGTAGATGGCACTGTTATAGATGGCACTGCGGCAGACAGCGCTGTCGTCGAGAGCTCAGTTGTGGACAGCTCGACTTTAGAGAGCCCAGTTAAAGAAGACCGGAGTTAAAAAGCCCTAGCGTAAAGCGTTTTGTCGCAGCTTTATTAGCGTGAGGGTGGCTCTAATTCTAGCTGTGAAGCAATGAGTACTGCTTGTGTGCGGTTATTAATACCAAGCTTTTTGAATAAAGCCGTAACGTGGGCTTTTACCGTCGCTTCAGCAATATCTAAGTTGTAGCCAATCTGTTTATTCAACAAACCGTCTCGCATATAACACAGCACTTTATACTGAGAGGGTGTCAGTGAGGCCACCTTATCCGCAAGCTCTGAAAATGCCTCGTCCACTTCATCGACGCTTTCACTAAGCCCTTCAGGCAGCCAAATATCACCATCGAGAATGGCTTCAACGGCGTTACCGATGTCCTGTGCACTGGCAGTTTTAGGTATAAAGCCAGAAGCGCCGACACCAATAATTTTAGATATTAACGCAGTATCTTCCGTGCCCGATACTACGGCCACAGGAATATCTGGATACAGTTTGCGAATATGAAGAAGCCCGAACAGATCGTTACTGCCGGGCATATGTAAATCGAGTAAAAGCAGGTCGACATCCTCTTTGTTGAGCATATCAACCGTAGACATTAAGTCTCCTGCCTCCTTGAGGGTTAAGGAAGGCAGCGACAAGGATAGAGCGCCTCTTAATGCATCGCGATACAGCGGGTGATCATCGGCGATTAACAGCGTTATCATTGTCGTTTTCCTTGATTATTTATTGAGTCGTTCCTCTATGAGTGTATCAACAACGGATGGATCCGCCAACGTCGATGTATCACCTAATTGCTCATGCTCGTTTGCCGCTATTTTACGCAATATACGACGCATAATTTTACCAGAACGTGTTTTCGGCAGCCCCGTTGACCACTGAATAATATCTGGTGTGGCTATAGGACTCAATTCTTGGCGTACCCAGCTTTTAAGCTCTTTGGTTAGGGCATCATTAACCTCTACGCCTTCAATAGGACTTACATAAACGTAGATCCCTTGGCCTTTAATATCGTGAGGATAGCCAACAACCGCGGCCTCTGCCACTTTGCTGTGCGCAACCAGTGCGCTCTCGATTTCTGCGGTACCTAAGCGGTGACCCGAAACATTGAGTACGTCATCTACACGGCCTGTGATCCAATAGCAGCCATCTTCATCGCGACGAGCGCCATCACCGGTGAAGTACACACCTTCATATGCACTGAAATAGGTATTAATAAAACGTTGATGGTCGCCATAAACAGTGCGAGCCTGACTCGGCCAACTGTCTTTAATGACGAGGTTACCTTCGGCGGCACCTTCAAGCTCATTGCCATCAGCATCAAATAGCGCTGGCGCTACGCCAAAGAAAGGGCGAGTTGCCGAACCAGGCTTAAGCTCTGTCGCACCTGGTAATGGAAGAATCATATGACCGCCAGTTTCCGTTTGCCACCAGGTATCGATAATGGGGCAACGGCCTTTACCAATCACGCGGTGATACCATTCCCATGCCTCTGGGTTAATCGGTTCACCTACCGTGCCCAACAAACGCAGCGATGATAAGTCGCAGCCCTCTGCTGGCGTGTCTCCGTGGGCCATTAGCGCACGGATTGCCGTTGGTGCGGTATACAGGCTGTTTACTTTATATTTTTCAACCACCTGCGCAATGCGCTTAACATCTGGATATGTAGGTACACCTTCAAAAAACACCTGTGACGCGGCATTAACCATAGGCCCGTAGACCATGTAGCTGTGCCCCGTTACCCAGCCAACATCAGCAGTACACCAATAAATGTCATCGTCTTGGTAATCAAAGGCGTATTTAAACGTCATGGCTGAATACAATAAATAACCGCCAGTGGTATGCACAACGCCTTTCGGTGTGCCAGTAGAGCCAGATGTATACAAAATAAATAGTGGGTCTTCGGCGTTCATGACCTCTGGTTCGCATTGCGCAGAGCAATTATCAATTGCATCTTGCCACCACACGTCGTGCTTACTGTTCCAATCGACATCGCCACCAGTCAGCTTGTGCACAACGACATGCGTGATAGATGGACATGCATCGTTCGCCAATGCCTTATCAACGTTTGCTTTAAGAGGGATGCTGCGCCCCGCTCTGCGCCCTTCGTCAGCAGTAATTACCACTTTTGCTTCGCTGTCGTTAATACGATCAGCAATGGCATTTGGCGAGAAACCGCCAAAAATAACCGAATGCACTGCGCCTATGCGGGCACACGCTAACATCGCGTAAGCGGCTTCTGGCACCATGGGCATGTAAATCGCCACGCGGTCGCCTTTTTCAACGCCCATTTCTTTAAGCGCATTTGCTAACTTACATACCTCATAATGCACCTGTTGGTAGGTGATATCTAAGCTGTCTTGTGGAGAGTCACCTTCCCAGTGAAAGGCAACCTTAGTGGCGTTCTTTTCTAAATGTCTGTCGATGCAGTTGTAGCTCGCGTTTAACGCGCCATCTTCAAACCACTTTATCGATACGTCGTTTTTGTTAAAAACCGTATTTTTAATTTTTGTTGGCGCTTCGTACCACTCCAATAGTGCAGCATGCTCCGCCCAGAATGACTCAGGGTCGTCTATCGACTTCTTGTACATTTCGTCGTATTGAGACGCAGTAAGATGTGTAGATTGAAGGATATTTTCTGGTACGGGATAAGTCTTGCTGGCAGTCATAGATTGCCTCCAATTTAATAATGTTAAATTCTCGATTGATTGAGGAATACTCTAGTCATTAATCAATAAAGCAAAATGAGACATTGGTCTTAATGACTTTTTTCATCGAAAAATTATTGCTCAACGTTCATCTGTAGACGCTTGTTTGTTTTTTTAGTTCTGTGAATTTTTTTAAGATAATCACTAAAAATATGCAATTACAATGTTTTACACCCGTTATTTCTGTAACGAAATAACGGGTGTAGGTATTTAGCAATTAGTCTTAGCTGTTAGAACTTAAAGACAACTCCCGCGCGACCAACGTTTGCCGAGAAGTCTTCAAAATCGCTTCCGTATTCGGTGTTAAAGTTAGTCAATTGAACAAACGCAGTAAAGCTATCCGTTATCTTATGGCCGTAGTTGATATAAGCGGTGGTGTTTTCATTTAAATCAGTGAGTGATAAACGAGCACGGTCACCCGAGTCGACAGAGGCACTGGCATAACCCACCTTAATCGTAGAATCTGCATTGAGTTTCCACGTCACATACGTAAAGAAGCCGCTCTCGCTAAAGCTTTCTCTTACTTCGCCTGCCGCGTTTAAACCTGAAGACGGAGCTACACCCAATGCATTTTGGTTGTTTAACGCTTCACCAGTATAATATTCAGCGTTTACACTCACTGCCCCAAAATTCAATGTGGTATACATTTTCAATAAGTTAGCGTCTTGATTTTCACCCGAGGCAAAACCAGCTTCGTCTTCAAAATTCAATTCAGCGAAATGGCCCGCGGCGCCAATTTTATGACCAGAGAAGCTATAGTTTACGTCTACTGCAAAACCAGGCATGCTGCCAAGTTCATTCGCGTTAATACCACCAGCAGTAGCATTTCTTCCCTTACCTGTTAGAGCACCGGTTACCGTTAGCCCATTATTTTTATACGTAGCACCCACTTCCACTGCTAAGAAACCAGAATTACCGGCACGATAAGCATTACCTATCCAATTGTAACTACCGCTTGATTTGATACCTGCCGCAGTGCTCCACTTTTGCCCGCCAAAGAACGTCCAGTTCTCGTCCAAGTCATAATATAAGGTCGCTAGACGAAGTCGTGGCTCCTGAGCCTGAATGGCCGTTTGGTTAGTAAAGCCATCTTCACCATCAATAAAATCAAATTCCAGTACCGTTCTTACTTTTTCATGGCTCATATTTAACGAAAAACGTGACTGTGCCGCTTGAAACGATGTGGCATCAGAACTAAGAAACGTAGTTTGTTGATCTGTGGCTGGCGCACCGCCGAATATATCGGTTCTTAACGCATGCGTCGGGGCTACTTGGCTGTAAGCACTGCCATAACTGGCAAC
Organism: Alteromonas sp. 4NS20-0143; assembly: GCF_057542855.1. Classification (NCBI taxonomy): domain Bacteria; kingdom Pseudomonadati; phylum Pseudomonadota; class Gammaproteobacteria; order Alteromonadales; family Alteromonadaceae; genus Alteromonas; species Alteromonas sp. 4NS20-0143. Next base: position 122,543 of record NZ_BAAJLR010000010.1, read on the forward strand.
GCCTTGATCAGACGCTACCATTTCGGGTTTGATCATACCTTTAAAACTAAACTCAAAGGCTAAAGCAGGTGAAGATATCAAAACAAGTGCGCACGATGCAGCAACACGATTAAGCATGTGGTTCTCCAAATTTATTTGTAGTGTTTAACTTTAATTCTTAGCTCGGTGCCCCTGCGAACGTGTGTAAGCACAGGGAATATATAATTTAGTTTGAACATGTAGCGGATTAACTTCCGATTAACATAAATTCAACAAACCAATTGTGGGTTAAAAATAAGCAAAATACTCTATAAATCATAGTTGTTGCGACCAAAGTCTTATGATTTCTTGTGCGGCAAAACAGCGTTTAGTTAACGTATAAATAAGCTAACGCACTGTTTAATTTAAAAACTTCAAACACCGCATTACGGATTTCACTATTAAACAAATTACGATTTTTCAACGCGTTAATGGCTAAGGCTATAAGCATAGGTAAAAAAGAGAAAATCACCGACCTTATTGCTGATTTTTTAAATTGATAGGAAGCAGTGAGAGTTAAAAATAGGACAAGCGATTTATCAAAAAGCAGTAGTTCAACTTAGAAAATCGTGGGGAGTGCACGTAAATACGTTAGAAAAATGAATTAGCGCGCCTTGCTTTAAGGCGCGCAAACCGAAGTTAGGCGGGTAAATTTAAAATCCCATGGGATAGGCTTTGAACACGTTATTTATATCATTGAGTGTGTTATCGCTTAGCTTAATATCAAACGCTGCGATATTTTCAGAAAGCTGCTTGAGCGTAGTTGCACCGATAATAGTAGATGTAACACCCGGTACTTGCTGACACCATGCTAAAGCAAGTTGCGACGGCGTAATGCCTGCGTTTTCTGCAATATTGACGTACTGCTCGGTAGCTGATTGCGCTGCAGGTTGGTCTCTGAATAAGCCCATTCGCTGTGCCAATGTCCAACGCGAACCATCAGGCCGTGCACCATTGTGATATTTTCCACTGAGCATTCCTGTGGCTAGCGGCGACCAAGGCAGATAAGCAATGTTTTCACACTGGCACATCTCAATAAGATAAGGCCAATCTTTTGCGTGTAACAGGCTAAATTCATTTTGAATAGACACAGGTAAAGGCACATTTTCTTCTGCGCACAAACGCAAAAACGTATGAATTCCCCACGGTGTATCATCAGACAACCCCCAGTGGCGAATTTTGCCCGCATCAAGGGCCGCTTTTATGCCTTTGAGAATATTGCGCATGCCGCTGATTTCTTTATCGCGGTCGATAGTTGTTGGGTCTGTACTGTCAGGCCAATGTTTGCCAAAGTGCGGGGTTACCCTATTTGGCCAGTGAAGCTGATACACATCGATATAGTCGGTGTGTAAACGCGCAAGTGATTCATCAAGAGCTGTAGTCAGTGAAGAGGCCGTTATTGGCCCACCCTCTCGGATATATTTTAAGCCTGCACCTGCTACCTTGGTCATAACCACAATGTCACTGCGTGCGTCTTGATTACGAGAAATCCAATTGCCAATAATTCGCTCTGTGTCGCCGTAGGTATCTGCGTTAGGAGGTACAGGATACATCTCAGCGGTATCAATAAAATTCACCCCCGCATCAAGGGCCATCGCCATCTGCGCATCGGCATCTTGCTGCGTATTTTGAATACCCCAGGTCATGGTTCCTAAACATATATCGGAAACCTGAAGGCCGCTTGAACCTAAACTAGTAAACTTCATTCTCTTATTACCCTTTAACTGTGCCTTTAAAGTGTACACTTGAACTGGTGCGCGCTCATATAAATTGTGAACTCAGCTAGCAGACTTTAATTCTGTAAACTCACATGGTGTGAGATTCATATTTGATATTGGCTGTGAGCGTTTAAAAAACAATGCAACGTTAGCAAAAGCTCGATGAAATGTCGCAAAACTCTGAATAAAAGCTAAATTCAGTACGGTAAAGGTGACTATTGCGATCCGCAAACCGTTATTTTTGCCTGATTCGCACAGTAAATAGGTATTTAGAGCATCCTGACTGTTACAGTTTAAAGATCATTTGTTTTCTTTTGAAGCAACAAGAGATGAAGCTAAGCCGTAGTTTCCCTGAGAAATGGCGATATCTTCCACTGAATTACCCGACTTGTCTTTATGATGAGGGTTGGCGCCCTTTTCAAGGAAAGAAGCAAAAACCTCTCTACGGTCGAACCAGCTTGCAAACACTAACGCTGTTCGACCCTGCTGATTTGATTTATCCACATTACAATCGGCAAAAATGAGTTGTTTAGCAACGCCAGCATGTTAGCGGTAGCGCCGCCTAAGATAAATTTAGAGAAGGTAGATTTTAATGCAGTACTCACAGCTGAACTCCTACGTGAATGTTGATGCGGGATTGGGTGCTTTTAACTTCAACGCAAACTTGGTCGCCGTAGTAGTTATCAGCGTAGTTGCATCGTGTTTGAACAGATTGGTTAGTAGTGGAGGAGACACGGTGGCCGTTCGCCGTTGATAGTTTTTTTAGTAATGTGTTCATTTGATTCTCCTTGTTAAGTTAGGAGCATTATTATTAATTCAAAACAACTATTAAAACGACTAAAACTGATTCGCAAGATTGATTTAATAGATTGTAAAGATGCTTGCTAATCGAGAAACCTCATAAACTGGGGTATTACGTAGGGAGTACAAAGCAGAATAGGAGATAGCAATGAAAATAGAGGGTAACCAGAAAGTAAGCTAGACCTGAATGATGTAAGGGCTGGGAAAGGCGTATATGGGAACTGATTAAAGCTAAGTAATTGATAAATTTGAGCGCATATTTGTGTACGAACGCGAGCGTTAGTGCGGGTGTTAGCACAGAGGCTGGACATAAATACGCCGCTGCCATAACAACTTGTAAAAGCGGCGTAGATATTAAGGAGGTAGGTTAATACAAGTGACGGTTGACCAAAGAAAGCGCAGTCTTTCCTACTAAACGTTAACTGCTACTTGTTAACTGCTATCCGTTGGCGATTTCCCTTTAACTGTTATCCATTAACGTCTCATTCTTAACTACTAAGCCAGGGGCCAGTGATAGCCAATGTTTTAGTAGGCGAGTAAACATTAACAAAGAGTGTGCTGCCGTCAGGAGAAAAACAGGCTCCGGCAAGTTCGGTTTGTGCATGCAATTTAGCAAAGTTATATACCTCACCCTCAGGGGTTATCCCACGAAGATGGTTATCAACTATATCGGTGTATTGGTCTTCGCATACTAGTAAATGACCGTTTGGACACACCGTTAAATTATCGCCAAAGTTGTACAAGTTTTTATCTTCACTTTGCAAGAACAGTTGAAGTTTATCGGCACTGCCATCAAGTGATGGCACCACACGCATTACCTGCCCTAACTGTTTTTCTCCGCCGTTGGTGCAGCAAAAATATAACTCTTCATCACCCCAGTGCATACCTTCCCCACGCGCAAACAACGCAGCGCCTTTCTCATAGGCCTGTATACGAAGATCATCCTCTGGGCTTTCTGGATCATCTAAATCTACCCACTCAATATCAAACCACTGCCCTGTTTCCATAGACGGATTATTCCAATTTCGTGAATCGAACTGGGGCTTTCCGACCACTTTAAGGGCCTGCAGCTTGCCGCCATCTGCCAATTTAGCAGGTGTATTCGGTACAAACCGATACAGCACACTATCGCCTCGGTCTTCAGTGAGATACACCATTCCAGTGCGAGGGTCTATGCTTGCGGCTTCATGATTAAATCGCCCCATGGCTTTTAGAGGCTCTGGTTGCGTCATCGATGTGGCAGAGGCAGGCACCTCAAAAATATAGCCATGGTCTTTGCTTACCACGCCGTTTGGTTTATCTACCGATTCCTCGCAGGTAAGCCATGTACCCCACGGAGTAATACCGCCTGAGCAGTTGCGCACAGTGCCGCTTAAACTGATAAATTCCCGCTCAACCTTGTGGGTTGAAAGGTTATAGACAAGAGTGCTTGTGCCGCCAGGCAGCGCAGTACCTTCAAACCCACTTCCCTCGCCATAGGAGTCGTAAGCTAAAGCCGGAGAATGCTGTTGAATAGACTGAGGCTGCTTTTCAATATGTGTAGGGTGTAGCTCGTGATTGCGAACCAGCGCGACACGTTCTTCATCAAGGCCAAAACAGCCCATACCGTCGGCTCTATCTGGCACGTTCAGGCCATCCGACATGGCATCGCCAAATTGAGATATTACTCGGTAGGAAAAGCCTTCTGGCAAATCTAATAGTGAGTTTTTGTCTTTGACAAGGTTGCCGTAGCCCGTTGAAATTGGCATTGCAGAAGCTACTGCCTTGCTAAGTTGGCTTTTGCCAAACGCACTTGACGCAAGGCCACCAAAAGCCAGTGAGCCCAACATAAACTGTCGCCGTGTAATCATACTAAACGCCCCAAAGATGCTCGTGATAAGAAGGTAGAAAGGTAGCACTCAACAAGCAAGACCTAAGTTCACAAGTACACATAAATCATTGCCATCAATTGTTATAGTATAACAATTGATGGCAAAAACAATCATTACTGACGTGGTATATTTTTACTTTAACTTAGTACTGGGGTTAGTGCTCAGATTAGTATTGTGCCAGTGCTCTACAGGCATAGGCTTTGAAAAATAATATCCCTGAAAGCGATTACACCCTTTGCTGATTAAGTATTCAACTTGCTCTGGAGTTTCTACCCCCTCAGCAATGGATGTCACATTAAGGGCTCTTGCCATATCAATGATTGCATCAACTATAGGCGAGCCATTGTGATTGCTGTGTGTACCAACATCATCTATGAATATTTTGTCTATCTTTAGCTCACTAATTGGAAGCTCTTTTAGATAGGCCAGACTGGAATAGCCAGTTCCGAAGTCATCGATAGAAAAGCGGAAGCCGCATTTTGCGAGCTGATCCATTGTATGTTTAACAGTATCGATATCTACCACTAACGCCGTTTCAGTAAGCTCTAACATAACCATTTGGGTAGGAATGCCATAATAATTGACTCTTGCTAGCAAAGAAGAGGCAAAGTCTGGCAGTACAATTTGTTTGGCACTTATATTAATAGCAACACACAAGTCTAAACCTCGCGCGATAAACTGCTTCAGGGTTTTGAGTGTTTCATCGATAACCCAATTCCCAATGTCGCAGATAATATGACTTTCTTCTGCAATGGATATGAAGTCGCCAGGGCTCACTGTGCCCAACTCACTAGAATGCCAGCGAACTAAGGCCTCAAACGACGTGGTAACCCCTTGATGATTCACTTGGGGTTGCAACGATAGAGATAGCTCTTGTTTCTCTAGGGCTTGGCGTAAATGCGATTTGATGGCGAGGTAGCGATCGAACTCTTGCATGCCATCATCAGAAATATGGCAAAGTCCGAATGGGGCTGATTTCTTAGCTCGCTTAACCGCGTTTTCTAGTACATTAATCACGCGCTCATAGTTTTGCTTATTGGCTTCAAATACCGCGCTTCCCAGGGATGCACTTAGTGACCAGTTGCCATCTTCGGTATCTATGTCGTAGTGGCGAGGATTAATAAGTGCGTTCTCGATTAAGCTGGTATCAAAACGGTAAATGTCAGCTTTCTTATAGGTCTTTTTAGACATGATAATAAAGCTGTCACCCGCAAATTTATAAATATGATATTCATGACCTATGATAAACAACAGCTTTTCAGCAATGGCTTGAAGCGCATTATTTGCATTAGAATAGCCAAGGCGGGTATTAATTTGCGCCATATTGTCCATATCAAGCAATAAAATATGCATATATTCTTCATGCACGGCGGCCCGCAAGATTAAGTCTTTGCACTCTTTTTGAAACCATTGGCTGTTACGTAAATGAGTGACACTGTCAGTATAGGCTAGGTTATAGATGGTATCCTGGGCGGCAATGCGCTCACTAATATCGCGCACTACGCCGATATATATTTTTACCCCTAAATCCGTACTTTCAGACAGCGATAGCTCCATTTGAAATACCGAACCGTCTTTGCGCTTTGCTGGAAGCTGTCGGCCAGTTCCGATAATTTGCGCGTTTCCGGTACGCTCGTAACTCGCCATATACCTGGCGTGATTTGATGCATACGGCTCGGGCATTAATATTTCAACCGACTTCCCAATAAGTTCGCCATCATCATAGCCAAAGATTTTAAGCGTGATGTCGTTGCAATGAAGAATTATGCCTTTTGAATCTATGCTTACTACCGCATCGTTTATACTGTCGAGGATATTCTGTATTCGGCTTGCCCGCTCTTCGCTAAGTAAAACAGTGCTTTTGTAATTTGTGATGTCTTCGAAGGCACCGAAATAACGACGTATATTTCCTTCGTCGTCTAACTCGTGTTTGCCAGAGGTGCGGACCCATTTTTTATCGTTATTTGCCGATATAATTTGCACTTCGATATCGTATGGCGTGTTGTGCTCTAACAACTCGTGAAACGCCGACTGAACGGCAGCTTTAGACTCTGGCTTATAAAACGTTAACGCTTGCTCAACATCGATTGAGACTTTCATGGTTACATTGTGTATTGCGTAGGTTTCTTTAGACCAAAAAAGCTTCTTATCCTGTGGGTAGTATTCCCACGCCCCAGTTTTTGAGAGACTGCTGACCTCATCGAGTAGCGATAAGTTATTAATTGTGCGGGTTTCTAAGTAATATTTTTGTAGCCGCGTAGCAATTAGCTTCGCGTTTGCGTGAAATCCAGCTTTATAAAGCTCGATGCCGGGTTGAGGTGAATTAAAAATAGCGACCAAAATCCCGACATTGCGTCCGAGCTCATTGAAAAGCCCAGCGCCAAGATAGGCCTCAGCATCTATTTGTGAAAGAGAGCCATCATCTGGAAATTGAGAGCACACCGCACTTGAGTAAGCACATACGCCGGTTTGTAAAACCTGCTCACAAGGTGAGCCCTGCAAGGGATACTCGAACAGCTCGCTGGCTTCAGACTGCTGTTGAATGCCAATGAGCACTGAAACACGGTCGTTGTCTCGAACACCAAGCAGTAAATAATCCGCTTTCAACGACGCGTTGTATTCTACAAGCTCATCAAAAAATTCTTGCCTATATTTGCGAACAAGACTGCGAAACTCAGCCTCTTCGAAAACCGTATTATGCGAAAACATAGCCGCCTATTACTCAACACAAACCAATTAACCGCATTTATGTTGGTAGAGTTGATGAATGGAAAGACACAGAAGAGCTCTAAAACGATGCCTTAGCCTTTAGTAGTATAATAGTAGAGTCTGTATCACAGTCAATTGATTAATAATGACAGGCATCAAAAATACTAATACAAACAATAACTAAGTGAATTCTTATATATTAAATAGGGAGTTTTAGCTTAATACTTATTGAGACAGGCACCTTACCTGCCACCTTACTTCCCCCCAGTTACTTATGAAGACAGGCATAGTTTCTTATGAAGACAGGCATCGTAAGTCACTTATCGATACCACTTATCGAGACAGGCATTTTTCAAACACTCAGATAAACAAAACTGTACCTCAATACACTTTCTTTAGTCTAGATAGCTATACACACTAGTAATTAAGTAATCCAGAGTTAGAAAACTTGATGCCAAAAGCCAGAAAATCACAAATTAGTCTATCAGACACGCCCTATTATCACTGTGTATCTAGATGTGTTCGCCGAGCGTTTTTGTGTGGTTCTGTGCACGGAAAAAGCTTCGAACATCGCCGTCAATGGGTTGAAGATCGTATTCATCTTCTGAGTGAAGTATTTACCATTGATGTGTGTGCTTATGCGGTAATGAGTAATCACACCCACCTAGTGCTGCATATTTGCAGAGAACAGGCGCAGGCGCTCACTACAGACGAAGTAATTCAACGCTGGCACATCCTATACAAAGGAACCTTATTAACACAGAGGTATGCGTTACAAGAAACAAGAAAAGACCTTAGTGATGCTCAAATAGAGTCAGTGGAAAACACAGCTGAGATTTGGCGAATGCGCTTATACGATATTAGTTGGTTTATGAGAGCCTTGAATGAATATATCGCTAGAGCCGCAAATAAAGAGGATGAGTGCACCGGACACTTTTGGGAGGGACGGTTTAAGTCACAAGCACTATTAGATGACGGCGCTCTCGCTGCCTGTATGGCATACGTTGACCTAAATCCAGTTCGCGCGAAATTGGCCGTTTCACCTGAGACCTCTAGGCATACTAGTATCCAGTATCGTATTCGTGCTGCCAAAGCAGGCAAGATACCGAAACGCCTTATGCCGCTAAAAGGTAGCCCTCAGCAGAATAGCGAGAATAGTCTACCTTTTAGCCTCGTCGACTATCTTCAGTTGGTCGATGCCACTAGCCGTTACATCTCCCCTGATAAGCGAGGCAAGATACCCAACAAAGTACCTAACATTCTAGACCGGCTTAATATTGGCAGTGAAAAGTGGTTGATATTAACCACACAATTTGAAGTTTGTTTTAAACAAGCGGCAGGCCAGGTGATTAAACTTGAACAATATGCTCACAACCGAAAGCAGCTGAGAGTTCATGGGAAGCACCATGCTATGCGCTTATTTGGGTAGGTTAATATCTCATCGAACACCATTAGAGTAATAGGGTTGAACTTTAATAGAGTATTGACTGCAGGATAGAGTTCGCTTCATTACGCTAAATCATATTGTTTCAACATTTATCCATCACTGTTCGACCAGCAAAACACATCCCCATCGTGACTAAACTTATAAATAGCGCTCGATATTTGGCGTTTTATGATTGTTTGTTGTGCCTGTCTTGATAATGGCTTTATAGTACTTACTATGCCTGTCTTAATAGTGGCTTGTATGTTGCGACTTTCTAATTAGTAGCTTTGGCTTACTATGCGTGCTTAATATGCGTGTCACAATAACAGCTGTCAGTGTATTGATAATAGCTGGCTGTAATTACGGGAATGGCTAGATTAGAGTGCCTGTCTCTTTAGTACCTGTCTCTTTAGTAAATCGAGGGCATAAAAAAAGCGCACCTAAGTGCGCTTTTTTGTGCAGTGTTTGCAGAGTCTAGATTAGTCTAGGATCTTAGCAACAACACCAGCACCTACTGTACGACCACCTTCACGGATTGCGAAACGTAGACCTTCGTCCATCGCAATCGGAGCAATTAGCTCAACTTTG
>NZ_BAAJLR010000011.1:0-94980 GCF_057542855.1 Alteromonas sp. 4NS20-0143
AACTTATTATGAAGACTTCATTGAAATAACGGTTTAATGCCACTTTTCAAACGCTTCATAGTTAATTCTTTTCAATAGCTTACCCTGTTTCTAATGATTATTTCTAGGAAATTAAGTGTTTTTACTATGCATGCATAGTAACGCCGCATACTTATTTTATATTTATTTATATAAATCATATATCTAGCGATGATGGTATGTTCAAGGTCTGTTATTACTATGCACGCATGGTAATAACACTGTCTTTTCTGTCTTGTAGTTCATGATTAATCTGCTCTGTAGGTCGGCTGGCTCTCCGTAAAATGCGATTGACTGGATATTCTCAGTCATCCCACTTAATAACAAAGGAAGCATAAATGGCCAACTCACCGTTTTTAGAAAGCATTCGTCATGTAATGAGAACGAAACACTACTCAATACAAACGGAGAAAACCTACCTATTATGGATAAAACGATTCATTTTATTTAATCAAAAACGTCACCCTAGAGACTTAGGCGAGCAAGAGGTAACACAATTCCTGACTCACCTCGCAGTAAACAGAAAAGTCACATCATCCACACAGAACTTAGCGCTGTGTGCAATTGTTTTTATGTACAAACATATCTTCGAACGGGAATTGACGCTCCTGCCAGATGCAATTAGGGCAAGAGCACCTACTCGAGTTCCTACCGTACTCTCGCACAAAGAAGCGTTATCGATTATTGGACTCATGAAGCCCAACTATAAACTGATGTTTTCAGTGCTATATGGGAGCGGCTTACGAAAAGCAGAATTGCTTAAACTGCGTATTAAAGATATCGATTTTGATGCTAAGAACATATTTGTATTTCGGGGGAAAGGCGGTAAAGACCGAACTACTATGTTACCCAACAAGTTGCTTCATCCATTACAAACACAAGTAGAAAAAGTACATGCAATTCATACCAAGGATATTGCTGAGGGAAGTGGGATGACGAGTTTGCCGCCCAGTTTAGCGAGAAAGTACCCACATGCCATTAAAGAATTTAAGTGGCAATATTTATTCCCCTCAACGACTCGTTGCGAGCATCCTTATGACGGATATTTCTGTCGGCATCATCTTCATAGCACCGCATTAGCGAGGGAGTTAAAGGTAGCAGTTAAAAGCTCTGGCGTAGCAAAGCATGTCACCGCACATACATTCAGACACTCCTTTGCTACTCAGCTGCTGATGGCAGGAGCAGATATTCGCACTGTTCAGGAATTACTAGGGCATAACGATTTAAGGACAACGCAAATATACACACATGTGATTGGTCAGCATTCGTCAGGCGTAATCAGTCCATTTGATATCGATTAAAACACGCGGACGAGGGTCCGCTTTCCAGCAGCTTAAACCCGTTAAACATTGAAAGCGAATGTTACTTACGTAGCAAAAAAGGGATACTTATTAAGCTCTATTGTGAATGTCTGCTTTAGGTCGTTTTTTGCCATTTATCTAAACATCAATCCAGTGCCTGCAATTGGCACAGACCGGAAGCTAAAATACAAACACCTTAACGTCCTTGTCTAAAGCGAACCACGTCAATCGAATTGCTAACTTCTTATACACCTATACCGTGTAATGTGATTCGCACATGAATTAGCTCTCGACAGAACTAAACCTATACTTGATAACTTCACTCTACAAAGCTCAGAACGTGGGCTAAAGCCTGAGGTTAGTGATCGTTTCTTTGATGCAGTTATGAAAAATCTCATTAACCATACGCACTTCTCCGGCTTTGCTAGAGTGCTGTTCTGCATTTTTAACAACATCCATCAAATGACTAGCATTTTGCTCGATAGCTTTCGCCATCTTTCTCAACTGAACCGCAGCCAAAGAAGTGGGGACGCGTAATTCCTCAGCAAACGCCATAACGTTTGCTTCAGACAACTCTCCCAAAAATTGTGCTTTCCCCATGGGCTGGGACAATTCATGGTCCATATGTTTATGCGGCAGTTCATATATAGCCGTCGACAGTAGATCATAGTGAGGAGTGATAACAACATCAGAGTCTTTGATGAAGAATGAGAGATTTTTCAGATGAGCGTCGCCATTGCCAACGAATGCATTAAACAAAGCCCAGCGAAAGATATCCAGCGTTGTTTTGGCCTTCATTCTGGAGAGCTGCACCAATTTGTTTAGACTCTCTGCTGTACTATTTGGATATTTCATATTTGGTGCAAGATTCAGTAACTGACAGCCATCTAGCACATGGCAACGGTGTTGGTTAGGGTATAAACCTACTCGGTCAAATCGCTCTATAAGGTATACCGGTTCTGGCAAATAACGAATATCTACCGAAGGGACGTCTAAACCACAAAGTTTTGCCAGATTCATGACAAACCATTCATTCCTAACTGTATGGTAATAAACATCTGGTGAAGAATGTTCAGGTTTAAGGATATGAGTCGACGGAAAAAATCCAGAAGGCTCCAGAATTTCACCGTCGCGATATATAACGAGCATCTTGTGCTGCGCCCCAGCCACGGACATTCTTTTACGCTCAGCCCGGTTCAAAGGGGCTTTTGGCAGATTTTTTATTCGCTGATTCACTTCTTCGAGAGTAAGTGAATGTACCTCACCTCGTGTCAGCTGCTCACCTTCTGGCAACAAGGTTATGGCACCCGCTGATTCAGCTCCGGCAACTTGAAGTAATCCAAAAGCATCGTCTATTGGCACTCTCACGTTTTTTGCCAGCAAATCACGCGCTTTCTCTTCAGGTAACAGGTTGTCAAAAAACCACTGCACCGGTCGATAGGTACCACCGTCGATTTGCTTCCCGTCTCGCAAAGGAATATGAGGAGATAGCGGGTGGCGAGTCTTGCTTGCCAACCAAATTGGAGCGTATTCAAATCCCCAAATGTTATTCTCGTCAGTCAACTGGCCAACGAGCGAATCATCCACATATACATCAAGAGCTCGGTTCATAAATCAATGCCGTCAATGATTTGTGATAACCGTTGTCGTTGAGCATCTGAAAGTGAATCTTTTTCAATTGGAACATCGATGGTGACCGTTATCCCCAATGAATCCAAAACTCGCAAAACTCGGCCTAACTCAACCGTCGGCTTGCCATTCTCAAAATCACTCAGGAACGTTGTGCCATTAGACGACAATGAGGCAGCAGATATCTGGTCTAGACCTTGCGTCTTTCTAACCAACTGCGCGGCTCTACCCAGTTGTTTGGCATCTTTAACTAAAAATATCACACCACACCTCTTATATATGCGTTCGCGGTTATTTTATAAGAGATTAAACAAATAGCAAGTGTTTGTATGCGTTCGCGGTTAAATTAAACTTTACTACTCATGAAAGCGAGCAATAACCGCGAACGCGGTTGTGATATTACTCCTTCTGGTTTACGCCATTTATTAGTGAAAGGCAATTCAGGTTCAATAATTTCTCTAAATAAAAAAGGCCGTAACATTACGCTACAGCCTTAACTTATTGCTAGAGATTAGGTTAAAACACCATCTGGTTTCTACCCTTCGGGCCATCATAGTCGTATTTAAACCAATCGACATCAATGTAACCGTCGTCTTTTTTCTCGTTCCAAGAAAAGAACCCGAGTCTATCCCCCGTCCATTTACCAAAGCTTATAGTGAAAGTCGGGCCGAAAGCGCGATAGCTTTTGCCATCTAAGCTGTATTCGTAAGTGGCTTTGTTTCTCGCGTTTGAGGTTCTTACGTATAGCGTGTTGCTCTCAATTATGGGACCTATTTCTTTTTGGCTCATACCATCCATATAGAACAAACGAGCAGTGCCGTCTTCAAGACCTTCCACGCCTAATAAGTTAAACGTTCCGCCGTATCTGACAAAACCTGCTAGTTGATTTGCCGCAATGCCGCTAATATCGAATTTCGCTACAGCAGTGCCTGTTGTAATGCCCATTATACGCTGGCTAAGGGTGTTATTGGCGCGCCAAAAATCACCATCGGAACCGTCGTTATTAGTCCACTCGTTAATTTTAGGTCCGTACTCAGCACCTTGCGGCAAAACTTTACTGGCTTTAAGCCTCAGCCAGCCATCTCGCTCTGTGAGCGACCAGTGGCTATCTCTTGGATTATGATTCCACTCCCATTGAGGGCCTAATTCACCGCTAGCAAAATCATCATCAGATCGAGGTGCAGCGATGGGAAAACCTTTTATAGGTTTTTCGAATCGCTTAACTGGCTCGCCTATTCCGTCATTATCTTCATCTACGCCGATAATTGGCCAGTCATCTACCCATGTAACTGGTTCTAAAGACTGTGGACGACCTTGAAAAGGAATGTCATCATTTTGTATAAGCTGATGCATATACCACCAGCTACCGTCAGGGGCTTTCATCAAACCACCTTGGCTCGCGCTGCGATTGCCAAATTCTGTGCCTTTTTCAAGTACGGTTTTTACCTCATAGGGCCCATAAATACTTTCTTTAGATCTTAAAACCAGCTGCTTTCTATCATTTTTAGGGTTTTTAACACCAGGTTTAGTAGATTTATCACCCATGGTCCACTGTGCCATGAAGATATACCAATACCCGTCTTTCTTATAAATTTTAGCAGCTTCAGCACCCATGCCGGTATATACCAATTTGCCCTCATCGAGAATTTTAGTACCGTCCCAACTCATGCGGTAAATTCGATTTTCATTACCTTCAATGGTGTTGTCTGCACTTTTCTGTTTAGTGCCCGAGTTCACAATAATGTAGGCTTCGTGTGTTTCCTCGTCCCAAAATACTGCAGGGTCATCCAACACATCGGCTTTAGGCATCATCATAATTGGCTCGCTCCACGGCCCTTCGATGTTATCCGCCGTTGTAACCATTAATCCGTGCTGATAATCTATCTGATACACATACCATTTGCCCTCGTGATAGGCTAAATCGCCTGCCCACACACCAAACGAATAACCGTTCATGCGGTCCCAGTTGTACTCAGGTGCCCACGATAAGCTTGAGAATGCATGCCCTACATTTTCCCAATTCACCATATCTTTTGACTTTAGAATAGGCATTCCAGGGGACATGTGCTGTTTGGAGGTGATCATGTAATACGTGTCGCCCACTTGCTCGATGTCTGAGTCTGGGTAATCAGCGTTTAATACAGGGTTGATGTAAGTACCATCACCTTGATCACCGAAGCTTCCAGAAGTACCTTTTCCCATTGGCTCATCTTGCGCAGAGAGCTTGCTGGAAGCATCAACCTGACAGCCAGAAAGCACCGTTAGTAAAACGGATGCAATAGCTAATTTTTTAACGTTCATTTGCTTGAGTTTGTCCATAAAATTCAATCGCTCTTTTCATAAGTGACTTAGGCGTTATCATTTAACAATATTTACATAATGACACATTTTGATTACTATTGACAAACATCAATCATTTACAGTCACAAAGTTTTTTTACCTGCATCATTGCGGTAGTTCTTGTGAAGAAATATGTCAGGGGTCCCCGTGAAATCTTTTATAAATATTATAGTGGCAGGCTTTGTACTGACTGCATGTAATCCAGCATCTACAACGAGTAAACAAATAGAACCTGAACCTCTTCAGCATATTAATTTACCAGATGGCACACTTGCCGTAGTAATAGATGGTAATTCACCTGATCCTGATGACATCGGCGCTACACCAGTCTTATTAGCACTTCTCAATAAGGCCAACGCTGCCGATAGACTGGTGCATATTTCTCATTCTTGCGATTTAGACCCATTTAGAAATAAGGCACGGTATCAAATAGACCCAGAAAATGAGAGCAGACGTCAGGGTGTGCTCGACAACTCAATCAACCGCGCACTCAATGTATTTGGTCCTTTTCAAAATATTCAAAAACTGTTCAATTGTAGAGCGGAGCAAGAAGCCGCCATTGCAGATTTAACGTTAGCGATTAACAGCGCGTCCTCTGAAACACCTTTATGGATTATTGAAGCCGGTGAACCTGATGTTATTGGTTACGCTCTACAAAAAGCAGAAGAAAGCAGACGAAAGCATGTGAAAGTCGTATCTCACCACCCCGCGAACGACAACAGCGGAGACTATTTTACATGGCAACAAATTCTAGATTTTGGTATTGAAGAACACCAAATAGGCGACCAAAACGTTGGCTTGCAAACGCCTATCAATGCTTGGAGTTGGGCTAAAGATAGCAAAGACGACGGCATCTCGCTTATTTACGAAATGCTCGAATATGCTGAACAGGACGGTATTGTTCCCTTTCAAGCGGGCAAATTTGATAGCTCCGATGCCGGTATGATTTATTGGTGGATAACGGGTGCCGATAATGGTGGCAATAAGCACGCAACGCCGGACGACATTAAGCTGACCCTCAAACAATAGCTCATAAGATGCGACAAGCACGCGTCAGCCTAGTTGGCGCGTGCTATTTCTCATTCTCCCGCCACCGCTTTTTCTGTCAGCGCTTTGAAGTACTCATTACTTCTAAATTGAGACACTGGCGACCACCTAGCATTCTCTTTTGGTAGCCTAGCTTTAAGTTCACTTTTTACTTCAAAGTAAAAAGGATTATTAGCTAGGTTATTCCATTCATTTGGATCTGTTGAGTGGTCGTATAGCTCCTCACTACCATCTTCGTAACGAATGTATCGAAATCGCTCATTTTTTACAGCGTGGTTGTTAGGACCGAATGTAGTTAATGCAACATGCTCCCAATCGGCATTGGGATTTTTGATAAGGGGAGTGATATCGTGCCCCTGATTAAGCGGATTTTCTGGCAAACCAGCCATTTTCAACAGCGTAGGATACAAGTCCACTAAACTTACTGGGCGGTTACTTACAAGTTTCGATGACGAACTCGGAGACTTGATAATAAGTGTAGTTTTGGTGGACGTTTCCCAAAGCGCCATTTTAGCGAAACGGTTCTTTTCTCCCACATCGTAACCATGATCGCCCCATAGCACGATTATTGTATTATCAGCATATTCACTAGCCTCAAGAGCATCCAGTACCTGCCCAACGTAATA
Source organism: Alteromonas sp. 4NS20-0143 (assembly GCF_057542855.1). Lineage (NCBI taxonomy): Bacteria > Pseudomonadati > Pseudomonadota > Gammaproteobacteria > Alteromonadales > Alteromonadaceae > Alteromonas > Alteromonas sp. 4NS20-0143. The sequence continues at coordinate 6,962 of NZ_BAAJLR010000011.1, forward strand.
GTCTACAAAAGAAACACTCGCCAAATAGGCCTGCACAATGTTTTTCCATTCTCCTGACTCTATAGCCCAGTCGGTGGTTGGCATCATGTCATAGGTCGAAATGCGCTTTGCAATCTCTGGGACGTCATCAAAATCATTAGGTAGATAAGGAGGGAGCTCAATATCTTCGATAGGATGCATATCAAACCATTTTTGAGGTACGGTCCAGGGCACGTGTGGTCTAAGGAATCCACCAGCAATAAAAAACGGTTTATCGTGTTTACGCTGTAACTGTTCAGCAAGCCATTTTGCCGAATTATAGTCTGGCATCATTGCGTCTTTTTCAGGATAGGCCCCCCAGTCAGTGCTGGTCCCCTTTCTATTCCACTTAATTGGCTCGGGAGAATATGGTCCAAACTGAGCCTGTCTTCCACCGAAAACATCGAAGCTTCCATCAGCAACCCCATAGTGAAATACCTTACCAACAGCCGCTGTGTAATAACCGTGCTTTTTAAAATATTCACTTAAGAATGTCGATTGTGCTGCCTTCATATTAGCAGAGCGAATATCGTTGTCTTGAACGTGGCCATATATTCCAGTTGTCGATGGAAGAAGCCCTGTCATGATACTTGCTCTTGAAGGTCCACACAGAGGCGCTGGCGCGTGAGCATTGGTAAACGTGGTGGCTTGTAGGGCCAATCTATCTATATTTGGCGTTTTAGTACTAGGGTGACCATTCATCGCCCCTACCCAACTGTTTAAATCGTCGATCGCCAACATAAGAACATTTGGATGGCTATTAGAAGCCTGTGGCATGCTCGCTCCCAATGAATTAGCTGCGGCGAGAGCTAATAAGCTCCCGAGTAAAAAAACTCTTCTACTTATCATTTCCTAATTCCTTTCACTTAATTTTTAATTTCACGCCGCGTGAACGCTCAAACTCAAGTTTTCTGATATTGGCCTCAACAAAATAAAAGTCTCCATAAATTATGGGAGTATCAATTTCGCCAGCGTTCCCCATGTCTCCAGTCGCCTCATTAAGCACAAAGCCAAGTTCGAAGCTCTTATCCCGCCCATTTTTATTCCTGTCTGTTCTATAGTTATTAGTCAGCTCCGCCATTATTTTGTCAGCAAGCAAGCCATACTTTTGTTTTCGGTTTTCATCTTCCGTGATGGTGGCGTAGCGATACAGAGCCGATGCATAGATAGCGGCAGCTGACGTATCTCTAGGAATTTTAGTATGCGTGGCAGGGTAAGGCTCGCGCCCACAAGGAACAAGATTATCTCCTTGCAAAATGTCAGACCCGTACCAGTTTTTCTGGTTTTTGAGCTCGTTCAGCGACTCACTTGTTAGTATCGAAGCATCTAATATTTGAGGGCGATAACCTTTATAGGGCAGTATATGGGAGTCTATTCTGTTCGCACATAGCTCAAGAATTCCCGAATAGACGGACGTTTTTTGAGACGTGTTTTCAGCATACTCAAACGCGTTACTTCTATTTGCCCAGAAATCCCAAAAAGGAACGAGGTCTTCTTCTAATAAATGCCCAATACTATTTAGAACATTGTTTAAATGTGTTTCAAACGTTGCTCGTTCAGTATCACTCAAGCTTAAATCAGACATATAGTCTACAATTGTTACATAACCATATAACGACCAGCCCTGCCCTCTCGCCCAAGCTGAAACGTTGCCTAACCCCTGCCAATTGCCCGGTTTCTGTTTATCATAATCAAAAACATGGTACGCAATTGGATAACGTTTTTCTAAATCACTATCCTCATAAAAATAATGATTTTTGAGCGTTGTTTTGGCATGTGTTATTGCAATATCTTTGTAGTGAAAGGAGTCACTATCTAGCAGATATTCGAGGTTCATCATGTTGTCGATGATGACTGGGTAAGTCCATGGTTGGGCTATTTTATGCAGCTCAACAACGTCCTTACCGTTTCTTGATACAGATACCTTCATATGAGGGACGAAGTCCCAAGATTTTATAACTCCCTTTTCTTCGTTAAAACGGCGAGAGAGCGTTTCTCTACCTTTCGCCAAAATTGAAACGTACTTAGATCTAAGTTCATCGCTCAAGTCCTCGTAATTAAGGGCTTCGCCATATGAATCATAGAGCATGAAACCTAAATCATGGGTTGTTTTAAGCGTAGCATCACTGTCTAGAGCTCTTTGATAGTGTGTGGCAATGCTTAATAGTTGTCTTTCTTCATTTCCACTCCATTTCACGTATTCTTTGTTAGAGAGTATTTTCCATATTAGTCCTGGAAAAAAGCCATTGGTCCACTTCTCATATTTATCCAAAAAGATGCCTCCGTGCTCGTATGAGCGCGGAACACATATCATCGTGGTATCTTTAACGCATGCAGGACGGTAATAAAGGTACCGTTCAGCTTCAATATGATTGGCCATCTTGAGATATTGATTTTTTGTGAAAGTTAAATTGCCGCCTGCGTCTTCGGCAGTGAATATTTCGATGTTTGATTGAAGCACTTCTTTTTGCAGTACTTCATGTTTTCCAGAGTGCTCTTGACTACAGGCTGCTAGGGCAATAAATGTGAGCAGCTGTGTCCCTATCAAAATTACATTCTTAAGCATTTTTTACTACCACAGGTAAATTAAGTAAGCCAATTCTTCAATTAGCCTCGAACGCGCACCAAATTATTTTAAAGTTTACCACTTTACGCCCTCATGACTACTTATGATTAATAATGATCATATTGTAATGCATTTGTTAATTCAATGTAATAGGATATGCGCGAAACTGAATGCTTTTGAAATATTGCAGTATTAGCATTTTGTGGAACTACATCATATTGATTAATAACTAACCTGAGCTAATAAACTTATGAAATGTCTAAAAACATTGTTAGTTTCAACTACTTTATTGACTGCATTTTCGCTTAATGCAGAAGTTACACTCGAGCAACAAGTAAAAATTACGGAAGAAGGGCTCCATTTCGACGGTAGAAATCTCGACTTTTCTAATGTAGGGACGCCAGACACGGGAGAAAAGTACGACTATTTCTTCGGCCCGAATATCTCCGCCCACGGTGATGCAGTAAAAACATACAGGCATTATGTTTTTATGACGTGGTATAAGGGCGGGAAGAACGAAAGAAACGTAATGCTTTCTCGATACAATACGCTTAATGGCGAACTATCTACAATCGAGTTCCCCCATAAGCACACTGGTTTCAGAGGCGATCCCCTTGTCGGAGAGTCTCACAATACTATCGGCTTATCGGTGAGTCCTATTAATGGCACCATTCACATGGTGTTCGATATGCACGCATACGACAACAATAATCATGGCGGTAAGTTTAAGGATGACTTTTTCAGATATTCATTTAGCGTAGCTGGCGCTGCTGAGCTCCCCCATTCAGAATTTACCTTAGATAAATTTGTTAAGGATACTAGTGAGGTTAGCCAAGGAGACGATGATTACAAGCACCTTACTATGACAGGCGATCTAGATGATAAAGGTAACTTTGCTCGCCTCACCTACCCTAAATTTTTTACTACAGTAGACGGGACATTGCTGCTTTATATGCGCCTAGGCGGCAATAATAACGGCGCTTATGTTTTTAATCGCTATGACGCTGAGACTGAAAGCTGGTCGACGTTCACAAAGTTCAATGAAAACAATCAAAAGCTTAAGGGAAACCAGTATAACTGGGGCCTTTACGGAAACATGAAGTATGTAAACGGAAAGCTTCGTGTTGGCTTTCAACAGCGAAGCAACGATAATTCAGATAAATATAAATACCAAAACGGCGTCTATTACGCGTATTCAGACCATCCGGATGGCTTCGGTGATTGGAAGAATCACAAAGGCGAACCAATGACATGGCCGCTTATTAATTCCGATGAGATAAAAGTATTTGAGCCAGGTGACTATATAAGCCATACCGAAGCCAACTCAGTTTACATTGTGGGAAGCTTCGACTGGACTGTTACTGAAAAAGGTGACATTCATATTATCAGCAAAGTTCGTTCAACCGACCGCGGCAGAGCAGACTACGAAGAAGTTTATATTCATTCATATAAACCCGCAGGCGCTGAAGAATTCATAATTAGTACTGATTTCCCGGGTGCAAGTGAGATTTATACATCAGGTGACAATGTTTATATTGTAGGTTTAGAGGGCGGCCGCCCCTATGTTGAAAAAGCTCAAGGCGGCACCAACAACTTTATTAGAGTGTATGAAGCGAGCGATGGACCAGTATTCGATCATGGCACACTCTATATCAAGGACGGTAAAGTTTACTATTACCTCATGGAGCGTACATCAGGCACCGCAATGCCCCTTTACCTTCAAATTATCGATTTGGATTTAGAGAGCGACGCGAATGCTCCTATCGTATCTTTTCCTTCTCCTTCAGTGACTGTAAACCAAGGTTATGAGAAATTGAGCCTGAACATTTCTGCTGAAAGTCCAGTGGAAGGAAGAAGCATTCAGTCTGTTTCACTTTATATTGACGATGAGCTAGTGCGTACAGACGATTCTCTACCGTTTCTGTTTGGTCATGGCTCTAAGCCTCATGAGACTGGCGCATTGGGCTGGCTTGATAGGCACGAGCCAAACCCCTCCCCTCTTTCAGCAGGACGCCACGTTTTTAAAGCAGTAGCTGTAGATAGCGAAGGCGACAGCTCTACTGCAACAATGATACTGAATGTGAACTCAAATGCCCCCATCGTTTCATTTCCCCAAGAAAGTTTGGAAGTAGATGAGGGATTCGAAAGGCTGAGTCTCAACATTAGCGCAGAAAGTGCTGTTGAAGGACGCACTATTGAGTCGGTTTCTCTTTATATTGATGGCGGACTGGTCAGGACAGATACCTCCCTTCCCTATTTATTTGGTCATGCTTCAAAACCTCATGAAACAGGTGCGATGGGCTGGCTTGATACTCACTTACCTAATCCGTCTCCGTTGGCTGCGGGCAGTTACGAATTTACAGCGGTTGCGACAGATAATGAAGGTGAAGAAACAACAGCCTCTATGCTGCTTGTCGTTAAAGGAGAGCCAGAGCCGCCAATCGTTACTTGGCCAAACTCAACTGTGACTGTTTATGAAGGCTATGAGAAATTAGCAATCACTATCGATGCAGAAACACCGGTGGAGGGGCGAGACATTCAGTCTGTCACCCTTTTCAGAAACGGTGAGCTAGTAAGGGTGGACACGCGCCCAGTGTGGAACTTCGGACATTCTTTTGCACCTTACGAGTTTGGTGCTATGGGTTGGCTAGACCGTCATGAGCCGAACCCTTCACCTTTAGGCGTTGGCACACATACCTTTACCGCCGTAGCACGAGACAGCGCAGGACTTGAAAGTGAAACTGATATGGCGCTCATTGTCCTGAGCTTACCTGGGCCCTCAGTCATGATAAATGAGGGTGATATCTCACTACTGACTGAATATCAAAACCTTGCTATCACAGCAGAGGCCTCTGCAGCAGATGACGATATTTCTCTTGTCAGCCTAGCACTTTACATTGATGAACAATTGATAAGAGAAATCTATGAACCTCCGTTTATATGGGGATCTGATGCTTATTCGACTGAATTACTATCGTTGACGGAAGGTACGCATTTAGTGCGCGTAGTCGCCACTGACTCCAACAATAAGCAGTCTGAATCTAGCATTTTTATCAATATTGATTTATTGGGCGACCTAAATAAGGACTCAATAGTAGACAAAGCCGATACAAGGCTTTTTACATCAAAATTACGAGCGGGTGAAATTATGGATATCCGCTATGACTTTAATGGTGATGGCGTTGTAAATAACAGAGATACACGAGGTCTTGTTCGTCGTTGTACTTATTCACGCTGTAGTTCTAATTAAAAGGAATAACGAAAATGAAAATTGCGAACTTAATACTTATTATTGGTTTAATGATGTCCTTTTCATCAAAGGCATCGCTCATTACCTTTTCAAGTGATTCATCGTCATACTCAACTGGCGATTTAATAGAGCTAGAGGTGTTTATTAATGAAGCTAATCCAGCAATAGATTTTCTTGAGATTGTATGGGAATTTGATTCCAGTCTATTTGAGTTTGACATGCTTACTATTACTGATGGTGTTTTTGATAACTCTTATTTTGACGATGCTTTTGCCTCAGGGGATGAATTGTTACTTCAATTAGGATTTTCTGCTGATTGGGATAGCTTCCTAGGTACATCGTTTACATTAGGAACATTCAGCTTTATTGCGTTAGAAGACAACGTGACATCGCCTGAACTTATGTTAATTGACATGTTTGCGCAAAATTTTGACGGGGATGATATAAGCGCAACATCGGTGCCCGCGCCACCAACGCTTTTAATGCTTTGTATCGTTGGCATAGCATTTCTTAGAAAGCGGATGCGTTGATTGTTATGGCCCAAGGTTTTATTCCTTGGGCCATTCTACCCCTACTTATTTAACCTTTGCTGTTTCTGATATTCGTAAAGAGAAGGTATAGCCATTTTCGAATTAATGTCAGCGATATAAGGTGAAGGATTATGTTCTACTTCGAATTTTCTATTTCCATACATGCCAATAACTCTTGCATCAGGTCCTTCTGTCTGCCCCAAAATTCTGACTGTTTCATCACCATCGGCGCCACTTTCAACAAGTATTTTAGAGTTCCATGTCGTGTTATATCGCCCGTGACCGGGTTGCCAGTACCCTGCCCCACCTCCAAACCATAAATCGTAGTAAGGGCCATCTTCACTAGGCTTTGCTTCTATGTGGAAAGTCATGTTGTCGTATAGGTTTTGATGGTTGGCTCCTGCATGCTGATCTAACGTGGGTTGCGTAAAACCTACACCTCGCAAAAATACACTTTTCGTTGACTTGGTGTTCATACTAAATGTATGTACTGTGGGATTTAGAATTTTAGCATCTTCTACCAAGAAGTTATGTACGCTCCCAAGATGGATACCATAGTGTCCAAAACGACTTCCATCGCTGCGTATATTTGAGATTGTAACATTTCCACTATTCTCAGTTAATAGAGCGCTGTCTGCATTGCTAAAGCTTACGTCCCTAATCCAGCCGTTGAATACGCTAGTTAAGTAGATACCGTTAAAGCCCTGCTCAATATGATGGCCATAGGTATCGCCCGTTGGAAAGTGAATAGATAGTCCTTCTATCCCAACCTCTTTTAAATGCTCCCATGATGAGAAGTGTGCAGGTATATTACTATTTATATCGTGTAAGAGAGGGTCACTTATTTCTATTTTATTGCCTTTTACTGACTTAACTTGAGTTGGTTGCATGACGAGCGGACGATTTGGGAAGTCAAAATGGTGTGAACCAATAACTTGGTCAGTATTGCCATAAATAGCTTTTACAATGCCGCCTTGTTTACCCTCTTTATTATGCCAGTCTATTCTGAGTATATCCCCTTCTGAAATACCTCCTGCGTCGGTAACGTCTAGGGTTGAATCACCTCTTTTTCCTTTAGAGATTACAGCTATTTTTTGGGGTTGCTTATCCAACTCTTTTAAATAAGGAACGGGGCGAGTGTTCTCCTTTTGGATCCATATCACGCCGCCTGACCAAGAGTATTCAGAAAAATAGTCATCTATATAGATTTCAGGGTCTTTTTGTTTTTTGTTATGTAACCTTAAGTAATCTCGAAGTTCATTCAATGTAGGTGTTTTGTCAATAATTGACAGCGGCATCGGAAAATAAAGTTGAGTACCACTGGAGCCCATTCCTTTTCCACTAATTGTTATATCACTTCGATTAATCTTGAGAATATCTTTGATAATGAAGCGCCCTTTCGGAAAAGCTACTGTCACATGCCCTTCTACCGTGTGTGCAAAGTCTAAGGCTTTTAGGATAGCTTTTGTGTCATCCTTATGGTCATTCGGGAGTGCACCATAATTCACTACATCGATATTTGTGGTATCAACGTTAGCAACAATCTTCTTTTCTCCATTGTGATAACCAGCATATGAGTAATCTGGGAGAAATATATTTTCTTTATTCCTTAGAGCCTCAATGCCCTCGCTACCGTTGGCTGACAATGAAGCGCTGATTAATAGCGCCATTATTGAAAAACTAATGTGCATCGATAATCTGACGAGAAGCTTGAATTTCCGAGCTAATAGTTTTCTATGAAAGGTATACATTGTTGAAACAACCTATTTTTTAAGTGATGCCTTTACAATATATTCACAATTAATCAATAACAATAACTTTCAATCACAATGAGGATATAAAGTTCTGCGCCTCTTACAACAGAACAACCTTGTGAGTTTGATAACTCAACAGTCTTTTTTCTTTTTTCTTGTTTTTGATAAAAAATATTAAGTATTGCGCAGCCATATAAATATCCTTTATCTAACCTCTATGTATATTCTAATGTCTGCATCAAAGCGTCGAATTGCACTTGATTGTCTTTTACTAGTGTTGAATGGTCTTTATTACGCATCAATGGAACTCTATCTACGCATGAATGGAGTTTGGTTTGTCGCAAAAATGCAGCTGAGTCTACAGATCTACGTATTACAATATCGAATACAAGGTTTTACTGATCTATATACTGCTAGTTCGGTTTATAAGGGTAAGAAAACAACTCATTTTTGATGTGAGTGTAATAGTTGGTAATAAATAGTAGTAGATGTGTCTGCTGTAGCGCGTTGTTGACTACACTTTTCCTAGGCTCTTCAAACGTTGAAGGTGTTGAGCTGCTTCTCTTGGGGATTTTTGAATTCGAGGTTCGTTGTGTTTCACTGGCACACTATCGAGCGACGGAGCCTTAGATACCAAAACCGATAGCTTCGTGACAAGGCCGTGAAATGGTTTGGCTATCACTTTAAATGTATTTATAGATAAAAACTTTAGAACGCCGTTAGCGAACTCGAAAGCGATAATTTCTAGATTCTGTAGCGTATTTAAAACGCGTCTTACTGTATTTTGCGACCAGTTGAGAAAGTGAGACAGGAACGGCACCGTTCTACAGACCTTTTGCCTACTTTTTTCTATATTCCACTTGTGCTGATTTAATAGATAGCCATGTAAAATTAGTGCTTTGTGAGTATGTTTAGATCTATTCCCAGATAACACAGCGCTGTTGCGCTTGAGCTGGCCTACCTGAACTTTAAAGAAGGTTATTGCACGTCCTTGGTCTTTTATTTTTTTACTCCTTGCCGCTACAAGTGTTTTTTCTAATTCGCTTGCGAATAGTAATGCGTAAGCGTTATCGCCTATTTTTAAATGATGCGCGATATTATCGTAGTAAGGGTGATAAGAACCGTGCTCTCTTTCGACAGGCTCACCTTTTTTCAAAAAGCCTTTCGATACTAAAGATGAGATTGCTGAACGGACTGCATTTGGTGAGTAGCCGACTTTATTGCAAATAGCTTGAGTTGTCTGCTTGAAGAGACGTCTATATGGTTTCAATTGACAAGCGAAAAAGGCAATATGTGAAAACACAAACGACTCTGTGTCTGTTAATTGCTCAAACTGCCCTGACGACATAAAAAGTACGTCATCAAATTTACTATTAGGGTTCATCTTTTTACCAACAATATACGTGATTTGCTGATAAAAAACGCTTTAGAGGTTGACCTGATCGGGTAAACCGCTAAAATTAGATGTGTAACTGGTTCGAAAAGTTACATCTAAAGACCCGTGCAGTGCGCCAACACTTCACGGGTTTTGTTTTTTGCGCTTCTTATCTTTCCATATTTCCAAAATGCTCTTCACTGAGCGTTTAAAGATTGTATTGTTTTTTGTTGTTTTCTTTAATGTATGTAATCTTTATATGAAAGGTGTGAGAGATCAAGTTGGATCGTGATCTATTGTTGATCTTTCTAAAGATTCGATCCAAGGCTTAATAACTGATTTAGTTAGATTAAAGGTTCGATCCGGCTTAACAGGTACGCAATCGTTTAACGACGATCATCAAGTTTTCCTAAAATGTGGAGGGCTGACATGTCACGTCTAAATGCGATCACTGATGCGCCTTGTTCTGGCGAATAACCTATATTGATCAGATATCCTTGAACAGTAGCCCTACCATACTCAACTACTAGCTCACCTTTACGTTGTTCTGACAGAAAACTTGTTCCTACCTGTTTGACTATCTTTTCAGCCACTGCTTCGTGGATCTTTGCTTTGTAAGATGGGTCAGAGTTTGCCATAACCATATTGGAAAACTTGCGCTTAAATTCATTGAGGCTTGAGGAGGGAGCGACGGATTCTCGCAGTTCATTCCACGCATATAGTTGCTGTGCTTGCCTACCGGTTATGAGATGTTCACGTGCCCAAAGCCCAAACAGAATCTCAATTTCGTTTTTTGTAGCAAATACATCACTGTCGATGAGCAACATATCATCCAGCGTTCTTTTCGCTTTTATGGCAGCAATAATATTTTTTACAGTTGACCTGGGGAACTGTATGACGGCCGCCTTTTTTTCTACATTCTTAGAGTCTTCATAAGTTACGATCGCTTCTAAGCGAAATAATTTATAGTACATTTCTATGTCAATAATGAAATCTTTTCTATTATCATAAAAATCTCTCATATCAAATGTCGTTGCAGATATTCTCTGCATGGATTGAATAGCATTGCTGATGTAACCACCCGCGGAAGCATCTGATACTGGTATATCTTTCGCCATTGAAATAAGGGGCTCTAAGGGCAACGTAAAGGTTTCTCCGATGGTTTCTGACTCTTCAATTCGTTCTGAAATATGATTGATTAACCAAGTAATCGCGCTTGCGTAGTAACTCATGTCAGGAAGATAAATTAATCTCCCCTCCTCTGCCCTCGCTGTTATCAGAATGGGTTTTGTTCTCCCCTCCTCTCGAAGTTTAATACTAAGAGAGCTTGTTTTATCTTTGCGGTTCGTTCGCATTGCTTTCACCAAATAGCGAACAATTTGAAGCTCGATAAAACGTGTCTTATCGTCGTAACGCTCTATGTTGATTGTTTCAACAGTACTGGATGAAACCAATTGAAAGTTGTCAATCTCTTGGTCTTTATTATTAGATTCTGCCGAGGCAATCGAATGCCCCTTTGGCATGACTAGTTTGTAGAGTCTTCCCCGCCGCTTTTTTATAGGATCAGTCGTGATAAATTCGCTAACGATTAAACCTTCCTTTTCTAACTGTACGAGGTGATGTCTTACGTTAGACAACTTACGGTTAATTCTTTTGGCTACGAATTCTAAGCTAGCGGTAAGTTCTTCTATCTCTTGGAGTGTAATAAATATGTCTGACGCAACAGTACTCGATGTAGCTGAAATATCTAGTGAGCTGCAAAGTCTCATGAAAACCTTAAAGTCAAAGTCACTAGATACTGAAACTAAGGGGGCCTTAAATCCATATTTTTCAGACAACTCGAATAGTTCACGCACGCTGATTCTCTTCCTATAGATTTTATTTATCGAGTAGATTCGATCCAGAGATTATAATAGAAGTATTTCTATGTCCATGCTTTGCGTTATTTGGTTTATGTGGAGTCAAGAACTGAGTTCCTTTCACCCATCGTCGCTTACTTGATTTGTAGAAGGTGACTGCATAGTTCATCAATGTTTCCGCGGAAACAATGTAGTATGACAACGCCAGGCGTCAACAAGGATGGGCCTTCCAGCGATATTGTATTTACTTTTTAATTAAATAGAAAAGATGTTTTATCTATGAATGATATTACCTCACGCCATTGTACATAAGGCAAAATTTTCAATAGCGTTTCCGCGGAAACAGTTTCAATCTGTTAGCACGTAGCCCTTTAAATATATCGGCTTCAGCGAAAATTCATTTATATTTTAATTTAAGTTAAGAGCTACTTTATTTGTGTGAATACACCTTATCAGCAATAATCCTGTTGCGTAGACCTTCTTGTCTAAACGACTAAATACTCCTTGTTCTTCAATGAGAACTACACATTTCAAAGTTATATTTCCTGTGAGTCATTCTTGTTAATCGCTCAGCGCTCTAGTAAAGCTAAGTTTTTCAGCTAGGCTATTGTTCTAAAGATTCGATCCGAGACATTAACTATTTAGCATGCCAATATATACTGGTGTCCTTAGATAAGGTTTGAATAATGAAGAAGATAGAGCTGTATAATGGAATGCGCGTGCTATCCAGCTACCATAGGAAAGGTGGGGTTGGTAAAACATTTTTGGCGTCAACAATTGCATACCTTCTGGCGACTGGAGGTCCTAACGGAAAAGGAAAGAAGCGGCGCGTTTTAGTATTAGACTACGATTCTCAGCAAGACTCATCAAAGGCGTTTTTAAAGATGGACGCTATTCCTGGCGATGATGAATATGCCGCACCTCTGCATCCAGAGTTTGAGGATATTGACGATCCGGAATGGAGCGGTAGAAACACAAGCACTGATATCTTATTTAATTCTCCGGTATATGAATATCCAACGGCTTTTGAAAATATTAAAGTTTTGCCTTCAGAGGGTAATGTAGACAGAGTATTGGCGCTTACTCCTGAAGCAGATAGATTGGTGTCCAAAATTACTGCTCATATGCGAGATTGGTTCTCTGTAGAAGACCTAGCTGATGATTACGACATCGTAATTGTCGATAATCCACCAAGTAAATCTCCAGTTTCAGCAGGAATGCTCGGTGCTGCAACCCACGTTATCATTCCTACGGAGCCCGAGTACGATTCAATCGATGGCGTGCCTATGCTTCTCAACAGGATAGATCGTATTAACGAAGACCGTGCATCTAATCCATTGGAAATTGTTGGGGTTGTGCCTAACAAAGTACCAAGCAAATCACGATTAACTCAGAAAGATGAAGTCGCTCTAGCGAAGCTTTACGACAAAGATGGTCCTACAGGTAGATATATGAGTCCATTTTGGTTGCAGCAGCGAAATTGCTACCGAGTAATGGAGCGTCCATCGGTGGATGAAACTCATTTTAACTATGTTTACAATCATCACGCAAAAAGCGAAATGCAAAAACTTTATACGTTGATTGAAAATAGCTTATGGGGAGATATGAGATGACAGCAAGAAAGCCAAGAAGTCGAAGAGTTGCCAAGCCAACATCTCAAGAAGACCTAATAAGTAAATATCAATCTGGCGAAGGGGTCTCAAAGAAGTCTCAACAGATGCTTGATGATTTGAAGCAACGAGATAAATCAAAAAAAAGCAGTGTTCACGATGACCCATTGTTTAAGACGTCATCTGAGGTAGACAGGGTATTGGTCGATTATATTCAACCTCAGTCTGATAACCCTCGTTATTTACCCGTTAAGTTTGCTAAGCGTGATGATGCTGGTTCCATTGCTTCTTTAACAGATTGCGTAGTGTGTGAAAAAGATGTCATTGAAAACCGATTAGATAAAAGTAATCCCAGATATGACGCAGTCAATGCGGAAATTGAAGAAATTAAGGGGTTAGCAGAAACTCTTAAACATAGCGAACTAATTCATCCCATAGCGGTTTGGCGTAAAAATATGTCTGATTACGCTATAGTGGCCGGTCATAGACGGTATTATGCTATCCGATATCTTTATGGTGGTTTAATTAAAGTCAAAGTTAAGATTTATGCAGAGAGGCCAAAAAACATAAGTGTTTTGCGGCACATCGAAAACTTCTCACGTAATGATTTAACATTACCTGATGCACTGAGTAGCTATTCAAATGCTGTTACAGAATTAGAACAGATTGAAAGTGATAAGCTAGCATCGAGCAGGGCCTCTATTGTTACATCATATTTGGGGATTGGTCGAACTACTTTCTATCGTTATGACAAGCTCCATGACTATAGAACACTAGTCATGCCACTATTAGAATATCGAATTGTGGAGTCTTTAAGAGGACTTTACGAAGAAATTATTAAAGCCGAAGAGCAGGGCAGGGAAGAGGTTGAAAAATATCTTAGTGCTTTGTACGACGAAAAGAAATTTACAAAATACCTTCAAGCCCCTGTTGTAAAAAAAGCAGGGAGAGCAAAGCAATATATTTCACTGCCAAAAGTAAAAGTTAATCAAACCTCAGCATTAAAGCGTCTATTAAAGGAAGATGTTACTCAGTTAGAGTTAGGTATCGATTGGGATAAAGTAGATTTTGAAGACCCTGTAATGCTAGAAAATGTACTTAAAGAGCTAATTAAATCATTAACCAAATAAGCTGAGTGTTTCCGCGGAAACACAATGGCTTATATCTGCCACAGCCCTTACTTTTTAAGGGGTGTGGCGTTTTTTTTATACTTGTTTAATTCATAAAGAACTAAAGTTTGCATTGAAAATCGACATTCGATCCAATCATGCGGTCAATTTGCTAACTTAATCTTTTCTTCTATTTCTAGTTCAAACACTACCACAAAATTTCTATTTAAAATAAAGACGCACTTACAATATTAGTCTTATCTTATGTTTTATGTGTGCTGACTCATTAATATCACTATACATCCTGATAACAATTTTGTTGATTGAAACTAACACTTAAGTCATAATCGCTCAAAAGTAATCATCTTTACTTCCTTTTTAAGCGGCTTGCACTAAATAAAGCCTAAAACGAGAATAATGGAGGAAATGTGTCGAGTTCAGATGAGTTTGAATCACAACCGATAAGCCCTAATAAATTACAACCAGCGCGTGCGTTTGCAGGTAGTTACGCTGGTGAACATGTCGCCGGTACGGAGTTCGTCATAGGAGCACTGTTCGTGTCTTGGGGCGTAGGTGCAGGAGATATTCTAGTTGGGCTTTTGCTAGGAAACTTGTTAGCTGTACTAACATGGGGCCTTTTAACTGCGCCAATTGCAACTGACACACGCCTGACATTATATGCTTACTTAGAAAAGATAGCTGGGAAGGGCACCATCAAGCTCTACAGCGTAGTCAATGGAATACTCTTTAGTGTGCTTGCCGGCGCAATGATTACGGTCTCAGCGTCAGCGGTAAGAATTTTGTTAGACATCCCACCGCAAGTAGGTTGGTTTCCTTCGGACTTTAGGTTTGTATTGGTCGCTTTATTTGTTGGCGCTGTCGTAGTTTTTATGGCCGTAAAAGGCTTTGAAAAACTGGCGGCGTTTGCTGAGGTATGCGCTCCTTGGATGATCTTGATGTTTATTGTGGGTGCCTTGTTTCTTCTTCCTGCTCTGATAGAGGCTACTCCCGGAATTAGCTCAATATCGTCGTTCTTAGACTTTTACACTATCGCCAATGAATCGATATGGATAAAGACGAGTGAAGAAGTCGGTTTCTGGCATGTTGCTGCGTTCGCGTGGGTTGCTAATCTAGCAATGCATGGAGGAATGGGCGATATGACACTACTCCGATTTGCGCGTTATTCTAAATATGGATTCTTTTCAGCGTTGGGTATGTTTATAGGCCACTATATGGCATGGATATGCGCAGGGATAATGGGGGCCGGAGCAGCAATAATTCTTAGCACAGCGATCACCAGTCTAGATCCCGGCGCTGTAGCTTATCAAGCACTAGGCACATGCGGAATTATTGCTGTAATCATTGCTGGGTGGACGACTTCAAACCCTACAATTTACCGCGCCGGTTTGGCATTTAGCTCATTAAACCCTAAATGGGGCAGAGAGAAATCTACAATAGTAGTTGGTGTGGTAACCACGATTATTGCGTGTTTTCCTTTTGTATTTTCTCAGCTACTGGGATTTGTTGGGATAATGGGACTGATGATGGCTCCAGTAGGCGCAATTATAGTGGCAGAGCACTGGTTATTTCCAAGAATAGGGTTAACTCGTTACTGGTCGCTCTATAAAGGAAATACGACAAACTTTGCCGCGATTATTACTTGGCTCACGGCGCTGGCGCTTAGTTATGTTCTAGAGCGTTCTGGCGTATTCCATCTCTTTTTCCTGCTTGTTCCTATTTGGCTTTATTCAACCGTGACTTACTGTCTATTAGCTATAGCAATGGGGGCTAAAACAGCTTATCCCGAATCAGTAATTGCTGAGGAAATTGAAGCTAATCGAAAAGTTGATGAAAAAAGTTATTTGAAAAATTTAAGGCCAGATAGCGTTGCGGGTCTACAAACCAAAACACCGCTTATTGTATCGGTAGCTTCCCTTATTGCTATTGCCTCCCTTATAGCTTGCTTAGTTATTGGTGTTATGGCATTTCAAGATGGTGAAAACAGTCAACTCCACACTCCATTATTAGTTGCAACAATCACCTACTTTATAACCGCGACATACGCTTATCTTGCTAATTCAAATAAAGCTGTCGTCGAGAATAAACCAGTCACTAGTGTCAATGTGTCTGGAAGCTAGTTTCCAAAGTAGGGCTTCCCCTCTAGTCTCCGTGGGCTAGAGGGGTTTTTTATTTCATAACTGGGAAAATACAGATGAAAACGCTGCTTTCACTTATTCTTATTATTTTATGCCTTGGTGTTGCAAGTGTTAATGCAAAAGAAAGCATGAACGAAGAGCGTTCTCGGCCAAACATTTTATTTATACTAGCCGATGACCATAGGTGGGATCTATTGGGTTCCAAATCACACATTGTGAAGACGCCAAACCTTGACAAGATTGCAAGTGAAGGCGTTATGTTTGATAACGCGTTTGTCACTACCCCTATATGTGCATCCAGTCGCATCAGCATATTAACCGGCTTAACGGAAAGAACGCATGATTTCACATTTGGCCGTCCTGCTACTGGCAAAGAGGAATCGTCTAATATGTACCCCGCTTTACTCAAAAAAGCAGGTTACAGCACTGGATTCGTGGGAAAATATGAAATAAAAATTTCAAACCCTGATAGTCAGCGTTTCGATTATTTTAAGCCTCTATTACAATCGAAAACGAATGAGTGGAAAGGAAAGCAAATACCTCAAACATACTACATTCAAAATTTAGCGAGCGAGTTTATTGAACAGGCTTCACAGAAAAATAAGCCGTGGGCTTTAGCAGTCAACTTCTGGAATCCCCACGCTCATGACATTGATAAAGAAGATCAATTTCACTACCCGAGCGAATTTGAAGACATGTACTCTGACACGACTATCCCTCCAGCAGCTAATTCTGAGGATAAAATCTATGCAGAATTACCTGACTTTATTAAGTCATCAATGGGGCGAATAAGGTGGGAGTACAGGTTTGCAACCCCCGAATTGTATCAACGAATTATTAAGCGCCATTATCGAGCAATTAGTAGCGTTGATAAGGCGGTGGGCTCTTTGAACGAATTACTTGAGTCACTAGGTGTAGATGACAATACAATAATCATTTATACCGGCGACAACGGCTATGCACTCAATGAAAGGCAATTAGCTGGCAAGTGGTTTGGGTGGGAAGAGGACCTTCGTGTTCCATTGATAATCAAAGATCCACGTATTAAAAAGCAAAAAGCGTCGCGGGAAATCGCGTTGAATATTGATATTGCGCCAACAATCCTAGATTTTGCAGGTGTCGATATACCCGATTCCTATCAAGGAAAAAGTTTAATACCACTTGTAGAGTCTAATGAAGTTGAGAGTTGGCGAAAAGAGTTCTTCTTTGAGCATATGTATCAGCCTAAGCGCGCTCCTATCCCACCAATGTATGGTCTTAGAACCACACACTGGAAATTAGTCAATTTTTATAAAAATGACCATATCCAGCTCTATGATTTAGAAAACGATCCAGGAGAGACTCACAATTTAGCTTACGACGACAAATTCAAGTATCTGGCAAAGGCGCTTCTCCAACGCGCTAATGAATATGTTGAAAAGTACGAATCTGAGCGAAGCGATGAAGTTAAAAAACGAGATGATTTTGTAAATAAGCTGCCATCAAATTAACTATATCAGTTTACTCACGTTGGTGTTCACCAAAGCGCTAACGTGAGTAGTATCGCTTTTTCTTGTAAACATCTAGTTTGATATACCACATTTTCATCTTTCCTAAAAATGTCCTTCACTGCCTATCTTCTCATTTTATGATTGCTTTTGAGTATTGATGATTGTTATATGTTCATATACAATCATTTTACAATTGTTTAATGATTTTTATTGCGTGAAGATGCTCTTAAATGTAATTCACGCAACATTGAGGTTGGAGTGCAGTCGGGTGAAGTTAGCAATTATTGGCGAATGTATGATTGAGTTATCGAACAGTGAAGATGAGCTTTACCAACTCAATTATGGTGGTGATACTCTTAACACCGCTATATATCTCTCTCGTTGCGGCGGCGAGGTAGAGTATGTTACCGCCTTGAGCGATGATGTGTTTAGCAACAAAATGCTTGAGAACTGGAAAAGTGAAGGTGTCGGTGTAAAACACGTAAAGATACTGACCAATAACGTTCCAGGCCTATATCTCATCGAAAATGAAGCTAATGGTGAAAGACACTTCCATTATTGGCGCTCCCAGTCACCTGCTAAATTATTAGTAGAACAATGCCCAGAAATTTTCAAAGAGCTTGAAGATTACGACGCCATATTTCTCAGTGGCATTACCTTGTCTATCTATTCTGAACCCTCAAGAGCCAAGCTGTTTGATTTTTTGAATACATATCGTGCTAAGGGTGGAAAAGTTATTTTCGATAATAACTATCGTCCGAAAAGTTGGCCCTCGATTAATGAAGCTTCCAACGCGTTTAATCAAATAATGAATCTAACGGATATAGCGCTCTTGAGTATGGAAGATGAAATAAGCTTACATGGCGAGCATTCAATTGAATATTGTATAGAGCGATGGTTGAAAAATGGTGCTTCAGAAGTCGTAGTGAAAAATGGTCCAGACGGTGTTTTTGCAGCGAATATCAACGGAAAGTACGAGTTTGATGTTCCAAATGTTGTTGAACCTGTAGATACAACTGCTGCCGGCGACTCTTTCAATGGCGCATTTCTGGCGAAAAAAGCTAAAGGTGAAGACTTAGAAAATTGCATTCGAGCTGGCCAATTCTGTGCGGCTCAAGTAATCCTACATAAGGGCGCAATTGTTCCTCGTGAACTAAAGTTGCTTGAGGAAGAACAATGAGATGCTACCGATTGTTTTGTCTTATTTTACTACTACCGCTATCAATGTTGAGTGGATGTAGCAAAGAAGAAAAAAGTGACGCTTACATAATTCGATTGGGCCATCAGCTTGATATAAACCACCCTGTCCACAAAGGCCTCGTTTTCTTGAAAGAAGAACTAGAGCGAAACTCTAATGGCGAGATGTCTATTGTCATCTACCCCTCTTCTCAAGTTGGTGATGAAAGAGAAGTTCTTGAGTTGATCCAAATCGGTAGCATGGGGATGACGAAGGTATCAGCAAGCGCACTTGAAACCTTTGTTCCGGAAATGAAAGTATTTAGTCTACCTTATCTCTTTAATGACCAAACGCATTATTGGAAAACATTAAAAGGAGAGGTTGGAACAAAGCTACTTGAAGCTGGTGAACCATATCGCTTCAAAGGGTTGGGGTATTTTGATGCCGGTTCAAGAAGCTTCTATACCACCAAAAAACCAGTTCAGACGCCTGGTGATTTGAAGGGCCAGAAAATCAGAGTCATGAACAGCCAAACGGCTGTATCTATGGTGAACACTATGGGGGGATCTGCGACACCCGTAAGTTGGGGCGAGCTTTATACTTCTCTACAGCAAGGTGTGGTAGACGGCGCGGAAAACAACCTCCCGAGTTTCTATTTCTCGAAGCACTATGAAGTTAGCCAATTTCTCATCTTAGATGAACACACCTCTATTCCCGACGTCATTATTGTGGGAACTCATGTCTGGGACCAACTTAGCGCTACTCAAAAAACATGGTTAGAAGATGCTATGCAAGCGGCTACGGACTATCAAAGGGAAATGTGGGCAGAGTCTACAGAAGAGTCATTGGCGATTGTAAAAGAAGCTGGAGTTCAGGTTATCGCAGCAGACAAGCGACAATTTCAAGAGAGTGTAGCCCCTATTTATGAAGAACTTCGCGGTTCGGAACTTGAGAAGTTGGTTCAACAGATAAAAGGCCTAGGAGAAAATAAATGAAATCACTACTAGTTTCGATTGCTGTGTTAAATAAATATCTCCGCGTTTTTTTGGCCCTAATGCTGGCGTTATTAGTGTTGAACGTAACATGGCA
This sequence comes from Alteromonas sp. 4NS20-0143, assembly GCF_057542855.1. Classification (NCBI taxonomy): domain Bacteria; kingdom Pseudomonadati; phylum Pseudomonadota; class Gammaproteobacteria; order Alteromonadales; family Alteromonadaceae; genus Alteromonas; species Alteromonas sp. 4NS20-0143. Next base: position 26,945 of record NZ_BAAJLR010000011.1, read on the forward strand.
AGTTATCACTCGCTTTATTTTGCCTCACCCCAGTTCGTTCACTGAGGAGATGGCCCGATTTTTACTCATATGGATAAGTTTGCTCGGCAGCGCTTACGCATTTCATACCCATAGTCATTTAGGCTTTGACTACCTTACAAAAAAATTGAAGCAAAAAGGGGCATTACTCGCAGCTAAATTAGGCTACGCGTTGATTATCTTGTTTGCATTAGGTGTGCTTGTAGTGGGTGGGGCAAATCTTACCTACATAACGTTCTTGCTGGAGCAAGCATCTCCTGTCTTAGGCATCCCTATGGGGTTCGTTTATATCGTTGTACCGGTAAGTGGAATGCTGTTTGTTGTCTACGGTGTATTGGGACTGCTTGAAATGAACAATACCAATAAGCTTAGGGAGCAAGCACTATGACTTCACTAGTACTCTTTGGGATATTTTTAATACTACTGCTAATAAATATTCCTATAGCGATAAGTATCATCGTTGCCACTTTAGCAACAATGTTACTGACAATTGATACGCTTCCGGCGCTAACAACGCTTGCGCAACGCTTGGCGGTAGGAGTGGACAGCTTCGCACTGTTGGCCATTCCGTTCTTTGTTTTATCGGGGTATTTGATGGGGCAGGGGGGCATTGCAGTAAGACTTATTGAGTTTGCAAAAGTATTGGTAGGAAAACTTCCTGGTGGACTTGCGTTCGTAAACATTATTTCCTGTGCGCTTTTCGGTTCAATTTCGGGTTCAGCAGTCGCTGCAACCTCTGCGGTAGGTGGTTTTATGGTACCTGCTATGGAAAAAGAGGGATATAGCAGACCTTTCAGCACCGCGGTAACAGTTACCGCTGCAACAACCGGTATGTTAATTCCCCCTAGCAATATACTCATTATATATTCATTGGCCAGTGGTGGTGTATCCATTGCTGCGCTGTTTATTGCTGGATATTTACCCGGACTTTTGGTCACTGCGTTGCTCATGTTAGGGGCGGGCTACTACGTCAAAAAAACGGGAATTAAAACAGACAAAACTATAGTGGTTGGGAAATTCTGGCCAAGCCTTTTTGGTGCTGTGCCGTGTTTATTTCTGATTGTATTGATAATCGGTGGAATAATAGGAGGTCTGTTTACTCCGACTGAAGCTGGCGCTATCGCAGTTCTCTACTCACTAGTTCTCGCACTAGGGTTTTATAAGGAACTTAGCACTAAAGATCTTTATCCCATTTTACTGAAAACTATCAATACTACCGCAATCGTCATGTTTCTTATTGGCGCCTCAGCATCAATGTCTTGGTTAATGTCGTACGAAGAAATACCTCAAGCAATAAGCAACTCATTACTTTCGGTGTCTGAAAACGCCATCATAATCTTGCTGATAATGAACCTCATTCTGTTGGCAGTTGGCACATTTATGGATGTCACGCCAGCCGTACTGATATTTACTCCCATTTTCTTACCCATAGCTGAGATGCTCAATATATCGCCTTTGCATTTTGGGATAATGATGATTCTGAATCTATCAATTGGTCTTTGTACTCCTCCTGTGGGTAGCGTGCTATTCGTAGGGTGTAGCATTGGTAAGGTATCTATAAGCAGCATAATGAAGCCTATTTTGCCTCTCTATGCAGCAATGCTTGTTGCACTGGCCCTTACCATTATTTTCCCCGGAATTAGCGAATTTTTGCCCAAGGTTTTGGGTCTCATTTAATTTTAAGTAAAACTTAGGAGACGTTACGTGTCTGATTATTTAAGTAGACAATTTGGATTACACGGTAAAGTAGCTGTTGTTACAGGTGCTAGTAGAGGGCTAGGGCAAGGTATTGCTCTTGCCCTAGGTGAAGCGGGGGCAACAGTAATTGCTATTGGCTCATCAACTAAAAGTGTAGAGGCTACACTTAAGTTGTTGGCAGAAAAGGATATCAAATGTGCAGGTTATGGCTGTGACCAGTCCGAAACAAAGCAAATTATTGATACGGTGAGTGACATTATCAAAGACCATGGTCATATAGATATTTTAGTAAATAATGCTGGCACGATTAAGCGCTCTCCAGCACACGAGTTTTCAGATGAAGATTGGAACGAAGTTATCAATGTGAATTTAAACGGTGTGTTTACTTTTTGTCGTGAAGCGGGCAAGCAAATGCTTAAACAGGGGAGCGGCAAAATTATTAACATTGCTTCTCTATTGAGTTTCTCTGGTGGTATCACAGTTCCAGCTTACGCAGCGAGTAAAGGCGGTGTGGCTCAGTTAACGAAGGCACTGGCAAATGAGTGGGCAAATAAAAATATTCAAGTTAACGCAATAGCTCCTGGATATTTCGAAACAGACAATACTTACAATATCCGCCAAGACCAAGCGCGTTTTGAAAGTATAACCAGTCGGATCCCAACTGAAAAATGGGGCCAGCCAGATGATCTCGGTGGCGCCGCTATTTTCCTTTCTTCACGAGCATCTTCATACGTGAACGGGCATGTACTACTTGTTGATGGCGGCTGGATGGCACGCTAGAACGAGCCATCCTATCTTTCGAACAACACATCAAATAGGCATATTATGAATTTTTTGTTTTCTACTAATAAACGCAGTTATCCAAGTATGACCAACGAGGAGTTAAGAGAAGCTTTCTTAACAGAGGGGCTTTTTACACCTGGTCATTTATCGCTTACTTACACAGATGTCGATAGGGCAGTTATCGGCGGCGCTATGCCGACGCAGTCACCCATCGAACTACCTACTCATAAAGAACTTGCGGCTGACTATTTTTGTGAGCGCCGAGAGCTGGGAATTATTAATATCGGTGGTGACGGTTCAGTTACAGTAGACGGTGAAAATTTTGACATGGCTAAAAAAGACAGCCTATATGTTACTAGAGGTAGTAAAGAGGTTATCTTATCGTCAGAGGATGCGAGTAATCCTGCAAAATATTACATGATTTCATATCCTGCGCACCGCGTAACTAAAACCGTCCATGTACCGAAAACGATGGCAAAACAAATTGACCTCGGTTCTCAGGAGACATCAAACGAGAGAACAATATTTCAATCTATAAGACCAGGAATTGTTGATAGCTGTCAGTTAGTGATGGGGATTACTGAATTAAAAACGGGAAGTGTTTGGAACACCAAACCTCCACACACGCATTTTCGTAGAACTGAGATTTACATGTACTTCGATATTGACCAAAGTGAACGCGTTTTTCATATGCTTGGTGAGCCAAAAGAAGTGAAAACGCTACCGCTGGCCCCTGAAGTTGCAATTGCGTCTCCGAGTTGGTCTATCCATAGTGGTGTAGGAACGACAAACTATAGCTTTATTTGGGCCATGGGTGGTGAAAACCAAGAATTTGATGATATGGACCACATTGAGATTTCATCTTTAAGCTAAGTTTTAGCCTGTAAATAGCCATCAAGTAGGTCAGTTTTATCAAAATCAATCATGTGATGAGTTTTTTGATTGATTTTGGTTGCTTTGGTGATTATATTAAACGCTATAACGCCAAATAGGACAGAAAAGTAATGCTTGAAAAGCAGCGACAACAGTTAATTCTAGAAGTTTTAGAAGAGTCCACCTTCGCGAGTGTTCCAGAATTGTGTAGTCAATTAGGCGCATCTGAGGCAACGATTAGACGTGATTTAAAAAAATTATCGTCTCAAAAGAAGATTAAAAAGATTAGGGGCGGTGCACAAGTTATCGATAGTGGTTCTACCTCAAATTTCTATCTTTCTGGCAATGCATTTCTGATTGATAAAGAAAAGAATGCAGATATTAAACGCGCCATTGCTAAAACTGCATGTGAACTTTGTAATGACGGTGAATCGATCATTATCAATGGTGGCAGTTCTACATACATGATGGCGGAGTTCTTGAGAGACAAAAGATTGAATGTACTCACGAATTCATTCGTATTGGCCCAGGATTTAGTTGAAAATAGCCAGAATCAAGTGACCTTGCCAGGTGGTGAGGTATATAGAAAGCAGAGCATCATTTTAAGTTCTTTCGAGAATGATACTACACAGAACTATCGCGGCACTATGATGTTTATGGGAACGCCAGGTATCAGTAAATACGGTGTCATGGAATCTGATCCATTGCTTATCTTGGCAGAAAAAAAGCTACGCAAGCAGGCGGATAAACTGGTTGTATTGGCTGATAGCACAAAAATTGGATTGCAAAGTAACCTTGTTTTCTGTGATTTAGAGTCTGTGGACATTGTAATCACTGACAATCGTGCTGATAAAGCGCAGTTAGACGAAATCAGAAGCTACGGTATCGAAGTTATTGTTGTTGACGTTGAGACATTAGAAGCTGCCTAATAATTAGCGTTTTCTCCAAAGAGGTTTCTCAGAACGTAGAAACCTCTTTATATTAAATACCCTCCTAAAACTCATGCTGCTTCCAGCATTTACTACTTAACATTAAGTAGTCGTATCAGTGATTACTTTCAATCAAAAGCTTTCATTTGCAATCATTGTTTGTTATACATTGACTTAATAATCTAGAAGTATCTTCGAGAGCAGTCATAAGCAGCATTGCTGATAAGCGTTTGAGCTCACGCTATAGCTACAACTAACTTGACGCTCCTTTGATATTACATTCACAAGAAAATTCGGAGTTAATGCTAGAGTGAAAGCTGTTTTAGATATTGGTAAAACTCATATAAAACTATTGTTTGTTTCAGGCAGTGAACAAGTTGCTAGTTTCAGCTGCAAAAATGCTCCAATTGCAGGTCAGTACCCTCAGGCGGACGTAGACAGTATCTGGGATTGGATAGTAGAAACCTTGAAGTCGTGCACATATACAAAAGAGGTTGAGGGATTTGTGGTAACTACACACGGTGCCACAGCGGCACTGATTGATAGCAATGCGACAGATAGATCTAAAGCACTTGCACTTCCAATACTAGACTATGAATATCAGGGTATTGATGAATGTTCGCAACGTTACAAGGTTGAACGTCCGGACTTTAGTGAAACCTTGTCCCCACTATTGCCTGCAGGTTTGAATCTTGGGAAGCAGCTCTATTGGTTACAGGAAAAGTACCCGAAAGAATTTGCAAAGGCTAATGCTATTCTTTTGTATCCGCAGTATTGGGCATGGAGGTTGGGGGCAGAATTAAGCGCAGAGGTGACCTCTTTAGGATGCCACACAGATTTATGGCATCCCGCTGCGCAACAATTTTCTTCTTTCACAGTTAAAAAGAAATGGGCGGAGCTATTCCCACCTATGAAGAATGCATGGGAATGCATAGGACAAATAAGCGAAGAAGTATCTAAGCAGACTTCACTGTCTACGTTATGCAATATTTATTGCGGCATACATGATAGCAATGCGAGCTTCTTGAGATATCTAAATATCAATTCTCAATCGAGCGAGCAATTTACTGTCATGTCTACGGGTACGTGGACTATATTAATGCAGTCTGGAGGAGACGTGAGTACTCTTCATGACAAAGTAGACACCCTAGCTAACGTAGATATCAACGGTAACCCAGTTTCTTGTGCGAGATTTATGGGAGGTCGTGAGTACGAGCGTATTTGTACTACGCTCGGTGGCAATATAAAAATGAACCCAACAGAATCAGAAATTCAAGACGCTATAAGTCATTATTGGCGGGTTACGCCTGACTTTAGTGAGGGCAATGGCCCTTTCCCCAACTTGACGCCTCAATTGCTTTGCCCTGAAAGACCAACCGCGCCACAAGCCATAGCAACCCTATATTGCGCTCTTATGATTAATCAGCGGTTAAATGACCTCGAAGCTGTTGGAACAATTTATATTGAGGGCGCGTTCCTTAAAAACCCACTGCTCTGTCGCTTAGTTGCGCAATTGCGCTGTCATCAGCCGGTTTTCGCCTCGACTGACAATACTGGCACCGTACTAGGTGCAGCAGCGCTCATAGGCTATGAAAAACACAACCAGCATTCACTAGATTTGGAAAAGGTAGAGCCCTCCAATTTTTCTGGGCTAGACTCCTATGCTGATGAATGGATTGAATTAGTCAAAATCGCTCAAAAACAGACTCATATCAGCTTGTAAGCTGTTTAATACTCATGATGCAGTCAAAATGAAACCAATTATGATTGAAAATGATTGACACGGATTGGAAGTGGCGTGTATTGTTACCGTAATAATCAATGTTTACATTTATGAAACATATCTAACTGATAATTTTAGGACACTGTAATGGCTTTTAAACCCGATGATTACAAGCATGTTAAGTACCTTTGGAAAGATGAAGAAGCAGATAAGCTCTCACCTGTAGAGAATTTAGTATACCGCTCAAATAAGCTAGGTGAAGACCAACGAATCACCAATACTGGCGGTGGAAACACATCTGCTAAACTACTCGAAGAAGATCCCTTAACAGGCGAACAAGTAGAAGTGCTATGGGTTAAGGGCTCAGGCGGTGATTTAAGAACATCAAAAAAAGAGAACTTTTCTTCCCTTTATGCTGACAAACTCCGTGCGTTAGATAACGTTTACCAGCAATATCCGGATAAAGGGTATAAAAGCGCTGGTGAAGACAAAATGGTAGGCATGTTTAAGCATTGTAATTTCTGCTTAAACCCTCGCGCCTCATCAATAGATACGCCTCTGCACTCAATGATTGAAGAGAAGCACGTTGATCATCTACATCCAAATGCCGTAATTTCTGTAGCATCATGTAAAGACCAAGAAGCACTCACTGCCAAAATATGGGATGGGAAATTAGCCTATGTTCCTTGGATGCGCCCTGGTTGGGAAGCAGCAAAAGTATGTGAAGATGCATATGAAGCGAATCCGGATATATGGGGTATTCTTTTAGGTCAGCACGGTCACACTAATTGGTCTTCAGAAAGCAAAAGTTGCTACGAAACCTCATTATGGGTCATTGAAACTGCGGCGCGTTATATTGAAGAGCATGATAAAGGCGATAAAACGTTCGGTGGACAAAAAGTAGAATCTCTTGCCCAAGATAAAGCGAGAAGCCTACTCACTGACTTTATGCCTATCGCAAGAGGAAAGCTATCTTCTAATGTTAAATACATTGGCACGCTTCAAAATGATGAGGCCACACTAAGGTTCGTCAATAGTGTTGATGCTCCTCGTCTTGCTGAGCTTGGTACTTCCTGCCCAGACCATTTCCTAAGAACGAAAATTAAACCACTTTATATCGACTTTGATCCTAAATCAGATGCACTTGAAGAGCTTGTTGCGAAATTTGATGCGGCGTTAGAGAAATATAGACTGGACTACACGGCATATTACGAAGCATGCAAACGTGACGACTCACCAGCAATGCGCGATCCAAGCCCAACAGTAGTGCTAATTCCTGGCGTTGGAATGATTGCTTGGGGTAAGAACAAAAGTGAATCCCGTGTTACCGCTGAGTTCTACAACTGTGCTATTGAGGTAATGAGAGGCGCAGAAGCAATTTCTGAATATACTGCTCTTCCTGCCCAAGAAGCATTTGATATCGAATACTGGGCTTTAGAAGAAGCCAAACTGCAAAGAATGCCAAAAGAGGCTCCTCTTGCTAGAGACGTTGTCGTTGTTATAGGTGCTGGAGACGGTATTGGTAAAGCAACAGCACATCGTGTTGCACGGGAAGGCGCGCACGTTGTCTGTGCCGATCTTCGCCTTGAAAACGCTAAAGCAACTGCAGAAGAATTAGAAGCTATTTACGGCAAGGGTATTGGGGTAGCTGGCACGGGTATTTCGTCATGTGGCCCGGCTATTGCACTTGGTGTTGATATAACCAAAAGAGAAACCGTAGAGGAATTATTTACCAATGTAACCTTAGCTTATGGCGGCATTGATAAAGTTATTGTTACTGCGGGTGTATTTATCGCAGAGGGCGCAGATTTAGCGAAAAACGATGAAGTCTTTGAGCTGAGCTTCAACGTGAACGTAAAAGGCGGCTATGTTGTGGCTTCTGAAGCGCAGAAAATCTGGGAAAAGCAGCAAATGAAAGGAAATATGGTACTCACCACAAGCGTTAACGGTGCAGTGTCTAAGAAAGGTTCACTAGCTTACGACACGAGCAAATCTGCTGCTAACCACTTAGTTCGTGAACTTGCTGTAACGTTGTCACCGCTCGTTAATGTCAACGCTCTTGCTCCTGCCACCGTAGTTCAAGGTAGCAGTATGTTCCCGCGCGACCGCGTTATATCTTCGCTGACGAAGTACGACATTCCGTTTCAAGAATCAGACTCGACTGAAAAGCTTCGTACAAACTTGGCTGAGTTTTACGCGCAAAGAACATTAACAAAGTCACCAATTACACCTGAAGATCAAGCTGAAGCAGCCTACCTACTTGTATCTGGTCAGCTTAACAAAACCACAGGTCAAATTATTAGTGTAGACGGCGGTTTGCACGAAGCCTTCCTACGCTAGGAGTATATTATGTTACGTAGAATAGAATCATCTTTAATTAAAGAACGAAACGAAGAACTTTATAAAGATTTAAAATCTGATTATGACGCCTTAGGTGAAAAGCTAGGTCGTGACGGTATTGATATTGAGACGTTCACAAAAGCCGCAGAGCAGTTTCAAATAGCAGTACCATCGTGGGGAACAGGTACGGGTGGAACTCGATTTGCTCGTTTTCCTCTTCAAGGCGAACCTCGCAATATTTATGAAAAGCTTGAAGACTGCTCTGTGATCAATGAGTTGTCAGGGTGCACAGACAGTGTGTCACCTCACTTCCCATGGGACAAAGTTGACGATTTCAAAGAGCTAAAGCAGACGTCTGATGAATATGGTCTGAGTTGGGTTTCAGTCAACTCAAATACGTTCCAAGATCAGCCGGGTCAAGAAGTATCATACAAATACGGTAGCTTAAGTAATACGCAAGAGGCATCTCGAGAGCTTGCTATTCAGCATAATCTAGATTGTATTGAATATGGGCAAGCTTTGGGAGCTAAAAGCTTAACAGTGTGGGTTGGTGATGGTTCTAATCATCCTGGACAGCAGCATTTTCAACGCGCTTTTGAACGGTATCTATCAAGCATGGAGAAGATCTATGCTGGCTTACCAAGTGATTGGGAAATGCACATCGAACATAAAATGTTTGAGCCAGCGTTTTACTCAACAGTTATTCAAGACTGGGGTTCAAACCTACTCGCTGCAATGCACTTAGGTCCTAAGTGTAAGTCTCTTGTTGACCTAGGGCATCATGCGCCAAATACAAATATTGAGATGATAGTGTCTCGTTTAATTCAATTCAAAAAGTTGGGTGGCTTCCACTTCAATGATAGTAAATATGGCGATGATGATTTAGATAGCGGTTCACTGCATCCCTATCAGCAGTTTCTTATTTTCAATGAATTGGTTGATGCGAAGCACCGTCAGCAAGAAGGTTTTGACCCTGCGTATATGCTAGACCAGTCGCACAATGTAACAGATCCTATCGAAAGTTTAGTGATATCCGCTATTGAAGTTCAACGCTCTTACGTGAAAGCTTTATTAGTCGACAGAGATGCCCTCTACGGACACCAGCAAGATAACGATGCAATGATGGCCTCGATGGAGCTCAAAAAAGCGTTCAATATAGATGTAACACCGATTCTTGCAATGGCTCGCTACCGTAAGTCTGCAGCAATTAACCCTATTGGAACTTATCGTTCGCTTGACTATAGAGAGTCGATGGATAAGGCGCGTCCGCGGGATCCAAACGCTACGGGCTCTGGCATTGTTTAAACCTGAAATAAGATAGCCGCTTTCTATCTGTACTCTACAAAAAAGCGATTGAAGAAGAATAAAAAAGAACAAGAATAATAAAAATAGCTGTTGTTAAACTATTGGAATAAGAAAACGCATATGTTGTTGAGTAATTGTCATAACTATCATGATTTTAGAAAGTTAGCGCAGAAGCGGTTGCCCGGTCCTATATTTAATTATATCGATGGGGGAGCTGATGACGAAGTGACGATGCGTCGCAATTCTGAAGCTTTTCAGAATTGCGATCTTATCCCAAACGTTCTAACAGGCGTAAAGGACATTGATTTAAGTGTAGAAGTGATGGGGCAGAAGCTTGCCCTTCCAGTCTATTTATCTCCAACTGCACTGCAGCGATTGTTCCATCATCAAGGTGAGCGAGCCACTGCTGGTGCAGCAGAGAAATTCGGCACTATGTTTGGTGTCTCTTCACTGGGTACAGTGAGCATGGAGGAGATAGCTAAAAAGTACGATACCCCTCAAGTGTACCAATTTTATTTCCATAAAGATCGTGGTTTGAATATGGCCATGATGGAGCGAGCCAAAGAGTCTAATATTGAAGTGATGATGTTAACCGTTGACTCTATTACCGGTGGTAATAGAGAGCGGGATTTGCGAACTGGCTTTGCAATTCCGTTTAGGCTAAATCTTCAGGGCTTATGGCAGTTCGCAACAAGACCAATGTGGGGTATTAATTATCTTACCCACGAGAAGTTCTCTCTTCCTCAGCTAGATGCACATATCGATATGGGAGGGGGCGCCAGTTCGATAGGTGATTACTTTACCAATATGCTCGACCCCTCTATGAACTGGAAAGACGTTGAGGAAATGGTTAAGTTCTGGGACGGTCAGTTCTGTTTAAAGGGTATCATGAGTGTAGATGATGCCAAACGTGCTGTTGATATTGGATGTACGGGTATAGTTATATCGAATCATGGTGGCAGACAATTAGACGGCTCGAGAAGCTCTTTTGATCATCTAGCTGAAATTGTAGACGCAGTAGGCGATAAAATAGATGTTATTTTTGATAGTGGCGCCCAGAGGGGCACCCACGTCTTAAAAGCATTAGCCCTTGGAGCAAAAGCTGTCGGGTTAGGTCGTTATTATCTATTTGCACTTGCTGCAGCTGGCCAAACGGGCGTCGAAAGGGCAATGCAGTTGATGGTAGCCGAAATAGAACGCGACATGCGTTTGATGGGTTGTTCAAAAATAAGTGATTTGAATCGTGACCATATAAGATTTAGGTAGATTCAAATCCCACGCATTATTTTCGTCCCCGTATTGATAAATATTTAGTCTTCATAGTTGTAGTTTTTAATCAACTGCAAAATTAACTTACCCTAAATGGATAAACTATGAAGACTATCGCTGCACTAATTATAGCTAGCTTATCTTTTCCATCTTTAGCTAGTACTTCAGAAGTACAGGACTTTAGGCCTCTTTTTAAATTAAGAAGCGACTTACAGTGCTGGCCAACTGAGCCCGCTCAAGGGCTAAATTCTGGTATCTGTAATAACAAATCCTCATTTCAGGTGACGCCTCCTTCTGTTTACGCGGAAAGCTATTCCGAATCAATAGGCGGAAATAGTCATTCACTTATCACTTATTGGGCTTACTACGGTAATCAAAACGGCTGCACCACGTTTGATAGCGGTCATTCGGATGATTGGGAGCCAGTAACGGTGCACACTGTAAATGGCTCGATAAAGCATGTCACTTACTGGCAGCACAATGGTAGATATACAAAACCTGTTTCAGAGATTGAGACGGATGGCAGTCATCCGGTGGTTTATGTCGGAAAGTACTCTCACGGCAATTATCACGACCAGCGTAGTAGGGCATCCTTTGACAGCTGGGCATTTGGAACGGGGAACTACTGCTACTATTGGAAAGATCCCAGAGGGCCAGGTCAAACATGGGCTCCTGGAGTTCAAGCACTTTCTAGTATTGGACAAAACAGTGTTTTTCCTGGTTCTACAAACCCAATAAACAGAGATCTTAGGCCGCATGAAAGAATGGTGTGCAGATCTGACGGAGGAAGGATTTTAGCTGGAATAATTGACGGAACAGAAAATACTTGTGATAGAAACCCTTCTTATTTAAAAGATGAAAACATGTTGCTTAAAGATTTGTTTTATCTTGATATCTATTAATTTTCAGTGAGGTGAATTTTTTCACCTCATTTCATTTAGTATTTGAGGCGAAGTGTTAGATTTTAAAGGGTGTTATTGAGCTCCTGAAATCATAGTGTCACACATGAGATATATGATAAAAATACAGAACTTTAGTAAATTAACTAACAATGAAACCAGCGGAAGATTTACATTGGGATGAGTTAGATAATAACGACGTTAAAGATTTATTTACGTCGCTTAAGGCATTCATCCGAAGTTTAACAGTCGATAGAAGCCAAGCTGACGATATCTTCCAAGAGACAGTGTTAAGGACGAAGAAAAGCAAGCAACTATCGGAATTAGACTCTCCACTCGCCTATATGATTACGGTGTCGAAAACCGTTTTATACGATCTTCAGAAAAAAAATGTTCCGCACTACGTCGATATTGAAGAAGTAAGTATTCAGTCTGATGACTATTCGCCAAGTAATACTTATTTTAATCAACAGAAACTGGCGCTGGTAGACAATATACTCTTAAACATGTCACCCATCAGAAGAGAAATTTTTCTGCTTCGAAGAGTAGATGGCTTGGCGCGAGATGACATCGCTGAAAGGTTAGATGTTAGTGTTGAGGTAGTCAAAAAACACCTAACAAGAGCGATGGTAGAAATCACGATGAAACTTGAAGAGGCTGGGTGGCTTGAGGACAATTAAAGATGAAATTCTATCTCTTAATTTTATTATACAGATTTAGCGGCGTGAAAAGATGACATTGATAGTGTTAGAGGAAGCAGCAGATTGGGTTGATCGTATTGATGAACTGAATGAACAGGAGCAGCATGATTTCGCGCTTTGGCTTGCTGTAGAGAAAAACAAGGTTGCTTTTCAAAAGATAGCAACCGCCATGGGACAGCCTGAACTCGCTGCACGTGCTATAGCCATGTCAGCAAGAAAAGCGCCGCGATCGAAAAATAGTCCAGTGAAGAATCAGAATGCAGAGAATAAGATAGAGAAAAGTCGTATTGCTACTTACTGGTCAATTGCTTCAGCAGCGTGTATTGCATGTATAGTGGTGTATTTTACTGCGGGTAATGTTGATTCAACGGCGAACTCTGGTAAAGGGCTATCTACTCTTGCTGAATATGAAATCAGTACTTTTAACGTTATTTCAACGTCTGTAACAGAAGAAAAGTCTAACGTGTTAGATGATGGCTCAATTGTTTATCAAGGTGGTGATAGTCAAATAAGCGTAGCGTTTAGTGCGGAAAAAAGAGAGGTTAAACTCACTAAAGGCCAGGCATATTTTGACGTTACGCATGCGCCTGAAAGACCGTTTATCGTGGATTTAGATGAAGCAACAATCACAGTCGTAGGGACTGCTTTTGACATTGATCGGCTAGAAAATCAGACTATTTTAAAAGTCTATGACGGTACGGTAAGAGTTAATGCCGACCGCGAAATTCTTTTAAATAGAGGTCAAGAAGTTACGCTTTTAAATGGTGCTATTACAGAAAGCTCGGTATTTACGCCACAGCAGCTTCCAAGTTGGAGGATGGGGTGGTTAAGTATTAAAGACACACCCATAAACGAGGTGATAGCAAAATTGAACCGTTATTCGTCACGACACCTCAACTACATAGGTGACCCAGATGTAGTTATCTCAGGGCGATTTAGCTTGCGCAATATTAGTGAGTCTCTAGACCTATTATCTACAATGCAAGAGTTCTCGGTTGAGCAAACGAGCTCAGATTACATAGTGAGACAAGTAAAGTAGTCGTTCATTATGCTTAAAAGCGTCTCGTGTAGATGTAGGGTGATATTGCTTTGGTCGTTAATTGTAAGTGACACAAGCCCTTTTGCTTATGCCTCTACCGTTGACCATGAGAGACTAGAAAGTATAACGCTTTCTTCTACATCACTGAGTCAAAGCTTAGAGCTAGTTGTAGAAAAATTTGGTGTCGGTTATGTCACATCCCCTTCTCTAATTAAGGGGGTAATGTCGCCCGCTATCTCTGGCAGGTTTACGCTCGAAACGGCGATGAAACATGTACTAGATGGAACAGGATTAACCTTTAGCATTACACGTAGTGGGGTAGTCATACGAAAATCTGAAAGCGTAATCGACGAAACTGTTATAGAAGAAATAAACGTTAACGGAATTCGTGGCTCTCTAAACCTCTCTAGACAAGAAAAGCGCAACGAGAAACAGGTCTCAGACGTTATAGTCGCTCAAGACATTTCAAGATACCCAGACAGAAATCTAGCAGAATCGATGCAACGAATTCCTGGAATGAGCATTACGAGAGAAGCGGGTGAGGGACGTCAGGTGGTGCTGCGAGGCTTAGACCCCGATCTTACTTTGGTTACGATAAATGGAATGCCTGTACTGTCAAATAATGACTCCCCTATGGATAGCAGGACACAGAGGGATAGAGATCGCTCCTTTGATCTCAACTTGTTTACGTCAGAACTTTTCAGCAAAATTAAAGTTTTTAAAAGCTACTCTGTAGAGCAACCAAGCGGCGGCGTGGCTGGTATTGCTGCACTAACCACAGCAAAACCTTTCGATTCACCAGGACTCCAATGGAACGTTTCTCATCAAGTCGACACAAATCAATATGCAGAAGGTCTTTCAAACCGTTCTTCATTTACTTTGTCTTCGACGAACAAATATTGGGGCATGTTGATTTCAGCAGCCTACGGACGAAGGTCGTATCAAGAGCAAGGTGCAAATACCTTTAGATGGAGACGACTTGCTCCCGAGGGAGCAAATGTCTCTGCCTTAGATTATGAACTTGTTGAAGCTTGGCAGAATCAGGAAATTAGGGTTCCAAGAGGAAATCGCTATTCTGTGTGGCGAGGAGATATGGACCGCCTAGGTATTGGAGCGACTCTTGAGTATCAAACTGACATCAGTCATTTCACAATCGACTGGATCTACGGCCGACTTGATAGCCAACGACAAGAGAACCACCTCTATCCACGGGGCTTTCAATCGACGCCAACTATCGAGGGCGAAACCCTTATTACGGAGGCAGAGGTTAACTCAAAGCATGAACTCGTTTATGCGGACTACCAAAATGCTCGTGTTGGCACAGAAAGCCGTCATCAGGAAGTATCAACGCAGTTTAAACAAGCCGTGCTGAACTTCGAGCACAGAATGTCGAGTGATCTTTTATTTGATGGTGTGCTAGGTGTGCAAAGTGCTACTTATAAAATGCCTCACAGTATTCGAGCTTACATGAGAGGAGAAAGTGATGTTTCTATCGACTACAGAGACGATTATTACTTCCCTAGCATAAAATATAGCGCTGAATTGACTCGTCCCGATATGTGGCAAATGAACGAGCTCGACTCTGAGCAGTTTATCTCTACGTCTGATTTTACTTACCTGAAAGGTCAATTACAGGTAAATACAAGCCTGCGAAGTGCCTGGGAGCTGGGTTTTGAAATCGTGCAGTTTGAAAATACGTCCAAATACACGGATATCCAAAACATCCTAAAAGAACGCTGGTTATCTACACGAGAGGCAGTACCTCAAAGCACAGCATATGTTTTTGATAGTCATCAGCATTTAAATTGGTTAGCTCTTAGACCAGAACAGGTATATTCTTTTTACAACAAACCTTCTTCGGTAGATTCACTATCACTGTCTTATGCTCCAGACCGCGTTATTGACAACGTGATAAAAGAAAGCCGAACGTCTTTCTTTACTCAATATTCTGTCGAAGATAGTGATTGGACATTCAATGCAGGGCTTCGAGCTGAGCGGGATAATTCTTTTATTTCGGTGTTTCAGTCTAGTCTTAGTAATCGCTATAACCTAAGCAATATTGCGCTTCTTCCCTCAATGCAATTTAACTACCGAAGAGATGAGCAAGTAGTTAAAGTCGGAATTAGCAGAACATTGGGCCACCAAGAATTGGATACCTTGACACGAAATATTCAGCTCATCGATGATGAAAATATTGTTATTCTTCCCAATGATAGGCTTAAGCCTATAAGTGCTTACAATCTCGATCTAAGCTTCGAATCATATCCGGGAGAAATCGATAGATACTCGGCCAATGTATTTGGAAAATGGATAAAAAACAGTATAGCTCCCATGAGTCAACGCTTGCCCTTGAGTGACGTAGCGAGAGATTATCCTGAATTATTTTCTAGTGATTTTGAAAGTGTTTACATAGATGTCGTAACGCCAACGAACCAAGGCACTTATTTTTTATATGGCGTAGAAGGAAGTGTGCAGTTGGAATGGCCCTTGGGCGAATATATGTCGCGCTTTAACGTACTTCACGTTGGGATAGTGGCAAATGCCAGTTATACGTTTGGAAATGTTCAGTACTACAACACTAGTACCGGTGACCGCCTAGATAAAAAGGCTGCGCCTTATCTTTCTCCGCTATTGGCTAATCTTACCGCCTATCTTGAGGGATACGCTTTGAGCCTACGACTCTCAGCCACCTATCGCGATGAGTATATTGCAAGGGTAGATGGAGGAACCTTAGTTGATGAAAATGAGACAGGATTTTTATCAACACTATATATGGATGCAGTAATAGCTTATCAAATCACTGATAATGTAGAGCTAAGGATCGAAGCAACTAATCTCACTGATGAGCGAGAAATTCAGTACTCCGATTCTTCTTATCGTCCATACAATACCACAGTGAACGGTCGTAATTACTCTCTTGCCATTTCTTATCGCTATTAAAAACTCGAAGGGCTTATTTTTGTAGCCCTTCGAGTACATTCATTTACATCGAGTAAGTAAGACCTAAGTAAAAGGTTCTTCCACTAACCGTCGTGTTGTACAAACGGTCATCCGAATCGCTGTATTGCTCTTCGCGTTCATCAGAAAGGTTAATACCTTCTAGTGTTACCTTGAGATTATCGTTTACATTATAAAATGCTGAGAAATCCCAGTAAGTGGTGCCATGAAAGCCTGCCTCATCTTGGTCGCTGCTCGACGTTTCAACCTGCGTTAAGTAATCATCACGATAGGCTGCCGAAACGCGCATTCCCCAATTGTCTGTCTCGTAATACATCGTTGCATTGTAGATATTCTCAGATAATCCATAAAAGGGGCGGTAAACTTCTACACTTTCACCATCAACTAAAATATTGTGTAAAGATTCGCCATCAGAATACGTATAGTTCACAATAGCACCAAGATTATCGAATGGTGCTGGCAGAAAATCGAAATCACGCTGGAACGCTATTTCCCAGCCTGAAAAGTCGCTTTCTGCTAAATTTTGAGGTTGAGAGAATGTATACAGTGTATCAGGCGTTTGCGTATTTCCATTTTCGTCTACCATGCCTTCGATTAAGGATAGCGGATATCCTGTATCACCATAGGCTATTGGAGAAACATTAGTAGCAATAAAGTTATCAATTTCTTTTTGGAAGTAAGTGACAGAGGCATAACCGACTTCATCAAAGTAATACTCAACACCCGCCTCCATATTGATTGTTTCAAAAGGCTGAAGACTAGGATTACCGGCATTGATACTCAAACCACTTGAACCAAATAATGGGTCAGTATTTACCGTACCTGATACAGATAAACTACCCAGTGTAGGTCGAGTGACGTTTTTCCCTGCGCTCGCTCTCAGAACAAGGCTCTCTGTGTAATACCATGCAACATTCAGTGTGGGTAACAGTCCATCATAGTCCCTTTCTACAGTGACGTATTCACTACCATTCACTATGCCACTAGATTGAATATCGGTATCAAAATAGCGCAAACCAAAACTAGTTCTCAGCTCAGAGTCAGGCAATAGCAGGTCATATTCATAAGTCGCGTATAGCGCCGCGGTCTCTTCTACGACTTCATTAGGCGCATCGCTATACATAATGTCGCGTTCAACATCGAACGCGTTTAGCACAGCGCCAACGTCAGTACTTAGCCAATCTTGTTTTTTGTGAATTGAGTTTACATAAACAAATTCAGGGTTAATCACATCGCTTACTTCGCCACTTTGCCATGCACTTCTTAATGCATTGCCAACTTGTTCTCTGTTGTTGCTGTGTTCGAACTTTTTAAAGGAACCACCAAATTTCAAAGAAGCGTTATCAGACAGCAAGTAATCCGCATCGAGCTTAGCGATATCAAAGCTATTTTCTACCTCGTCTTCCTGAAGGTCTATCTCATGGTAACGAAACTCATTGATATCTGTTGGATCAAATCCATTGATGTAGGTATTGGTGCCATAAAATCGGTCCTCCCTGTAATCTATGGTCATATCAGCGAAAGATTCTAAGTAGACTTTTGCACTATTACTTTCATATTCACTTTGCATATGGCCGAGTAGGCCTGAAACCGTAAATGCATCGGTCACACGCCACTGTGCGTTTAGCACCAACTGTGAAATGTCTGTTGTTGCTTGTTGATCGCGACTTTCTGAGTGCAGAGCGGTATTTTCCCACGAAGAATATATAACTTCGTTGTTTTGGTTATATTCTATGTCAGTCAAGCCAGAGCAAAAATTGCGTGCCCCGTCATAGTCTGCACCTGTGCAGCCAAGTGCGGTAGAACTTGAACCTCTGCTTTGTAAGTGAAACTCTCCTCTATCGTTATCAAGTGTGCCGTATAATGCATCGAGTTCAAGCGAGAATGCATCAGACGGTCTGTATTGAAGTGCCACTGTAGCGCCAACCCTAGTTTGTTCACTATTAAATTGTGAGTATCTACTGCCTCGTGAGAAACGTAGATTGCCGCTATTTACGGCTTCTTGATCTGCTTGTGATAGTGTAGATATGTCGGAGCCTTGGGCGTTGCGAGGCCGCCAACGATAGGTGTTATAACCTTGTTCAGCCGTATCACGCTTGCTGAGTGCCAGTGAGACAAGAGCGCCAAAATCACCCCACGTGTTTGAAACTAAGGCTGCGACCCTCGGGCTTACGTCGTCTGTTAGTGAATTATCGCCCGCTTGCGCACTGATTACACTTTTGAATCCATCGTAATTAAATGGTTTCGCGGTATAGAGTTTTACAGTGCCGCCTATGCCGCCTTCATCCATTTCTGCAGAATAGCTCTTCTGAACGTCAATTTGGTTAAATAGTTCGGACGCAAAAATGTTAAAATCAAAAGAACGAGATAGGTTAGTTGTTCCTCTACTGTCCATTGCAGATGAGGATGTACCTAGAGCTTCCATGCCGTTTAATTGCACTTGGGTAAAATCTGCGTTAAGGCCTCGTAGAGATATTTGTCTACCTTCACCAGCTTCACGGGTTATGGTTACGCCTGGTATTCTTTGAATAGATTCCGCTAAATTGAGGCTCGGGAAGTCAGCGATATCTTCAGCAAGAATTGAATCTTGTGAACCTAGGGCGTCCTTTTTTAAGTCTTTAGCTTTTATAAGTGAGCCTCGAAAACCACTCACTACAATCTGTTCTATCATTTCATCTTCTGTCTGTTGTGCTTGAGCAGAAAATTGCGTCATGCAGGTGGCAGATAAGACAGCTGTAGCTAAGAGTGTTTTTTTGAAGTTAGTATGCATGGGTTTACCTTTTAATTGATTAAATTTTGATGTTTAACAGCGTTAAATCTTTTCAAGCAGTCATTCTCGAAAGAAACTGAATAACCACGACGTATGGATTGGGGAGACTGGTTATAGAAATCGCTAGAAATGAACTGAGCCCCACTGGCAAATGCTGCATCTCTTTGCGCTCGCAAGCTTTGTGTAGTTGCCGATAAATCAGCATCAGCACGAGTTCTCACTAGAAAACCATCTTTGACGAGCGCTTGAATTTCTTGCTGACTTTTAACTGGATCATTTCGAATGAATATTGCGGCAGCGTCGGAGTGTTCTGGGACAGAGAGAAACATGCTTTTATTTTGAAGCGTTGAATTCTGTTGAAGATATATCTCTTTTTGAGCTTTATTAGCATCGAATAAAAACAAGAATTTACCTCGAAGTGCCTCAACACTTGGCCAGCCAGTCTCTGTTATTGCTGCCCTTAACGTATGATGGCGACCCCTAACGCGATCTGGCGTAACTAACTTGCTCCCGAATAAGTGCGCAATTTCGTTGTCTAAGTGTTGATAGTCTGAAACGGAAAAAGCGACAGGGGCCGCCTTACTAAGAAACGTTGGCTGCGACTCTTTCGCATTCACAAGAACAGTAATGGGGAAGTGATTAGGGTTAGCTTCTGACCACCTTAAAAGTTGTTTTGCGCAAAGCTGTAAGGTTAAACAATGCGTCATCACATCTACGTGTGGAATATGAAGAACCTTAAACCCAGGTTCTGCCAAAATTTGGCGTTCACTCTTTGAAAACCAATTACTATTGGCAAGTGTTTCTATTTCTGGCGTGTTGTATTGATGCCCATTTGGATCGTTAACCACATCAATTTCAATTTGACGAATTCCTAAATTCAACTGTTCTTGAAGCGAAGGATGAATATAAGAAATCTTCTTTAAAAGTTCCGGTGATACATCTTTTAAAAACTGCCTAGCCTCTGGTGGTAGCGCTTTTTTGTAGCTATTGTGAGAACCAATAATTTGATAATGATCCAGTGATTTCGCGTAAGAAAAGGCGCCAAAAACCAGAGTTAAAGAAAGTAAAAGATAACGCATGGGTATACATTCAAAGACTATTTTGAAGGGTAGAGCGGAGTTGTTTGAAAAAGGGGACAGGAAATTTTTGCTAAGGGATAAACTTCATAAAAGTGTCATACAGCAAAACCTTTTTTACTAAATTTTTTGTGAACCACTGTCCCCACTTAGTGCTAAGTGCTGTTATTAGTATTAGTGACTTACTGAACGGGGCTGCGTTTTGAGTAAAAATGGAAGAAGAACTAAAGAGATACGAGTATTTAACGTTAGCAAATTGAATGTACTGTCATGCGGGTTGCTAGTTATATGTTACTTCTTTGCAGTTATTTCTATTAATGTCGCTGCCAAAAACGAATCTCAGCAGGTAAAAATCGCCTTCATAGCTGATATCCATCTTCATTCACCTGAAGGCGCAGCGGCAACGCTTCCTAAAAGTGCCTTGCCAAAAGATCCTTCAAGCCACGCCCCAATATTACTGAGAAGTATGCGCTCTCAATTGAGTTCTACTCGTTTGTTCAATGAAAATATTATGGTGTTTAAAGAAGCGCTTGATGATGTAGTAGCAAGGAATATCAAGTTAGTAGCGTTACCAGGTGATTTCACTGACGACGGTCAGCCAGTAAATATTCTTGCATTAAAGGAAATACTAGACGAGTACCAGCAAAAGTATGGACTACGGTTCTTCGCTATCAACGGCAATCACGATCCGGTCAGGCCTTTTACACGTCCTGGCGGCAAACGCGACTTTCTGAGCCGAGAAGGTGCAGAAATCAGTGTTATGAGCCCAGCACATCAAGATTGCGTGTCTGGAAAAAGTGATTTTTGCTCAGAACTACTTAAAGAGTGGGGGTATAAAGAGATTGCTCAGTCACTATCTGAACATGGTTTTTCACCTTCGCCTGCAGACAAGTTATTCGAAACACCATTTAATACGGTAGACTTAGCTAAGCGATATTGGACATGGTGTGATGGCGACGAATTTTGCGTAGATATGCCTGACATGAGCTATTTAGTAGAGCCTGTAGATGGTCTTTGGCTGTTGGCGATAGATGCAAACGTGTATAAGCCAACAGGTAGTTTGAGCAATAAACAATTTGATGGGTCGAGTAACGCAGGTTATGACGCACTAATTGAATATAAACCTCAGCTCGTAAAATGGATCCAACGAGTTGTCGAGCGTGCAAAAGAAAATAATAAAAAGTTGGTTAGCTTTAGTCATTTCCCCATGGCTGATTTCTCAGACAAACAAACGGATAAAATTACCAGTTTTCTAGGCGAAACTGCCATGCAGCTGACTCGCCAACCCTCTAATAATACAACCAGAGTGTTAGAAGCGACTGGCTTAAAGTTACATCTTGGAGGTCACATGCACCTCTTCGATATTAGTCAGTCACCAGACGCTGAATTTACGAATGTGCAAGTGCCTTCCTTAGCAGCTTATCAACCTGGATACACCATAGTAAAAATTGATAAGGATGGTGAAACTCTAATAGAGACCGTCATCGTTAGTGACGTTAAAAATTTCGCAAAATGGTTCCCTGTTTATGAAAACGAGTGGGAATACCTTCAGCGGAGTGGACAAGGGTTATGGGGAAAAGAAAACTTAGAAGCTAGTAGTTTTTTGGATTTTACTGATAATCATTTAAAACAAATTGTGACTAATAGATATCTAAAAGAGTGGCCACCAGAGTTAGTAGAGCTATTTTCATCTAATACAATTGGAAGCCTTGTCGAGATGACTCCATGCTTTTTCAACTATAAAGGAAAGCAAGAGTTTGAAGGGTTCAACGCTATGACTTTGATTTTTGATTTCTACAGGTCGAGAAATGCAGGGGGTTTAGCCGAATTAGATGTGAAGTATGATTTCTACAACGAGTTGGCTCATGCATTTGATGAAAATCGCTGCGAAGGAGGTTTGCCAGAGGATAAGTGGATTAGAGAACTTAAGCAGGCTTTATCCATGATTACTGGTAGCATTCTTGCGTCCCAGCAAGATCAAGCTGGCATTGAGTTGTCACTATGATTCAAACGCTAATATTTGAAATTCCTCTGTAAAGGAGAAGTTCTCCTCTTAGTGCACTTGGCATATGTCGAGTACGGGCTAGTCGCATATTGGTTGCTTCTTCATTACGCCATGATAACTGCTAAAGTCTATAACGAGACGTGCTGACTTCTTTGTCGAGAGAACATTTGAACGCTCGTCAGAATTAAAAACTACAATCGAGATGTAGAAAAATCTCTACATCGTCAATCTATTACGAAGCATGATTGCTTTATATAATGCCGTTTTTTAGAAGTTTAGATGCATAGTCTGCCGCTCGTGTGGTTATTGCCATATACGTTAACGATGGATTTTGTGTAGCGCTAGACGCCATACAGGCTCCGTCGGTAACAAATAGGTTAGGTATATCGTGAGCCTGCCCCCAGCCATTGAGGACCGATGATTCTGGGTTGTTTCCCATGCACGCGCCGCCCATTTCGTGAACCTGTTTACCCATTGGAATATGTTTGTTTTCTGGTGTCGCTTTTACCTTAATGTTGGTGCAGCCGCCGGCTTCTAGTATTTCATGAATGTCTTTAGCCGCTTGTTTTATCATTTTTCTTTCGTTGGCTTTTATCTCGGCATCGATATGGAGTAACGGCATGCCCCAATCGTCTTTTTTGACAGGGTGTAACGTGGCAACGTTTTCATAGTAGGGTAATACCTCTCCATACATAAAGGCTCTAAAACGCCATGGACCAAGTTGACCAACACTCTGCTTAGCAATAATACCAATACCTTTTTCCTTCGCACTCGGCCGAGAAAACGTGCGATTTTGAGCAGTTGTTTGAAAACCAAACCCCCGGTCAAAGTTCGCACCTGCTTGTTTTTCATGTCGATAATTCGGAATGTAAGTAGCAATAGGGCGCCGCCCGAATGCAAATTTATCTTCGCTTACGGGCACATCAGCATCTGCGACTACGCCAGTGACGTGGCCAAGTATGTAGTGACCCAGCATTCCGCTGCTATTTGCAATACCATTTGGAAACGTTTTTGATTTAGAGTTCAACATTATTTGAACCGTGCCTAATGCCGATGCACACATGAAAACAACGCGGCTTTTGTACTGTCGCCTCTCTTTCGTATTGGCATCAATGACGGTAACGCCAGATACTTTCTTACTCTCGTCGTCGTAGTTAATGCGCTCTACAATTGAATCTGTAATGACGGTTAAATTTCCCGTGTTATTAGCTGCAGGCAGTGTGGCAGACTGAGAGCTAAAGTAAGCACCAAAACTGCATCCTCTTCTACAGTATGAGCGAGCCAAGCACTTGCCCCTACCCAATGCAATTTGATCTTGAGAGGGTGAGGTGAGATTAGCGGCTCTTCCTATAATGAGATGTCTGTCGGTATACTTTTTGGCAATATTATTGGAAATGTATTTTTCAGCATAGCTCATTTCCCATGGCGTCTGAAACTCGCCGTCAGGTAGGGTCTTCAAATCATCTTTATTCGCTGAAACCCCTATAAATTTTTCAACATAGCTATACCACGGTGCTAAATCTTCATACCCGATCGGCCATTCAATACCATGGCCGTCTTTCGCATTGGCCTGAAAGTCCATGGGACTCCATCGTAGTACCTGGCGTCCCCATGTAAGTGAACGTCCTCCTAATTGATATCCACGGGTCCACATGAAAGGTTTATCTTCAGGAAAACTGTACGGGTGCTTCTTATCGTCAACAAAAAAATGCAGCGCGTCGGTTTTATATAAGTGCCCTTTTTTTCTAAGCGTAGCGTAGTGACCATCTTCAGCTAGCGATTCATTTGGCATTCCTCGGTTTTGCAAATCCCAAGGTGCTTGAAAATCTTTGTACTCAGGCCCTCGGTGATCTACATTTCTTCCGCGCTCTACAACCAAAGTTTTAAACCCTCGTTCACAGAATTCTTTAGCCGCCCAGCCGCCTGTAATTCCTGAACCGACAACAATAACGTCATAGTCGTTGTTCATAAGTATTTTCTCTCGTAGATAACGTTCAACTCATCTTGAGTAAGGCTGCCCCGATAACCACCAGGGACAAGAAAGAAGTTAGGGTTAGCTGTTTCAGATGAGTAGTGAATATGGAAAATGAGCGCTTTGAGTCGTTTATATGCAATAGCAAAGTCGCTTTTATCCTTGTCAAAAGCCCGCTCGTCGATAAGTTCTAGAAAGCTCTGCCTTTTTTCCCTACCGAGTAAAAAGTAGCTTGTATTAAATGTCGATTTTGCGCGTACCAAAAATTCGGATAAGAATTGATTGAATTGTTGCTGTGTTGAGGGTGCTGCCCAAGATATCATTAATTCATCAAGTACCTGTATGGCGTGAGTGTCCATACTGCCGGGGGTGTCGGTACGAGGTATCATTATATCCGCAATATCGTAAAGTAACGTGAACTGATCCGCTTCGAAAAAAGCCGCGTCCGATTTGAAGACAGTCAGGTTAAGTGACTTTTTTAGCTCTGATGGTAGAACGGATGCTGAAACAACGTACAACATAGAACCTAAGAATATTCGTCTATTAATTTCCACGTAATCCTCTTCATGATATCGGCTAGTGAAATTTGATGTCGTTGATAGTACCTAGAAAAACCAGCCAAAATCAATCATTATCAGTCAGATGAGTTAACATTATTTTGACATCCTTGTTTCAGACAGATATATGAAAGTCGTAGGATAGTTAAAAAGCCGTTAAAACAACGTCGTAAGAGTTTGGTGATAATCATATAAGTTTCTAGCTACAGGCTTTGCAAAGTGTCAGTGGGCATGTGCAGCACTTGAGTGGCTGTTAGCTGAGCTTATTTCTGTGGCTCGTTATGACCGGCGCGCTCAGGTAAGCCGGTGGTGTTGTTTAGCGTTAGTGTTTTATTAGGAGAAAGCTCGATATAGCTTTTTAGAGGCAGCGCTTCTGCTGATGGCTGGTTGCCGAAATAGTTAAGGCCCATAACAACATTTTTGTAGTGAAGATTTATTACAAAGGGGGGAAGGGAAAAATCATAAAATGCTACCTCGTCTATGGTTCCCGCATAGGCCTCAGCAGCATGTCCCTGAGCATTGGGAGAATTCCCAATATTGGCTAATCCTGCGCCGCCACTCAATACTTTGGATCCAGGTGGATATTGAAAGCGTGCGCCTATTTTTCCATCGATATAGATGGCTTTGAGCCCGCTTTTAACGTCATAAGTAGCTACTACATGGTGAAAATTACCATCTTTTAACTGTCGAAGTGTAGGCCGTCCGTTTTTGCCATCTAAAGGGAGTTTTAGCTCATGGTAACCTTGACCTAAAATGTACAAACCAAAGCTAATAGATTCTGCATAGTTGCCAGCTGGCACTACTATTGATTTGTTGCGGTCATTTTGGAAACTAAGTAGCATTCTGTGATCTTTATCACTCTGATCTTTTCGAAAAATTTCATCAATTTCTCCATATCGTCCTTTGGTAGGGCCTTTTCCGTTATAAAGTGGCCTAATCAATGCCTCAATAGTAACGCCATCAATTACGGAGAAAGAGCCTGTCGCAGGCACACTGCCACCTCCGCTGCCCACGTTGATTCTTGCATCCTTACCGTTATCAAAGTAAAAAGCGCCTTTCCCGATAAGCCCATCAATGCGTTTAGCCCCATCACCCGCAACACCGACAGCTGTTCCTGCGAAGTCCATCACTCTGTCACCTGCATCATCAAAGTTCCAAAAGTGTCTTGGTCGCCATGCTTTAGGTATTATTTTAGCGTCGGTATCAGTTGAGACTGTGGCTGTATCGTCCACTATCTTGACGGTCAAGTAACCCGAATCCATCTCAATATCAAAGACATCAGTTGAAATGGTGATATTCTTATTTGAATTGGAGGTAACGCTAATCTCTCCGCCCTTTAGCTTAACATCGGTAATATTGAACAGTTTGAAATGTGAATGTGAAGCAAATACTAAGCTATCACCTGAGCGTAACCTAAGTTCAACAGGGCCCTCGCTTTTATACATACCGGGATAAACATAGTCGTTATAGACATTGCCATTGCCGTCGACCAATAGCCTTCCACTGACTAATTCTGCTACAAAATGTTCATCAGCGAGTGGATCTCCCTGTGTGTTTATGTATATCAATAATAAAGATAAGAAGGTAAAAAACACTGCAAAATAAAGCATGTGTTTTGATTTATTCTTTTTCTTTGGTGAAACTGTATCGCAAGGCGGAGGTTCGTGAAGCTGTTTAGACACATATGTGGGACGAACGACAACTTCATCAATGACGGTCTTGCGTCTTACTATCTCTAAATCCGGAATAGTGCTTGATTTTAAATGGACATGAAATTCGATGTAATCAAGGTAAAATTGTCGAGCTTGCTCGTCATTAGCTAACAGGATTTCGAGTTTTTTGAGCTGCATTTGAGTCACTGTGCCAGCACAGATTTCATCTGCAATGGTACGAACTTCACTAAACTCTTCAGAGCGATTCAATTGTCGTACTCCGCTTTCTCTTTATCAACGCAGTCGAAGAGCGTGCGGCGAAGCAAGTGGATAGATTTGCGAATACCAAAAATCGAACGACCGGTCTTGTCTGCAAGTGCCTGGGCGCTCAAATTTTCTATATAAAACCCGAAATAAAGTTGATATGCAGAATCAGAGAGATGGGAAACGCAATGTTGCAGTATACGCCACTTTTCGTCTGAATTTTCTTGATGGGAACTTGAAGATATAAGCTGCTCAAATAATTCATCACTCAAGCCTAAAACTAATTTCTTCTGTTGCCGACGGTAGGTTCTTACGCAATTAAACACGATGGTATTTGACCATTTTCTAAAGCTTGTTCCTTGCTCAAAGGTCTCAAATTCCTTCCACAGGATAACGCTTGTTTCCTGAAAAATATCATCGGCGGCGGCTTTGTCTAAGACAAATGCATAAATGTATGAGTACAGCCGCTGTTTTTCTGATTCAAACAACGTTGCAAAAGCGTCTGAAGCTTGTTTCAAAGAGCCATGGTTAGAATGGGGCGACGGCATGCTTTGAGACACCATATCCTCTCTTTTCCGCTTCGATAAGACATTTCATAGCGTTAGTTCAAACTACCCCAACAGCACTAGCATCAAGTGGAGCGTAAATAGTTAGCGCAATGACATTTTACGTAAAGTTAACATTTAAGACTTTGTTTGACTATATTTGATTGAATTTAAAATTTAAGGGTATCAATAATCAAATTAGGTGCCTTTTCTAATTATATAACTTCTGATTTGGGTCAATAATGTCTTATTACCGATACATGCTACTTTGCATGTTCACTATCTTCCTTACTGCTTGCCAACAAGCAGAGCCAGAAAAAACCAATAACGACGAAAAAATGGTTTTACCCGCCCCAATAGCACTTACGGTGGGTGAAGGATTCGTTAATCCAATTGGTCACTATGAGAGCTCACCGCGGTTTAGCTGGCAAGTTCCCGCCGAGTCTACTCAGTTGGCTCAACATAGTTACCAAATTCAAGTGTCTACCTACGATACATTCGACCCAGAACACATTTTATGGGATAGCGGAAGAGTTATGTCATCCAAAAATGCGTGGGTTAGTGCTGAGAGGTTAACTCTAGACTCTAGGCAACGTGTATTTTGGAGAGTAAAAACGTGGGATGTAGAGAGCAACAGTTCACGATGGAGTGAAACGCAGGCTATTGAGACTGGTTTGCTTACAAACAGTGATTGGCACGCTCGGTGGATAGGGCATCCAGACACTAATGAGCGAACTATAGTCCATAGTCCCAACTCCATTGAGCAACCAGATAATCAGTATTTTCGTCCTCAATATTTACGCAAAACCTTTAAGCTGAATAAGCCCATTAAACGAGCTCGTCTTTATATCACCGCCAAAGGGGTATTTAAGCCTTTTATCAATGGCCAAGCAGTCAGTGAAGATGTGATGACTCCAGGGTGGACGCCCTATCATAAACGTATTGAGACGCTGACTTACGATGTTTCAAATTTAGTGCATCAAGGCTCTAATGCTATCGGTGCTGCACTAGCTGAAGGGTGGCAAGGTCGTATTTTTCATCCTACCAAGCAGGACTATGTAACACCTCTTCGTCTTATTGCTCAGCTTGAAGTAACCTTTGCAGACGGCACATTATCGCGAGTTGTAACTGATGATAGTTGGTTTTCAACCGATCAAGGACCCATTCGCACTGCGGGTAATTATGATGGTGAGCGCTATAACGCCAATTTTGAAATACCTGGCTGGAATACCGCTGAGTTTAACAACGATGGCTGGATGCGGGTATATTCTGAGCCGTATGAACCTGACGTAAAACTTCGGCCAAAGCGCCATGCGCCAGTTAGAGTAACAAAAACAATTCCTGCCATAACGCTTGTAAGTGTTAAAGACGGTGTGGCAATTTTCGATATGGGTCAAAACATGGTAGGCGTGCCGGAAGTGACGCTACCCGTAAAAAAAGATCAAACAGTAAAAATTCGATTTTCCGAAGCGTTGCAAGGAGAAACGTTCTATGTAAGAAATCTTCGCTCGGCCAAAAGTACCGATTGGTACGTTCCCAAATCCGACGGCCAAATTACCTATCAGCCAACATTTACGTTTCATGGGTATCGTTATGTGGAAGTTTCGGGGTATGACAAAACATCTACACCAGCGCTGGAGTGGGTGAAAGGTAAGGTGCTTCACTCTGATTTCGATGTCTATGACAATTTTTCAAGTAATCATAGCAAACTCAATACGCTGTCTAGCAATGTATCGTGGGGATTACGCGGTAATTTCCTCGATATTCCCACAGACTGTCCGCAACGCGATGAGCGTTTAGGTTGGACAGGCGATGCCCAAGTATTTGTCCGTACGTCACTATATAAAGCGGATGTGTATGCTTTTTGGGCTTCGTGGCTAGAAAGTATGAGAGAAGAGCAAGGCATTGATGGAATGATCCCCAAATTTGTGCCATTTCGCCCGTTTCTTACTGAAGGAACCGCCGCTGCTTGGGGAGATGCTGCAACCATCGTTCCGTGGGAATTGTACCAACATACCGGAGATATCACTGTTCTCGCTGACAATTATTCTATGATGAAGCGATGGGTGAAATACACTGAGTTTAATAGCTTTGACTATATTTCCAACATTGGCACTTACGGCGACTGGTTACAGCCTTTTACAGAAAACGAACGAGCTTCGGGTGATACGCATCCTGATTTAATTGCTACCGCATATTACGCGCGCTCTGTGGACATTTTGGCCAAAACTGCACAGATATTAGGGTATGAATCCGACGCAAACCAATATCGACGTTTGTTTAATAACATTAAGCAAAAATTCAGAACATTCTTTTTTGATGACACGCTCAATCTTGTGAGCTTAACGACTAAGCAAATTAAACGGGAGAAAGGTAAAAGGCTCAAGTCGCCAAAAACCGTCGAACTCAATGTTAAAACTACTCAAACAAGTTATTTGTTGCCGCTGGCGTTTGGATTGTTTTCAGAGGATGAGCAAACTACAGCAGTTGAAAAGCTATTAGCTTTATTAGAAAAAAGTGATCGGCATTTACGTACTGGTTTTTTAGGCACACCAATGTTACACCAGGTGCTGCAAAAATATGGTCATAGCGAACTAATGTACGATATTTTGCTGCAGGAAACCTACCCGTCATGGTTTTACTCCATCAACAACGGTGCAACGACTACCTGGGAGCGTTGGAACTCATACTCTCTCGAAGAGGGCTTTAATAAAGCTAACATGAATTCACTTAATCATTATGCTTACGGTGCAGTGGCTGAGTGGTTCTACACTGGTATGCTCGGAATTCGATCACTAGAGCCTGGATTTAAAACATTTCAGATTAGCCCGCAGTTCACTACTAGGTTAAACAACTTGCAAGGTACAGTGCCAACGATTAATGGCGATATTAAAGTGGCTTGGTCAATTGCCGCCAACCAATTATCAATGAGCATTACGGTACCGAAAAATACTCGCGCTGAACTAAAGCTTCCGTCCCTTACTGGACTAACACTGACCCATAATGGTGAATCTTTACCTGACACTGACCTGTGGCTTGAGCCTGGCTCATATCATGTATCGGGCGACATCAGCATGCCTATGTAGTGTTTCAGAGTTTATAAATTCATTTTTTTACAGCTTCCATGGACAATAAAATATGCGCATAAGAGAAATAATAATTGCTAGCTTTGTAATACTGTCTTCTACTTTTTCGCTTCCTGCTACTGCGGTTGAGTGGTCTGCAGAGTGGATTTGGGCAAAAGAACGATTTACCGAACCAAATAGTTGGATGGCATTTCGTAAAAAAATCAGTTTGGATGAACAACCAGAAGCAAGCGTTGCCTATATCAGCGCTGACACCAAATATTGGTTATGGATTAATGGCAAGCTTGTTGTTTTCGAGGGAAGCTATACGGGAGGGCCGTCTCCAGTAACACCAGCGCCACGTACCGACTTTTTCCCTATTGCATCGAACAAGTACTACGACGAAGTTGATATCAGTCAATACCTGACTGAAGGTACTAACACTATTGCGGCATTGGTATGGTATTACGGTGATAATGGTCAAAAGGGTACTCATATTTCGTCGAATAAAGGGGGCTTTATTTTTCAGGCTGACGCCGGTGATACCCGAATTATTTCTGATGATTCATGGAAGGTAAATCCTCACTCGGCTTATAACGCTAAAGTCACTAAGCAGTCGCCCTATCGAGTAGCGGCATGGAACATTGACTACGATGCCAGAAATAGCATGGGAGATTGGACGGATGGAGCTTGGTATAAAACCGAGTACGATGATACTAGCTGGGCAAGCGCAAAGAGCCTACTCCGTCCGCCGAGAGCACCTTTTAATGCGCTTTTTCCAAGTGAAATCCCTATTTTACACAACTATGGTTTGACGCACTGCGAGAACTATCCCGCATCCAAATTTCCTTTTGAGAGCAATGGTGAAACTATTAAGTGCGTGCTCGATTTTAATAAAAATATTACACCCTATTTCGATATTGAGGCTGAGCAGGGCTTGCAGGTGCATATTGACTCTAATATGCGACTTAACACGATTGAGACCACCTACACGACAAAAAAAGGCCGACAGCAGTTTGAGTCTTATTCATGGTTTAACGCTCGAACTATAGAATATACTTTCCCAAAAGGTGTCACTGTGCACGGCCTAAAATACCGCTGGACAGGAGTGGGCTCAACTCCTGGGCACTTTGAGACTGACGATAGCTGGTTTACACGTATTTGGCAGATGGCAGAGAATACTTTATACATTTGTGCTCGCGATAACTTTATGGATACGCCGGATAGAGAGCGAGGTTTGTGGATTGGTGATGTAGCCGACCAGGCAAGCTACTTATTCTACTCCATGGATAAACCCGGGCGCGACCTACTGAAAAAAGCGATCAAAGTAACGCTTGCCTTCAGCGACAGCGAAACGGGTATTTTTGCAGGTTTAGGGCCTGGCCGATTCAGGGAATTACCGGCACAGAGTTTACAGTTTGTCGAGCAAGGTATTTGGCATTATTACTATAATACCGGCGATCATGAGACGCTTGAATTTGCCTATCCGTACGTACATAAATACCTCACATTGTGGGATCTCCGCGAGAATGGCTTAGCGACATTTAGAAGTGGTGCTTGGAAATGGACTGACTGGGGCCCGCAAGAAACCATTGATTATGACGTTATTCAAAATGCGCTTTACTACAGTGCGCTAGTATCAGCTCGCAACATGGCGTTAGCGCTGAATAATCAAACTCACCTGATTTTCTACGATAGCCGCATAGCAGCGTTGAAAAAGGCGTTCAGAACTACATTTTGGCATGATGGTTTTTACAGTAGCAATCCCAAGGTGTTTAAAGACGACAGGGCTAATGCAGTTGCTATTTTGTTTGGCTTAGCTGACGAGAGCCAATACGACGCCATAGTTGACAATGTATTGATACCCAACCACTTTGCCAGCCCGCATTTTGAATGGATGGTCTATAACGCTATGGCAATAGCAGGGCGCTACGGTGATGCTCTGTCGAGAATGAAAGAGCGGTATGGCAAACAGGTAGCTAATCCAGCCAGATCAACGTTAACCGAGTACATGAATGGCGGAGGAACAGAAAATCACGCCTGGAATGCACCTAGTACTGTATTAAGTAAATATATTGCTGGTATCGCCCCTACTTCTGTAGCTTGGGAAACATATCAAGTTTTGCCCAATATGGTGCATATGAAGCGGATTGAACAACGCGTGCCCAGCGTGCAAGGCGACATCGATTTTACAATAAGTCGCACATCAGAAAGTCTTACTCTTGAACTCAATTCACCTAGTAATACAGTAGCACGGGTAGGAGTGCCTAAGGAATATTTTAATATCAGTAACATAGTCGTAAATGGGAACGTTGCATGGCAAACCGGGCAAGTGAAAAACAGTGTGGATGGTGTGAGGTTTGTGTCTGAAAACTCGAAATATATCCTATTAGATGTTGCTCCGGGTGCTTGGAAAATAGACGCTAATTAATGTTGGGATATTAAAATGAAATTAGTACTTAGATACCTCACAACGCTTTTCTTAGTTTTTTCGGGCCTACTTGTCAGCGCGATGGCTTATGCAAGTCAAGCTAATAAGTCTCCTAACATTGTAGTGTTTCTCGTTGACGATCTTCGACCTGACTTGGGCGCTTATGGCCACACTCAGGTGCACAGCCCCAATATCGACCAACTGGCCAGCGAGGGCGTAAAGTTTAGCCGAGCGTACGCTCAACAAGCTATTTGTGGCCCTTCTCGCGTGAGCATAATGACAGGCTTACGACCTGAGACAACAGGATTGTATACCATTAGAAAAGACGGGCGACTTCGACCTAATCAACCAAATGTGGTGTCGCTGCCGCAATTGTTCAAAGCGAATGGATACAAGACGATTAGTATCGGTAAAGTTTATCACAGCACAACAGACGATGCTGAAAGCTGGTCTACTCATATTAAAAAGCTCGATAACTTTTACGCTATTGACGGTAATAAAGAAAAGCGATTTGCATATGAAGCCGGCGATGTCGAGGACGACTTTTATAAAGATGGCAAAGTGGCCAGCGATGCCATACGTGCACTGCGAGATTTAAAAGACGACAAGTTTTTAATGTTTGTTGGCCTCAGCAAGCCCCACCTTCCTTTCAACGCGCCAAAACGTTATTGGGAGTTATATGACAGAAACGAGCTTGCAGTGCCAAGCCGAAATAAACCAGAGGACATGTATCGTCTTGCGCTTACAAAGTGGGGCGAGTTAAGAATGTATGGTGGTATTCCTAAGGAAGGCGACGTCAATGATGAGCTAACTAAAACGCTTAGGCATGGATATTTCGCGTCGGTAAGCTATATGGACGCGCAGGTTGGCAAAGTAATGCAAGCGCTTAGCGAGATGAATCTACGAGAAAATACTATGGTTGTATTGATGAGCGACCATGGATACAAGCTTGGCGAGTACGGCGCGTGGAATAAGCATACCAATATGGAGCTGGACACTCGGGTACCTCTCATTATAAGTCGTGAACTTTCTTATAGCAGGCGCGTGGCGAATCAAACTTCATCGGCACTGGTTGAAAATGTCGATATTTTTCCGACGCTAGTGGAAGCTGCAGGACTCACTATGCCTAACGTAGATGGGGATAGTATGCTATCTCTCATAGACAACCCTCATCAATCTTTTAAACCAGCCGCTTATAGTCTTTTTAATCGAGGAAAGATTATGGGGGTGACGGTCACAGATGGTGATTGGCGATATACGCAATGGCGAGATGCCGCCACGCAGGAAATACAGTTCACAGAGCTATACGATCACAGGGTATCCGATGTTGCGAGAGCCAATGAATCTGGTAAACCGAGCTATCAAAATATTGAAGAAAAGTTACGTGAGCTTCTTCACGCAAAATTTTCTCTCAGTGCCCCTTCTTTTTATCAAAAGCGAGAGGTTAATAACACGCAAATTCCTATCACATTGATGTCGGACTTTACTGATACTCGTGGGCAAATAGGCGACGTTTATGACTTTTTTGACGTTGCGGTAAGGACCGAAAGAGGTAGCCCAAAATCGAAACCCGCGACGTTTGGACGTAAGCCCAAGGTCAATACCGTTAGAATGTTAGGGGGTTGGTTCAACCAAGACTTAGCAGGCGATACCTATTTGTGGGATGGGGAAAAATATGTCTACAACTTCGAACCTGCGTTCGAACGAATTGACAGGTGGCTAAAGGACGATTGGGATATCTTTCAGATCGTATTAGACAATCCACCCTGGGCCTTTCAGCGTGGGCACAAATTTGTAGAAGAGCCCGATGGCAAGCATTATTTATTGAAAGATAAAATAGGGGTGTATGGCAACGGGTTACCACCATATAACGCAATAGCGTGGAATAAGTATATAAGCGCTTTTATCACTAAGCTTGTAGAGCGTTACGGTAAAGAACGGGTGCTTAATTGGCGGTTTAGAGTGGGCTCAGAGATAGATACTCGACCTCAGCACTGGGCCGCTACGCGAGAAGAGTTTTTTGATCATTACCTTAATACAGTATCAGCGATAAAGACTACGCTGCCCAGCGCAAAAGTAGGAGTTCACTTCAGAGAGGCGTCCCATAAAAGCCGCTATGTTGATTACACGGGTAACAAAGAAAATGCCTATGCGCCGCATTTTGTCACTTGGGCAAAAGAAAATAACGTACCCTATGATTTCTTAGCGATTTCCTATTACCCGCACATAACACACCCTCACGAAATGGATATGGATGAGGTGTACGCTAAGCAGATTGCGCCTATCTTAGAGCACGCAGATTACAACCCTGCAGCCCGCTTTGAAATACATGAGTATAAATTCATTGTGAAAATGAAGCGGGCAGGGTTCGTTAGCGTTGCGACGTCACATAATTCTGCATTTTTTGCCATGCTTGCCAAAATGATGTTAACCCACAACATAAAAGATGTTTTTCAGTGGGGAAACTTCCATGAGGGGTCATATAGCCCAGAAGCGCTAACGCAACTCGCACTGTTTCCGATGGTGGGGAATAGGCTGTATGAAAATTCCGTTAGCACTAAAAAAACACCTCAGGGAAACACGGTAAATGGAATATTCACAGAGCGAGAATCTGATGATGGAATCGATGTGCTTGCCTTTAATTTTAATAACGAAAATATGGATGCTTTAACGCCTGAATTACTTCATCTTCGTGTTCGGGTGGACAAGCCATCTGGCACTAAGTACCACTATCGAGTAGCGCAAATTGATGACGAAACCAATATCGAGCAGCAGTTCATTAATGATTTTCCTAAAGCCATGCTCACTGAAAGAGAAGGTGGATGGCGGAAAGCCGATGCACATTCTACCGCATCTTTGCGCGATGCTTTAAACGAAGCGGGGCGGAAAGCTTTTCGTGTACATAAAGAAAGCTATGGAAAAGTCACCTCACTAAAATGGAGTGACTGGATGGAGGGAAGCACCCAAGAAAATGATCGGGCTTCAATAGTTTCCATTGATGCGTCTATTCCGTCTTTTTCCGTTCAGAAATACGAAATGCGATGGGCAAATGAGTAGTACACACGAACCTGCCTAAGATTAAGTGTGACCTGTTATGATTGTTTTTGATGATTTTGGCGGGTTTATTGTTTAATCTATACAGCTAAACTAATTAACACGGTAAGTATCAGATGACCAAAAACCAGCAGACTATAGCCGCAATTTTAGCCGCTTGTACTCTTTCTGCTTGCAGCGCAACCGAGAAGCAGGCGAGTGCACCGGCAGTAAAAGAAAAAGTACCCAATACAATCAGCTATTCTAAAAAGATTGATTGGCCAAAGAATAACACTGAGTTTTGTAGCGCTGCGTTAGACCACGCAACTATGCAGTACGATGGGTTTCGGCAAGCCTATACAGATCCCAAAAATGTGCCTAGGTCGTTCAGTCAAGGAAAGCCAAGGTTAGAGCCGATGTTGGGCTGGACTACAGGGTTTGTTGCCGGTAGTTTTTGGAATTTGTATGAGCATAATCAAGACCAAAGCTGGTTAGAGTCGGCAACTAAATGGACAGAGGCCCTCGAAAAAAACCAATTCAATCGTAAAACCCATGATATCGGTTTTATCATCTATGATAGTTTTGGTAATGGCCTTCGCTTAACCGATAATAAAGAGTATGAGACGGTTATTGTAAACGCGGCGAAAACGTTGATGGAACGTTATAACCCAAAAATCGGAGTCACCTATTCTTGGAGTTGGGGCACGTGGGAATTCCCAGTTATCATCGATAATATGATGAACTTGGAATTGTTGTACCGCGCATCAGAAATAACCGGTGACCCTGTATATCGCGATGCCGCCTTCAGTCATGCAAGTGTCACTATGGAGCATCATTTCCGTGATGATTTTAGCTCATTTCATTTGGTGAATTATAGTAGAGAAACGGGTAAACCCAATTGGAAACAAACGTTCCAAGGTATTGCAGATGATTCTTCTTGGTCTCGTGGGCAAGGGTGGGGGCTGTATGGTTACACCATGTCATACCGATTTACTAAGGAAGAGAAGTTTCTAAATCATGCGCAAGGTATCGCCAATTACATTTTAGATCACCCTAACATGCCCGATGATCTAGTCCCGTATTTTGATTATGACGCCCCAAAACATGAGGGTACGACATTATACAGAGATTCTTCAGCGGCCTCATTAGCTGCAAGTGCCTTACTGGAGCTATCTACGTTTGTTGAAGGGCCTGAATCTGAGCGTTACTACAATGCTGCTATGAAAATGTTGCGAACACTATCGTCACCAGCATACCTTGCTGAAAAAGGAGAAAATGGTTACTTCCTGTTGAAGCAGGCTACGGGTAACTTCCCAGCAAATGATGAATTGAATGCGTCATTGAATTATGGCGATTACTACTATTTGCAAGCATTGAATCGCTGTAAAGCAATATAGCGTTCTGTGGGTCAATCACTGTCCCGTACTTTTTAGCACGGGACAGTGTTAGAAACAAACTGCTATCAGTGCAAGTATGTAAGCTCATTATGAAACAGGAAGAGAACGGACATAGCACCGAATTAACGCTTGAAGAAGCTACTTGTTCGGTGCGCATCGAACAACTACAGATACTTGCTCCATTTGTCTAGATTAGAAAATGTATTATTAGACTTGATGATATTTTCAGTATTACGTCCTTCATAGCTGCGGTGTACGATACCCCATGTAGTAGTGAGTTTTTCTCGAGAACCAGCGTTAACGCCTCTGATTTTATTATTTTTTATAGTGTTGTTTCCTTTAACGCCGTTTAGCGAAATCCCCTCAAATGCATCGCTGTAAGCGTTGAAGTTAGCCTTGTTAGCCGAACTCTGGTCAGCAACAATGTCACCCAGTGCGTTTATCTCGTTATCTTCAACTTTCACATTGTTTGTTGTTTCAAGGCTGATAGCACGCATTGCATTGTCAATTGTGTTGTCTAGAATTTTTACGTTTGTTGCTTGCCAGCCTTGATAAACACTTTTAGTGCTTAGCCCAACAACCACATCTTTAAGAATATTGTTTCGCATGACTATATTGTCAGCACCTCGTTTCGACGTGAAGCCATCAAACGCGCGTTCCACATAATTATCATGAATTGTAAAGTAGTCACCAAACTGTCCTTTATCGCCTCCTGCGGATAAATAAACAGCGGCATCGCGAACACCGTAGAAGCTGTTATATCTGATAGTTGCCTTTAGGGCTCCTGTCATCAAAATACCGCTATCGCCACCTGCTTCATAGAAAGGATCGCTGTTGCCTCTGGTTCCTATAAACGTGATTCGTTCAATTAAAAGGTCGTTCAGCTTGTGGTAATTCGTACTATTTACTACACCCCTAATAGAGAGAGCATCGGCAGTTTTATCCAGTCCTTCCCTTCCATTTGGCGTTAACCTAGTGATGGGGACAACGGTTGAAACCTTAGCGCGAGACATATCGAACTCGCCGCCAGTCCATTCAAAATTTGCTTTTTGGTTGCGGTTGTTGCACACGTTGTCGTTATTTTTTGTGTCAAAACTAAATAGGTCCCCATCTAGATCAGCTTTTGCAATAAACCTTGCACCAGTAGCGTCAACAATTAAATTTTTACGAAGCGTAATATTAACGCCCTTCAAAATGGATTTACCGTCGTTCGCATTTTTATCTGAACCGATATAATAGGTGCCAGATAGCCTGATTGGCCTTCCCGTATTGGTAGCCTGCTGCAGAGCGTCTTGTAGTTTAGAAGCTTTTCCATTCGGGTTTGCTGGGGGGCTGCTGCAGTCAGCAGCAAGTCCATGGCCCGCCCATAAAATTGTGCTACACGTGGCCAATAGGCGAAGTGAATTTTTTATACTTTTTGTCATTTTTATTCCTTTCACTAGTTAAAAAGTAGATTAATTTTTCTCTAACAAGTCATATACAGCACTTCCTGCGAGCAGATATGCACCTACCCCGAACAACTGGGTATCATCTTTGGTTACCACATCAGGTTTTTCGTTTACGCCTTGAACCCAGCCAAATCTGCCGTCTGGTTGAACTGCTGCTGATAACACTTGCCATCCTTTTTTCACGGAAGGTAGATATGTGGTTTCGTCGAGCAATTGATTGTTGATGCCCCAAGCTAGGCCATAGGTAAAAAAGGCGGTTCCACTTGTTTCTGGTTCTACGTACTTTTCTCCAGCCAGCAATGACATTGGCCACGCACCATCTTGTTTTTGCAGTTTCACTACTACTGATGTGAGCTCTTGGTAGAGAGACTCGTAGTAAGAACGATATTGATGGTTGTGAGGAAGATTTTCCAAAACATGTACAACGCCTGCATATACCCACCCCATTCCTCTAGACCAAAAAACTTGCTCACCGAATTTGCCTTTTTTCTCAAAATAACGAGAATCTCGGAAAAGTAATTTGGTTTTAGGATCCTGCAAATAATCGATGGTTGCTTGAAACTCTTTATGAGCGTAGTCAGCATATTTTGGATCGCCCGTAATAGCAGAAAGCTCGAAGAGCACCGGAGGGGCCATAAACAACGCATCAGCCCAGCACCATCGCCATTGGCAGTTGTGTACGTTATCTTCATTCCTACCCGCTACAAATTCGAGACTGTTGTCTGGGGCTTGGTCAATTAACCAGTCAAAGGTTTCTTTCACCGACGCTAGCGCTTGTTCATTCTTATGTCTTCGGTAATACCAAAGATTGGTCTGTCCTATGACATGGTCATCAGCAAAGTATTTAACTTTGCCCATTTTCCAGTTGTGAGCTTTACCCTCATAACCAATCCATGTTTCATAAAACGGGTTGCTAGAGCGCTCTGCCAGTTTCGTTAGCCCTTTATAAAACGCTCCTTGGATCCATCTTCCGTATGTTTCTGAGCCTTTCCTTGCGCGACCAACATGGGTCATATGCTGTGTTCGTGCGACCTGCCAATTCGCTACTTTTTCCATTTGCGCCATAACGTGGGTCTTCGTTGGCAAATCAGACATCATTTCCTTTGCATATAATGACGCTTGTGGCAAAAAAGCGATGGCAAATAGGACTATGGTTTTTCCTATAAACTGATTAATTGCACTTGAGTATGCGTTCATGGACCATCCTTTTATGTATTGGCACTATACGATTTCATGCCAGCGAATTATTTAATTACTGATAGATATTGAGCTGGATAGTACATTGAACCAGTTTATAATATCAATCATAAGTGCTCATAAATGATCTATGCTGGTCATTATTTCGAGTAGGAGAGTTTTTAATTTCTACGAGTAAGTATTTTTATATTTCAATAAAAATCATAGTCTTGAGTGTTTTTTGAGTTAGTTTCCCATATAGTCATTGCTATGTTTCAAGTTGTAAATTATTTGTTTAAAACCTATTTTCATGTTTAAATTGTCAAAATCAGTCATGCTTGAGTTTAATCCCAACTCGTTTTACCAACTGCATTTTTAAAGCAGATTGAAGTATGCCGAGGTGTTTGTTCGACATTGAGACGGCCTAGTTTTTATAAAAAGTGAAAAGCTTACTGCTTTTCATTCACAGTGCATCGTTAAAGCAAGTCTTCTATAACAAGGTTAGGAAAAAATGTTGAGATACCCATTACGACGTATGGCATTAGGTTTATTGGTACTTGTTTTAGGTAGCCACGCTACGGCTGCAATGAATTTAGTTAAAAAACCTACGTCGAATGGTGAAAACCTGTCGCCAAACATTGTTTTTATTTACACCGACGATCAAGCTCCTTGGGCCATTGAGGGTAAAAATCCAAACGCTATAACACCCAACCTTAACCGATTAGCAGAGCAAGGCATGTCCTTTCCTAATGCATACACCACTACACCCGTATGCAGCCCATCCAGAGCAGGGCTACTCACCTCTCGATATGGTTTCGAGTTAGGTATAGACGATTGGATCAATGATCACCTTAAAAGCAAAACACTTACTGGCCATCAGTTAGACTTAGGCCTGTCTTCTGAATTTGACTCTTGGCCGAAGCAACTGCAGGACAATGGCTACTATAATGGCCTTATTGGTAAGTGGCATCTTGGTAAAAAGCCTGAATATCATCCCAATAATTTCGGCTATAACGAGTTTATTGGTTTTCTAGGAGGGGGGACTACGCCTATTGACCCTCATCTTACCGTGAATGGAAAAAAGAAGAGTGAAACAGGCTTAACGGTTGACGTTCTG
The DNA here is from genome assembly GCF_057542855.1 of Alteromonas sp. 4NS20-0143. Classification (NCBI taxonomy): domain Bacteria; kingdom Pseudomonadati; phylum Pseudomonadota; class Gammaproteobacteria; order Alteromonadales; family Alteromonadaceae; genus Alteromonas; species Alteromonas sp. 4NS20-0143. Next base: position 67,988 of record NZ_BAAJLR010000011.1, read on the forward strand.
ACTGACCACGCCATTGATTTTTTACAAAGAAATAAAAACAAAAAGTTTCTTTTGTCATTGCATTACAGGGCACCGCATTATCCATTTGAGCCCGTGTCTGAGAGCGATCGTAGTGCCATTGCTGAAGATGTAGCACTATTACACCCTGACTATCCAGATCTCAATAAGCACCGAGCAAAGATGCTATTACGCGGTTACTTGGCATCAGTTAAAGGTATTGACCGAAATGTAGGTAGGTTGATGGCACACCTAGACACTTTAGGTCTTGCTGATAATACCGTAGTTATTTTTACTTCTGATCATGGTTATGCCATCGGGCAAAACGGCATCTGGCATAAAGGGAATGGATTTTGGTTGCTAAACACCCCCCCTGAAGGAACCCCTACCATACCTAAAGGCCAGCGTCCCAATCTTTATGATTCCGTTCTTAAGGTGCCGTTGATTGTCAGGTGGCCTGACAAGGTCCCTGCGGGGGCGCAAAACCTGTCTACTGTATCTAACTTAGACTTCTACCCAACTATCATGGATATCGCAAGATTAGACCTTCCTGAAGAAACCACCATCAGAGGCCAAAGTGTCATCGATGCGCTTAAAGACGAAAATGTGGTGACAAGCACAGACTACTTCGCTGCGTATTCGACTTTGCACCAATCCATTACTGGAATGAGGATGTACAGCGACGGCAAACACAAACTCGTGAGGGACTTCAAAAATACAGGCCGTGATGAATTCTACGATTTAGAACGCGACCCCCATGAAACAAGTAATCTATTGGAAGGCACACTCTCAGACATTCAATTGGCTGAATTACTTAGATTAGACACAACGCTTAATACAAAAATGCGAATGTTAAGCGACCCCCTTATAAGTAAATTTACACCGGTAATTTCCGAGAGCAAGTCAGTTAGGTCACCTTATGACGATTAGAGAAAAGAGAACGCTCGTCGGCATGTTAACTCGTGTTATACGTGGGTAGAAAAATTACACATTTTGAAGTGATAATTAATATATGGATAGTCGAAACATGACAAATAAGCTCTTGCTACTAATGATGATGGTATATCTTTGCGGCTGTCAGTCCGTAGTAGATGAGAACACAACGTTACTACCTCGAAGCAAAACGCATAATTCTATGTCGATATCATTGAGCCAAAAGCCAAAACTACTTAGCAGTAGTCTTTTAGTCGGCAAGTCTCACACCTCTGATGGTTCAGATCGCGCAATAAATGGGAAACCTCACTTTTCCGGCGTTATGGGAGCGCAAGCCGTTACCTATAATGGCTTTCAATATGTTATTTATTACACGGCAAAAGACAGAGGAGGCTATGGGGACCTTTTCGCCGAGGTGGTCGTCGCGCGTCGAAAAGTTACGGGACATGACTGGCAATACTCTACTTTACCTGTTTACCGATTGACGTCCGATGATGCACACAACCGTCAAGCTATCGAGATTTCAAAGGGCGATGGCGTTATTCATATTTCGTTCGACCATCATAATTTAGATCGAATTAATTATGCGCGCACAGCTGTAGGAGTTGCAAACCATCCAGAAACTGTAGATTGGAACGACGATGTTTTTAAATTCGAGCGTAACCTCGGTTTTCCTGATGATGCGGTAGGTCGTGTTACCTATCCAAAATTTTATTCTTTAGAGAGTGGAAATGTACTGATGTACTACCGAGAAGGTGGTGCAGCAAAAGGTGAAATGCAGCTCGCGCTGTATGATGCAGAGCAAAGCGATTGGGAATTTATTCGAAACATATCTTCAAGTGAAGGTGTTTATATTCAAAATGTAAACGGCAACAAAGAACCTTCAACGAGAGGGCCTTATCTAGCCGGCGGTGGACCAAAATTTGACTCAAATGGTCGCATGCACATTAGTTGGGTCTTTAGAGAGCGACCAGTCAATTGTAATCCTGGTAAAACCAACGGCTTAGATTGTAATCATGGTATCTACTATACCTATAGCGATGACGAAGGGCTTACTTGGTATAACAATGCTGGAACCCTCGTCGCTGATACGCGAAAAGGCGAAGTCTTGTCTATTGCAACACCTGGGTTAGAGGCAGTTCACGTACCCACGACGCTTAGACCTTCTAATGTTTCGCATAACTCTGTTATCGATACTAAAACAGGTGACTATCACCTTTTACTTAGTCACAATATTGAAGCTGGTGGTCCGGCCCGTGTACATCATTATGTTCGCGGCACCTCAGGCACTTGGCAAAAGCGAGTCTCTAGTTTTACGGCATCAAACGTAACGTTAAAGTTTCTAGACGACAGGTTAGTTGCGTTTGCAGGGCGAGAGAGCGCTGATATCTACTATTCTGATAGAGCCGACGATTTTACAACATGGCATAAAATCGACATGCCCAATGTAGACAGTGAGTTAGGTAAAATCGAAGGTGGGTATATCACGTGGGATCTCAGCTTATTAAAGCAAGGTATCGCAAGTGTTATATGGCAACATGCACCAGATTCAATCGGTGAGCCAAGCCCCATTTACGTTTACGACTTTGAAATAGGCACTGTTATTAAAAGTCAGTAATACCGAGATAAATCATTAAGTGTTTTCTCAATTTTTAGCAGCCGGATCTGGCTCTCTGTAAACACCCGGCTCAATTCTTATGTTGATTATTGTGTTATTTGTAGGCCATGCCAGCACCGTCAGTTGTTGTCTGTCCTCATCCCAGATAAAGTCGCTGGGTCTGGTGTTGTTTTTAGATGAATGTACGCGAAGGCCGGTATTAATCGGGCTGTGAGTAAGTATTAAGTCCTCGCCAACATGAATCGAGAAACCATCTGGATAGTGACGGTCCGCCCCTATAAATATTCTTGAAGCGCCCTTGCTATTATCTGTTTTGATATTGATATCTAAAGTACGTGTCGCAAAATGAAACATAAAGTTTTTTATGTCTCCAGCAATAAACTGCGGATAAGGGCGAGCGATAATGTCAGTGATGTATTTTCTCTCGACCGTACCGTCGGCTTGTTTGTCAGAGAAAATCGCCCAAGTTGATTCGCCCCCAGGTAAAAAATTCTGATAGCTACGATTGCCTAAAAACCAAGCTTTAATTGATCCAATACCCATTTTGTCGAATACTTCTGCTGTGCGAATATAAAACTTAATGTAATGCAGTTGTTCTTCTACTGAGTTGTCGGTGGTAAGTAACGTTGGAAACCCCCACTCTCCAACTAAGATTGGCGCTTGAAGTAAGTCAGCTTCTTTATCAAACCTTTCCATAGTAGGTGCGATGTAGTCGATATATTCTTGGTATATGTGTGGTGCGAAAACAATGTTTTTGCGATTCACTCTTTTCTTTATTTCCGCGTACTGATTTTTGTTGATTGCCTCACCTTTGTTCATAAAAATAGTTTGAATTAAAAACAATTTCTCATCGCTGTAAGGCAGTGCGGCATCAATAATTTTTTCATATAAAGGGATTAAATAGTCGCTGGTTAGTTCATCATAAGATTGTGTTAGTTCTTTTTTACGTGGTTCGTTTACTAAGTCATAGCCGATAACTGCATCGTTGTCCTTAAACGCATCCCATATATGTCGCCATGCATTAATATAAGTTTCTTGCGTATTATTTCTGTCAAAGTATAAGTCGGGCCAAGAAAAACCTTTGGCGCCATACACCGTCAGTTTAAACATAGTTTTAATGCCAGCTTCGCGACCAAGGCGAACTGCATTTCTTAGACGTGCCAGATATTCTGGCTGAAAGGTCGAGTCCCCAAAAGTACTCAATTTACCTAATTCCAGCCTGACAACTTGTACGTTGGCGCCCATTCTTACCATGCGTACATAGTCTTCTTGCGTGAAGTTAACTTCTCCACCCGCATCATTGGTGTTTACGACAAAGCCGCGTGGGATCATGTGTCGTCCTGCGTCGTCACGTAGGCCATGCTTGATGTCTTGTGCTAGCACTTCATTATTTACAAAAAGCGAAAGCAGCGATGTAAATAGCAGTGCTCTGAACAGTGATTGTTTCATTTAAAAACCTCGTGTCGTTTCTGTTAGTTTTACAATGGCAGCGCGCAATTGAATGGGCGATTTCCATATGTGCGATACTGGTAGAGTAAATAATGGTGTTATACTTCAGAAAAAGGCATGCTATCTACAGCACTCATAAAGCTCTCATAAAACGCTCTGGCATGCTCTCAGGCGAGTTAGGATTTCACTATTTCAACGAAAATATCTGTAGAAATAGACTGCGCTTGTCGCCAGAACCTTCGGCTTTTTTAAGATAATAATAAGCCTTGCTATCTTTAAAAAAGACCACGGCCTTATCGAAGTTTGGTCCTTCACTGTGTTCGTAAATCGTAGTGAAGTTTTCTGCCTTGCCTTTAGCTTTTGCAATTACGACCCGCCCATTTTTTAAGCCGGTAAGATAGACATCATCGCCATTGCTAAAGAGTTGCCCGCCAAACGGTATCCGAACTGTAGTGAAATCTTTCTGGCCAGCCTTACGAAATGTGTGAAGGTTGGTCTGTTCATTAAACTCAAGGTCTTCTACTTTACTTACAAAGTGCTCATCGCCGCTGTTTGTTACCGTGAAGTCAAATCCATGAACAATGGACACTTGGTTCTTTTTCTGTGTTTTAGCCCAGTCTCCAGGCTCTTCAATTTGGATTTGCTCAGAAATAGCGAGAGGAATTTCAATTGGTGCATCTTGCGCGTTCTTCCAGTTCAAGACGCCTTGTGGATCGTCAGAATAAGCGTAGTAAATACCGTTTTGGTAAAGATATTTATCTGAGGTATTTTTAGAACGTCGCTGAAAGGCTATGCGAAACTTACCGCCTGTATATTTGAAGTCGCCGTACAAGCCCCAGTTGTATTCACTACCATGCTCTGACGCTAGAACCCGATTGAAGTCATTATAGCCTTGCCACTTTTTGCCATCGTAGCGGGCAAAAAGCATTTTTCCATTCGCTGAAAAGCCATAGCGCATTTTCATAAATAAGTCGCCATTATCCCCAGTGAAGAATGCAGGGTAGGTAAGCAGCTTTGTTGTATCGACATCTTCAATACCAGAAAACTCTAGGTGCTTATAGTGGCCTGCAGGAGAATTAACGAATAGTGGAAGCGCAAAATCTTCGTCGGGAGCGGACGCTGCACCTTCTATAGAAAATGAGTAACGTAAGTAATCACTAGAAAATGCTTCCACTCTTCCATTGCGATGCATGTCATATAGCAAGTGTATAGTATCGTCAGCAGGGCTTATGCCCACCGCAATGGTATTGTGTGTCTCGCCTAACCACCATTTGCCTCTGAAGCCGGTGTGCCGGTGGGGAAACTGAATGGTTTTAAGTACTCCCGTTTTCGTATTTAGGCGCGAAAGCATAACATGCCGGTTGTCCTTACCTCCCTGATACCATGTCATAAAAACGAAGTGTTTATAAACTTTTATGCAGTCACCATGGGGAGACAACGCATCGCCAAAAATGTAATCGTAGCCCTCCGGGTTATTTTTAGAATACGAGCCTTTTACCTTGTTACCGTTAAAAAATATGGCCTTGTCAGTCACTATCGTCTCAGTATCCAAGCTAACGGAAGCACTAGCACTAATACTGATCAGAAGCGAGTAAACAAGAGACAGAGATACAAGATTTTGTTTGATGGAGACCAATGACGTACGTAAGTCTTGCGCTGAATGTGAAAACAAACTCTGCCCCTTCTTTGGTATAGCTAATGTATTAACCAGTAGTGCTGCGTAACAAAACGGGTATCGCTTTCAATCATCTCAAAATGATTGAAATTGGTTAATATTGAGTGAAAATGGTTTTAATTAAATGTACACTGCTTGTAAGTGTATAGCGAGAAAAACCGATGAAAATAAATCTAAGCATGCGTGAAATGGTAAGCCGACTAAGTACGGCACTGAAAACAGCAATTGCGCTATCAGTGCTAACAGCCTGTACAGCAAATGATAGCGTGTCGTTAACCTCCAACATGAGCAATACAAGCGGAGTATTGCTGGAAAGCCAGACAAAAATTACTGACGGCGCACTCCATTTTGATGGCAAGAAACTCAATCACAACACTTTTGAAAACCCTTCAAAAAGCCAAGCGTATGACTATTTTTTTGGCAGGAATATCTCAGCTCACGGTGACGCTGTTAAACCTTACAAACACTTTGTTTTTATGACTTGGTACAAAGGGGGCAAAGAAGAGCGAAACGTTATGCTTTCGCGGTTCAACACAAAGACTGGGATTGTTAAAACGATTCAATTTCCTCATAGGCATACCGGATTTAGAGGCGATCCGCTGGTAGGTGAATCGCACAACACCATTGGTTTAGCAGTGAGCCCGTTAAACGGAACCATTCATATGGTTTACGACATGCACGCCTATGTTGATGATGATGAAACAGGCAGATTTAAAGGAAGGTTTGTCGACGATTTTTTCCGCTATTCTTTTTCTGTGGCTGGTGCAGCAGATGTGCCTGACGACGAATTTACACTGGAGCAATTTGTTAAAGATACTAGCGAGTTGAGTCAGGGCGCAGATGATTATAAACACTTGACCATGACCGGTAATTTACAAGACAAAGAAAATTTTTCTGCGCTAACCTATCCTAAATTTTACACGAGTAAAGATGGGGAGCTGCTTCACTATATGCGCTGGGGTGGCAATAACAACGGCGCTTATTACTTCAATAAATATGATGCAAAAAACCAGAAATGGACCCGCTTTACACCGTTTAATCACAAGGATCAAAAGACTCACGGCAACGCATACAATTGGGGACTGTATGGCCAAATGAAGTATATAAACGGTAAGTTGCGCGTAGGGTTTCAACAGCGTAGCGCAAATAATGATGACCGTTTCAAATATCAAAATGGTGTTTATTATGCCTACTCTGATCATCCTGATGGTTTAGGGAATTGGAAAAATGTAGATGGCGAAGACATGACCTGGCCTTTGGTTAACTCTGATGAAATAAAAATATTTGAGCCTGGTGATTACATCGATCATACAGCACCTAATTCTGTACACATTGTAACGGGCTTCGACTGGACGGTTACTGAAAACGACGATATTCATTTCATAACTCATGTTCGTTCTACGGATACTAAGCGAAGTGACTACAAGGAAGTATCGATACACGCCTTTAAACCCGGCAATGCAGTAGACTTTACTATTACAACTGACTTTACCGGGGCCGATTCTATTTATACATCGGGTGATAGTATTTTTATAATCGGGCTTAAAAATGGTTATCCGTTTGTTGAAAAAGCAAAGGGAGGTTCTAACGATTTTGAAGTCGTTTATCAGCAAACCTCAGGGGTGAAATTTGACCACGGGACCATTCATATCGAAAACGGCAAAGCGTATTACTATCTGATGGAGAAAGGAACAGGTAACGCGCTCCCGCTTCATTTACAAGTCATCGACTTGGGTGTTACTGAGTAAACCAAATACACTGACTTGTGACTTTTCAATTAAAAGAATAGGTTGGTTCAAAAATGAGAAAACTAAAACGCTGAATACTCCCTATCGGTAGTATTCAGCTATGAACCTACCTTAATCGCAAGATGCTAATGCAATTTTCAACAATCTTGTTCAAAATGAGTCAAATGTAATCATTTATGTTGAACTGTGTTAAAGTTTTGTATTTCCACGGGTCCTATCTGAATAACGTAGTGAAGGCCTCAATGTTAATAAATATCTATTGAGAGTAAGCAACATGCTCAGGCCTTCATTTTTTAAAGTAAGTAGCTGGCGACTTTTTACGTCCGTATGCTTAATAACGTTGATGTTATTTTCCTGCATGAGCAATGATAAATTGACCTCTAAATTGGTTCAGCCAAAGCAGCTTTCGATAAGTGAAGGTTTTACCGCACCGGTTGGATTTTATGACCCTCAGCCTACATTTTCATGGAAGTTACCCGCCGATGCTACAGTAAAGTCACAGTCGCGATATCGAATAGTGGTAGCGACGTCGCCAGAACTATTACCTGACAATCCAGACTTGTGGGATAGCAACGTCATAAATAGCAGCGCAACGAATTTTATCCCATACCAGGGGCTTGAGCTAAGCTCGCGTCAACATGTTTTCTGGCAGGTTAAATATTGGAACGAAGAGGGTATTGATTCTCACTGGAGCGAACCAGCATCGTTCGAACTCGGGTTGTTGTCTAATAATGACTGGAGCGGGAAGTGGATTGAAATAGAACAATCTGGCCCGCCTTTGCGAGACTCATTCGATACGCCTATCCATATTCCACAATATTTGCGAACGACGTTCACGGCAGATAAGAGTATTAAATCGGCACGCTTGTATATTACTGCTAAAGGATTGTTCGAATCATTTATCAACGGCAACCGCGTTGGGACCGATGTACTGACACCCGGCTATACCCCATATCACAAACGTATCGAAACCCTTACTTACGACGTAACCAAACTGATTGCTTCTGGTGAAAATGCCATCGGTATTACACTCGCTGAAGGATGGTATGCAGGGCGTTTTGGCCCAAAACGTCATTGGCACAAAAAACAACATGTTACTCCAAAGGCGTTAGCGCAACTAGAGATTGAATATGTAGACGGTACGCGCAAAGTTGTAGTGACTAATAACAGTTGGCAAGCGACTCAGGAAGGTCCATTAAGACGATCGAGTTTGTACGATGGTGAAATATTTGATGCTAACTTTTTACTTGAAAGTGATAACGCTAGCTGGAATGAGCCCCAATATGAAACAGAAAACGCATCTGCAAAATGGCGCCCGGTACGCTCTTCACACATAGAGAGCGACGTTCTTCTTGAGCCCAAACGTCATTTTACATCCAAGAATAAGCAATTTTTAACGCCGGTATCTCTTCAGAGAATTGATGACAAGATTATATTTGATCTCGGGCAGAATATGGTGGGGGTTACGCGCGTCAACCTGCCAATGACCAAAGGGAAAACACTCCGGTTAAGGTTCGCTGAAGGGATTAATAGTGACGGTAGCTTATATACAAAAAATCTGGGAAGCGCTGCTCAGGAAGATAGCTATATTGCGGCCAAAAGCGGTGTTGTAAACTGGCAACCTCAATTCACCTTTCATGGCTTTCGCTTTGTTGAAGTAAGTGGTTTCGATGCAAAAGAAGCGCCTCAACTTGATTGGATAACAGGCATTGTTCAATACACAGACTTTGAGTTAACAGGGCAATTTACCTCATCAGACCCCAAATTAAACCAGTTACAGTCGAATATTGAATGGGGACTCAAAGGAAACTTTTTGGATATTCCCACAGACTGTCCTCAACGCTCTGAGAGGTTGGGGTGGACTGGCGATGCGCTTGCCTTCGCGCCCACATCGCTATTTATTGCCGATAGCCATGCCTTTTGGAGCGCTTGGTTGCAATCTATTAGAGAAGAACAGTTTGAAGATCACGGTATTCCTGTCGTAGTACCTAACGAAGTAGGAGAGATTGTGCAGGCAGGTTGGTCAGACGCCGCAGTGACCATTCCATGGGATGTCTATTGGCGTACGGGAGATGAGCGCGTTCTTAGAGAGAACTACGATATGATGAAGCGTTGGATCCTTTATCATCAAGGTGAGCTTGAAAATGGCATAAGTAAAATGTGGACAGTTGGAGACTGGTTGCAACCTTATTCAACGCGCAAGGATTCGCGCCGAGGCGAAACTGACCATGGTCTTATTTCAACGGCTTTTTATGCTCGCTCTCTAGATATTGTTGCACGCACAGCTACGGTGCTGAAGGAAAGTGAAGACGCAACGTATTACGCTGCGTTATTTGAAGAAGCCAAAGCGAACTTCCAAGAAGCTTTCTTTGACCAACGAGGCAATATCAAACAAGGTCAACCCACGCAAACCTCCTATTTGCTGGCCATAGGCTTTGAGTTGCTTTCTGATGAGGTTTTAGATGCTGCTAAAGCTCATCTAATGGAGCAATTTGAAATTGCCGGCGGGCACCTTAGAACGGGTTTTTTAGGTACACCTCTAATAGCTCCTGTGTTGGAAAAAATTGGCCGGCAAGATTTTGCATTAGCGCTCTTGTTCAAAGACTCTTATCCATCGTGGCTTTTCCCAGTGTCTCAGGGGGCTACAACGATGTGGGAACGATGGGATGGATATACGCATGACAAAGGCTATGTTAAAAAAGCGGGTTCGTTAAATCACTACGCTTATGGTGCTATTGGCCAGTGGATGTACGATAGGTTAGCAGGTATATCTCCACTAAGCGCTGGTTATAAAAAAGTTCGAATTGCTCCTATTGTGACGACCCATTTGTCACACGCCGGTGCAACTTATCAATCACCTCATGGCGAAATTAAGTCTTATTGGTTTTTGAGCCAAGATGAGCTGCGCATGGAAATAACAATACCGCCCAATGTCACTGCTTCAATTGAAGTGCCGTCGGTTGTCCACGTTAAAAAAATTGTGGGAACTGCAAGTGAAATAAAGAAACTGAATGGAGTGGTGATGGTAAATGGTTCAGCACTTAACGCCGAACCAACAAATGGTGTGCAAATGAGTCAACCCTTTGAGTTACCGTCTGGGCATTACGTTATAAGAGTAAGTGAAAACAATGAATAACCCGCATTATTTGTTTAAAAGTGTCGCTTTCTTTTTTGCTATTTCTTTACTTGGCTTTGTTATCGCTTCTGAGAGAAAAGATGCAAACGAACCACTCATTTACTTGAATGAAGAGAGGTTGCTTATATCAAAGCAGAGACTCTCAGAGGGACAAGAGCCGTATCAAGATGCGTACGAGAAAGTGCTTAGCATCGCTAATGAAGCATTAGAAAAACCGGTAGACCCTGTAACGAACAAAACGATGTTACCAGCGAGTGGCGACATTCATGATTACCATACGTTGGGCTCATACTACTGGCCAGATGAAACTAAAGAAGACGGCTTGCCCTGGATATATAAAGATGGACAGTTCAACCCTATTTCTAACGGGCCAGAGACTGATTGGCTTAGAAGAAAGGCAATGCTTGACTCGTTAGAAGTACTTACTCTTGCCTTCTATTTCTCTAAAAATGCTGTTTACTTGGAAAAGGCAAAAGACATTGTTGAAACATGGTTTATAAATAACGATACAAAAATGAACCCAAACGTGGACTACGGAAAGGCAATTCCAGGTAAGACAGGGGGCACCAACTTTTCTATCATCGACTGGACTGATATAGGCAAAGTAGTCACGGTGGCGCAGTTGTTAAAGCGCACTGGGCTTTGGCAGGAGATAGAAGCATCAAAAATGCGGTTGTGGTTTGAGGAATACTACGTATGGCTGACAACAAGTGATTTTGGAAAGTTAGAAGAAACAAGAAAAAACAACCACGGAACAAACTACGATTATCAAGCGATAGGTTTAATGCTCTATTTAGGCAAGAAGAGTGATGCTATAGAGAAATTAAATGCCGTTAAAACAACACGGATCGCAGCGCAAATAGAACTTGATGGAAGTCAGCCGTTGGAATTGGCGAGAACCAAATCGGTTAACTACAGCGTTAACAATCTTTGGGCTTTAGCGCGAATTACTGATTTAGGTCGTCGCCATACACCTGTAAATCTATTGCAGTTTAAAAGCCAAACCGGTGCGAGCATTAAGACTGCAATAAGCTTTTTAGTACCATACATTTTGGGTGAAAATAAGTGGAAGTGGAAGCAGATTTCAGGAGGCGGTGCAGAAAATCAACTACAAAACCTTGCAGCGCCGAAAATAAACCAAATGGCGTTATTGCTGGGTGAAAAACCTCCATTCGATAATGTTTCTGTTTACGAAAAGTTATCCGCGGCAGATGTACTGACGTATGCGCCCTATTAATTACCAGATTTAACCAACCAGGTTATCCACTTTAGAAAGGAAGCATTGTTATGTGCCTCAAGAAATGTTTTGCGGTAATGCTCGTTGCATTTTTATCTCACAGTAGTTATGCAGTAAATGTTCTTAAAGCCAATACAGAGTTTAAGAAAGGAAATTACACAGTTGCTCTAACTCTTTATGAGGAAGGTGCGAAGTTAGGTAATACGCATGCGCAGTATCAACTTGGCGTGATGTACTTAAAAGGGCTTGGGGTTGAGTCTAGTGAAGTTTCCTCTATGATCTATTTATCGTTGGCAGCAGAGCAGCGCTACCATAATGCGCAAAGCATCATTGAAAAGATGCGCTCGTCATTAAATGAACAGGATCTTTCGCTTCTCACTAAAGCGATAGAGGAGCAACGAACTACTCACAAAAAGTTTCAGCAACAGCGTTTACCCGAGGTTAATCTAAATACAATTAACCAAGAAGTTACTTTTGGCGATAAGAACTTGCTTGAGCAAAAAATTTACTTCGAAGAACTCAGTGAGTTTCAGAATTTCGGTGACGAGCTCCAAAATTCTGTTAGCGGTTTTGATGATGAAGGTGGCGGGGAGTCATTAGATGTCGCGATAGTGGTTAATAACCCGGGCTTTTTAGTCGTAGAGAATGATGTTGCAAGTGACGGTTCGGTTAGGTACGTGCGCGAAATTCAAAAATCTGGGAACACTAGACGTTTTCTTGATGCATATAAGCTATTTCCATTGGGACAACCTGAAATAGATAACAAGTCTACAGAATTTGTACATCGCGCCTACATGGGGGCGGCAATCGATGACCAGTTTTATTTAAACAAAAACTTGCCACGATTGTATCGAGAAACTCGCCGTGTTCTGCGAGCGGCCAAAGATAATCCAACACTAGAATCATTGTATCAATACGCAATGGCGATGATTATCTTCCCTTGGATGGAAAGTGAAGACAACGAAGCGGAAACTTTGCTCAAGCAGCTTGCTGAAAAAGGGCACCCAGGGGCCATGTACGAATACGGTTTTCAGCTGTATATGCACCAAAAGGACATACCGGAAGCGGTTAAATGGATAGTGCAGGCTAGCAAGTATGGACTCTCGAGAGCAGAGTATCGATTGGGCAAACTGTTGCTTACAAGCCCTTGGGTTATTAACGACGAGAAAAAAGCACTTTTCTGGTTTGCTTCGGCCGCGGAGAAGGGGGATGACGCTGCAGCCTTGCATGTAGCAAAAATAAAGCTTACCGCTGATGATGAATCGTTAATTGATGTGCCTGGTGCAATACAGTATTTAGATACTATCGCCAGTGCGCAAAACCTCAACCCCGAATACCAATACCTGCTTTCGATATCTTACAGACTTCGCAAAGAGCGAGACTTTAAGAAGTCGGTTGAGCTATTAGAGAAAGCTATCTCAATGGGAATGCGAACTAACTGGGACACTTCTGAGTGGCAGGCATTGTTGGCTAAATTGCTGCAAGGCAACATCTCGGTAACTGACTTATAAGGTCAATACGAGCGTTCCTCAAAACAGAACAAGCAGTGGTAAACGAGTTGACGGTTACTACTGGGGAAAGCATACGAGCAACGTTATGTCCAAGCGGCACATACGTAATGCGTATCGGCATGAAAAAAAGAAAAAGTATGAATAGCCTATATTCCGAACGGTGAGCAGCGTAAAAACGCGATCAACGCTTTTTCGAAATAATTACTCCACACCAAGTGGTGGATGTGTGAATCAATCGAATCTGAAGCCGCACTGCTTAAACAGTTAAATCAACTTGATGCTTGCCATGGCGAGCCTGAAATCAAAAATGGTTTTCTACACTTTTTACACGAACACTATGTTATTCCCACCGCTTGGAATAAGTTTGATGATGCCCATGTTGATGCGCTAACCAAGCGTTTAACGCAACAAGATTTGCTTTCAAAAATGGTCTTAGCACAGCAATGATTTACATCCTATTCAAAGAGATAAACCGCTCTCAGGAAGGCGAAAGTGGTTGTACCCAGTGCACCCAACACGCTCTCACCGCGATGAAGATTTTTTAAAAAACCACTTAGGTGAGTGGGGTTCACGTCAAAGTAAAGCCTATAAACATTTAGCGTGGAATAAACTTAAAATTGTCTGTCGAGGCACGGACATAAAAATCTTTGTCAACGGCATATTGACTACACACGTCGAGGATGCAAAAGACAGCGCAGGTGTTATCGCATTTCAACATCACGGAAGCGAAATTTACCAGATGCAAAGAGACAAACGCAACGCGGTACGTTTCCGCAATATTACTGTCAGACCTTTTTAGTTTGTCCGGGATCAATGTGGTAGTTTTCGGTATAAAATACGCTGCAGCTTACTGATAAAAGCTATTTCCAAAAAAGATATAAACAGCGCTTCAAGTACCAAGCCGGAAGCCACAGCAATATCTATAGCGAATCAGGTGAGCTATAGAACATCTGAAACCCGCGCTGGGGCCACTTGAATAACCTTGGCACGGGGTTTCCAAAGGTTCTTTAGCTGCTCGTGACTAATGAGACTGCTCAGCAAGCCCTGGCCAACGTTTATCCTCCGTCAATATTGCAGCACTCCTACGTCGGTTGTAAGCTTCGTCGTACATGGGGTTTAATTGAGAGGGAATATCCGCTCCAATAGTTTGCTGCCAATTCGATAGCCTGGCTTTCAATTCATTGAAAATTTCTGGATAGCGATCTCTGACGTTAACGGTTTCTCCAACATCCCGAGTTACGTTGTATAGCTCGTAATCATTGTTTTCGAAATACTGAATAAGCTTCCAGTCTCCGCTTCGAATTGCGCTACCGGGCCGAGTGCGAAAGAGCGGATCTTGCGACTGATCAGTCGGGGCGTGATGGGCCTGTAGGTAAATCGGGAAATGCCAAAATATGTCCCTCGAAGCCCGTTGCTGGTGGCCCATTAATATGGGCGTCAAATCTATGCCATCTAAGGGTTGTGTTGGGCTTTTTGCATGTGAAAGTGCTTGTAGGGTTGGATAAAAATCGGCATTGATAACCGGCGTGTGCTTTGTACCGGGTTGTATTTTACTCGTCCAGCGAAATAACAAGGGGACACGCAAACCGCCTTCGTAATAAGAACCTTTACCCGCGCGTAAAGGCGACGGAAAGGAAGACATGCGATATCCCCCATTGTCAGAAGTAAAAATCACCAGAGTATTTTCATCTAAGCCCTCAACTTTCAACATATTCATTATGCGTCCTACATTAGTGTCCATGTGTTCTACCATGGCCGCATAAGTTGCCTGCTTTTCGTTGGTAATTCCTTTATTCCGGTATTTTTCTACTCTATCCAGCACTGCTTGGTAAGGTGTGTGAACAGTATAGTACGGGATGTAGGCAAAGAATGGTTGTTCTTTTTGGGCTTTCATCCAGCTGATCGCTTCCGCGGTTAATCGATCGGTTAGATACTCTCCCTCTGGACCATCTTCAATATTCGGTAAGTTGTAAGGACTAAAATAATGAAACGTCATCCCCTGATGACTGCCCGCTATATTTACATCGAAACCCTGCTCATCAGGATCAGCTCCTAAGTGCCACTTGCCAAAATGTCCCGTTGTATAGCCTGCGGTTTTTAAGGTTTCGCCTAGAGTGGTAATCTCTGTAGATAAGCCCCTTTTATTCTTAATTGGGATCAACTTACGTGTTTTTATATCCCCCCGGGCTGATGGTGAAACCGTATATACGCCATGTCGAGGGCCATACTGACCGGACATTAAAACGGCTCTACTAGGGGCACAATTTGCCGCTCCTGCGTAAGCATTGTCGAAATTCAGACTCTGTTGAGCAAGCATATCTATATTGGGCGTTTCAAATAAATCAGTTGTCTGGTTATACCCAACATCAGACCAACCTAAATCATCGACCACTATCATCACAATATTGGGCTTAGTGAAGTTAGGCGATACAACTTTTTCGTTAAATTTGGAATTGGAAAGCGACGGCCCATTGCTGCAGGAAGCGAGTGCTAAGCAGAATACAATTGCGAGGATGTATAATTTCATTTGCGGTCCTTATTCTTCATTCCGATGCTGCCAGTGTTCGATTATTAGGTAATCATCTTCTTTCAAGATGTTTAAGTGCTCAGGCTTTAGTCGTGTTTTTTTCAGCGGGTTGTTTTGATCGAGTTTGAATGTAGGAGCATAGAGCAACGGCACGTTACCCATTTCTTCATCGAGAAAGTCCCCTTGCTTCTCCATCCATGAAAACAGTTCTGTTTTAAGTCGTTCAACTACATCTCGCATGTGTGGCGCATTAATCAGGTTATTTTTTTCGAAAGGGTCGGCTTCTAAGTCATATAATTCTTCAAAGGGAGTGTCAGCGTGTTTTAACGCACCTAATCGCAAAAACACATTTGCGTTTTCATTGTCAGTGAGGTTTTCATTTAATACGTCCAGTGCGTTGAAGTTTCGTATGTATTTGAAGCGCTTGTCACGAATCATGCGGGAGGGGAATACATGGGCATTAATGATGTTTTGATTGGTGCTTATGCCGTAAACGTATTGATGTATAGGCCTATCTATTCCCCTTAATAAAGGGAGAAAGCTTTTACCGTCCATCTCGCTATCTGTTGCACCGCCTGCGATGTCAATAAAAGTAGGTAATACATCAGTAAAGTGGATCAGTTGTTCTGAATGAGAATTGGCGGGAACAACGCCAGGCCACCGCACCACAAATGGCACCTTTAATCCGATATCTCTTACCGTGAATTTACCGGATACTCCATGGTCGGCACTGTAAATAAACACTGTATTATCAGGAAGAATACGGTCGACCATGTCCAACACATACTTCAGTTGAGTATTGTCCTCCTGAATACTGCGATAGTAGCCTGCTCTCTTAGCGATATAGTCCGGGTTTGTTTTTAAGTGCTCGTCGTGAGGATAAAACGTTAAACTTTCAGGCACAGGATCTTCTACCGTGAAGTACTTGCCATGGGGATACTTTGAGGCAATAAACATCACAAACGGTTTTGTAGCTGTTAAAAAGTAGCTCTCAATGTCTTCTAACGGAATATAGTCACGGGGAACTCCCGCTTTGGGTACCGGCTCCCATTCCCGATCCCAGTCATAAACTGACTCCGGTCTCACATGACTTTTCCCCGCTAACACTACTTCATAGCCCAGGGCTCGCATTTTCTTTGTTACCGCGTCTATATTGGGTTTAGTGGGGGTATGATTTGCAAAAGCGCCGTTTTTTATGGGGTAATTTCCGGTAAACAATTGAGATCGGCTGGGGGCGCAAATTGCCTGCCCTGTAAATGCGTTGCCAAAATACACGCCTTCTTTTGCCAAGCGGTCAACTGCTGAAGTATCGACCTTTTTGTTACCGTAAACACCATAATCCGTATAGTCTTGGTCATCAGCCAGGTAAAATACAATATTGGGTCGGTTTGTATTATATTGTTGGATAGCTGTCGATGCAGGCCCCTCCTGTTTTGCGCAACCCATTAGAAAACCTGCTAAAAGTACGCCCAAAAGAATTTTGTAGAGTCTCATTTTCACCCGTATCCCCATAGATCTATTTCCCCTAAATGCCATGACCAGTCGCTAGCGTGTAACGCATTGGTGATATTTCGTACAGTTTTGCAGCATCGTTTTTAATGCGTTTACATGCTTCTTATAGTCAGGGGTTGCTGACTGATTAATGGTTTCGTATGGGTCAACGGTGAAATCGTATAGCATTTCCTCAACGCGCGAATCATCTGCTTTATAGGTAGTAAAAATCAAATCATCGGTAATGATAGAGTCACCGTTTTTGAAGCGACTATAAACCTGCTTTTTGTGGGTGTTTGAAGGTGCGGTCATTACTTTTGTAAAACTCTGTCCATCAATATGTTGCGGTTTGGGGATTTTGGCTAAATCCAGTACCGTAGGAAAAATGTCGATTAGTTCCAGAAGTGCATCTGATTTTTCATTCTTTGCTACAGAGGGGCCAGCTATGATGAGAGGTACTTGCAACGCCGTTTTTAATAAGGTGTGTTTAGTCCAAAAGTTGTGTTCGCCTAAATGGAAACCGTGATCGCTTACAAAAATTACAGTGGTATTTTCCCGCAAACCTAAGAATGTTAATTGTTCAAGTACATCACCAACCAGGGCATCCACGTAACTTACTGACGCGTAATAGCCGCGCTTGGAAGCGACATGGAATTCGTCACTGTTATAGACATAATCGCCAAAACTGTAAGTTTTAATTTCACCGGAACCGCGCAGCGAAGCAGGTGCTTGGCTGGGACGAGTCCGATGAAAAAATGGTGAGAACTTTTCCAGAGGATGAAGATCGTAATATTTCTTGGGCGCATAGAAAGGCAGGTGGGGGCGAATAAAACCTACGCTTAGAAAAAAAGGCTCATCTTTGGAAGCGAGAATTGATAACGCCTCTAATGTCTTGTTTTTTACTTTACCGTCTGGGTAATCTTCGTCATCGACATCCGCACTTTCGTACCAAGGAATACTCGTGTTGTCTGGGGCTGCTAATTGCTCATCCTGTTTTATTCCAGCATCGGTTCGCAACGATGTTGTGTGAGGCATTCCCGATGTATGCACGCCTTCGCTCCAGCTAACATCGGCTAAATCCCGTGGGTGATGAAATACTTTGCCTATGGCCATAGTGCGATACCCATTTTCACGCAGTACCTGGGGGAGCGATTTAGCACCCGGTGCATCAATCTCTGCCAAAGTTTTGTAATTGAGAAACCGATTTTTAGTAGGTCGCAACCCTGTGAGGAGACTGGCGCGCGAGGCGCCGCATACTGGCACATTTGCATAGGCTTGATTAAATGTAACGCCTTGAGACGCCAGTCTATCAATATTAGGCGTGTAAGCCTTTTCATCGCCATACGTCCCGAGCACCGGGCGAAGATCATCGACGATGATCATGACGATATTGTGTTGATTGGACTGCGACGCCTGACCGGAAAAGGCCAATAAAGTAATAATTGCACCAAAAATACACCACTTTGCGTTTGTCATGTCTCACCTTACTCGTAAACCGTTTTCTATGTACTAAGGTTCCCGAAAAGCATCGCGTGACCGTGGTCACACACTGAATGCTCCGCAAACAGAACACCTATTAACAATATTTACATTCTGACACAATGTGACTAAATTTGACAATATATAATCATATCTGTTCATTATTGGTTATTTTGCATTGAGCTTAATTGACCTGCCTGCTTGATAGCTCCCTATACGAGGAATTTATGAAAACTGCTTTTCACATTGCATTTACAAGTCTTGTACTGTCGGCTTGTTCTACACACGCGGATATACAAAATCGAAATCGTGCGCTTGTAGTACCCCAGTCAGTACTTGAACAAGTTAATTTACCTCATGGGAAGTTGGCGGTAGTCATTGACGGGAACTCGCCAGATCCGGATGACATCGGCGCGACGCCTGTGCTTTTAGCACTCTTAGACAAAGCCCAAGCGTGAGTACAAGTAAAACAAACGCTATATGCTATCCTTCGTTGCAGCTGGCTTTTAGTGTAGCTAG
Source organism: Alteromonas sp. 4NS20-0143 (assembly GCF_057542855.1). NCBI lineage: Bacteria > Pseudomonadati > Pseudomonadota > Gammaproteobacteria > Alteromonadales > Alteromonadaceae > Alteromonas > Alteromonas sp. 4NS20-0143. The sequence continues at coordinate 87,308 of NZ_BAAJLR010000011.1, forward strand.
ATGTCCGTTTACAAATACATTGGCGTATACCGTATCTCCATCATCTACATTGAACGGAGTTAAATACGCTTTCATTTTGGCTGCATTGTCACTGTTTACACTGTAAAAAACTTCTATTTTTTGAGAAGTGATGTTGGCAGCGTCAGTAATAGCAATAGCTTGAACATCAATGGCAACTTTATTTGATAGCCTTAAAGCTTCATCACCTACTATTGCGCCTATTGTTACAAATTCACTGGCATCTGAATAAGTCACTTCAATGAACGCCCTGGCTTTACCCATAAATAAGTGCCGGTAATTAGATTTAACGCGGTTGGTGTGCTCGTAAGGAGAGCCGTTTTCAAGGGCTTTTACCTTTAAGCCTTCACTGAAATGGTAATAAGTTTTATGGCTTCCATAAGGATAAAAGTTATTTTCATCGTCAATAGTTTCAGTGGTGATTACTTTCGCAGTATTAAAACCACCTTCAGCTGCATAAGTGTCAATGCTGTGTCTTAAACCAATAGGGGAGTCAGCGGTTTTAAACTCTTTCTCTAAGATTTTAACGAGGAGACAGTTTGCTGACCAACACGCCGAAAATAGCTAAAACCGCACTAAGTAGAATGATGTGGTCTACAGCAAACACAAGTTATCTCCTTCTAACATAATAGTATTGAAGTATATAGATGAAATGGGCAAAGCGGTATTCCACCGCCCTACCTATTTCGATTTAAGCGTTTAAGGTATATGTGCCAGCGACGCTTTTACCTCCTCGGCTGTTGGGCGAAGCTGTGCTTTCCCCCTTTGCTCTCTGCGTTTACCCAACATATGGAGTAACGATGAGGTAATAAACAAAGTAGATGAAGTACCTATAACGACGGCAAATACCATGGGTACGGCAAAACTATTAACGGCTTCTCCCCCAACTAACGCCATAGGTAACAACGCGAGAAGCGTGGTTAACGAGGTAAATACCGTTCTGCTAAGCGTGCTATTTACCGCTTCATTTATGATATCAGCCAGCGAGCGCTCTGGGCTAATGCGCAGTAACTCTCTTACGCGATCTAACACTACCACTTTATCGTTAATTGAGTACCCTATTAAGGCCAGTAGCGCGGCCACCGCGGTAAGATTAAACTCAATACCGGTTAAGGCAATAAACCCAATGGTTTTGGTTAAATCAAGCAGCACGGTAAGCAAAGCCGCGGTAGCAAAATGCGCTTCAAACTGAAACCATAGATAGGCCAGCATTCCGCCACCAGCAATCAGTAAAGCTAAAATAGATAGGTCGGCAAAGCCGTCACTCACTTTCGGCCCCACAACATCAACCTTGTTAAATACTACAGTGCTGTCAGCGTCTTGTATCACCTGTTTTAGCGCTTCAATATTGCTGCCTTGCGTGGCAACTGTATTAGCGTCGGTATTAGCTCCTGTATTTGCTCCTATATTAGATAATGCGTTCGATTGTTCCGATACTGGTGCACGTAATAAGTACTGATTCTTTGCACCATACTCCTGAATAGCAATATCTTCAAAGTGGTGCTCTTTTAACACTGTGCGCAACTGCTCCGTAGAAAGCTGCGGCGCAGAAATTTCCATCATAGTGCCGCCAGTAAAGTCTACGCCATATTGCAGGCCAGGCTTTACGAAGAGCGCCATTGAGCACAGGGTTAATATCAGTGACACACTCAACGCTAATTTTTTAGACTTTAAAAAGTTAAACGGCCCTAACTTATCGGCCATGGTTAACAGTGGCGACGATAAATTAATGGGCTCCCTTTGATGTTTCTTAGTGGCTCGCTGCATTAGCAATTTAGTAAGCGCTACCGAGGTAAACAGCGAGGTTATCAACCCTATCGCAATAGTTACCGCAAAGCCTTTCACCGGTCCGCTGCCAAAAACAAAAAGCAAGCTAACTGCAATTAGCGTGGTGAAGTTTGAATCTACAATGGTACCAAACGCCTTTTCAAAACCAATTTTAAGCGCGCTACCTGCTGGCCGCCCTTTTTTGGTTTCCTCACGAATACGTTCATTAATTAGGATATTTGCATCTACTGCCATACCCATGGTGAGTATTAGCCCAGCAATACCAGGGAGAGTAAGTGTGGCACCAAAGAGGGTAAGCACGCCGAATACTAATGCCATATTGACCGTAAGCGCTACACTCGCAATCGCGCCCCAACGTCCGTAAATGGCTAGCATAAAGACTAAAACACCCAGTGCCCCTGCAATGCCGCTTTTCACTCCGGTTTCAATAGCATCGCTTCCTAAATCGGGCCCAACGGTACGCTCCTCAATAATATGCAGTGGAACGGGCAATGCCCCTGTGCGCAGCATGAGTGCCACATCTTGTGCTTCACTCATGGTAAAGCTACCGGTAATTTCGCCTCTGCCACCAGGAATAACACTATTGATGACCGGTGCAGTGACTACCGTATCATCTAATACTACTGCCAGCACACGGCCTATATTGTTTTTAGTCATGGTGGCAAATTGCCGGGCACCGTCATTATCTAAACGAAACGTCACTACGGGTTGACTAGTTTCAGGGCTAAACACCGCTGCCGCATCGGTAATATGCTCACCTTCTAGTGCCACATGCTTTTCTAATAAATACTTCCTGTCGTTAATGTCGGCGCGAATAAAGCTCTCACTATTGTTCACCTGAGTTTGCCAATGAAAACGCATTTGTGCCGTTGTACCTAGCAAGGCTTTTACATTGGCAGGGTCTGAAATGCCGGGCATTTGCACTAAAATAGCATCGCTACCTTGGCGGGTAACACTGGGTTCTGTGAGGCCAGTTTCGTCAAGTCGTTTACGAACAACTTCGAGGCTGCGATTAATTGCATCTTTTACTACAGCTGCTTGGTATTCCTCAGTAAGGGCTAGAGAAAGGTTAATCACATTCCCTTTTTGGCTAATACCTTTTGAATCAATACCTTTTGGAGCAGTGCTTTGCTGTGTAAGAAGAAGCGCGCTACTACCGTCAGATTGAACCGACACTTCACTTGCCCGTTGTCTAACTTTGTAAAGGTCGTCGGGGTTCGAAAGTGTAAATTGGACGCTTAGCCCTTGTTTAGAAGCATGTTTAACGTAGCGAATATTTTGTTCTCTTAAGTCACTAAAAAGCGCTGAAGAATAGGTGTCTAACTGCCGAGCAAATAACGCATCGGTATCCGCTTCTAACAATAAGTGAGAACCACCTTGTAAATCCAAACCAAGGGAAAGCGTGTGTTGGCTGTACCACTGTGGTACATGCTGGCGCAGAGAATCGGGTAAAATATTGGGAGCGGCGCTAAGTAGGCCTAGTAATATAACTAGCGCATACACTAGGCCACGAAATGAAAATCGTGTCATGAAAAGTCCTGCAATAAACCTTTAAAAAATGAGAAGCACTGCAAGTGCAGCGCGTGATATCAGTAAGGTATTACAGAGAAGATGGCGGGCCGCGACTCGATATGCCCTTCCAGTGAAAGGCAATATATTCAAAGGGTTTGCTAAAGATAGCACCCGAGAAGTCGACGAGAACTAAATGGGGTTGATACCCAAAGAGAAGTAGATGTTCATCTGAATTATCTAGGTCGGCATCTTGCTTCTGATTGTGCTGGGTAAACCCAAAGCGTGTAGCAACAGAAAGTCCGAAGTCGGAAAAGGATATCTGCGGGGTTTGCTCGTTAAACGATGCCGTATCATTCGCGGAATAAGCTGAAAATGGCGCGCTGAATACAAGTACCGACACCACAATAGAAAACACCCACGCGTAAACTGAAGACGCGTAGTTTTTCTTAAATGATGAGTGATCGTCAGTGTGACGTTCAGGCATAAAACGATGCATGAGAGCGGTAGTGATAACTTTTTATTATTCCGTTGCGCTGTATATGGGCATGAAATAGTAAAAATCAAACCGAAAAATACTAATCTCTTTGTCTACTAACACGGTACAAACAATGTTAACCGGCATGTGAAGGAGAACATCATGTTTAGCGCCGTACCTACTCTGGATATACTGCTTAAAGGCTTACTGCTAACCACTATGGGCATGTTCTGGGTGGTGTTGCTGGTACGAGTGAATGGACTACGTTCTTTTTCAAAAATGACCAATTTTGATTTCGTGATGACAGTGGCAGTAGGTTCGTTACTAGCAAGTGCGTCGCAAACCAATAGTTGGAGCGCGTTCTTTCAGGCCATAATTGCTATGGCAGCACTGTTCTTAGTGCAGTTCGTAACAGCGCGATTGCGCAGACGCTCCGATAAAATTGAAGCACTGATGCAAAACACACCAGTTATATTAATGCGCGACGGTGAAATTATTGATTCCGCGCTAGCCGAAACCAGGGTGGCTCGTAGCGATCTTATGGCAAAACTTCGAGAAGCAAACGTGCTAGACATGCAACAAGTTAGAGCGGTTGTACTGGAAACCACTGGCGACATCTCTGTGCTTCACGGAAACCATTGTGCAGATGACATGCTAGCGGGTACTAAAACTATTGGGCATCAATGATTCTCTACGTACTTATGAACCACTTATTTATACGCTCGGCACACTATAGTTCATTGTGCTTCCCTGCTTTCTATATTCATTTGGCATTTGCCCTGAAATGGCTTTAAACACCCGATTGAATGTTGCTAAGGACGAGAACCCACTTTCCAATGCTATTACTAAAATGCTCCATTGCTGGCATTCATTATCTCGTAATAGTTGCTTAGCATGCTTTACCCTAAACTGATTCACAAACAAGTTGAAGTTGGCCGCAGCAAAGTAGCCTCTTATGGCCTTACTGACTTTATATTCCGAGGTATCTAACGCTTGCGCTAAATGAGCTATTTTTAAGTTTGGTTGCAAAAATATTTTTTCTTGATGAATTAACGTATTTATTCCTTTCACGATAGCCATATCAATTGTTTCATCTTGTTCTATTGCGTTGCCCTCACTGCTAGGGCTAGTGAGACAAGAAGAATCAGAGGTGCCGCCATTTAATGACTGACTAGGTGTGTCAGCGTTTACTTGGTTTCGTGGTTCATTCTGTTGGTGGTTTTTCATTTGTCCACGTAGCTGAACACTCATTTTTTGCGAGTGAACCACGTACTGAATGGCGCCAAGAATTAGTATTGCCGAAGAACATATTAACCAAGGTGCGTAATATTCAATCTCTGTAGGCGTGAATAGAAATTTAGGTAATATTGATGAGTTAAATAAGCCGAGGAAAAAGGCTGTGGCAAAGACTATCGACTGACGCTTTTGCATGCTATTTTTGTTCTCGAACCCACGCAAAGCCTCCCAAAACGACAACGCTAAAATGCATGATGAAAGCAAGTTCGCAACCTCATTCATTCCTTGTTTGAGTTTTAGCATCTGCGCTTGAGTTAACAAGTTTGGCATATCACTCGCCACCACTAAATGCCATGTCTGATTAAATATCACTAACCCTGCAACCACAAATGCTACTGCGAAATGCCTGCGACTTAAGGGGTTATTGTCTCGAAATAGTGTTCTAGCAATCAACCAAACCGCATTACATGTCGCGCAGGTTGCTAGTCCTATTACATACTGATACGCGCCTAGGGTATCGGCACTTAATTTCTGCGTGGCCACCATACAAAGCGATGCACTGAATATGGCAACCAAATAGTTTACTGTCTGCTTATTCTGTTTGAACGCATGGGTAAGCATTATGCTCAAACTACAGCACAACAATATGTAATAGGGTAAATCGCTTTGCCACGCCACAGGGGTTCTACGCCTTTAAATATATCTCTACCCTCAGTGTAAGAAGAATCGCTGCCAAGCACAAAAGAACTTTGTTAAGGAGTATGTCAAAAGCCACAACTTAAGGTATTCATTTTTCGAATTTGAGAAGAATGAGCTCTTATTTTCTATACGCTTTAGAGAAGCTAGATATACGTGAACGGCGCGCGAGCAACTCGTAAACAACGCGCTAAAAGAGCGTAGCAATACCATAAGAGGCAAAAATATGTCAGCGACAAATCCCTTAACACCCGAGACCCTAACACCTGATACCTTAACTCCCACTACCTTAACTCTTTCAGCGAAGCTTTATGACACAAGTCTGAAGGTAGGATTTTCTTGCTTGCTTATAGCGCAAGCGTTCTTCGTTAGCTATCTAATTGCAGGCTATGGCTTTACAGGCTTAAGTGAAGGGGTATCTCAATGGAATCGTTTCAATAGTACGGCCTATGTTGCGGGTGACTATCTCGGCAATGCTATGTATGCCGCACATGTTTTATTGGCGATAGTCATGATTATTGGCGGAAGCTTACAACTTATCCCAGCCATTAGGCGTAAATATAAAGCCTTTCATAAATATAATGGCCGGCTTTTCGTAACCCTTGCATGCAGTATTTCATTAGCAGGTATGTATCTTCTTCTATCTAGGGGCACCGTAGGCAACCCTTTGCTACATGGGTTAACGGCTTTTTCGGGCGGAATGGTGATTGTAAGTAGTTTCTTTGCGATTCGCGCGATAAGAAACGCCAACGTGGCACTACATCAACGATGGGCGCTACATTTATTTTTAGCCGCCAATGGCGTGCTCTTTTTTAGGTTGTTCATTTTCGCTTGGATGACATTATTTGGCACCCTTGGCATTAATACCGCTAACTTTACTGGCCCTGCAGTAATAGGTGTAAGTGTGCTGTCTTATGTAGCACCTCATATTATTGCGCAGCTAATTTGGATGGCTAATCGCGCTTCAAATGTACATTCCGGTATTATTTCTATCGCTAAACCAGAAGCCAGTATTAATGCCAATTCAGGAACCATTTTTAAGGCCAATCATGAAAATCATGTCTTACTAAAAATCTGTATCAGCGCGACCTTACTATTTGTCTCTGCCGCATTCTTGGTTGGGCTTTTTAGTTTAACCTTCGGTATTTGGTATCCAGCAGTATCTGCATAAATAGAAGAAGTGAGGTCAGAAAAATAGGGTCAGTGTAAATTTAGCCTAAAAAGTACTCTGCCCCTATTTCTTTACAGACTTCGAAAAGAGCGAGACTTTAAGAAGTCGGTTGAGCTATTAGAGAAGGCCATCTCAATGGGAATGCGGACCAACTGGGACACTTCTGAGTGGCAGGCATTGTTGGCTAAATTGCTGCAAGGCAACATCTCGGTAACTGACTTATAAGGTCAGTACAAACGTTCCTCAAAACAGAACAAGCAGTGGTGGATGAGTTGACGGTTACTACCGGGGAATGCATATGAGCAACGTTAAGTCCAAGCGGCACATACGTAGTGCGTATCGGCATGGAAAAAAGAAAAAGTATGAAGAGCCTATATCCTGAACGGCGAGCAGCGTAAAAACGCTATCAACGCTTTTTCGAAATAATTACTCCACCCAAGTGGTGGGTGTGTTCCCTTTCGACCGTTAATCGGACGATTTTCGGATTGGCTATAGTAGTCCGCTTAAGACAGGAGCAGACGGTCAGATATGGCTCGTTTATGTCTCATTGTCAGTTAACGTAAATACTCTAAAATCGGCTTTAAGCTCACAGCGATAAGCGGACTTGTATCGTTTGTAAATAATATAAGCAAAGGGTTCCTGAAGAAAGTTCATGTCCTCGTGAGTCCACCGTAACGACTTCCGCTTGAGTTACCTCATTTAGGAGTCCTGAGAACTTGTTATATGTAAATCCATCTGACAAAACACCATGTATCACCAAAATGGTTGAATCCGAAT
>NZ_BAAJLR010000012.1:0-86151 GCF_057542855.1 Alteromonas sp. 4NS20-0143
CGGATAAGCTGACGTTTGTTATCTGCTTACTAAAAGATTCCAATTTGCTCACAGCTGCCAATAAATTTGCAATAAGCTCTTAACGTCTTCGGTATTGTCTGAAGCTGAACTTCGCAAATTAAGATACGCTGCTAAGACTCAGAAGTGGCAGTAATGATCGTAAAGTCGCTGTAGTTGTGATCATTTCATTAAAAATGAAGCAATAATAATTCTGATGTAGCGAGGAAACCACCGATCGGATTCACCGAAATACCTCGATGGTAAACGCACTTCAGGCAATTCTTTTCATTGATAAATCGTCAACCATAGTTTCGGCGCTACCCGTTAAAGCGATTGTGCAGCAATCAGCTTTCTTTGTTGAGTTCACGCGTCTTTTAAATTCACAACATAGCGCCCAACTACTTGTCCGTTAAAAAAACGGTCGAGGTACTCTGGCGTATCGTGTAACGATATTTCTTGATAATAGCTTTCTAAGTTAGGCAGTTTCATGTCGGTCGCTACGCGCTTCCAGATATGTTGCTTGTCTTCAAGTGGAATATAAACCGAATCTACGCCTAATAAAGAAACTCCTCTCGTGATAAATGGGATCACACTCATCGCTATTTCAGGCGATGCAGCAAGGCCGACAGACGCTACTCCACCACTAGGTTTAACCTGCTTGAGTAGACCGGTTAAGTAATCCCCTCCAAGAGTATCAATTGCGTGAGCCCATTTGGGCTTTCCAGCAACCTCGTCTTTCACTTCCAGTACAACATCTCTATGAAGAACTTCACTGGCACCTAATGACTTCAGTTTCTCAGATTGTTCAGGTTTACCTGAAAAGGCAACAACGTCATAGCCAAGGTGAGAGAGAAGGGCAATACTAATGCTGCCAACACCTCCCGTCGCGCCTGTTACACCCACGTGGCCATCACTTGGCTTAGCCCCCATCTTTTCTAACTTTTGAATACACAGTGCCGCTGTTAATCCACCTGTGCCATAAATCATGGCTTCTTTTAGCGTTAACGAATCTGGGCAGGCGACGGCCCATTTAGCTGGGATAGCTATTTTTTGGCCAAGGCCTCCAGGTGTATTCATTCCCAAGTCGTAACCAAATACAAGAACCTTATCACCCACACTGAACGTACCCGACGTATCATTTACTACCACACCTGCCGCATCGATACCGGGCGTGTGTGGAAAGTTTTGGCTAATACGCCTGTTGCCACTGGCTGACATAGCGTCTTTGTAGTTTAAAGACGAATAATGTACATCTATCAGCAATTCATTTTGTGGAAGTTGGCTAATTTCTCGTTCTACGATTTTTTTGCTAAAAGTATTATCGCTGTGCTCTTCAACAAGCAAAGCCTTAAACGTGTTCGCATTACTCATTACTTTTCTCCATAAATACTGTAAAAACCGCCTGCCGGTGCCTTCAACTTATAGTCGCAGAGATACTAAATAAAAGTAGCAGCGCAACTACTTACGTATTTCAATTATTTACAAAGTAGTAATCGTAATGTTCCTAAAGCGCACAATATTACTTTCATCTCTGCTTTCTTTATAAGCTTTACTACCGTGGTGCTGAAATGCAATGACACCCTTGCTGTCTTTTACATCTTTAACATGGGTGGTTAGTATGCCATTAATAAAAATTTTTATGTCGGAGCCCTTGCACACGATTTTGACCTTATTCCATGCCAAGTGACTATAAGCTTCACCTTGTTCTTTGCTCCACTCACCTAAGAAGTTAGTAACAAAGTCTTCGTCAGGATAAGAACGGGTAGGGTGGACTGGGTACAACCATTTTCTGCGACCCTGATCGAAGAATCCTCCTGTCCACTTTCTTTCACTGGGGTCGATATCTACTTGATAGCCGACAATTTGTTTACCTTTGTCGGTTTCAATAATTTGTCCTCGAAAAATAATGCCCGAATTACTGTATTCAGAGGTGTCAGGCATTTTAACTTCTGCTTCAAGGATAAAGTCTTCGTAAACCTTTTGGGTTGAAAAGAACCAGTTTTTTTCGGATATCAGATGTAACTCACCATCAACAAACCTTGCTTCACCGTCATCGTATACGTTGTTGAAGTTAGATAGTGACTCATCTAACAAAGGCTGAGTTGACGAGCATGCGCTCAACATTAAAAGCGCGGTAAATACACTGAGTAATTTGGGGTATTTCATTATGAACTCTCTAGTAAGTGCGTAAATAAACTATTCATGAAACACCAGCCCGCGCCACCTGCCTCTTGCGTAAGCTGTGCCGTCATTCTCTGGTATCTTTCCATTGGTCACTGCTTTCGCTTGAACCGTGATGATGTCGCCCGGTTTCAACGTGAGTGGACCTAGGTCAAAGTAGTTTTCCTGATAATCAATCGTAGTTTCTTGGTTAGTGAAATTACCGATTTCGTTGTCATTCAATAGCACTCTGTAAGACGATTCCCCGTCAATTTCACCGACGGTTACCAATGTCACTTTTTTAAAGGTACGACTGGTTTTGTCCTTCTTTTCCCACATTTTTTTTGGCACTTCAAGTTTGGCAGTAGCCCACACATTCCTGTACTGTGTTTCTCTAGCATCAATACCTAGTGCACTATTTTTTTTGTCGTGATAGAAAGGGACGTCGCCAACTGACTTAAAGGTTTGGTGAGCGTTTAAGATGAGACTATATTCTTCTATGCCAACAAAGGTTTCTTTCAAGGACTGGGCTGAGGCATATCGCCTAGTCTCATTTGGCCCAACGCCTTTTGGCTTATAATCCGCGTGTTGAGTCAGAATAATTTTGTCTAACTCGAACCCATCTTCGCGCATAGATATTGTGACGTTGTGTATTCCACTTTCAGGTATATCTAGCCAAATCGTGTTTGGTTGTCCGCAGTGATTGTCTTTTGCTCTTTGATTAGAAGACCATGTCCATTGATGTTTGCCTTCGCATAGCTGAAGTCTTTGGCTGCTCGAGGGCCATGTGTTATTCAGCCCTACATGTAATCCATTATCTTCGCTTCCCGAGCTGAAGGCCCTCGCCCAAACGAAGTACTTACCCGGAGTGTCAAAATAGACAGGATAAGTTAAAACAGCCATCTTACCGGGTTCGCCGGAAAAGTTGGTGCCATGCACTAAAGGCTCGTTATGGTTTGTTCTCGTATCAGGCAATAGTTCAATATATGCATTGTTACTAGCACCCTCCACATGGATTTTGTCACTATCTGCAAAGCCATGGGTGCTATCGCTTTTTCGATTAAACACAATCCAGCGTCTTGTACTTGCGTTGTGTTGAGAAGAGTAATGCTCTGCTTCTATTACGGCCATTTTGTTTTCTGTGACAATAATGGAGTCGTTCACGCTTGCTAGGCTATTCGGTGTAATAAAGAGCAAGAAACATGAGCAAGCTGAAATGTGCCACTTTCTTATCAATTGGGATGTTATCACTGTGCGCCACCGTGTTTTTCATCAATAATCAGTTGGAATTGATACTGGCCAGCCTTTAGGCCCTTCCACTTTTTAATAGGCTCATTTTTTGCGTTTGTAGCCGCGACAACTGAATAATGCGCGGGTGGAACGAACTCAGCGCTAATATTAAACGGAACGGTCACCGATACATCAAAACCGTCACTCGTCATTGTCCAACTTACATCGATATCTCCGCTAGGCGTAGGTATAGAGCCTTCAGCAAAGCCGAGTTTCGATGTGAGCTGAGGTGAAATTATTGCTTTTTTAAAGCCTGGCAACTGTGGCTTTACCCCAAGAATACCCTCATAAAACCATCTTGAAATAGTGCCGTAAGCGTAATGATTTAACGAATTCATACCCTGTGGGTTAAATCCCTCTTCTAACGAGTATGAATTCCATCGTTCCCAAGTGGTGGTAGCGCCATTATTAATTGAGTAAAACCATGACGGGTAGGTTTCTTTAAACAACAACTCATAGACTAAGTCGGTACGTCCAGCCTCTTGCAGAACATCTGCAAGTAATGGCGTACCGAGAAACCCTGTTCTTAAGTGTGTGTCGGCGCTCTGAAGTAAAGAAATTAGTTTAGTTTGTGCAATGTTCACTTCGCTTTGAGGAAGTAGGTCAAATGCCAGCGCAAGCAGGTAGGCCGTTTGTGTTTCTTTGCCTTTTATTACGTTTAGATCTTCATCAAAAAATTCCGCTCTAAATGCTTTTGCTAGTGTCTTTTGCTTAACTTCATAGCGCTTTGCATCTTCATTGAATCCGAGCTCTAGTGCTGTTTTTCTCGTGAGCGCTACAGAGCGAGCAAAGAATGCTGTGGAAATAAGTGAGAAGTCAGTATCTCCCCGGTTGGCGCCTTTCCCTTCTGCTTCGGGGTAGGGTTGTAACCAATCGCCAAAGGTCATCATGCTTGAGATATTGTTTTTAGCTTGGCTGTCATGATAGTTAATCCAAGACTTCATGGATGGGTAGCTATCTTCTAAAATCTTTTGATCGCCAGTCATCATGTAGAGCTCCCAAGGCAGGATTGTGGCAGCATCCCCCCATCCCGACGACGTCCAGTTTATCCACTTTACAAAGGGCACATAAAGTGGAACAAACCCATCTTCGGTTTGCTCTTCACGCAAACTATTTAAGTAAGCAGACCAGAATCCGTAGACATCAGCCATATACATAGACGGCGCAATAAACGCGTTGGCGTCACCTGTCCAACCCAGTCTTTCGTCGCGCTGTGGGCAGTCTAAAGGAATATCAAAGAAGTTCCCTTTTAGCCCCCAGTTAATATTTTCAAACAGTTTATTTAGCTTAGGGTTGGCGCTTAAAAAGTTATTGTATAAATCAATATCAGAATGTTGAACGTTAGCGACAATCCAATTTTTTACAGGCGCTTTAGTTTCGTCAAAACCCGAAATTTCAACAAAGCGAAACCCGTGAAAAGTAAAAGTAGGAGTGTATTCAGCAATGCCATCTTTAGCAGGAAGGAAATAGTCTGTGGAATGTGCAGAGCGATAGTTATCTGTATAGAAGTCACCTTTGTGTAACGCTTCGGCAAATCGTAGCGTCACTTGTTTACCCTGTTTTACCGGTAACTTGATAGATGGCACGCCGACCATGTTCTGGCCAAAGTCAAAGATGACCGTGTCCTTACTGACTTGTTTAAATGATAGCGGTGTTAATTTGTCCACATTGCGAACCGGCAAATGACGCTTAGGGCGCAAAAGTGTGCCTGGTGTTGATGCATCGGTAATGACTGTCCCCCATTCACTGTCATCATAATCTGGCATCGACCAGCCTTGCATTTCATAAGTTTCGTCGTAACGCTCGCCATCGTAATTACTGGCAAATCGAATTGGGCCAGATTGTGTTGCTTTCCATGAGTCATTCGTCGTAACGAGCCGCGTAGTATTGTCTGAATAGGTGATTTCAAGTTGGGCTAAAAATCGCGGCGGCTTCGAATGGTCGGTTTCCTTCAGATCTGCAATTCTGCCTGAGTACCAACCACCTGCGATAATTGCTCCAAGCGCATTGTCTCTCTTTGTAATCAGCGTGGTTACGTCGTAGGTGAGTGTCTCGATGCGTTTTTCGTAAGGCGTCCATCCTGGGGGCAATGCATCGTTTGCGGTTATATCTTTACCGTTTAGGTAAACCTTAAAAACGCCTTTAGCGGTTACGTATAACCTTGCTTCAAGCACTTCTTTCTCTACAGAGAATTGCGTTCTCAAATATTGCGGTGTCGCCAATGTACTTTGAGAAGGGGAAAGTGAAGATTCTGTATCTTTTGCGCCTATCCACGAGGCTTTCCAGTCAAGGTTCTCGAGTAAACCCATTTCAATGTGAGCCACGTCGCTCCATTGTGATGCTATATTGTTCTCATCCCAAAACCTCACGCGCCAGAATACTTTCTCTCTAGAGGTGATTTTTTTGCCTTTATACTGCACCCAAGACATTGCCGATGATTTTATTTTTTCACTGTCCCATTTATCTGGATTTGTTAATAATCCTTCAGGTGTTGAGGATACCTGTATCTGATAGGCAGATTGTTGGGTCGATTTGCTGTTACTGATAGAGGGCTTCCACGAAAAACGGGGGGAGGCTTCGTAATACCCAAGAGGGTTAACGAACCCTTCACCTACTTTCAGTGAGGTGGGTTTATCGTTTTCAATAACAGAGTGAGAAGAGCAGGAGACTGCAAAGATAACCGTGAGTACGGCAAACCAGAATGTTCTAACAACACACATTTTTCTAATTCCTTTATTTTATTAGTCTGCATCGATAGCTAAGGATGTTGGGGCGCTTTCGATATACCCAGGCCTATGCGCGATGGCTTCTAGGATACCTTGTTTGATCGGAAGTTCTTTTTGATAGATTTGCCAGTGTGGTGATGTCTCATCGTTTTTCATACGATAAGAGATAAAAGCGCCGTTGGTTTCGCTTGTTATTGTAACTTTTCCATTTTGTACTGCTATTTTCGGCGCTTCGGTAGTTGGCTGAGACGTTTTACCGTTCCATAATTTGTCGATAAGCTGACGTTCTTTCATCGATGGTTTATCTCCGATGTCAGCTAACCATAGTTCTAAAGCATCCCCCATTTCTTCTCGCTTAGTTTTGTAGTTTTCAATATACGCAAGGTTAGATAGTTCGTGAGGATCGTTACACACATTAAAAAGTTCATGAGCATCCTTTTCTTTTCGAAACCATTGGCTCTGTGCTTTATTGAGTGCATCATCTTTCTGTAAACGAAGAAGTTCACGCATGCTTGGTATCTTCTCTCTGTAGGCGACAGGGAGATAGTAAGGCTCATTAGGTCGATAGTTTCGAATGTACTTATAACAATTATCTCTTATAGCTCTGATAGTGTCGGTGAAACCGTCAAATCGGTCTGCGGCGGCATAAATGTACTGTCGCTCATTTGATGTATCTAGGAAGGACTGGCCGTGCATATATTCGGGTATGGAAATACCCGCCATAGCTAACGTTGTTGGTGCGAAGTCGACAAATGACACGAGTCGTTCATCGATGGTCCCTGCTTTATACCCCTTGGGAAAGCGAATTATGAGTGGGACTTTCAAGCCGCTATCATAGATGAGTCGTTTTTGCCGAGGCATAGGGCCGCCATGGTCGGAGTAGAAAACAATAATGGTGTTTTCCAATAAGCCATCGTTTTTTAATGCGCTTACTATCGCGCCTATCTGCTTGTCAGTTTCAGCTAGGTTGTTGTAAACCTTCCAAAGGTCATTTTGTACTGTTGGTGTATCGGGTAGATACGGCGGTACGGGGAATCTCGTTGCCTTATCTATGTGGATAGGGGTATTTTCTTTATTCGTTTTGATTCTGTGATCATTAGGCAGAAGTGCAATTTTTTTTTCGTCGCTGGAAAAGTAGTGGCGCTGTTCTAACTTTCTAATGCCGTATGGTTCAAATAGGCCAGACTCATGTGTGGTAGTGAAATTGAAAATGGAAAAAAAAGGTTTATTACTCGGTTTGTTGCGCCAATGAGCGAAAATCCCATTTTCGTCCCAAGCCGTTCTTGGTGCTTTAAATTGGTAGTCTGTTTTATAATTATTAGTTGTGTAATATCCCGCTTCCCGCATCAACTGACTTAACATCTTCGTATTTACAGGGGGCACAGCCTCGTACTTAGGAAGTCCGGTTTCAGCGGTATTAGAAGACGTTCTCATGTTATTTGCACCAAAGCTGTTGGGGTAAAGCCCAGTTGCTAGTGCTGCTCTGCTCGGTGCACATACGCCAGATGTAGAAAAGGCATTATTATAGACAACACCCTCACTGGCTAGTTGTGAGATGTTCGGTGTACTAATGGTATTGTCACCGTACATAGGCAGTAGGGGACTCATATCTTCAATAACAAGCCACAAGATATTAGGCTGCTCAGTATTTGCCGTAACTGAATGGCTTACTATAAGCAACACAATCGCAACGACCTTGGTCAGTTTCAACTTCATGTTGTGCATTGTCGTTCCACCTTTTTACTAATTTTGCTCGAGCAAAGCCTGCGTAAGTATTACTGAAAAACACTTGCGACATCTTATTTTCAGCGTTCCGATGTTAACATTGTTTTAATCATAAATGTAAACAATAAGTCAAATCCAATCTTTATTGTGCCCGTTAGGAATATTCTTGGTTTACAAATAGCGATTACACACATTATTTATTAAATGAAATTGATGCTGTTAAACGCGTTTGAAGCCCTGTTTATGATATGTTTTTTATTCTATCTTATTGCTTTTCAATGACTTTAAAGATGGTAGGGGAATATTTTAGTTTTGCCGGTCACATCTTTTATTTTGTGAGTGAAAAAGATTGTAAATGACCGTTAATTTGTTTAGAGTTATTGAAAATATTAACGACATATTAACGTTTTGGAGTTGTTCAGTGATGCGATTGAAGTCATTGCTACTACGAGCCATTCTCGGCGGGCTCGCTATGTCCTCAGGGGGAGTGGCTGCGCAAACTTTCGATAAAACGGGCTGTTTCGAGGTTGAGGCGATTGATCGAGTTTGGTCAGGGCATCGAGTTGCGTTTGATTATGTTGGTAAAGGCGATCAGCAAATAGTGGCCTATTATGATGCTAGTAGGCAGATGAGTGTCGCTTACAAACCCTATCCAACCGGAAATTGGATTTATCAAAAGTTAGACAGCTACCTGGGGTGGGATAGCCATAATAGTGTAGTGATAGGTCTCGACGAAGAGGGATATATCCACATCGTTGGTAATTTGCACGTTAATCCGATTGTCTATTTCAAAAGCGAAAAGCCATACGATGTCAGAAGCTTAAAGCGCGTCGACTTCATGGCGGATGAAAAAACGGAAAGTCGTATGACTTATCCGGAATTCTTTAATGACGCTGAAGGAAAGTTATACTTTAAGTATAGAAATGGAAGAAGCGGAAGTGGCAATGAAATCTATAACGCCTTTAATGCCCAGTCTGAAACATGGCAAAGGCTACATGACACTCCTTTAGTAGATGGGGAAGGAGAGCGAAATGGCTATTTTTGGGGGCCAGTGCTTGGACCAGATGGATATTTTCATCTTTCATGGGTTTGGAGAGAGACACCCGTAGCAGCCTCTAATCACGATATCTCCTACGCGAAAAGCAAAGATCTCGTGAGTTGGCTGAATTCTGATGGGACTCCAGTGTCACTCCCCATGAAACTTAACAATAGCGAAGTCGCGGTGCCATTACCGCAGTTTTCTGGCATTCTCAATGGTCACACGCCCATCGGCTTCGATAGTAAATCTCGCCCTTTAATTTCATATCAAGCTTATGATGAAAATGGTAACAGCCAACTCTTCGTTGCGCGAAATAACAAAGGAAAATGGAAGAGTTATCAGGTGTCTGACTGGGAAGACTCTCGCCAAGAACTTAATTTAACGGGTGCGCTTCCAACCACTTTAACAGTTAAAAAACCAGCTGTACTTCTTGAAAATGGAGACGTTGAAGTGTACGCCGATTTAAATGGCACCTCCTATGCTTATACCCTTGAAGCAGAGTCACTAAAGGTAAAGTTAGAATCTACCGGACAACAGATTCCAAAAGAACTACTCGCATTCGATACCGCTAATAATATGCCCTTATACACGCGGGCAATGAAACAAATGAACGATAATGAAGATTTCCCAAGCGCTGGAAAACGATTCTACCTTGCATGGGAGGCGCTGCCGCCTAATCGTGATAAAGGTAGAGCTTTCATCCCCCAGCCAACAACATTAACCGCACATTGCCTAAAGTAATTCGCAGACATCAACGTAATCGGTTTAATTTTAAAATTTTATTAGGAAATACCATGAACAAATTTCGGTTTAGTCTCATAAGCGTAATTGGTGCTTTATTCACATCGCTTTCTTCTAGTGTAGTAGCACAAGACAAGCCAAACATAATCTTCATTCTTACTGATGATTTAGGCTTTAATCAGGTCGGAGCCTATGGCAATACCCCAATTAAAACGCCTAATCTCGATGAGCTAGCGTCAAATGGCATTCGCTTCGATCAAGCTTACGCAGGGAATACCGTGTGTTCACCTTCTCGGGTGTCTCTTTTCACTGGAAGAGATGGTCGCATAATGACAAACAACTCCAATACTGTGCAATTAACAGAAATGGATATAACCCTTGCGCATGTTTTAAAACATGGCGGTTACGATACAGCGCTTTTTGGCAAGTATTCTATTGGTTCACAGATGGGGGTGACCGACCCCTTAGCGATGGGTTTTGATACTTGGTACGGCATGTACTCAATTTTGGAAGGGCATCGTCAATATCCTCAAATATTGTGGAAAGACGGGCAAAAGATCCGCATTCGTGAAAATGAAGGCGGTAAAAAGGGTGCTTATGCTCAGGAGTTATTTACTAATCAAGCTATTGACTACATTAAGCAGCCGCGAGAAAACCCTTTCTTTATGATGCTTGCCTATTCTTCACCGCATGCAGAGTTAGGTGTCCCAGAAAAGTTTAGCGAGCAGTACACATTTACAGAAACGCCATATACAGGCATGAAAGGTGGTAATCCAGCTGACAAATACGCGGCTTACTACCCAGAGCCTGTTGACAAGCCTAATGCGACATTAGCGGGCATGGTATCAGCACTTGACCACTACATTGGTCAAATCGTTGAACAGTTAGACGAAATGGGTGAGCTAGATAATACGCTAATCTTCTTTACGTCTGACAATGGCCCGCATGATGAAGGTGGCGCTGATCCTCAATACTTAAAAGCATCAGAACCCTATCGTGGAATGAAGCGAGATTTGTATGATGGTGGAATACACGTCCCCATGATTGTCCATTGGCCAGAGCGCATTAAAGCTGGCCGCACTGATGACACGCCTTGGCTGTTTGCCGATGTAATGCCTACGGTTGCGGAGCTAGCAGAAGTAAATTTGAACATGGTGCCTAGAGTCAAAACTAACGGTAAGTCTATTGTGGGATTGTTGAAAACCGAACCTAATGAGATGGAAGAACGCATTCTGTATTGGGAGTTTTCGAAGCAGGTAGGCGATCCTAACTCTGGCATTATCGGTGATACTTATCAAGCAGCACGCAAAGGGGAATGGAAAGCGGTTCGCTATGGTTTCGATGCACCATTGGAACTATTTAACATTGAAGACGATCCTGCTGAGTTACGTAATCTTTCGAAGAAAAATCCAGGTGTCGCTAGTGAATTTTTAGCGCTGTTTGAAGAAAACAAAGATTAGTGTAAAGCGATGATTAGGAATGACACGATGTTAAAAGGTCAATTTGTACTTAAAAAAACGCAGATAGCACTCAGTGCAGCATTGATGGGCAGTGTATTGTTAACGGGTTGTGTTACTCAAAAGAGTAATACGGAATCTAATGGCCCTAAAGACACGCAGGTCTCATATGTTGAGTATTTTGCTGATAACGCAGTGGGTAACCCCCTAGCGATCGTGCAGCACCCGGCGGCTATACATAAAAATGGAATAACTTACGTATCATATCAAGGCCCAAAAGAAGATCCATTTGTTGCTACCTACAATCACAGTACCAAAGAATGGTCAGGCCCTTTTAAAGCCGGGACTAGCGAGTTAGGCCGTCGTGATGGGGGCAAAAAGTTCGATAACCACGGTAAACCAACCATGCTTATTGATGACGAAGGCTATGTGCATATATTTTACGGGGGCCATGGTGGCCACTCATCCAATGGCAAAAATCCTCTTGGGAATACACACTTTGGCGCGAACAAACACGCGGTTTCTAAAAAACCTTACGACATTACTCAATGGGAAGACTTAGATAACATCACACCGTTTGGGACCTATAACCAAGTCGTTAAAATGGATAATGGTGACATTTATCTATTTTTCCGCCATGGCGCTCACCGCAGCGATTGGGTTTATCAAAAGTCCGTGGATAACGGTCGTACTTTTTCCTCTCCAGTCTCATTTCTTAAGCATAAAAGAAGGACTGACATAGAAGCGGTTGATAGTTGGTACGCGTGGGTCGGAAAAGGTGAGGGCGATAATCTTATTGTGTCATATGACTACCACGTATGCTGGGACGGTGGTGCCGGGATCAATGGACGCGGACATACAACAGAGCGCCACGACGTCTACTTCATGAACTTCAATACCAAAACTAATCAGTGGAGCAATGTAGAAGGTGAGCCCCTAGCCTTACCGGTTACTAAAGAAGTTGCTGATGATAAAACGTTAGCAATGAAGACCGGCGCACTTTGGACGTTTAACGGCACCTCACACCTTGATAATGAAGGTCATCCACATATAGCAATTAACGCTGGTGTCGATAGGGGGGCGAAAACAGGTGGTCCCAAGCAAACAAGGCATGTGTGGTGGGATGGTAAGCAGTGGTTGGGGGGGAATAACATTATCGAAGGGTATCAAGGCGTGTCTCGTGGCGACTTTAGGGTGACAGATCCCAGCGATATTCGCTATTTAGTCACCTATGAAAAAGAGGGTGATGCCGTTTTGTCTTGGTGGGATAGCGACGAAGATGGGAATGCATTTTCAGAGGGTTCCACCGTACTTAGAAAAAACAATGCAACTTTCGCTATTTCGGCGCTTATCGAGAATGCTCATCCTGAAGCACAGATGCTGGTGGCTGAAAAAGAGAGTGATGAAAATATAAAAATTTATTTGGTGGGTGAAGATGGCCCGGTACCAAGAGCGCTGAACAATCTTTAATCATTAAAAAATTCGGCTATGTAAATCATTATTCATATTTCTTTATCAGGAAATATGCACCTAGCCGCAATAATTAGTTGAGAACGAATATATGAATCACACAAAACTGAAATTATCCGCTGTAGCGTTGACATTGGCGTTAGGGTTAAGTGCATGCTCTGGTGAGTCACCTGAAAAACAAGTGCAGAGTGCTGAATCTGAGCGAATGAAAGCGGTAGATGTAGACAAGAGTATGTCGATGCAAAGCATTGAATCTACGGCAAAGCGAATTGGTGAAAGTGCTGCGAATTGGCAAATAGCGCAATTTGGTAACTTGGATTATATTCCTGAGTCTCATCGTGCAAAGTCAGAAAATGCGAAGTTTTGGATCCAAGCTTCATTCTATATTGGTTTAACACGGTGGATTGACGCTACAGACGACAAACAGTTAGAGAGCTTCGTCAAACAAGTTGCAGAAAAAGAAAACTATGAACTTATTCTTGAGCGACCATATCATGCAGATGATCATGCTATTGCTCAGACTTATCTTTGGTTAGCGGAACGTGCTGGTGTTCAAGAGGCCTACATGCCTACTAAAGAAGTATTCGATATGATCTTAAGTAAGCCTCCTCAGGTTGGGTTGAACATGGGAGATTCTGAATCGAGCTCTGGCAAATATCACTTAGAAGGGAACTGTCAACTCCGATGGTGTTGGGCTGATGCTCTGTTTATGGCTCCTCGTGCTTGGGCACAAATGACCAAGGTTACTGGCGACCCTAAATACCTTGAATATGGAAACAAAGAATTCTGGGCTGCCGCTGATTATCTATTCTCTGATGAGTATGGCTTGTTCTTCAGAGACAGTCGATACTTCGATGCAAAAAGTGATAACGGTGAGCCAGTTTTTTGGGGACGTGGAAACGGTTGGGTTTTCGCTGCTATTCCTATGATCATAGAAGAACTACCTGAGGGGCATCCTTTTAAAGACCGCTACATCGAGCTTTATAAAAAGCACGCTGAAGGGCTTATGGCGCTTCAAAAAGAAGACGGCTATTGGCCTGCGTCATTGATGGACCCTGATAAAGTGAGAACACCTGAAGTAAGTGGTACCGGTTTTATTACCTTCGGCTTAGCGTGGGGTGTAAACAATGGGATTCTCACCGACCAGCGTTCAAAAGATGTTGTTGAAAAAGGCTGGAGTGCCATTACAAAAGCGGTGACTGACGATGGGCGGGTGAATTGGGTTCAACATGTAGGAAAGAGTCCCGACCCCGTAAAAGAATCTGATTCGCAGCTATATGGAACAGGTGCGGTGCTATTGGCGGCCTCTGAAATGCTAATTTGGAATAAGTAAAACGGTTTTACTGCTGCCTCTAGTCTAGACGTTTTAGCTAGGGGCTTTTTTTTGCAGCATTTCTTTACTACAAGGAATTTGTCATGCGTTCTTTTCTATACGGTCTTACCTTCGTTGTTTTGATGCTTACTGGTTGCAACGTCACTTCTCAATCAGCTACTTCCCGCGCAACTGCCTCTTATCCCACTAATTTATCAGTAGAAGGGTTGAATGAGCCATTAAACATACACGCTGCTTCTCCGTCACTCTCTTGGCATTCAAATGTTGATGAGCAAACACATTATCAGATAGCAGTGGCAAGTTCTGTCTCCCTGTTGCAAAACGTGGCGCCTGATTTATGGGACAGTGGAAAAGTTCCAACTTCACGTTCACTTAACATAATGTACGATGGAGAAAAGCTTAACAGTAGGCAAAAGGTATTTTGGAGAGTAAGAGTATGGTCTGCGCAAGACCCTGACGTTTCTGCGTGGAGCGAGATTGCTGCATGGGAGATGGGTCTTACCGACAACGCTGATTGGTCTGCAAAGTGGATAAAAGCGAGTCAACGTGCGACTGCAGAAGTGACTCCACAGGTTGAACAATGGGTACAATATGCAGCTAGCGCGCAAAATAAAGAGAAAAAACGTTCAGACTATATTGTAGAACAATTAAGAAAGCAGCCAACCGCAGGTTTATATCGCCATGAGTTTGGCATTAGAAAAAAGGTTGTGAGTGCTCGCCTTCATAGCACAGCTGCTGGCTACTACGAAATGTATATTAATGGCGAGAGTGTTGACTCCCGAATCATGGATCCAGGGCAGACTGACTACGAAGAGCGTATTTTATATAATACAGATGCCGTTGAGAGTCTATTGAAGCAAGGAAATAATGTTATTTCAGCGCATCTAGGTAGCGGGTGGTACAACGAAGAAATAGCCTTTTCATCGCCAACAAAAAACCTCACTTACGGCGAGCCAAAATTTATCGCTCAATTGGAAATCAACTTTGACGACGGCTCATCTCAGTTCATCTCAACGAATGAAAAATGGAAATATCATCCATCGCCCGTCTTAAAAGAAGGCCTATTTTCAGGGGAGCTGCATGACCAACGAAGACATGTTAATAAATGGCAAACAGCAAGCGATGCTGTTCTATCCTCTGACTGGCAAGACGTTGAAGTGTTATCCGTTTGGCCAACAAAAAATCTTGAGCCTCAATTAATACCGCCGGTCAGGCTTAAAGATAAACTGCAGCCGGTTCGTATACTGTCCCCAAAACCGAATGTGTGGGTGTTCGATTTCGGTCAGAACTTTACAGGCGTACCCGAGCTTAATATTGAAAAGTTAAATCTTAATTCCGGCCAGGGGGTTTACTTGCGATACGCCGAGTGGATTGATTCAGAGGGAAATAT
This sequence comes from Alteromonas sp. 4NS20-0143, assembly GCF_057542855.1. Taxonomy (NCBI): domain Bacteria; kingdom Pseudomonadati; phylum Pseudomonadota; class Gammaproteobacteria; order Alteromonadales; family Alteromonadaceae; genus Alteromonas; species Alteromonas sp. 4NS20-0143. The sequence continues at coordinate 15,332 of NZ_BAAJLR010000012.1, forward strand.
CAGCCAAAAAAGCGGAGGTGCTGCACCTAAGTTAAAGCAGGCTGATGGTTATATTGCAGCAAAGAAAAACCCTCATTTGTGGCGCCCAACATTTACATGGCATGGATTTAGATACGTAGAAATAACAGGTCTCAATAAACCGCCATCTTTAGAGTCAATAAGCGCTTACTTAGTACGAAGTGATATCCCAGTTAGCGGGCAGTTTTCAAGTTCAGACGAATTAATTAATAAAGTACATAAAATGGCACTGTGGGGCTATCAAAGTAACCTGATTAGTGTGCCATTCGACTGCCCTATAAGAGAGCGAGCTGGCTGGACAGGTGATGCTCACGCCGCACTTATTACCGGAAACTACAACTTTAATATGGACAATTTTTGGGATAAGTATCTTGGTGACTTTAGAACTTCGCCTTTCATTGCCCCTACGGTTGTTCCTGGTAGGCGAGCCCACGGAGGCAAGTTTGACTGGGCTGTTGCAGAAGTCATCATCGCGTGGGAACACTATCGCCACCATGGAGACAGGTCTCTTCTTTTGAAACAATATGAGAGTTTAGAAGAGTATATGACTGCCGGCATTAAAGAGCTGGATAACAACATGATTAGATCTGGCTACGGAGACTGGTGCGATCCAGTCGTTAAGCCAGGAATGTCTCGCGTTGGTGGTCGCTGTAATCCACAGCACACTAGTCATATTATCACTAGTTCTGCATTGTTCGCCCATTCCGCAGATCTCATGTCTAAAATATCTGAAGCTCTTTCAATGGATGAAAATACCAAACGCTATGGTGAACTATTCGAACGTTTAAAAGAACAGTTTCATTCCGAAATGTTTAACGACACATCAGGACACTATGGGAGTCAAACTGCGGATGCGATGGCCCTGGAATTTAAATTGGTACCCAATGAATTACGTCAATCGGTCGCGGATAAATTAAATGATGATGTTGTTAATAAGTGGTCTGGTCACGCCTCTGTCGGCGCTTTAGGTCAAACATACCTTTACCGAGCGTTGAGCGACCATGGATACGTTGATACGGCCTTCAATATATTCAAAGCAGAGGGCTACCCTGGCTACTCCTATTTAATTAATGAATTGCACGCCACTACGTTGTGGGAAAGAAAGGGCGGTTTTGTTAATAAAGAAGTACTTACGCTAGATGATGCGCCCGGACGTTCTCTAAATCATCCTTTCCATGCGGGATACGATGGGTGGTTTTTCGAAGGCTTAGGTGGTATTCGACCATTGAGTGACAGTGTTGGATTTCAACACTTTATGCTCAAGCCTGTTTTTCCATCAAATTTGGAATCCATTGATACCAGCTATACCACCGGCTATGGCGAAATTAAAAGTAAATGGCAGCGACGGGATAAAAGCGTTGTCTGGGATTTCGTTATCCCCAAAAATACAAAGGCAACGGTGTACCTTCCAGGCGGTGCTCCAAAAATCTATAAACCAGGCAACTATTCACTAGTGGTTAAGTAGTGTTATTTAGACTTCACGGTTAACAACAACAGGATTCGAAAATGCTAAAACGGAATAAGAAAACGAAGAGCCAGTTAAGTGTGATTGTGGGCTACGTAGCTGTACTTTTATCACTTGCAGGATGTGTGAGCAAACCCGAAGAGACAATGTTGAAAGCAGAGCCTTTACAAAGTACTCCACCCAATATTCTGTTAATACTATCTGATGATCATGCGTGGAACGATTATAGCTTTATGGGGCACGAAATTGTTCAGACGCCAAACTTGGATAAGTTAGCACAAGATGGCGTAACGTTTACTAAAGGTTATGTACCTACCTCACTTTGTCGGCCATCATTAGCGACAATAGCCACAGGTCTTTACGCGAGTCAGCACGGTATTACAGGTAACGACCCGTCGCGAGAAATTTCTGGTGGGAAAGAGGGGAATGAGTACCTTCAGCAGCGTTCAGACATTATTGCCAAAATCGACGACGTACAAACACTCCCAGACCTGTTAAGAGAGAAAGGATATGCCTCTTTACAGACAGGGAAGTGGTGGGAAGGAAGTTTTCAGCGCGGTGGATTTGATGAAGGTATGACCCGAGGCTTTCCTAGCCCAGGAGGGCGCCACGGTGATGAGGGTTTGAAAATTGGCCGCCAAGGTGTAGATACCATCACTGACTTCATCGACCGAACAAACGAGGCCGATAAGCCGTTTTTTGTTTGGTACGCTCCGTTTATGCCGCATTCCCCACATACTCCCCCAAAGCGAATACTATCGAAATACGCAAAATACGACTTACCGGAGTCCATTGCTAAATACTATGCGATGATCGAATGGTTTGACGAAACGAACGGCCAGTTATTTGACCATCTTGAGAAGCGTGGACTAACTGACAATACCTTGATTGTTTACGTTTCGGATAATGGCTGGGTAACTAATCCAAAGCAGACGGACAGATTCTTGCCGCAGTCGAAACAAAGTCCCAATGAAAGTGGTGTACGCACACCAATTATTTACTCATTACCCAACTCATTCAAATCGGAATTCAGACAGGAAAGAGTCAGTAGTATAGACATTGTGCCCACCATCTTAGGCGCAGTAGGGATTTCTGTACCTGAGAAACTGCCAGGTCTTAATCTCTACGATAATTTGACTTCTGGAGAGGAGATAGAAAGAGAGACCATCTTTGGCGAGGGCTTTGCGCACGATATGGATGATTTAGACGATATAGAGTCAACACTGCTCTATCGCTGGGCAATCAATGGTGATTGGAAGCTGATCGTGAGTTACGACGGTAAGAATGTCAGTTATCAAAAGTATCACGATAAATTCTTAGTTGGGCCAAGACTTTACAATCTCGCTGACGATGAGTTCGAGCAAGTTAATCTAGCTAAGCAGTATCCAGACAAAGTGAAAATGTTAATGAATGAAATTAAGGGTTGGTATTCATTGGAAAAGCGAAATGTCATCCAATAGGTAATTCTGTGGCCTGTAGGTGCTTACTTACAGGCCATTCTAATTCTCTTATTTAAGATCTTTTTGTAGCCGATAAATCGTGATGCTGTTCGCGATTATTACACTCACTTCAAGCAAAACCCCGCCAACAGAGCCCAAATAGACATTGTTTGTAAGCCAAAAGAATGCACCACAAATAAATAGTTTTCTCATTAGGATGCCGTCAGCATAGAAAATTGCATAGGTCCCAAAGCAAGCACCGAAAATAGGGCAGAGGTCTATAGGCTGGTGGACGTTGAATGCACCCCACACAATATTTATTACGATAAATAAAGCGCCAATATATCTGTGATTGGCTTTTATCGAGATGATAGTACGAAAAAAATTTAAAAAATTCGCTATGGTCCCAGTTACCGAGCCTAAAAAGAAAAAGTGTGCGGTTTGAAATGAAAACATCACTATCAAGCTTAGCTTTAATTTGATGTCGCTTTTGTGGGTAAAGGAGTAAGTAGCCACTAAAAAGGCAAGTACGCCAAATATCTGACCGAGCAATTCATAAGACATGATAATGATGTACTCTTAGGAAGAATAAAACTGGGCTCAAAAAATACGCACGAGCCCAGAAGCTGTGTGACTTAATCGCCAAATTCTCGGATTAAGCTGTTGATTGTTTCCTTGGCGTCACCCAAAATCATGCGGGTGTTATCTTTGAAAAATAGCGGGTTGTCCACTCCGGCAAAGCCTGCATTTGCCGAACGTTTTAACACGAATACTGTTTTGGCTCGGTATGCTTCAATAACAGGCATACCGTATATTGGACTACCTTTCATTTCTTTTGCTGCAGGGTTGACTACGTCATTAGCGCCGATGACGATAACGACATCATAATTTTCCATGCGGGGATTTACATCATCCATTTCGTAGAGCTGATCGTATGGCACGTCTGCTTCTGCAAGGAGTACGTTCATGTGGCCTGGCATGCGCCCTGCGACGGCGTGAATGGCATAGTCTACGGAACATCCATTTTCCTCTAATAACGTATGCAACTCTCGCACTGCATGCTGAGCTTGGGCAACCGCCATTCCATAGCCAGGCACTACCAGTACCGCCTGAGCTGCTTCTAGCACATAGAATGCATCTTGGGGCGATAAAACCTTAATTTCGCCCGTGATCACTTCACCTTGTTCAATGGGTTTTGAAAAGCCGGATAGTAGAACATTCATCAGCGAGCGGTTCATGGCTTTGCACATGATATTAGTTAATATTAGACCAGATGCGCCAACTAACAGGCCTGTTACTATCAAAATGGTGTTACCTACCGCTAGACCGGCTGCGGTTGCTGCAATACCTGAATAGCTATTGAGTAATGCAATAACAACCGGCATGTCAGCACCACCTATTGATATAGTGGCCCAAAGTCCGAAGCTTAATCCTATAGCAATGATTATGTATAACCATAAGGTATTAGCGGGATCGGTAACAAACATATAGCCGACGAGGACCATTGCCACTAGATGCAAGATACTGAGTTCTCTTAGCCCTGTAAAAATGAGTGCTTTTGATGATAATTTGCCAGAAAGCTTGCCCCAGGCTATTACAGAGCCGGAGAAAGTTACACCGCCGATAAGAAGTGTTAACAGTACCGTAATGAAAACAAAGCCGCTTGCAGTAACAAGCATTTGCTGTGACATGCCGCTTACTGTAGCCCATCCAAGTAATAGCGACGCCGCGCCACCAAAACCGTTGAACAAGGAGACCATTTCAGGCATCTGGGTCATCTGTACACGTTTAGCTTTCCATGCGCCATATAGTCCGCCAACAAGTATCCCCAACGCTATAAAGTGGTAGCTAATTATCTGTTGGTCTAGCAAAGTGACTATCACGGCAATAAACATACCTACTGCTGAGACGAGGTTGCCTTTGCGTGCAGTCGACGGGTGACTAAGTAATTTCAATCCAAAAATGAAAAGCCCAGCAGAGGCTACATAGGCAAGGTTTATAAGTATTTCTAAAGTCATATTTGCCATTCTCTTAGCTATTGTCTTTTTTCTTAAACATGCCGAGCATGCGATCAGTCACAAGATAGCCACCGATGACATTGATGCTGGCCAACGTAACCGCGGCTGTACCTAAAACGGTTGTTAACACGCTATTATCTGCGCCCGAAGCAACTAGCGCCCCGACTAGAGTAATTCCTGAAATAGCGTTAGAGCCTGACATTAATGGGGTGTGCAGTGTAGCCGGCACTTTACGAATTAATTCAAAGCCGAGAAAAGCAGCGAGCAAAACTATAAAGAGTAAATAAATGATTTCCATGATTAAGCGCCCTTGTATGCGTTTATCAGTGTTTCGTTTGTAATCTTTCCGTCATGGGTTACGACAGATGAGGCGAGAATTTCATCATCAAATGACACATCAAAGCGTAAGGGGTCATTTTTTGTGAATTCGTCTAGAAGATTAAACACATTATTGGCATACATGTCGGTTGCAGCTCGTGATACTTCTTCACTCCAGTTTCCAGAACCAATAACTGTGACTTGATTGATAACTGAAATTTTACCTGGCTCTGAACCTTCGACATTACCCCCTGAGAGTGCAGCCATATCGACCACAACGCTTCCCGGCTTCATCAATGAAAGTGTTTCTTTATTAATCAGCACCGGAGGCTTGCGTCCAAACAATTGGGCAGTTGTTATGACAATATCCGACGTGGTTATAGCGTCTTTTTGAGCGTCTGCTAAAACACGTTTTTGCTCATCAGTCAGTTCTTTGGCATAGCCGTCTTTTGTTTGTCCGGTCTCTCCAATATCGACTTTTAAGAATTTACCGCCCAATGATTCCACTTGCTCTGCAACCACGGGACGAGTGTCGTAAGCGAGCACGTTCGCTCCTAATCTTTTTGCGGTTGCAATTGCTTGCAACCCAGCAACGCCGGCACCGATTACAAAAACCTTTGCAGGCTTAATAGTGCCTGATGGAGTCATCATCATTGGTAATATTGAAGGAAGGTAGTTCGCTGCCTTCATCACCATAACGTAACCTGCGAGACTTGCTTGTGAACTAAGCGCATCCATTTTCTGTGCTCGAGAGCTGCGGGGGATCATTTCTACCGAAAGAGTCGTTAAATTGGACGCCGCCAGTTTGCTAACAAGCGGTTGTTGAAAAAACGGGTCTATATGGCCGATAACGAGTGTGTTGGCTTTCAGTGTCGTAACTACATGTTCACTAGGGCTATTTACACATGCTAATACGTCAACTTCGCCAGCAATGTCGTTGGATGTGGCAACGATCTTGGCACCTGCTTCCTCAAAATCGCTGTCTGTATAATGCGATAGTAAGCCAGCGTTACTTTCTAGGTAGACGGCAATACCTTTTCGAACGAGTTTCAAAACGGTAGCAGGGGTAGCGGCGCATCGCCGTTCAATGTGCTCGTGCGATGACGATTGCTGAGCTTCGTTTAAAATTAGGATTTTCAACTATATCTCCTTTCCTAAAACATTGAGGAGAATGAGAAATCTCATTCAGTATACTTTTCTGTCGTTTACTGATGCGTTTAAATGAAACCCTACTGGAGCGTCGAACAAGAGTATGCGGCCGGTGTCGATATTATTGTTGGATTGACACCGAAGCTACTTTCTTTACTAAAGGGATTTTAGTCTAAGTGAAATACGCGTTTGAGATCCGTCGTCACAGGAGAATTGTCCTCATGGGTATCCATTATATCTGCCATATAGTTCCACCATTTTTTTACAATAGGCTTAACGGGTAAATCATCCATTGAATGATTGTCGTCCCGTTTCAAAACCGCAAAAAGCTTGTTTGAGCTCTCCTCATAAAAAATGCTGTAGTCTGAGACTCCGGCTTCTTTCAGCTGCACAGCGAGCTCTGGCCATATCTCATCGTGGCGTTTTTCATATTCTTTTTGGAAGCCAGGTTTCAGCGTCATTACGAATGCAATCTTTTCCATATTTTATCTACCAAAATTGCTAAGGTAAGTCTGCCATTGCGCTGTGGTTGTTATTTCACCTGCACCTTCCCAGCCATAACCTGCGTGATAATTTAATGACCCATCAGACGACGATTGCGTTACTAGCCAAATATGACTGTTGTCTTTTATTTTAGATGGGGTATGAATGATTTTTCTCACTTTAGCGGGATCTATAAGTGCGCCAGTGCCCAAACCTTGACCGTCTATTATTTCCCACGCAGCAACCCAGCCATCTTTCTCGCTTTGATAAACTGTTGCGTTTTCATCGTGCGTTGCTACTCCTATTGCAATAGGAATTGAGGCAGGCTTACCGTTAAGTGAAAACGTAGAGTCGACTTGATACATCCTAGAGCCAAGCGTTAGCGAAACGCTCTTCTTTTCGTTTACCAGTCCAATGGGTGTTTCAAACTCGTAATAGAGGATGAACCGTACCTCTTCCGCGTTATTTTCAAGTATTTCATATCGCGTAAAGCTGTGAGCATAGTAAGGCGTTTCATTAATCCAAACCGCAGAACCGCCAACGCCCCGACTTATGCCCGTGTGGTATGGGTCGTAGCCTTCACCACGGTCTTCATGATAAGACTTACCTGCAAAATGCATGGCGTACCACTTGTCTATAATCGAATAATCGACTTTTTTGAGCCAAGCGTCGACGCCGCTTGCATGGCCGGCTAGTGGGGCTGCTGGTCCGTACACTCTGAATGCGACTTTATCATTTTCCCATGCAAAGTCATCACGCCTTTGTGGGACAAACTTTGCGTATGACTTTACCTTCGTTTGTTCGACATTACTTTCATTAACCTTAGCCACTGAAGTCTCAGATGAGCAGCCAATTGTCGCTAGCCCCATCAGCATTGAAAGTGCAACACACGTTTGCTTATGATTAAACATTAACATCTCCTGAAGAACTCGGTCTAAGTAGTATGACAAACCGAGTCTCTAATGAAGCGCTAGATTAACCTTAAAAGCCAATAAATTAGCGCCTTGATTGTTTGTGATGGATATTGCACCAAAGTGACCATTAATGCAACATTATAGGTTGCAGAAAAAACTCCTTAAAATGCTGATTTTAATGTAAGTCAATGAAAATAGATTGTTAGCGCAATAGCTGTCGATTAATTCACACTTCCTAATATTAACCTGTCATTAACAATTTGGTTGATAGTGATTAACTTGTGATCTATTGTGATTGCGTTTTGATTGACAATGATTGTTTAAGGGAGAGTATGGATGTTGAAATTTACTGCTAAAAAATTGCAAGTAGCCGTTGCAGTGTCATCTGCTATTGGATGCTTATCGAGTAATGCCTACGCACAAGACATTGATTCAGCCGCCGATAATCGGAAAGAAACTGAGGTTATCGAAGTAAGAGGTATAAGGAGTGCGTTGGCCAGTGCACTTGCGGAAAAGCGCTCTGCTGATAGTATTAAGGAAGTTATTCAAGCTGAGGATATAGGTAAGCTTCCTGATCAAAACTTGGCAGAAGTATTAGAAAATATTACGGGTGTTCAGATTGATCGTACTGCTGGTGTTGGCACTGGTGTTCAAATTCGCGGTACAAGTGCAAACCGAGTAGAAATAAATGGCGTTTCGACTGTTGGAAGCGGCAATGGCCGTTCAGGTATTAGTTTTGATGATTTGCCCGCAGCACTTATTTCGTCTTTAGAAGTCATAAAGGTTCCGTCAGCTGAAACTATAGAAGGCTCTGTTGGTGGAACAATAAACTTGAGAACACTTCGCGGTTTAAGTCTCAAAGAGCAGTTAATATCTGTGCGAGCGCAGGCAGAAAACAGCGATTTAGCAGATGCGACATCGCCAAGAGTCTCGGCTACGTTTGGTGATAGCTATGATACTGATTATGGTCGAGTTGGAATTGTACTAACTGGTAGCTACGCTGAGCAGCAAGTGGCCTCTTTTGATCCCCGTTTTGATAGGGATAGAGAGGTCTTACCGGACTCTGGAAGTGGTAGTGCAGAAGCATTCCCGTTTTTACGAGCACAGTTTTTAGACCAAGTTATATCTCGGTATGAATATGAAACAAAGAATTTTACTGGCTCTATAGAATTTGAGCCCGTAGACGATCTTAAGTTCTATTTCGATGCTACGCTAAATAGACAAGAGCGCGCCCAAAAAAGCTCTCGCGCATTTATCTCTGGCACCGGCGGGGCAGCTGTTGTCGATAACACAAACAATACTTCATTTGAAACAGTCAACTTAGGGACAATTGACGGACCTAATGGACCTTTAAATTTAGGTGAAGTACAGGCGGTGCTTACCGGAACATTAGGTGTGGGCGTAGATGGCAATAATAACAATATTGACCCAAACCTGAGAACGAGTGTTAATACTGGTTCACGTTTCACCGATAGCGACGTCTTCGCTACGGGGTTCACATGGCTCCGGGATAGGTTAAAGCTTTCCTCTGAAGTATCTTACTCGAGTTCAGATTCATTTTTCCCCCGTTTAAACACAACATTGGACTTCATTAATCCCAATGGACCGCAACCTAGTGAAGGGCTTAGCATAGACAACGGTGTACCGGTTGAGTTTGATGCATCTGATCGCACGTTACAATTCGGTATTGCCCAAGGAGCAGAATTCGGGCCTTCAGACCAAGATCTTCTCAATCCAGCGAACTATGCGCTAAGAGGAGTTGGTGTTGGTAGAAATACACAAGAAAACGCTGAAACTGCATTTAGAATTGATGCGGACTATGATATTTCCGACCTTAATCCCTATTTTTCAGGAATAAAAGCGGGTTATCGCTGGAATAAGAACACAGCGTTAAGCAGTGACATCAATACCGCATCAAATTTTTCAAATCCAAACACGTCGTTCTACCGACCAACTGCTGATTTATTCTCTAGCATTGTCAGCGCAGGTCCCTCTAACTTTAACGATGCTGACGGTAGAAGGTTGTACATTGAGAATTATTTGACCATTAACAGCGATTTGTCTTTTTCAGATCCAGATGCGGTTATCAACGCTCTCAATGAATCAATCGAGGAGAATAACGCGCTTCAAATTGCCAATGGTAGTATAACGGAGGGCTATCCGCTGCTGTCTCAGCCTGAGCTGCAGCTAGACTCCTTTTTTGATATTGAAGAAGAAACAAGTGCATTGTATTTACAAGGCGACTATTTCTTTTACATTAACGATATTACCTTTCGCGGAAATGTGGGCTTGAGGTACGTTGATACAGAAGTGACCTCCGTGGGCAACAATATAGAAAATGGAGAAGTCACCGGTCTGCGTGAGGAAACTTCTTCATACGAGTATTTCCTTCCACGATTCAATATAGTGTCTGAAGTTATTGATGATGTCGTCATACGTGCAGGTGTTGCAAAAGATATACGTAGACCGAACTTTGATAACCTTTCTACGTCGGTTAACTTTCCGGGTGGTGCCGGTGCAGCTGTTAGAGTCGGTAACCCCGCTTTAACCCCAGAAGAAGTAATATCCTATGATTTATCTGCAGAATATTACTTTTCAGAGTCTAGCTTTGTTAGCGTTGGCCTATTCCACAAAGAGCGAACAGACATCTTTGCCGCGGTTCGGGATAATCCGGAAGAGCCAATTGGTGATAATGGTCAAATTGAGCGGGACATTACGGCGCCCTGTGAAGGTGGCGGTATTTATAATCCAACGGTTACCGACCGGAATGTGTGGTCGTCAGTTCCTGGTACGGGAATATGCGTACCGCTTCAAACCACAATTAACTTGCCGAATGAAGAAACTCAAACAGGTGTTGAATTTGCGTTTCAACACGATTTATCAGCTTATGAAAAAGAGCTTGGATGGGCATCAGGTTTTGGGGTAATAGCTAATTATACCTACCAAGAATCGGGAGCAGGTATAGAAACTTTCCGTCCTGCAACGGGTGACGCTAACGCATTGAATAAGCTTTTGGGAAGAACCGATACCGATCAGTCTACTGCAACGCTCGCCGATGATATTGTAGAAGAACGCATTGAACTGGAGGATTTATCTCAAAATGCGTACAACATTACTTTGTTTTACGATAAGTATGACTTGAGTGTTCGTGCCCGATATACGTGGCGCTCAGCCTTCAAAACGGGAGATTTGATAAGCTTTGATATGCCTCGTATAGTGGATGACAGAGCCCAGCTGAACATGAGTGTAAGTTATGATATCAACGACACATTCACAGTGGGTCTAGATGGTATCAATCTGCTACGTGAGGATAGAACGGAGTGGTGTGTAAACGAAGGGGCATTGTTATGCGCTCAGGGTCTTACCGATAGGCGTATAGTCTTAGGGATAACTGCCAGCCTTTAAATACCCTATTAACAGTCTCCATTTAAATTTGCCCCTTACTTTATTGTAGGGGGCATTTTTTATTATTAAAAAAATTCTTTCAATACGCTCAAGTTTAGACCGCGAAAATTTAAACCTTCCCATGCGTTATCAGCGGCAAATAGCTGTTGTCTACTCAGTATCTCGGCTATCGCAATTTAACAACTCATTCAAAAGTAGCTCCTTAATCTCGGCGCCCCAATCTGAGTAAATGTAAGGGCTGTCAGCTTGTCTAAATTAATAATAGACTTATGATTTTTCACTATTGTGACTGAATGTGCTCATTTCTGATTCAAAAAGGTTGTGTTAATGATATTGTTAATTCGGTGTTAATTTCCCAATTTTAAGAAGCTTTTTTAGATTTTAAGATTTGCAAAGCACTGAAGTAAATAGTGTTTTTCCTTTCGGCGGAAGTTGACACTTATCTCATTTGTTAAATTTTAAGGATAAAAGATGAGTCACACAATAAAACATAGCTTAATTTATTTAGCTTGCGTGTCGGCGCTCTACATCTCTCATGAGTCTCAAGCTCAGGACACAGCGAAAGAGAAAGATGTTGAGATCGTTCAGGTACTTGGAATTCGTTCATCATTAACTGGCGCGTTAGATAAAAAACGTTCCGCCGACAGCGTTGTAGATTCTATTTCAGCTGAAGATCTTGGGAAATTTCCAGACCAGAATATTGCGGAGTCTCTACAGAGGATTTCTGGTGTCTTTATTGATAGACAATCCGGCGAAGGCTCAAAAGTTACAGTGCGCGGTTTCGGACCAGAATTTAATACAGTTAGGCTAAACAATAGAACCATAGCAACCATTGAGACTGGCGAGGTTGATTACTTTTTTTCTGACGTCAATCTTTCTAGGGCATTTGATTTTCAAGCTTTAGCTGCAGAGGTTCTAAGCGGTGCCGATGTCGTTAAAAGCCCAACGTCTGATATGTGGGAAGGCAGTTTAGGTGCCAGCGTTAATATGCATACTGCTCGACCTTTAAATAATATTGGCTTTCATATGACAGGTTCAGCACAAGCCCGGTATCAGGATTTAGGGGAAGAGTGGGGGCCTCGATTATCTGGGCTTATAAGTAACACATTTGCTGAAGATTCAATGGGATTACTCTTTGCGGTGTCTTATGAGGACAGAAAGACCAGGCTAGAGGAGCATCGCGGGGGAGCTTGGTCTTATTACAATGGCCCTACTGTTGATTCAGACGAACTTGTAGAATTTCGCTTTCCTCAAGAAATGGGGCAAAGTTTTACCATTGATGATAGAAAGCGTTTAAGTATTAATAGTACGTTTCAGTATGAGCCAAGTGCTGACATGGGCATGACAGTTGATGCTTTATACGTTGACTTTAAGCGAACTACAATGACTCAAGGTATTAACGCGCCGATGCAGTTTCCGTTTTTTTCCAATGTTGAAATTAATGAAAATGGCACGGCTACGTCGTTTGTTAAAACTTTTGGCCCTGTAGACTATCGCTTTGAAGAGGGGGGCGGCGATAGCGAAACTCTTGCATTAGGGTGGAATGGTTTTCTCTATTTGGATAATGGTGTGTCATTTAACGCTGATATTTCTTGGTCGCGTGCTACTGCACGAAATGATGCAACGAGACTACAAGCAGCGATAAAAGACAATAACCCATGGAATGACCCGCTATCTCCTGGAAGCGTTGATGACCCAAAAGCTGGTGAGACAAGTCCAGACTTCGAGACAAATATTATCACTTGGGAAAATGGGGATGTTCCGTCTTGGTCGACTTCTCTTGATTTAGCCGACCCTGCAAACGCTCGTGCTCACGTTGCGCTAACACCTTCTATTGAACTAGAGGATGAGGTTTTCGAGAGTAAATTTGATGTTGGATTTGAATTAGATTTAGGAGCAATTCGCGGTCTTCAAACCGGGGTGTTTTATAGTGATCGTAAAAAAGGCGCACTGCCTTTTAACTCGGGAATTTACAGGCCAAACGCACCAGAAGGACCTTTCGATCCGGGCTATAATTCCGCTGGTACCTTATTCTGGGATTCAAATTTTGTTGCTCCTTTTGACCCAACGGATGGAATCCAATCGCCATGGGAAGGGATTAATGTGCCCAATGGGCCAAGACCAAATATGGGTGGCCGATTCTTTTCATTACCAGTAGATATTTTCACACCTGTTTCTGTGGCTGGTTTACTTAGTGACTCAGGCGCTAGCTTTCCTACATCATTTTTATTAACTGACAAAGATGGTTACTGCGAAGCTGTGCGTCAAGGGTCAGGAAATAGCGATGTCTGTTCTTCTCAAGCCCGCCCTGACCTAGCACGTGATGTAGAGGAAACAACATATGGTGCTTATGTTAGATTAGATCTTGATGGAGAATTTAAGGCGTTTCCTTGGACTGCAAATTTTGGCCTAAGGTATGTAGAGACTGATACCACTGCTTCTGGCCCTTCGGTCGAGTTAATTAGAATTGATCCGGTAGATGCTGACGGAGCAACATCAGGTTTAGACTACGTGACGACAGAAAGACAAATAATTGAAAAGAAAAATTCGTACTCCAATTTACTCCCTAGTTTGAATGCGAAAATTTCACTGAGTGATAATGTAGATTTAAGAACAGCAGTAGCGAAAGTTATTACGCGACCAAATTTAGGTGATATTACTCCAAATCAAAGTTTTAGCGGTTTGTACGGATTATCTACACGTCGTTCTAATAATACTGATTTGCAGCCTTACGAAGCATGGCAATACGATGCTTCTTTAGAGTATTACGCCGACAACGGTAACGCCTTTTCAATATCACTATTCTATAAAGATATTGAAAGGTTTATCTCTGAAAGTACTGAGCTCGTTTCATCTGGTTTTAGCCATCCGGCTTTTGGTGAAATTATATTTCGTGATACTACAGATAGAAATCGAGAAGGTGGGTCTATTCAAGGCTACGAGCTCGCTGGCTTGATGTACTTTGATTTTCTTCCAGGTTTTCTAAGTAATGCAGGTATACAAGCGAACTATACCTTCGTAACTGGTCAAGACGACGAGGCGCTTGCATCGCCTCAAGGGTTACCTCTATCGACCGCTCCAGGAAACGGATTGGAAGGTTTTACACCTCATTCATACAATATAGTTGGGTTCTACGAAGATGATAACTTCTCTGCAAGAGTCTCATGGAACTGGAGAGACCAGTTTTTAGTGAAGCGGACTGGGCTCGCCGGTATCGCTGAACACTTTGACGCATATGGGCAGTTAGACTTAGGGTTCGGTTATGCATTAAGTGAAAATACAAAAGTCACGTTAGATGTGAGTAACTTATTGGATGAAAATACTATTAAGTTCGCAGATGTCAGAGAGCGTGTAATTCTGAATGAATACACCGGTAGGCGTTTCCTCCTTGGCGTTCGCTCTACCTTTTAATATATGAGAGATTCCCTTCAGGGCAATCCTGAAGGGAATGAGGTGCTAAAGACTTCCCCCTTGACAGAGTTCGCAGCTCGCAAATTGCCTTTTCAGTCCAATCTATTCCATGATTAATATCCACATTTAATGGTGATTAAAGTGGTAAATTAAGATAGTTATCATGTTTAAAAGTGAATAAATCTTTTCTAGTGAGCTGTATAGTGATTTTCTATAATATTATTTTAAATATCGCATTATATTGTGAATTTATTTATATAAGTCTATTATGAAAGGATAATTATGGTATTTATATTTAACATTCACCATTGAGGGGTCTTTATGACTACAAAGGATGGTACTGAAGTTATTCACAAAGCTTTGGCTGCATATCAGGTTAGGTTAACTGAGGCTACTAGCACGCTAGAAAAGCACTTAAAAGCGGCGCTCAATTCTGGCGATGTAGTAGGCGGTGTTGCCAGCTTTAATAGGATTTTAGATGAGTACACCAAACAACATCAGTTAGATTTAGGTACTGTAGCTATGTTATCGGGTGTTTCTAAAAATACGATGACTCGTCTTAAAAAAACCGTCGAGAGTTCGAGGTTGGAAACCATTGGCGCTGTTCTTGATGTAATGGGACTGGAGCTTGTTATCGCAAGAAAAGGAACTGAGAGTGAGTAAAATTAATCGTCAAGGGGCGATTTATGCCAATGAGGCTTTGGCCGGTTATCTCACTGAGTTTCACAACGAAGGTAAAGTCTCTTACAGATTTCAATACCGGCCTAAGTATCTGGAAAGCGGAGCTCCAATAGGCTTCTGCTTTCCGTTGCAAAAAGAAGCATTTGAATTTGATACTTTTCCGACGTTTTTTGAAAATCTATTAAGCGAAGGGTGGATAAAGATGTATCAAACCTCTAAAACGCAGTTAGATAAAAAAGATGAATTCGGTTTGTTATTACACAATGGAAAAGTCTTGATTGGTGCAATATCTGTCACAAATATGGAAAAGGACTTTATCGTATTATGAGGCCTCAATTAGGGCAAATTTCTTTAAAAGCAAATAGTGCACCCTATTCTCCTTCATTCTTGAAGAATATGTTCGGGTTAAGCCATCTGCCTGATACTGGATTATTGGTTAAAGGTGATCAAGAATCCTTTAATCGAGTTGCCCCCGAGTATTTAGATGGGCAGTCCATATCGGGCGTTCAAAAAAAGCTTTTTATGGACTTAGAGGGCGACTACCTTGTGCCAGTAAAAGGGCACGGACGATTTATCGTTAAGCCAGCGCCAGAGAATCTCGCGCATTTACCGGAAAATGAACATGCAATGATGCAACTGGCTCGTTTTTGTAAGTTCAATGTTGCTGATAACGCACTGGTTCCCTTCGAAAACGGCGAGTTTTGTTATGTAACTCGAAGGTTCGATTTAATGAAGGATGGACGAAGATTGTTTGTTGAAGATGCTGCAAGTATTTGCAACGTGCATTCTTCTAACAAGGGCAGCGATAATCTCTCATATGAAGGCATTCTAAGAGCCCTCTATGAAGCCAGTGGCCGTAACATGGCTGTTATTTATAATGGAGTAAGGCAAGTCTTATTTTCTTATCTTATAGGGAATAATGATCTTCACTGTAAGAACTTCTCCATGTATCGAAACCCCGATGATATGACGATAAGAATGCGAGACTTTACTCCGATTTATGATGTATTGTCTGTAGCTCCTTACAGGGAGTATTACAACGAAGACTTAACTCTTTGCGTTCTTGAAACTGAGCTAGATGCTGTTTTTAGTCCGTCATATGAGATCGCGGGGCATTATACATTCGAATGTTTCCTCACTCTTGCGACCAATCTTGGGTTAGTTGAAAGCGCGTCAAAAAAGCTAATTACCCAGTTGTGTTTAGATGTAGGTAAGTATTTTAAACCAGTTCTCGAAGCTTCCTCTAGCCCAGACAAACACATAATATCGAACCATATAAAAGAGAAGTTATCGAGGCTTGGTCGGTATATTGATTGATATCAGTTCAGCTTAAAAAAGTTGCCTCAAGCCTCCACCTTAAGCTGAACTTTATGTTGTGCGATAACTAGCCTTTCATATCTTCAAGTTCTAAGCCTTTCGTTTCATAGACAAAACGCACGACAAATATAATTGATAGCAGAGAAAACAATGCGTAAAGCCCATAAGCACCGGCAAGACCAATTCCTGCGAGCAACATTGGGAACGACCATGTTATAAGAAAATTCGTTGACCATTGAACTAATCCACTTACTGCCAGACCTGAACCCCGAAGTTGGTTCGGAAACATCTCCCCAAGCATTACCCACATTACGGGGCCCCAGGAAAAATTAAAGCAAAATACGTAAAGATTAGCTGCAATCAAAGCAACAGGACCCCATTCATTAAGGGCAAGTCTGCCATCGCTATTTTGCTCGGCATTTAAAAATGCAATTGTGAGGATCACAAGTGTGACTGACATTCCAATTGAGCCCCACTTTAGTAATGGTTTACGCCCAACCTTATCAATTATTGCTAAAGCGACTAGACAAGCAGCAATACTTATCGCACCGCTGATAACATTGATTAACAGTGCATCCGATTCAGAAAAACCTACGGCTTGCCATAAAACAGCCCCGTAGTAGAACACTACATTGATACCAACAAGCTGCTGAAGTGCAGCTAAGCCTATGCCTACCCACACTATGGATTTTAATTTACCTGTTGTTTTATCAACTAAGTCTCTTAATTGTGGTTTATGGTCTTTTGACAAAGAAGCCTTTATTTCTGCAAGTTTATTCGCACCTTGAGTACCATACAGTTTATTTAGTACAAAGCTTGCTTCATCGGTCTTCTGTTTCACCACGAGGAATCGAGGGCTTTCTGGAATGAATAGCAGCATAAAGAAGAATAGTGATGCAGGAGCAATCTCCATCCAGAACATCCAACGCCACGCTTCAAAATCTAGCCAAAGCATTTGCGTTGAGCCTGAAGCATAATCGGCAAGAAAGTAATTGCTAAGGAAAGCGGTGAAAAGTCCAGCGATAATGGCTATTTGCTGAATCGAAGCGAGCATGCCTCTATATTTTGCAGGAGATACTTCTGCAATATAAGCAGGTGCCATAACAGAAGCTGCGCCAACGGCAAGTCCCCCAATAATTCGATAAATCACAAACTCGAAACCACTTGTCGCAATTCCTGAGCCACAGGCACTTATCAAAAAGAATGTTGCTGCTATTAGTAGTAGAAACTTCCGGCCATACTTGTCTGCGAGTCGTCCTGCAAAGAATGCACCCACAGCACATCCTAAAAGCATACTAGATACGTTGAATCCCGTTCCTACACTTTGTGAGTTGAACGCGGCTTGAAGACCATCAACCGTACCATTTATCACACCGCTGTCGAATCCGAAGAGGAAACCACCTATTGTGGCCACAATAGTAATAAACAGAATGAATCCATTGTTAGAGGACTCGTTTGAAAGGTCAATTGTTGTCGCTTTATCCATATTATTTTTCTCTATTGGTCACGTTCTTGTCTAGGAGTTGTTGTCATCAAACTTTTTGATTCGCTCTCAAATTTATTGAGCTTTGATGCCTGGCGGTATTCAACCGGCGTCTGGTCGAAATGCTTTCGAAATAGTGCATACATATACTGAACAGACGGATATCCACAGTGTTTAGCAATTTCGCTGCTGTGTACCTCGGTTTCTCTTAACATTCTGCAAGCACGATCCAGCTTTTCATTGTGTATTTCAGTATGAATACTATGCCCACGCTCTTCTTTAAAACGAGTTTCTAAATTCGAACGTGAAATACCTATTTGGTCTAGTACCTGATCGACTTTTATCCCTTTGCAAGCATTCATTCTTATGAAATGAGATGCCTGCATCACAAGAGGATCTTTGATGGCTTTGAAGTCGGTAGATTGCCTTTCTGCTACCGATACAGGTGGGACTAATAGTTGCGTGACTTTTGGAGGGCTGCCGAGTAACTGCCGGTGCAGCAGCTTTGCAGCTTGAAAGCCCATTTCGAGGCAACCCTGCCTGACAGATGACAGGCTAACGCGGCTTAAAAAGCGTGTAAGTTCATCATCATCAATTCCAATTACTGCAAACCGTTCCGGAATTAAGAGTCCTAAATGATCACATGCCTGAAGTAGATGCCTAGCTCGTGAATCTGTGACTGCAACTATTCCGGTAGGTGTGGGTAAACTCTTGAGCCAATCTGTAAGGCGTTTTTGAGAATATTGCCAAGTTTCGGCTCTAACGGCGTGTCCACGATAGACGTAACATTCATATCCGTGGCGCTTAGTTATAGCAAGCATTGCTTGTTCACGCTCTTGAGCCCACCTTTGCCCTTGGCTAATCGGACTTCCATAAAACGCGAACCTCTCAATACCTTTTTGCCGCAAATGTTCGAACGCTGCTTCAACTAGCGCATAGTTATCTGTTGCAACATAAGGTATGCCAGGGTAGTTCTCTTTATTCTGATAGGAGCCTCCAACGCCCACTACAGGAACCTTAGTGTTCAACAATGTTTGCTCAATGGCGGGGTTGTCGAAATCTGCAATAACACCATCACCGTGCCATTCATCAAAATGCTCTAGTCGAGTTAAGAAATCTTCTTCTAAATATAAATCCCAGTCAGCATTAGATGTTTGAAGGTAGCGCCCAATGCCTTCAATTATTTGCCTATCAAATATCTTACTTGCATTAAGGAGCAGCGTAATACTATGCGCTTTCTCGAACATGTCAGGTTCCTACGTATAAACAAATTACGTAATAGTTATTATGTTTATTGGTTAAACGCATACTAAACCAGGATGTGGTAATTAACAAAACGATTACAAAATTTCGTAATTGATATAAACGCTTTTAATAACCAACATCAGTACATAAGTTCTTATTTGTATGAGACAAGCCGATGTATATAGGAATAGATCTAGGCACCTCCGGTGTGAAAACGGTGTTAATAAACGAAGGTGGTAAGGTTGTTACCTCGGTAACTCGACCCTTGAGCGTATCTATGCCTTATCCGCTTTGGTCAGAGCAGGATCCAAACGACTGGTGGGAAGCTACTTGCGACAGTTTAGATGAACTGAGCAAAGAGATTGATTTGACCGAAGTTAAATCAATTGGCCTAAGTGGCCAAATGCATGGCGCTACCCTGCTAGATGGTGAAGGGAATGTGTTAAGACCTGCAATATTGTGGAATGACGGTCGCAGTTCGGAGGAATGCGATGACTTAGGTAAGCTAGTTCCAGATTCGTCTATTCGCACCGGTAACCTCATCATGGCCGGCTTTACAGCCCCCAAAATTCTGTGGGTTAAAAAGAATGAACCTGAAATATTCTCTAAAATAAATAAGGTTTTGCTTCCCAAAGATTTTTTGAGATATCAACTATCGGGAGAGTTTGGCACCGATATGTCTGATGCTGCAGGGACTGTATGGTTGAATACTGAATCTCGTTGCTGGGACGAAGAGCTATTGTCAGCTTGTGGCCTTAGTGCCGATAACATGCCGATACTTTACGAAGGCAGCAGTGTTACAGGAAATTTGAAAGAGTCTCTTCAGCGTCGATGGGGAATGCACAATGTAGTACTCGCTGGTGGAGCAGGGGATAATGCTGCCGGTGCTATTGGATGCGGCATTTATGAATCTGGTCACGCCATGCTGTCGCTCGGCACATCAGGCGTTTATTTTGCGGTTACCGATCGGTTTACTGTAAACACCGCCCAAGCTGTTCATAGCTTTTGCCATGCTATCCCCAATCGATGGCATCTGATGTCAGTGATGCTGAGTGCCGCAAGTTGCTTAGATTGGTACGCTAAGCAGAGCGGTTATATCGATGTCGGTCACATGATTGATGACGTGCAATCACACACCAGCCATCTAGATACACAAACCCCAGTATTCCTTCCTTATCTGACCGGTGAAAGAACTCCTCACAACAACCCTTCGGCAAAAGCTGCTTTTTTTGGCATATCTGCATCAACTGAGCGTGTACACATGGCGCGAGCGGTTATAGAAGGGGTCTCTATGGCTCTTGCCGATGGCATAGATGCAGTGCATCAAAGTGGTATTGCTGCCACCTCTATAAGTCTTATTGGCGGTGGTGCGCGAAGCACATTTTGGCGTCAGTTACTTAGTGATATTAGTGGCTACGAGTTGGAATATCGTGAAGGAGGGGATGTTGGACCGGCTTTAGGAGCGGCGCGTTTAGCGCAATTAGCGGCCAACCCAAGTTTAGATATCTCAGATGTCTGCTTCAAGCCTACGCTAGAGGAAACCTATGTGCCGAACAGCGAGGTCCATGTTGACTACCTCAGTAAACGACAAAAATTTAGAGAACTGTACTACGCCGTTGAACCATTCTTCTCTTGAAATCAAGTTAAGAGTAAAAATTTAGAAACGACAGCTACGTGGCCATTCAGCGCGTACAAAAAAGGAAAAATGATGAGTAACTATTTTGAAAGCATACCTTCAATTAAATATGAAGGACCGGAGTCAACTAACCCTTTGGCGTTTAAACACTATAATCCTAAAGAGATTATTGGTGAAAAAACAATGGAAGAGCACCTTCGCTTTGCAACGTGTTACTGGCACAATTTCTGTTGGGACGGTGCTGACGTTTTTGGTGGTGGCACATTTAATAGACCGTGGCTTGCTGCCGGCGACCCAATGGAGCGAGCTAAGCAGAAAGCAGATGTGGCGTTTTCTTTTTTTGAAAAGCTAGGCACGCCGTTTTACTGCTTTCACGATATCGACGTTGCCCCTGAAGGCGATTCAATACAAGACTATATTCGAAACTTCGCTGAGATGACCGATGTTTTAGCTCGTAAACAAGAAGAAACCGGGATGAAGCTCTTGTGGGGAACTGCAAACGTATTTAGCCACCCTCGTTACATGTCTGGCGCAGCTACCAACCCTAATCCTGAGATTTTTACTCGCGCAGCGACACAAGTCTACCATGCCATGAATGCCACTAAAGCTCTCGGTGGCGCTAACTATGTGTTGTGGGGTGGTCGTGAAGGCTACGAAACTCTTTTGAACACAGATTTAAAACGAGAACGTCAGCAGTTAGGGCGATTTATGAACATGGTTGTCGAGCATAAACACAAAATTGGATTTGATGGCCTACTCCTGATTGAACCGAAGCCACAGGAGCCTACAAAGCACCAATACGATTATGATACAGCCACTGTTTATGGTTTTTTGAAAGAGTTCGGATTAGAAAAAGAGTTCGCAGTCAATATTGAAGGGAACCATGCAACTTTGTCAGGGCATTCATTTCATCACGAAGTGGCGACTGCCTTTGCACTTGATATTTTTGGTTCTATCGATGCGAATCGCGGGGATGCTCAGCTGGGTTGGGACACCGATCAGTTTCCTAATTCAGTGGAAGAAATGACGCTCATTTGTTATGAAATTTTAAAGAACGGTGGTTATACATCAGGTGGGTTTAACTTCGATACGAAGCTAAGGCGCCAAAGCTTAGACGCCGAAGATCTGTTTTTAGGTCACATAGGCGGTATGGACACGTGTGCGTTAGGCTTAAAGAAAGCTTACGAGCTTATTTCAAACGACGTGCTAGGCAGTAATGTAAAGAGTCGCTATGCAGAATGGAACTCGGTGTTCGGACGAGAAATTCTTGATGGAAATATGTCGTTAGAATCCTTAGCCGAGCACACTAAAGTGAAATCCTTAGATCCCAAGCCTATTTCAGGAAAGCAGGAAGGTCTAGAGAATATTGTGAATCAGATCATTTACAAATAAAGCTTTACGATAGTCAAAAAAGCTGCAAATTTGCAGCTTTTTTTATGAGGCGAAGACAGTTTTACTCCTAGCTAGGGTCTTACAAAAAATCTTCTCGCATCGGGCTAAACATATCAATAAGGATACCGCCCGTTTCTGTTGTTGTACCATGCTCAACATGTGGATCGATAGCACAGCTATCACCTGCCTTTAATACCGTTAATTCGCCGCCGATGGTGAAGTTAAACTCTCCCTCTTCGCAATAGACTATTTGGGTATGACGATGGCTGTGAGCGTAGCCCTCTGCGCCCTTCTCAAACCATACTTTGACGGCCATAGCATCATTGTTATAAGCAAGTATTTGGCGCTTAATGCCGCCTCCCATATCTTCGACTACACCTAACTTTTCAGACATTCAGTTTCTCCCTACAATAATGTTTAATTTATCTATATCACTAGCTGCATAAATTATTGGCGTTGCGCTTTTTCCAATTCTTTTTTAAAGTGCATGTATTCAATTCGAAGCCCTAATTGTTGAGAAAAATTTAGACCAAGTTGAAGCAATTCAAATTGATTATTCACTGCAGAAACCTTGTCTTTCAAAATTTCTATCGCACCTTTGGTGTCGCCCGCTTTGTCTAAAGCCAACATCAAAATGTACAAATAGTTACTATTGCTAGGCTCGATATTGTTGGCCTTTGTCAGGTGGATAATAGCAGTATCTATATCTTGGGCTCTTATCAAACGCATACCCTCAGCGTAATGCATTAACGAAGATTGAGGGTTAGCTTCCAGACCGTCTTTAAGTGTTGAGCCTTCTAAGTGATCCTTGCCCAATGAGCGATACAGATTGGCCAAATTAATGTGATTAGGCTCAAAGAAAGGGTCTCTTGATATGCCTGCTTTTAAGAATTCTTCTGCTTTGTCAAAGTTCCCTAAGTTCGCTTGAACTAAGCTAGCGTTTAAATTGCCCTCACCTCGCCATAGTGTCTGTTGTGATGACTCTGTCATTTCACTCAAAACAGTAGATGAAACGAGCGACACCTCACCTGAAGCGATCAGTTGCTCTGCCGAGGCAATTCTGATGGCTCTGAATTGGTCTTGAAGCAGAGGTTTTAAAAGTTGGGACCTTTTGTTTCTATCAACTAGAAATGAGATGTCTGCAAAGGCAAGTCGCACCAACGGGCTGCCGTCAGATGCTAATAACTTGGCGTAACTGTAGGGTAGGGCTTGAACAGTGTTAGGTAATAAAGATATAACGGTGGCTCGCTTAATGTCTGGAAGTGAGCTATTTTTTGCCAACGCAATGTGGCGATTTGCTGTTAAACGTTCACCACTTAGTAATCGCATATATTGCATTTCTGCAGGATGTGGAGAAGTTGGAGCGCCATGCCAGTCAATTAAGCTATCTTTAGCCCACTTTGCGCTCTTATCTTCATGGCAACCATTACAAGCATTTGGCGTATCGAATTTTTCACTTAAACTTGGTGTCGGAATATGAAAGCTGTGGTCTCGTCGTTCATCGACACCCATATAGGTATTCGTCGGCATATGACAGTTCACACACTGTGAACCTGCGGTATCGGGTTCGTGACGATGGTGCTTCACATCATCAAATGTCGATGATTTATGACATTGTAAACAAAGCCCGTTTCCTTCTACTTTTACTTTGGCAGTGTGAGGATTGTGACAATCATTGCAATTCACACCAGCCTCGAACATTTTACTTTGTAAGAAGGACCCATATACGTACACCTCATCTCGAATTTGCCCGTCTACATGATACTGAGGCGTTGACAACAAGGCAGGCTTGAACTGTGATAAAAACGGTTCAGATGGGGTGATCCCATCAGTGAGCGGCGTGCGAAGCGAATGGCAAGCAAAACAGGTATCCATAAAACGGTTGTCTCTTTCGGGACCTGCCCAAGAAGCGATATCGTCATTTTCGCCCAATAACCAGTTGCCAATATTTTTCTGTTCGTCTTTAGTAAGAGCAGAATGGGATGTTTTGCTTTTTTTGTAGTGACCGTTAGAAAGCTTACCGTGACATGATTGGCAAGAAACGTTCACTTCGTTCCAAACTGTTTTAAAGGAATCTCTTTCACTGTCGTAGTTTCTTTGTAAACCTGATGAGTGACAGTCTGCACACATCCCATTCCAATTCTGTAACGGTTGCAACCAATGTAATCTATCTTCCTGGCTAATTTCTTCATCGGGATAAATGGGATACCACCTTTGGCCACCAATTGATTTTTCTCTTGAATCCCATGCAAAAGGGAACACCTGCATTTTTCCGCTGTCAGTTTTGATAAGGTATTCTTGAAGAGGAAAGTGACCAAATACGTAACTCACTTCATAGTCTGTAGTGTGTTCGTTTTCTTCAAGCTTTATAAAGTACTTGCCGTCGCGCTTAAAAAATGTCGCTTTTTGATTGAAGTGCTCAAATACAAGATCGTCGAAATTACCTTTTACCGTTGCTTCTGAGGCTACATCCATGGCTTTACTATGATCCGATTTTAGCCAGTCAGATAATTGCTCTTGATGACACGAACCACACTGCTCAGCCTCACTAGCGAAAGCGTTAAGTACAATACCTGCGAGAATAACTAATAAGAGTTGTCGAAACATGAACTATTGATGCCAAAAACGATTATATCCAATCATAAAATATCATGGGAAGAGTGTGGATGCTAACAATTGATTAACCTTATCAACGAGTAATGGCACTTGGATTGTGAAGTTCTTCGAAAATTAACGTTCTTAGCCGCATGATTTTATCTCACTTGCTTATTAATGACTGTTAAAGATGTTATAGTGGGCGTGTCTTTCAAATTTACTCAGGAGTAGTCATGAAGATTGCATTAATGATGGAAAATAGCCAGGCGGCAAAAAATCCTGTAATTCTTAAAGAGCTAGAATCTGTAGCCGATTCACTAGGTCATAGTGTCCACAATGTAGGGATGAATAGTGAAACCGATCATCATCTTACCTACGTGCATTTGGGTATCATGGCCGGAACATTGATAAATTCTGGTGCAGTAGATTTCGTTATTGCTGGTTGTGGTACTGGGCAAGGTGCTCTGATGTCGTTGAATGCTCAACCCGGTGTGTTCTGTGGTTATTGTATCGACCCTTCAGATGCATTTTTGTTTAACCAAGTTAACAACGGTAATGCATTGGCACTTCCTTTTGCGAAAGGTTTTGGCTGGGGTGCAGAGCTTAATGCACGTTATATCTTTGAGAAAGCATTAACTGGTGAGCGAGGCGCTGGATATCCTGTTGAGAGAAAAGAGCCTCAGGTTCGCAATGCCGCCATCTTAGCAGATCTAAAAGCGGCGTTGTCGAGCGATGATTACGTCGATACGTTGAAGAAAATTGACCAAGAGCTTGTGAAAGTTGCTTTATCTGGAGAACGTTTTCAGAAATGCCTTTTTGAAAATGGCAAAGATGGATCAATAACGTCATATGTTAAGTCTTTAGTCTCGTAACTTTTGATTTAATAAGAGAAAGGCGTCATCTGACGTCTTTCGATGTATCTTTTATCCTACAGGAATAGTGCTGTTCGGGTATCTAATTGTTACCTGACGAGGGCTAGCTAGGAAGTACGCAATAGTTAATGGTCCCAAGCGGCCTATAAACATCAAAAAGATAATTACGACTGCACCAGCATCAGACAAATCACCCGTTAACCCCCTAGATAACCCCACCGTGCCGAGAGCGGAAATAGCTTCAAAAACTACATCTAGGAAATCAGCTTTTTCGGTTATTGATAGAATGAATATTGCTAACCACGATACCGCAGTTGAAAGAAGAGTCAGTGCTAGTGCTTTTCCTCTGGTCTCAGTAGATAGCGACCTTCCGAATATTGATGGCGAGGGGTCACGGCGCAAATAGCTATATGCTGACATGATTAGCACGACAAAAGTAACAAGCTTAATTCCGCTTGCTGTACTCATAGACCCTCCCCCTATAAACATAAGCAGAAGCGTTAGCCACGTTGTAGCATTTTCTAGCGCACTTATATCGATAGTGTTAAATCCAGCGGTTCGAGGCGTTACGGCTTGAAACCATGCCGCCCAAAATCTAGACGATGAGTCTAAACCACCAAGGGTATTGGGATTATCTTTTTCGATAAAGTAAATCAAAACTAGCGCGATGCCGTTGATGATAAAAGTGCTACTAATCATTAGCTTGCTATAAACAGAAAGAGGCCGCCATGCTCGCTTTTTGTTTAGATCTATCCATACGGAGAAGCCTAAACCACCAATGATAAATAAGGCAGTTATCGTGAGATTGATCACTGGATTTCCGACATACGAGGATAGGCTATTGGCGCTAAGGGCGAAACCTGCGTTGTTGAAAGCAGAAACCGTATAGAAAAATGCGTGAAACAGCGCTTCTCCGATAGGCTTAGTCTGTAACCAAAAAATCGATAAAATAATAAAGCCTAGCAATTCGATTATTAACGCAAACAAGAGCACTGATTTAGCGGTAGAAACTAGTGTAGATAGGTCCGTTTGATTAAATGCCTCTTTAATAGCAGATTGCTGTAAAAACGATATTTTGCTGCCTAGTGCAATTAAGGTTACTACTGCGAAGGTCATCAATCCAAGGCCGCCAATTTGAATCAATAGAGCAATGATAGTGAGCCCTACTTGAGTAAATACCGTTCCTGTATCAACAACGACCAATCCAGTGACAGTTACTGCCGACGTTGCAGTGAATAGGCTCTGTGAAAATGAAATAGGTTGAGTGGTCATGCCGGGAAGCAGTAGTAGCAAGGTACCAATCGCTATTACTGCTAAAAAGCTCAGCGATAAAATGAGAGGCGGTGCTGCCTGTATTTTGTAAGCGCTTTTTGCTTTTCTGGATATTGGGCGTTGTTGTAAGTTCCAGCGTGTCATTACTTCAACCTTGGGGCAATTCTGACTAAGGCCTCTTTAGGGCCGTATAAAATAAGCGTATCGCGCTCACGGGCAATAAAAGATGATGGAGGAGATTTTGTTACTTCTTGCTCACGTTTCAGTAGTAAACAATGAATTGAATTTTCAAACCCTTTAACTAACTGCTCTAAACTCGAGGGCTTAAAATCTAAAGGAAGGTGTACGTCTACAATATAGTTCCCGTGACCAACGCTGAGGTAGTCACTTACCATGGGGTAATTTAATGCCTGTGCAACCCGCGCGCCCATTTCCTCTTCTGGGTGTACAATTCGAGTAACCCCCAGTTTAGAAAGAATTGTGTGGTGCGCTGCAGTATTCGCTTTAACCCAAATATCTTTTACACCCAAGTTTTTAACGTGGAGTGTACACAGCAGGCTGGCCTGCATATCTTCACCTATTGCTACAAGCACGGCTTCACTTTGACAGAGGTTGAGTTCTTTCAATGCTCTCTCATCAGTAACATCGCATATAAGCGTCTGAGTTAGTTGTCCTGCGTATTGTTCAGCGAGTTTTTCGTCTTTGTCTATTCCCGTAACGGTATGCCCCATGTGTATAAGCTCAATGCTCGCTGTTAATCCAAAACGCCCTAACCCTATTACCGTAAAATGTGCCATAAGTTTACTCCGAATGATTAAATACAAACCGGTAGCCGTGGCCCGCGGAAGTCTCTATTGAAAATTGATTTGTGCTCAGTGATGAAAGTTTTTTTCTTAAGTGGCTAACCAAAATTCTAATGTAATGGGTATCTTCGCTATTGTAGTTCCCCCAAATGGTGCGCATAAGCACTGTCTGGTTGATGAAAATCCCAACATCCCTCGTTAAAACATCCATCAACAAGAGCTCTTTGGGTGTGAGCGAAACATGCGTCTTTCCAAAGGTTAACAACCCACTATTCAAGTCGAGGTTGAGGTCTTGAAAATTTCTTATGCGTTCAGCTTCAGGAATAACTGGCGTAATATCGCGTAGGAGAACCCTTATACGAGCAATCAGTTCCTTTATACTGAACGGTTTACTCACGTAATCATTTGCTCCTGACATTAAAAGCTCGACTTTGTCATCCTCTGAATGTCGCGCTGATAAAACCAAAATGGGTACACTGCTAGTCTGTCTCACGCGCCTTAGGATTTCTTTGCCATCCCCATCAGGAAGTCCAAGATCCAATATTATTAATTCAGGCTTTTCTTTTAGGGCAAGTACTAGTCCGTCTTGCACGCTACCTGATTCTTTGGTTTTAAACCCTTCAGCTTTCAAAGCGATACTTATCATTCGGCGAATGTGAGTTTCATCTTCAACAATGAGAACGGTATTCATGAAAACTGCTCGCTTAAATTAGGGATAGAAAGAATTGCACGACAACCTTGATCCAAATTTTGAAGTATCAGCGTTCCTTTATGAGCTTCCGCTATTCCTTTGGCCACATTGAGTCCAAGACCAATACCGCCCCTTCCAACATCACCATCGCGTGAAGAAGAGAACAGGAGGAAAGGTGATTCAGTATCGCCATTTTTAAGGCCAATGCCTGAATCCTCGATAGAAAAGTATGTGTTTTTCGCGTCGTTGCTAACAATCACTTTCACTGCTTGGCTGCTAAATTTAAGTGCATTGTCGATTATATTAAATAACGCTTGCTCCAAAAGTGGTCCGCTAGCAGTAACGTGCTCATTGCTATTTTTATAGGTAACGGAAATCCGGTTGGTGCTAAACCTAACTAAGAGGTTATCAATGATAAAGCGGATAGTGACTTTCTCTCTTCCTGCAATGAGTAAGTCGCTCTGAATTTTTGTGGCTTGAAGAATATTCTCGACATAGGTGTGTAAACGCCTGCTCTCAGAGATACTGCCTTTTATTAATTCTCGCTTATCTTCTTCAGGTAATGAGTGATAGTAAGAATCTAATGTTTCCATAGAGCCTATAATTGAGGAGAGTGGTGTACGTAAGTCGTGTGAAACTGAACGAAGTACATTCGCCTGCAATTGGGCCTTTCGAAGGGCTGTTTGTTGTTTCTTATAAAACGCAGTTAATTCACTTGTCAGAATGGCGACGACAATGAAAGTTGCCATATTAACGACATCGTCGGCATTGCTCATTCGAACTGAATACAAAGGTTCGGTGAAGAAAAAGTTGAAGCTCACGGCGCCAAACAGAGCCGCTAAAATACCGTTAAAGCGAGAAAATATAATTGCACAGGCAACAGAGCCAAGCTGCAAGATGAGTAGCGTACCACCTAACGGTAAAAATGAACTGCTTAGCAGCCAACTTACCAGAACAGCAGATACCATAATGGAGCATGTAACTGCGATATCGCGCATACAGTTAACTCAATTGTTCTTGTGAAAATACTTTGTTAAATGTATCAAGGAAGGGAAATGAAAACGCGTAAAATTTGCGTAAAATTTTGGAGGTTCTTGGGAAAACATCAAAGATGGCGAGGACTTTCGCCCCAGCCAACCTTACTTGCTAAAATTAAAATCTATAGTTAACAGCTAATTGATAGATACGACCTGTATACGTTAAACGGCTGATAGCACGTTCGTCTGTGCCTAAGAACTCCTCGCCAACTTCATCAGTTAAGTTGAAAGCACGTAAGAACAATTTAGTTTTGTCATTAAGCGCATATTGACCTACAAAATCCAATCGGCCTATTGCCTTTCTTGTACGGGCATTAGTACCTAAGAACGAGTTAGCGCCTCTAAGCGTTTGATCGTCACGCCAGTTGTACGACAAGCGTAAGCTTATTCCGTCATTTTCCCAGTAGGTAATTACGTTGAACGATTCCGGTGATACACGCGTTAACTCAATTTCACTGCCTTCTTGATCTAAGCTTGTGTAGTTAAATACACCACCAAAGCCGTTCCAAGGGTAAGGAAGAAAATCAAGCTTCTGCTGGATTGCAACCTCATAGCCTGTAACGGTAATTTTATCTGAAATATTGATAGGAGCAGTGATATTTACTTCTCTCAAGTTTTCGTTACCGTCATCGTCAATGATAGGTGTCGTTTGAATACAACCAAACTCTCGTCCATTAGTCCCAGGTGTGCGCTCTATGTCGCCCAGTAAGCGGTCAACAATGGGGTTTGTACCTGGCTCAGGACAAAAGCCTTGTTCAGAATCAAATAAGTTTGTGATCTCTTTCTTAAAGTAACCTACTGAGATTGCACTACCTTCGCGGTTATACCACTCTAGTGAAAGGTCGTAATTCTTCGCTTCATAAGGACGTACTGTTGCTGTCGGTAGGTCTAAACGAACCGTTTGGTTGCCGCCACGCAAAGCGGCAGTTGGACGCTGTGCAAGCAGGTTAGGACGAACGATACCTTCATAATAAGCACCTCTGAGCAACACATCATCATGAACTTCGAAAGTAATGTTCGCCATGGGAAGCGTATGTTGGTAGTCGTCATCAAAAGTAACCGGTGCCGCTATACCATTTCGACCTTGCTCATCCACTTGGGTTTCAAAGCCATCGAACGTGTTGTCGGTTTGAATATGGCGAACGCCAATATTGCCGCGATACGGAACTGATCCTAGCTCTCCGCCAAAGTCAGTCATGACATACATTGCTAAGATATCTTGGTCTGCAGCAAAGTTAAAACCAATGTTATTAGGTAGCCCAGTATTTCTGTCCTGTTGATCCCAAAACCCGGTTCTGTTGCGCTCTAAACCTGCAAATGGAGTGCTAAAAGAGGTCGCAGTGGGGATATTATTGACATCGGTCTCGATGCCTTGCTGTAACATATCCAATGCTAAATCATTGTCGATGGTCAACCATCCTGATGTGTTGTCAAATGTGCCTGGAATATTACCGCCAAAGTAATCACCTTGCTCAGAAGACAAAATGTTGTCAGTTAGGAAAGCATCAGAAATATTACTTGTATCGACGCCGGCTAAACCTTGTCTTTGGTCGATACTTTCAAGAGACTCTCTTGAGAACCTCGCGCCAAATTTTATAGTTTCAAAGTTAAGTGAGTTACCCAAACCAAAATCAACAAAACGTTCTGCGTTAAATTCAGCACTGCTAACTTCTCTAGATAAATCCCGAACGCGGCCTGTAATTCTGAATGCTAGGCGTCGACCTTGGTTAGCGTCAGATACTGAGTTAACACTTGACGAACTCAGGTTTGGCTCTTGCCATACTAAGTTGTTATAAACATATGGCTGATCGTATTCACCTTGAACAAAAATGTTATCTAAATTGCCGTTACCGGAATTTATAGAGCCATTAAAGCCAGTAGGAACACTGTCAATCCCATTTCGGCGACCATCGGCGTCTGTGAAATTGAAAGTGTCTCGCCAATCTTGATTAGATAAAAAGGTAAAGCCTACGTTTTGAAACTCATTGCTAGCCTCTGAGCGTGTAATCGTGCCGTCGAAAGCCCAATCGTCTGTGAAGTAGTCAGCGTAAAGAATAATACCTTCTGTTTTCTCTCTAAAAGTGGTCTTACGGTTTTCTGTTTGAAGAGAGCCATCCGTGAAGTCATAGTTAGATACTGCATACACTAAAGGAGCGCCTTCTTCGTCAGCAGTTCTATCGTAAGCAAACGGCGCTGTATCCATATCTAGTGTTACGCGACCATCGAAATTATCTCTGTCACGACGATTAGTATTGAAGCCTGGGCTGATGGTTGAAGCTTCCTTCGTTCCGTCAGCTAAGTCACGTTCTGAGAAGAGTAAATGCGCGCCAAGCTTAAAGTTTTCACTTACGCGGTACTCGATATTACCAGAAAACGAGATTCTATCGCCATCACTGTACTCACTTACGTTTCGAGCGCGCGCTGGCGCTGTAAGTTGTGCATCTTCAGCTAAGCCCCATTTCTCGCGATACTCGGCAATATTGGTGGCTCGCACATCGCCGTCCACAGTATCTACAGATGTATAATCGACAATATCAAAAGTATCTCGTCTAAATGTTTGTCCCGAACCAGCTAGCTTGAAAGCTACACCTAATTTCTTGTCCATAAGGTGTTTAACGCCAGAGATCCTAAAGTTTGGGTCTACATTACCCGTTAGATCCTCATAGCGTCCGCCTACACTTATTGATGCTGAACCGTCTTTCTTTGACAAGGCTTGCTGAAGCTTCTGATCGACGATACCGGCAATACCTCCAGCCTGAAGGTCTGCTGTCGGACTTTTAACAACGGTTACACCGTCGAAAATACTAGCTTCAAATGCTGCAAATGGATTTGGTTCGCCCACAGCATTAATGTTGCTTGCGCCCGAGGGCGTCGCAAACGATTGGCCCATTGCCGTTGTTTTTACGAACCCACTACCTAAACCACGAAGACTGATAGTACTTTGTCTGCCTTCTTCATCAGTGTTCAACTGAACGCCAGGAATAGCTTGAAGTGCCTCGCCAAAATCTAGTGCAGGCAAAGCATCGATATCAGTAGCTGAGATAGCATCAACGATAGATGCGGCGTTACGTTTGGTATTAAGCGCATCTTCAAGCGAGGCTCTTACACCAGAGACTTCAATAACTTCTACGCTTTCGTCTTGTTTTTTATCAGTGTTCTGCTGTGCGCTATTAACTGCCGTGTTAACTTCTTGCGCAAGCAATGTAGGAGAACTAATGGTTAATAAAAGTGCTGC
This sequence comes from Alteromonas sp. 4NS20-0143, assembly GCF_057542855.1. Classification (NCBI taxonomy): domain Bacteria; kingdom Pseudomonadati; phylum Pseudomonadota; class Gammaproteobacteria; order Alteromonadales; family Alteromonadaceae; genus Alteromonas; species Alteromonas sp. 4NS20-0143. Next base: position 48,211 of record NZ_BAAJLR010000012.1, read on the forward strand.
TGTGTTGCCCAACAGCTTTCTATTTATATTTGATCTTGTATTTTGCATCGACCCATTCTCTTTGTTGTGTGATTTAAGTGTGTTTCTTAAATGTATTGTTAAATCTTTGTGAAGCCATATTAACCACATGAAACAGTCAAAACAAGTCATTTATCATCATTTGTAATGAAATTTAGACTATTCATTAGTCTAATACTGAATATTTTTGAGCGATATCGCTTCAGCGCTTTCGTCATTTATCTTCAAGGTTAAAATTTCTAAATGATTTTGTTTAAGTATTTCAGAGTGGTACAAAGAATATTGATAATTGTGATGTCCACGAGGTTGAGGTTTTTTAAATATCATTAACAATCATAAATAGTCACTTGGTGTTCGGCAGGATTTAACTGAGAGCAGATAGTGGAAACTTAAGTAACGTTACTAACAGAACTTTTATGTTATTTTTTTGTTGATCTCGAGAGCAGCGATATAATTTGAAGGACTTCCCGAACTCTATGATGTGTTATGACGAGATGAAAAAGCACCGAGTAAATATTGGTAATAAAACTGTTTTAAGCCTTGCTACCAAAATAACTTCTCGCACGTAAAAATATCCAAAGGACTGGTATTGACCAAAATATGCTTCCTCCATTGGAAGTGTCAGGAATTGAGCTATTATTTGGAGTATTATTTTCTGCCTTAGGCTGTGAGACTGAAATAGTTAATGTTTCGCTGTCCGTTGTATCGCCATCAGACACAGTTAGCTTTAGTGAGGCTTCTTTCCCGGAAAATGACTTAGGTATGCTAACTACGTAAGTACTCTGCGTTACATCCACAGCCTCATTCAGAGAAAGTGAGGCGCTTACTACTTGCAGGGAAAGCAGATCTTTATTGGTATCACTGAGTTTGTATTCAATGGACACCGAGCTACCAGCAGTGGCTGAAAGACTTTTGTAAGGTATGCGAATAGTGGGAGGGCTATTTACGGGTAGTATTTGCACAGCGATTTGCTTGCGAATTGTTTTAACGCTGTCCTGCGCAATAAATGCGAAACTGATGAATTGAGAAGTACTAACCACTGGAGCTATGAATGAAAGTCTATCTCTTGTTGCCTCAACATTGATATCTGGGCCCATAAATTGTTGATAGTCTACTTGGCTCTTTCCCTCGGTGTTTAATAGCTCCCATGACAAGGTGATTTTGTCGCCAGCACTAGCCTTACGCCGCGACGCGTTGATATTAAGCGTTAATTTTGAAGATACGCGGTCCTCGGGCAATCTATATTTGCTTGCCGAGTTACCAATACTATCGAAATCAAAAGCCCCTTGTTGATAGTCTGGATTTTGTAAAGGAAGCGCTGCATCCGTTAGCATAAGGTAACTTGTCAACAGACTGTCGAGTTCGTTGCGTTTATCGGTTGCTGCATTGGCCAAGTTTACCGTTTCGTCGATATCATCAACCATGTTGTATAGGGCGTGTCGGTGAGTCTCACCTTCGCCATAAAAAAAAGTCTTTATAAGTTTCCAGCCGTCATACATTACTGTTGCTGACGGGGGGAGCCAATCAGGCACACGCGGCATTGTTGGGTAATACGTAATAATGGGCCGCATATCAACGGTGTCGCCGGTCAAAATAGGTCTTATATCAGTACCATCTATTAAGTGCTCATTAGGTAAGTCAATATTCAGTCCCCTAAGTAGCGTTGGATAGAAATCTACTGTCTGAATTGGCGTTTCGCTTATTGTATTTTTTTGCGTCAACCCCGGCCAAATTATAAAGGTAGGAACCCGATTTCCGCCTGAATACTGCGTTGCCTTACCTCCCCTTAATGGAAAGTTACTCGTTGGGTGCATTTCACCTAATACATCATACATATTTCCACCATTATCAGAGGTGAAAACGATTATGGTGTCTTTCTCTATACCAGCATTTACCAATGCGCTGTATAAAATACCAATAGCGTCATCAAAATGTTTGATCATCGCTGCGTAGGTTGCACTGCGCTGGCTATTAAATGGTGAGCGCTTCTCTCTAAAATAGGTGACGTAATCAGCTTTGGCACTAAATGGAGCGTGAACGGAAAATGGCCAGAAGTTAACGAAGAACGGACCGTCTGCATGAGTCTCAGCAATCCACTGCTTTGCTTCTTTGGCGAGACGCATATCGATATGTTCTAGCGGTATATCTGGCTCAAGGTTGGGAGCAAATGACCAAGGTGCAAGGTACCCTCCAGTAGGGCTTGGACCGCTAAAATGAGGAATATCAATATCAAAGCCGTGTTCTAACGCGCTGTATGGAGAAGCACCAAGGTGCCATTTGCCAAAATGTGCAGTTTGGTAGTTTTTTGTTTTTAAAACCTTCGCGAGGGTTGGCAGTGAAGTATCTAACCGCGTGGCGGTTAACGGGGTGGTGGCAGGTTGATCACTTGGCCCCGCGGACTGTTCTAATGCGGTTAGTCTAACGGCTGTATTGTTTATATTGGGATTTAAAATATTATGGCGTGCTGGTGTTTGTCCAGTGAGTATTGACGCTCTAGTGGGTGAGCATAACGGACTATTACTAAAGGCATGCGTGAAGGTCATGCCCTTCTGAGCTAGAGCATCAATATTAGGTGTTTCATAAAATTTATTTGGTTGATAAATTGATGTGTCGTTCCATCCAAGATCGTCCGCGAGAATGAAAATGACATTTTTGGGTTGTTGGGAAAGAGCAGGCATGCACAGCATTAACAATCCAAAAAATATAAAAGCTTTGTGCATATTCACTCCGTTGATGCATTGCTGAAAGCTGTGCGACTCCTAACAATATAACCTATTTTGAATAATGGTGAGCAAAAAAGTAGCTCACGTTTTTGTTTGAGGCGTTAAGGATAGCCTAGTAAATTCGCGGTGTGCAGGGATTTACGTTTTATTGGTCCATTTGAGGCGTTGAGGTTAGCCCAGTAAATTCGCGGTGTGCAGGGATTTACGTTTTATTGGTCCATTTGAGGCGTTGAGGTTAGCCCAGTAAATTCGCGGTGTGCAGGGATTTGCGTTTTGATGGTCTATTTGAGGCGTTGAGGTTAGCCCAGTAAATTCGCGGTGTGCAGGGATTTACGTTTTATTGGTCCATTTGAGGCGTTGAGGTTAGCCCAGTAAATTCGCGGTGTGCAGTGATTTACGTTTTGATGGTCTATTTGAAGCGTTGAGGTTAGCCCAGTAAATTCGCGGTGTGCAGGGATTTACGTTTTATTGGTCCATTTGAGGCGTTGAGGTTAGCCCAGTAAATTCGTGGTGTGCAGGGATTTACGTTTTATTGGTCCATTTGAGGCGTTGAGGTTAGCCCAGTAAATTCGCGGTGTGCAGGGATTTGCGTTTTGATGGTCCATTTGAGGCGTTGAGCATAGCCCAGTAAATTTGCGGTGTGCAGTGATTTACGTTCTATTGGTCCATTTGAGGCGTTGAGCATAGCCCAGTAAATTCGCGGTGTGCAGGGATTTACGTTTTGATGGTCTATTTGAAGCGTTGAGGTTAGCCCAGTAAATTCGCGGTGTGCAGGGATTTGCGTTTTGATGGTCCATTTGAGGCGTTGAGCATAGCCCAGTAAATTCACGGTGTGCAGGGATTTACGTTTTGATGGTCTATTTGAGGCGTTGAGCATAGCCCAGTAAATTCGCGGTGTGCAGGGATTTACGTTTTATTGGTTCATTTGAGGATAGCCCAGTAAATTCAGGGGCAAGCAACTTAGAAATTCGAACCAAAATTAAGGCATGATCGCAAATATGGAATAATTGATGTCTGTTCATTTTGACGAGGGATATCAATGATAGCCTTTACATGGTAAACCCGTTGGGTAGGGTGTCTAAGACAGACGATTTTGAAAAACATTACAGCCTCATGAATTAATTTTTGGCTAGTTAAACTTTGATAGCTTCTCGAGCCTAATACACAGTAAGTTAGTCAAAAAGTCTATGTTCGTAAGGGGAGTGGTTGGGGAAAATAGATTTGATTTGACTCGGGCTTAGACTAAGGTGCTGTTTTAGTGCTGTGGCAATCCAAGAAATTGTATTCGTTGTTGGCAGTAAATCGCGGTTCTCAAATAGTTTGTATTCAGAAATGCCCGGCCATTCTCCACGAACGGAACCACCGAGGTGAGAACCCCCTGCAATAAACATACTACCAGCCGTGCCATGATCAGTGCCGCCTGTGCCATTTTCTCGCACAGTTCTCCCAAATTCTGATGTAACTAATACAAGAGTATTGTTCCATTCACTGCCTAGGCCTTTCTTTAGCTGTGCAATACCGCTATCTAGTTGTTTTAACTCTCTAGACAATTTCGCGCTTTGTGCCTTGTGCGTATCCCAGCCTCCGCTCTCTAACATTACAAACTGTATATTCGATTTTGATTTCATTATATCGGCACATTCGCTACACAATTTTGAAAACGAGGATTGACGGCTCCCCTTGTTATCGCCCATCAATGCATCTTTTATTTCCTTGCCTGCCGACAGTGATTTCGCGAGTTTTTCATCATATTGGTAGAGCGCAGCTAGATCATCGGTTAAGCTATCTATTGAATTATTAAATTTAGATGGATAAAAGTTACTGCCTCGTAGTGAATTTCTAAAAGCTAAAGGCATTGTCTTGGATATTGCTATACCTTCGGTGCCAAGGACATTCATCGCACGGCCAAGCCAGCCAGACTGTAAGTTTGCACTTGCCAATCCGCTTTCTAAGTAATCCTGACCATCAAAATGAGATCGGCCTTTATATCCAGTCGATGTCGCTACAACACACGATAGTTCTTTGCGCTTAAATAAATCGTGTAGATTGTAAAGAGACGGATGAAGTTTATAGTTATTGTCTACAGCAAAGGCATCGTCAAGCCCTGACATTAAATTTGGGCGCATCGATGATAGACTTTTCTCAAAGGCAGGTATCACCGTATGCAAGCTGTCCACAGCGCCTCGTTGCAATATCCAAACTACACGCTTTAATGATTTTGTTTTATCGGTCTGTTGAGCCGCAAACAAAGTAGGCGAGTGAAGCATAACGGCACCGCTCGCTAGAATTTTCAATAATGTACGCCGTTGCATCTTTATCTCCTCATAAATTCGGGACTCAAAAACAATAGTGCGAAAGCTCGGTCACGACTCTCTGCTCGCTTCATTAGTTGCTGGGTGTTTTTAGATAGCGCCGGCCCAAGAACATTATCTGCTATCGTCTTTACTTCTATGTTCTTATCTATACCTAGCGACGCTATCCAGTCGGCTCTAGCCATCAATCCATAACCACTGTTCCAGAAGTCTTCTGAGTCTGCATAGCCAGCAGGGCTTCCCGCTTTGAGTGGTGCTTGGCCCATATTTTTCAAAATACGAATAGAGCTTCCCTCTTTTACTGACTTAAGACCGAGACCTCTGCTCGTTGATATAAAAAACTCCCTAGGTGTTTTAAATTTTTCACTGTTGATAAGCCAAGCGTGTGGGTGGGTAACAAGCGCGGTGTAAACCGCTTTCAAATCTCCCTTAGTGTCTATCCAAGTCTCTTCGACATATTTGAGTAATGCAGGTGTGGGTGAGTCACTGACAACATGTTTAACCAGTTTTCCGCTTATGAATTTAGCGGTAGCTGGTTGAGATGCTATAAAATGAATCATGGCTTCACCTTGCTGTTGGTTGGTTTGATCAAATTTGCGACCAAGCAAGTTTTGCGAACCTGGCTCGTGGCCCGCTTTCCTAAAAGAAAAAAGCTCCCCTTCTGTTTTATCTGGATTCTTTATTCCCCAACCTGAGATGCCGTTAGCAAGCGCAATAACATCCTTTTGCGTATAACCGCCCTCTATGCCCAATGTATGTAATTCAAGTATCTCCCTGGCTAGGTTCTCATTCAGTCCTTTTCCCTTTTTACCCAGTCGAGAGTTTTGACCAACTGACTTTTCATTATTTAAATACGCTAGCATAACTGGGTGACGGTAAGTGGAAAGTAACATATCTGAAAACTTACCCAATAGGTTTGGTGCTATTGCCTCACGTTCTAATGTGCCTGATAGCGCAGTTAGGTATGCACCTTGAGCAGTAACGCTAAAATGGTTTGAGAAGAAATCCAGCATTCTCCACATAAATGGCTGTGTACTATTTATCGCATTGTTGAGCGTGCCTACTGCTAGTTGCCTATACGTGACTTGTCCATATTTCCTAGACTCTTCTTTTGATTTTTCAGAATCTTCTTTGCGCATTCGATTTAGCGTTATCGCTATAGAATGTGACGAGCCCCACATTCCAAATGAAATAGGGTCTATTTGGTTAAGTACGTAATCCAGTGGATCACTTGATGCTTTCTCTAGTTCACCTGGATGAGCGCCTAATCCGAAGCGGTTTGTTGCAACAACATTCTTCACTAGTGGGTTCATCTCTATAGATTATGGTGCGTTGAAATAATAGTACTAACTATGGAGAGTGTCTTCGTGTTGCGAATAACTTTACATTATCTTTACATAAATTAAGCAGCTGATACTAAGGCTAAATATAATTTTTTGTCGTGAAAAATACAATTGTTAATGATCGGTAATGAAAGTGTGTGATTGGTGTTGATAAATATTTACTGTAAATGATTTTTAGTGTATTGATCGCGAATTAAGCTAATAGTCCCGAGACCAGCAGTCTTGAAGGCTACTTATTGCTTAAAAGACCTATTCATTAATAACGTATTCAAAAGGAACGTTTATGCGTATCAAATTTCCAAAAGCAGGTAGAGTAAGTGGTACTGCCTGTATACTATTTTCTATTGGGTCCCACTCTTTATTTGCTCAAGATCTTGAAAAAAGCCCAAGTTCATCTAGTGGTTCTAGCGATGATAATACTGAAATCATTGAAGTAAGAGGAGTTAGGTCGTCGCTGGAAACTGCACTTAATACAAAAAGAGAAGCGCCTTCAGTTGTTGACATTATTTCAGCCTCAGATATCGATAGCCTGCCAGCATTAGACTTAGGTGAAGCACTACAAGCCATACCTGGTATTCAGTTGAATACTGATGATGGCCAACGCAATTCTGAAATTAATCTTCGAGGCTTGTCGGGAGGTTTTGTAAAAACTACTGCTGAAGGTCAATCTTTTGCTACGCCGAGCCGTAGCGAGGGCGAAGTGGGAGGTTCAAATCCATTCGGATCTTTTGAAGCAAGTGTTTTTGATGGTGTAACTGTTATTAAATCTCCTACTGCAGACATACAGGAAGGCGGTATTGCTGGAACTGTAGATCAGAAGCTACAGCAAGCTCTTTCCAAAACGAGTGATAAGTATTCTGTTAACTTAGGTGGTCGCTATGAAGAATTGACTGACAAATGGAATCAACAATTCAGATTTTCAGGTGTAAAACATCTAATTGAAGATAAGTTGGGCATTGCATTTAAGCTAGCCGGCTCTGAACAAATCTATCGTCGTGATACTGCGAACTATACTCAGTACTCAACATTAAATGAAATAGTGACACCTTCCCTAGCTGAGTATAAAGCCACACACGGTCTAGATGATAATGCAGTTATAAGAGCGATTACAAGAGCGGGTCAAGTTTCTGAAATTCAAAATGGTGACAGAATATCTGCAACAGCGAATATTGAGTATCGTGTAACCGATGACTTTAAACTCGGTATGCACTTTCTTTATACTAAACGCGACCTTACTGAAAGCAACTTTGAAGATGTCTCGTTTTCCGCAAGAAACCAAGTAGATGTAGCTAGTCAAGCGATAACGCCATTAGGCAAGCCAATTCAACTCAATAGCGAAGAAGATGGTACACCCGTATACGCTGTATCTCATGTACTAATAGAAAACGCTAACTGGGCGCCGGCTAACCGCCTGATGTCTTTTACCGAAACGGCCAAAGGAGCAATACTTTACGGCGATTATCTTACAAATGATTGGATACTGGATGGAAAACTCACCTACTCCGAGTCACTTAACGAGTTCCAAAACCAAGGGCTAGATGTTCGACACACCACGAGACCAGGGCAGTATCGCGACCCCAATACGGGTGTAAGAACAAATTGGGCACCAACCGGTATCGATGTTGAGATAAACACAGGTAACGGTGATTTATCAAAAGCTTTCACAAATGCATCTGGATTTAATAATTTCGACTACAGCGGCGTATGGTCCAATGTAGACTTATCTGGCTTCAGCAGTCGATTAGATCCAAATAGTATAGGCTTTCGAGACGTAACGTTTTTCGTAAATGGTCGAGTAGATCGCCCAGAACGAGAGTTTAATAGCGCTGAATTTAATGCAAAGCGCTTTTTCGATTTGGGAAGTGACATTAGCAGACTAACTTCCCTAAAATTTGGTGTTTATCAATCCCAAGAAGAGCTAGTAAACACCGATCTGCGAATCGGTGCCGGTGGAATTAACACGCGTGCTTTAACGGAGGAGAATATTTTCAACGATGTGTTATTTGTGGATGCCCAGAACCCATATTTCAATGGAGACTTCCCAGGATACTTCGGCTCAGGACAAGGCTGGCGGTCCCTAAACTCTCGAGGGTTAAAGACGCTTCTTCAAGATGGTCTAGAGAATATTGAAGGGGGTGTTATTGCCGACCCAACAGGTTTCTATGTAAGAACTCAAAATGGTATTAACCAATTGTTTGCTGATAATTTTAGCGTCGAACAAAAGATTCAGGCAGCTTATGTTATGAGTGAGTTCGACGGGGAGATAAGTAATTACAGCTATTCTGGGAACATCGGCATTAGATACGTCAAGACAAATAACGATATTGTTGGAGCAGGGTTAGAAAATGAATCCCTTGTGGTTGTTCAGCGCGACACTGATTACTCACATACGTTACCGTCCTTTAATTTAGCGTTAGAATTACATGAAGACGTTATTTTGCGGGGCGCATTTTATGAAGGAATTGTTCGGCCGAATTTACGCTCTCAAACACCTTCATCCTCACTGACTAACACTCCCTCTAGAGTCCAATTAGAACTCCCTAGCAGTGACGTAAAGCCATACACTTCGGATAACTACGATCTTTCTCTCGAGTGGTACAACCGAGACGGAAGTGCCATTTCAATAGGCGCTTTCAAAAAAGAAATAACGGGACTATTTCAACGGGAAACTATCTGTCCAGTTGGACAGGAGCTTCTATTTGGAAATGTTTTTGGTGAGCTGGAGTCTATCTCTGTGGCGGGTCAGTCATTGCCGTTATGTCAAGAAATCGCACCATTTGTAACAGAAAATGGAGAGGTGCTCGATAAAAGAACCGTTACTGTTAATCGTTCATTCAACAGCGATGATGTTATATCTGTTAACGGCTATGAATTGGCTGTTCAGCAAAAACTAGATTTTTTGCCATATCCTTGGAATGGTTTTGGTGGCGTTTTCAATTACACATACGTTAATACGGATCAGGGAGAGAGTACACGGATGACAGGTATTGCTCCGCGGTCTTATAACTTGATTGGCTATTGGGAAGATAGAGATGTAAGTATACGCCTGGCCTATAACTGGCAGGCTTCGAAACTATTGGATGCTGGCGGAAACACATCTTTCTTAGGAAGTGACTCAAGAGAGCAAACTTCTGGAGGAAGACTCGACTTTTCTGCTTCCTACAAATTTTATGACGGCGCTAGGCTCAATTTCAGAGGATTCAATTTGAATAATAGACAAGAGTATGAATTCATCGGTGGTAATGAAGATGCCATATCTCGCGTTCGTTATGCCGGACGAATTTACGAAGTCAGTATTACCTATAGTTTTTAATCAAAGCTAATGGATAGTCACTTACAATTTCGTGGCTATCCATATTTGTAGGAATAAAAAAATATTTAAGGCGGTAGATGTATGACAAACTGGGCTTAAAATTAATTGCAGACCGCCTTCACAAAGACTCAACAATAGTACTTCGCACCAACCGTCAGCGGGAACTTAAGCTTACAAAAAACCGGATACCGTAAGGTTGTTAAAGAAATTTTGAATCTTTAAATTGGTTAATATAGTTTTCTGTAGACTCAGCGAGCGCACTAACCTTTTTAGTTTTGCTGGCTTTGGCTTCTTTCCAACCGTCCATAAATGCACGTTCTATGGATAATAAAACCATTTTTCTGTCATTAGCCGTCAGCCTTTCTAACAGGCTGTATATATAATTTTTATCTCCTTCGATAGAATTATTTGCAACTTGAATTCTTTCTTCTTTCCATTCTCGTTGTTGTGAGTAATTAGGATTTAACAAGTGATACAAGGCCTCATCAACAGTGTCAAAGTAGTGTTCCTGTTTCGCACTCATAATCCACTTATGGGTGCTTTCTTCAATTTGAAGAGTTTTCTTTTCCTTACTTTTCCTATACTTGTAACTGCGATATCTAACCCTCAATAATTCTATTTTTTCTTCACTGATAACACCCCGCATACTTCGAACGGCGTCACGAAGTGTAATGCTATTTAATACGCTGTTTGACACATCATCAGCGAACTTTCCACCATCGATATAATCATGTTGGTCCATTGTCGACATAAATGCACTTAGAAGTGAGTCTCGATAAGCAATCCAAATAGGATCCGGCGTGGTTGAGAGCATGATTAACCAATTCCATAATTAGTGATTCAAGATGGTTTTTTCACTCTATCATGATGTATCACGATTTTTCCAGCGTAGAACCCTTGTCTCCATCAATTTAAAGTGTTACATCATGATTTTATATTAATCAGCTTCGCCCCCTATCCTACTGATTATTTTAAGCATGATGTAACACGTTTTATCTTTCGTTGTTCTGCAAACGAATTTGCTCTATTATTCAATATAACCCAAATTATCTTAAATAATAAAAAGAGCGAATTTATGCCCTCCATGCTAATTCATGTCGATAATGTACCGATGGCGATCGCTGAGTCAGATCGCGACCGCGTCATAGAGAATTTACGTGAATTGAAAGATGACGTATGGGAGCTGAAATCTGAAAATACGAAACGGGCCTATCAGTATGACTTCAATCAGTACCTCGCATTCTGCAAAGATAACACACTGCCGGCTATGGCCAGCGATGTTAGCATCACAAAAGCATCGTGTCGGGCTTATCTAGACTATTTGATGTCTACCAAACTGAAGCATCACACCATACGCCGAAAAATTGCTTCAGTGCGCTATTTTATTGGTGTGAGCGAATTGCCCGACCCCTGGAAACAATCAAAACTCTTTGCCGAATACACCAATCATAAGATAAATCAAAAGCCCAGCCGCCAGTCTCAAGCAGCACCCATGCGTCTTGAAAATATCGATGCTATCAATGCAAAACTCGACACTGATTCTCTGATTGGATTACGTGACGCCGTCATCTTTAATACGGCCATTGATACCATTTTCAGGGCATCAAATCTTCTAGCTATCGAGCTGGTGCATATCGATTTTAATAAGCAGCGCATTTTCGCTCCGCGCTCTAAAACCGATAAATCAGGTAAAGGTCAGTATGGCTACATTTCAAAAACGACTATCGAACTGATTGATAAATGGCTCACGCGAACCGGTATTGTCGATGGTCCTTTATTAAGAAAACTATCCCCAAAGCAAACGGTGCAAGATACCGCGATGCAATACCATGCGCTATTGGCCAGATATAAGAACTTAGCGTCCATACTCAATTTAGAATTTACACCAAGCTGTCATAGCACGCGGGTTGGTGGCGTAGTGACCATGTTTGAACGTGGCGTATCATTAGATCAGATTCAAAAAGCCGGTGGATGGACAAGTTCAGCGATGCCGATGCATTATGGTGAAGAATTTGATGTAACGAAAACAGGTATGGCGAACGTAAGGTAATCTTTCTCATTCTTAGATTAAATGTAGTTATATATGTACATTTTTGAGTGAAATGTTATTTGTATATATATAACTACATTTATAGTATGAGAAAAGAGCAGAGAATCTATCGGTAATCAGCTAAAAGCAGAGCGAAAACATCACCGCATGACTCAGAATGATGTTGCCAACAAACTCAAAACAGGCCGTCCTCGGATCTCACAAATTGAGAACGGCCGTTATCAGGGATCACTGCAACTGCTTGAGCGTTACTTAACTCTAATGGGCTTAGAGTTAACAGCCACTCCCATTAATCACCGCCCGAAATTTGATGAACTTGGGGCGATTTACGATGACGACTAATTTAATTCTCGCAAGCTTACCCGAACAGGTTCTCCGACTGAGCGTTCATGTGGCCGGACAATCGTCTGGTATCTTAAATCGGACGGCCCAGTTTAGCTATACGTATACTAATGAAGATTTACCAGTATCGCTAACGATGCTTTATCAACCTGAGTCGTATACGCATGGCGCACTGCATCCAATATTCACGCAGAATTTGCCTGAAGGTTATCTGCGTCGGTATATTTCTGAGAAGCTCATACGTTACGCTAATGTAGATGATATGTACTTACTGGCGCTCATGGGGGAGAAAGGGATAGACCACTTATCTTACGATGCCGGCATCACCCTACCAGAGCCTGATCCCATCTCCATCAATGACATACTGCACTGATCTGGCAAAGAAAGTTTATTCCATCAAACACTGGACCGTTACTACTTAAATGGTATGGCATCCGGCGTCCAGCCTAAGGTAGTGGTATCCCGTTCGACTCTCTTACAACAAGACCTTATTGTTAAAACCTTTGATGACGAATTCCCCTTGCTGACAGTCAACGAGTTTGTTTGCATGAAATGCGCCGAGTACTGGGGTCTGGATACACCCAAGGTATGGCTATCAGATGATTTGCAGCGCTATGTGGTAGAGTGTTTTGACGTAGACAATGACGGAAATAAAATGGGTATCGAGGATTATGCTACGCTTATGGGGCGCACTGGAGACCAGAAATATTTAGGTAGCTATGAAAATGTGATGAAGGCAACACACCGCAATACACACTCCCCTAAAGAAGTAGACAATGGTGTCAGTGACGTCTTTTTCTCCGGAGAGAATGTGTAATCACATGCTTTATGTGGCTTTGCATGCGTTCCACTGCCTCTCGGAAAAGTTGTTAACGGCATAATGTTTGGTTTTGTGTAAATGAGTCTGTGCTGATTGACCTAGTTGATATTTACTTTTGTGCATACTTTATTTACAACGCGCTCAGGAAGTTTTCACCGTCAACTACATTGCCTTGGGTAAATTCTGCTTTTGTGGTCTGAAAGCAATGTTTGATGTAATCGGCTTTCATAGTTTCAAGCTCTTCATAGTCTCTAATCGACATCATAACAACGGCATCTTTATTGTTTTTACTAATTTTAATTGGCTCACGTTGAGCGTTTAGCAGTAGCTCACCGAAGTTATGTTTGGCATCGCTTGCTGTTAATGTGTGCATGAGTACGCTTCAAGCTTGGAAGTGAAATAACAATGTAGTTTATCGCTCAGAATGTGCAATATAATCAAATCGTGCGATTAGTGCGAAGGGGTAGCCACAAATCCTTTGAGGCATGTTCGCAACGATGGGTATTTTCAGTTCTCTGTAGACTTACAAAAGGTATAACCCAACCAAAAATAATTATGCTGAAATAAAAACTACCATACTTTTACATTCGTGATAGACGAGGTCAAGTTATGCATATTGTACTACAAATATGCAAGTTTAATCACAAATAATAGAGTGGCGTATTATTAGTAAAATTGATCGTCTCAGAAGCCAAATAATTCAGTGGTTTTCTTGAAAATACCCTAAGTACCTTCGGGTGGGTACGCGACTTATGAATTCGGCCAAAAAATGTACAGATTGGGTGGAGTGGTGGCGTTTTACGCCACCTCATTTTTTAGTGTAATCGGATTATTAAGAGTAAATTAAACGGCTACTAAAAACAGCGTGATAAAAGGTGATAAAAATTCTTTAGAGAGGCGCAGATATATTGAAGTTTTATCGGTTACCCTTTTTAGATAAGCGATTAATGGCAATCGTTTAGCCAAATACAATAAATCAAAACATAAGACCGTGGAAAGGGCACATTTCTTATGCTGACTATGTTTAACCGCACAGGCAGCAATAATAAGATAGTAAATAATAGAAGTAATTCTGTTGGCGTTTTTCTCCACCAGGTGGCGTTTTTCTCCACCAGGTGGCGTTTTTCTCCACTAGGTGGCGTTTTTCTCCACTGATGGCGTTTCTCCACCAGGTGGCGTTTTTCTCCACTAGGTGGCGTTTTTCTCCACCAGGTGGCGTTTTTCTCCACCAGGTGGCGTTTTTCTCCACCAGGTGGCGTTTTTCTCCACCAGGTGGCGTTTCTCCACCAGGTGGCGTTTTTCTCCACCAGGTGGCGTTTTTCTCCACTAGGTGGCGTTTTTCTCCACCAGGTGGCGTTTTTCTCCACTAGGTGGGGTTTTTCTCCACCAGGTGGCGTTTTTCTCCACCAGGTGGCGTTTTTCTCCACCAGGTGGCGTTTTTCTCCACTAGGTGGCGTTTAACGCCAATAGATGAATCGACCATACTTTACTAGACAGATTTTCGTTCGAATTCTTTTAACTTTTCATAAGTCATTGGAGGCATATTATTCGCTACCCAGTGCTTGCGTCTAGAGTTATGAGAGTATAAATCTAGTACTACAGCGAGGTAGAGCCTGCCTTCGTGAGTTCGGATATAAGTAATGTCCTTTGTGACTTTTATAGCCTAATTGCGCATTTATTCCTTCCAACTTCATCAGCTTGGTTACACGATGTTTACTACAAGCTCACCTAAATCTCGTAGATCACTCGTGATTTTTCTATATCCATACACACAGCCACTTTCTAGCCAAGAATGCTTAATTAACCCCATCAGACGCTCGTCTTCCAACTGGCGAATTGACTTCGGTTTATCTATCCATGCATAGAACCCGCTACGCGTATTGCGAGTGCTTCACACATCAATTTTGTTGGGTAATTCTTGCGCCTAGCTTTTATGAACGCGTATTTCTCTTTGACTCGTCCGCGAAACATACGGTGGATTTCTTTAGGATGTCGCGTTCCATTGTTACGCGTTTGAGTTCTTTTTCTAGCTGCTTAATTCGGTCGGATTGTTCTTGATACTGCTTATGTTCTTCACTTTCTGGGCCGTAGGCTTTCATCCAGTTATAAAGAGAACTGGTAGTGACTCCAAGCCCTAGCAACTGAATAGCCCTGCTCGACAACTTGTTTTACGGTCTGTATTTTAAATTCTTCTCTAATCGCTGAGACATCTTCTCTCCTTAGTACACATAATTATAAAGCAATTAAGTGTCTAGAGAAGTCTGGTCTATTCAATCGATATTGAGAAATATTATGCCAACAAAAATGTAAGTATTCAGGTTACTGCAGAGATATCTACATTCCTAGCTAGTTCTTCCTGGGAGGAACAATCAGCGTTTGGGGGGATATACTCCGTCAACGCTGACTATTCAAAATATTTGAATGCATATTTCGGCTATGAGCAGTTCAGTGGAAACGTTCCGAGATTGTTGAATGGGAAGAGGCGTTACTCGTTCTTTAGCGCCCACTATTTATCGCTTGTTGTTTATCAGGGCATATGGCAATCTTATCCTTGGTTAATTTTTAACCGTTAATTCTCGCACGGAAGTGAATTAGCATAGTTTTATGCATGCTAGGCGTATTGCTCAAGTGCTCTCGAAAACTTTGGGAGTATCTTCGAAATGAAAATAACTTTATTTATTGCAATCATCTTTTTACTGACTTCACCAGTCATGGCCAATATCGACTCGATTGACGGCAAGTACCTGGTGACAGCCAAAGGTATTTCTCAAGTAACATCTTCCGGTGCGAAAGACAAGCATGGCAATTATGCTGTTGAGGTCAATGTCGTTGAGAGTGTGTATCCTAAATATTATACCAAAGGGCTTTTGATAGGCAGGGGATGGTGGTCTACCACAACTCAGCAATTCTATATGGAAGAGTATCAAATCAGACCCAGTTTGCCTCACTGCAATGATTTTGAAGAATTCAGTTGGGGGTTTCCTTATAAACCCGTGATCGAAGTCATCGCTGGTAAGGAATATCCTGTCTATAAGAAAATATCTTCATTTCCTGAAAAACGTGCGCCCTCGAAGTATTGCGTCGATGAGAGAGTGAGTCGTAGTACCTGCAGACGTCACAGGTGTAATAAGTGGGAGTCACCAAAAGCGAGAGGTTATATGGTAAATAGTCGTTCGTTGGCTAATTCGCTATTTGCCCGTTTACGCAATTAATCCATTTGGTGTTAGTTTCGAGTTTATTGGGGAGAGGGTTTCTATGTTGCCAAACAAGAGAGAGAGCGGGGTTATACCTAGTGGCGTTACTTTTGGCACTGAAGTGCTGGTCATGCCGAGCCTGATAGGTAGCGTCTTCACGCACGCTGGTGGTACCGATACAACAAGTTATAAACCCAATAACTATAGCTGGGTGAAAAAAGGCGATATCATCGCAGAAGTGTATATTAGCCGCCCTAAAACAAAGTTTGGATTGCTGAATGCTATCTTTTTTGACGATACCATCTCGAAAGTTCCCATTAAGAGTCCAGCGAGTGGTTTGGCGCTTCATAGAGAATATTGTGCTAACTTTACCGTAGAGCTAACGAGCGATGAGCCTCCCTTAGCTAATTTTCTTTACTCCTTCCTAGTGATGAAACGCATGAAGTGCCTGGTGCTTCACTTTTTAAATCAGCCGTAGACTTGATTAAAGAGAACAGTGATCTCCTGTATAAAGAATCGAGGCGCTGGTCAATAAAAGGGAAAACACAGAAGGAGTTGGAAGGTTTACTAGGACTTCAACTGTCTTCTAATTGCCGGCGTTACCCGGCGATACCCCATTTTGACGCTTATTTAGATGAAGCAAGGACGGAATTTCCCGAGCTCAGGCAACACCTCAAGCACCTCGTCAACAGATCGAATCAAAAAATATAAAAACACTAGTAAAGCACCTGCATTCGCCATATCTAGGGAGCCTAACCAAGCTAGATATTGGGTAATTGAGCTTCACGTTTTTTGTCCGTCTCTGTGATTGGCCTTGTAAAAAGGTTCACGGTTTCATTCAAGCATTCCCACGCGTGCCCTTTCCTATTCGCTTTGCGCTTTTGCGGCACATGGGCGCTTAACGGACGAATTGTGGGGACATCCTCAGAATTACACAAAATTATGGGCTGGGCAGCATTAACTGTATTAACCACTGGCCTACCATCCACTGCCCCGTAATACAGCGACAAATTCACCGACGCATTGCGTGTCTTGCGTATATAAAAGCGATGGGTGTGCTGGGTGTCCATAATACGCGCTTTTACATCGTTCAGCTGCGTATCAGTAAGCCCAGACTTGCTATTATAAAGGTACAAAACGGCACGCTCTGGCGTAAGTCGCTGGTCTGCATTTTTATAGGCCCAATAAAAATTGACGCTTTTAAGCGTCGTATTGGTATGAGGGCGACAGTTAATCACATCGATATGCCGATACAGCTGATACGAGATAATCTCGGCGCCACGATGCTGATGCAAGAACTCATGCTTTTGTAAATGATTGCGCCCGTGAGAGCCATCAGGCTTTCTATCCTGCACGCAATGCTTGATAGCCGTCTTTGTACTGTTAATGGCTATGACGGTATCAATGACGTCGTTATGGTTTTCAAGCAACAAAATGCCAGGGTATTTGCCCGCAACGCGGCCTGAAATATCGTGAGAGGGACGATGGAAGCACTTTAAGGCATTAAGGCAACGCATCTGTGCCTGAACATTGAACATGTCGCGATGGCCAAGCATAAGCTCACCGGCAGAGAACGCTTTGAAATCCTCTTTAGTGACGTCATCAATATTGGCAAAATATGCCGTGGGCGCTAACCGCATTTCGCTGTACAACGATTCATACAATTCATCCAATGTAGTAAGCAAACTATTAAAGCGCGCAAAGTCATTCACCATCACCACATACTCTTATCAATTAACATTACCTCTATTGTATAATATTTACAGACCACCTTCACATAAAAACACTAATAAAACCCACCGGCGATACCCCAATAGTGGCATCAACCCTGCAATCTCGCCCTACCTAACCAGCCGAAGGCGCGCGCGAGTTGAACAAGAGGGGCACCTCGGTGGTAGATGAGGGACAACTAAAGAATACACTTACTTGAAGGTGGTCTGTAATAGAGTGGAATACACTAATTCTATTGGCATTGGTGTCTTCTCTAGAGCGTGGGGATGACCGAAATTGTGAAAGAAAAGTAGGCGCTTGTACGTGAAATCTGAGCGTATAAAGCGTTAGTAGTTCCGCACTTTTCTCTCTGTGTAACTATGCTGTTCCAATCTACCAGATAAAGCCAGATCTGTTATCCAGTGCTGCTTGTGGAATTTCTCAGGATTTACTTTTTCAGGCATTGTATGACATACTTTTATGATGTTTTTTTATACATTATGAACGTCTTGCGTTCCAAGCCCACTATTACAGTATCAACAGCACTCAATTTAATGAAGCGGGACTGATTTTGGAAGATGACGACATACTTATTATCGACGATTACCCCGAGATTGCACTAATACTTTGGGATTGGAATATTCCTTACATATCAGAAAAAGATTTATTTGGTATCTTAAATAGAAGAACAAAATACCTTTATCAAGATTTTCTAAGTCAAAATGAATTGAGTTTAATCCAAAAACTTTGTGACAAATTCAATGATGGTGAATCTGTTTTAGGATAACTTTATGTCTTCAGATTTGGTTGAGAATATCAGAAGCGGTTCACTAACAGTGGCATGCGACCTGGTAGGTAAATTTGTCATCACCTTCTACGCTGGAATGGGAATGGATATGTTGGTACCAGTTTCTGCGGAGAATGAAGTTGTGATCCTAGAGCTGATTAAAAGTGCCGTGTTACAACAAAAAGAAGCAGCAAGTTACTCATTATATCTTGGCAAGGATTTAAAATATTATGAATACGTAAACACTGAAAAAGGAATTTTTTAAGTTATGTTCAAATCTTTCAATTATTTCTCCCTTGCGCATTTTACTTTATAAACAGAAGAGACAGCGCAACGAAAACAAATCAAGTGCTCTGTTGCGCATTTAAACTACCTACAAGTATATAGTTCGCCAATCTAGCCTATTTGATGACAAAAGTTATCAACCTTGATTTCTAAAGATTCTCTTAAATCGTTGCCGGTTTCGGTAGATTCTCTACGAAAGTTTCTACCGTCCCACTCTACCCACGATTCGTTCAGCAAGGCTTCCGCTTCGACTCTGATATTGTTTAATAGTTCGTTGACTTCTTCACGCGAGATATCTGCTGGTATTTCAAACATCTCTTCGATTCCAAAAACTGCTCGTTCTGGACTATATTGCTTTTGAGTCTTTGCTACGTACAGCTCATTCGTCTCGTGATCTAAAAAAACGTAAACTGGAAATGGCATATTAAATTCACTTGGCCCCATTTCTTCGTAATACGGTCTTTTTGCTTTTACTGATTTACTCAATTGAATAACGTCTAATTTCTTGCGAGTGAGTTGCGAATCTAAAAGCGCGTCAATAAAATCTACCAGACAGCCGTCGGGGCATTTTAAGCTTGATGTGCTATTGACCTGTTTTACAAAAGTTTTTACAAAATCCTCAACATCGATTTCTAAGGGCAGCGAATGAACAACATCATTATGTGAGCTGTAACCAATTGATTTTGCGACTACCAATTGATGCGTGGTTAATTTTAGCCCAATCGAATCTCGGCTATCTAGATGTTCCTTCAATGTAGCGTTGAGAACATTTAGCTTTCTTATATCATCGATGAAAAGTGTAAGATTTTTAGTTATTGAAGTACTATGATTGAAGTGCATAAGAATATCCTAACACAGTTATAAGTCTCTTTGCCTTTGCCTTTGGCTTTGGCTTTTCTGCAAATATTCATATGTAAGAAAATATGCTATATGGATCTGTTAAGGGCGTATGTGCGAGACTCACAGGTAGCCAACCTTGCCACCGAAATGGCTATTTAAGCGTAAATCAGAAATTATCTTTTGTCAAAAAGTAGATTAGGCTACACAACTTGTTATTCACCATGGTGTAGGTCTAATCTGACCTTTATAGTCACGTGATACCATTATGGATACTCAAAGCGGAGCTAATTATCCCGCGTACTATGATTCGCCATCCAGTCTAAAATAACGAACATACCCATATCATGGGCATCACTGAAACATGCTTTTGAATCCACTCATGTACCAAACTCAGGATTGACTTTTCGTTATTCTTTCGCCGAGTAGCGACTTCCCAATTCAGCTTTGCGATTTTCTTTTCCGATTAAATGCACGGCCATCAACCAGATAATTCCAACGCCTAATGATTTGAGTCTGGTAATTACTCTTTCGCTGCCTTGAACATGCCTTCAGGCTTAAATTAGCTTGTATTGAGTTGGCACATCAACGCATTTTTGGACCATTCAGGGTGCTTAACCTTTACATATGATGTTGGCTCATACTTATCTTTAGCGATTTCAGTTTGTGCACAGCTCAACAGAACAAAAATACTTGCTACTTGCATCTTACTTTTTATAACGTCACCATTTTGTCCAGATGATAGAAAATTCATTTTTAAACATACTCCCTTTCAATATTGCCCGACAATACCGTGCACACGTATTCAGACCGCGTCGTGCCAGCGTGATAATGAGATGAAATTAATTGGTAATGCGTGAGCTCATGGAGGAATGTGCCGCTTCTTTTAACGCACTCAGCATAGGTTGACGCGCTGAAGATGTGGAGACTAGCTTATTTTCACTATGGTAGTGAGAGGCTAGACCGATATCCAAACAAACTAATGGTTTGCACGTTTTCACAAAGGCTAAATAGTAAAGCGCAGTAATCATCATTTACTTTGACGGCTTACCTCATGACTATTTTATCAAGTGACTAACTTAGTTCAAAAGTCTAATACAAAGGCGCTTGTGAGCGTTGCAAAATCGCGTCACGTTTGAGGTGTGTGAACAGGCAGTGTCGTCGCATCGATATCTGTTATTACTCACATTTAAGGGCACAATATGACATTCTTTAGCCGCAGAAACGCTGCAGAGCAGGCGCTCAATCAAGCTATTTTGGCCGTAGTGACCATAGACGAAAATAATAATATTACGTTTTATAATCATGCAGCTGAAAAGCTGTGAGGTAATACGCCTGATGAAGTGATAGGCAAAAACATTCGACTGCTCGTGCCCCAAGAACATAAAGCCAATCACGATACCTACGTTAGTACTCACAGAAATACGAATGTCAAAAAATAGTGGGCAGTGCGCGCGAGGTGGAGCTTGAGACCAAGTCTGGCGAGCGAATATGGGTGCAGCTAGCCCTGTCTCAAGTACTTGTGTCTGGCAAAAAACACTTCACGGTATTTGTTCGAGATGTCACCAAAGAGCGTGAGGCCAGAGAAATAGTCGAACAAACTCTTGAACAAGCCCTCGATGGTGGATGAGGGACACCTATAGAATATACCTACTCAAAGGTTGTCTGTAATATACTCTGCAGCGATTTACCCATAGAAATTGCTAAACCTATTAGAAACGATATGACGCAACAAAGCGAGATTGGGTTTGAGTTTGACTTAGTGGAATACCAAGTTGAACTCTGTTTTCTGCTTTGTTTTCATTGCGGTGATACTCAGCGCCAAACTCCCAGTGATGGGTATATTGATAACGCCATGCTAGCGTTAAGCCGTACCCGTCACTGTTATTTTGATCAGCAGGCATAGAATCGTCTTCTCGAACATCAAACCAATCATAACGCAGAGTCACTGAATGCTTGTTATGAGAATATCGCCCAGCAACATACCATGCAGTAAAGTCAGCTCTGACGATATTGGGGCCCATGTTTGTCGACCCGTCCATAAATTGAAACATCAGACGCCATTGCCTATTGAAATTATGCTGTAGTGCTAGGGAATGAAATTTGGTGCGCCATGCATACAAACGCGCCTGATTAATAGCGCTTGGATCGGCTCTATTGTCGTAAAAGTAGTATCGTGCTTCTGATGTTCGAAAATGGCGTAAATGAAATCCGACATAACCTCCCCACCTTCCGTCAATTTCGGTAAAGGGTTCTACCCATGCGGGTGAATTGATTGCGTCTTCGCGAATAACGCTAGGCAGCTTCGCAAAGTTTATTCTGTCTGAATGAAGACTTTGCCTGTCATGCATCGCAAAGCCGCGCCATGTCAGCAGAGAGCCTAGCGGATCGTTACCTTTAAACACACCGAATGTGGCTTCCCAACTCCAGGGGCTACGACTCGCTCTACCATTTTCAAAAAAGCTAATTTCTCCGCCTGCGTTTCTAAGCTCTTCGCCTATCCAGCTGTTAATAGCAGATTGTGTATAGGTATAAGGGGAAAGCCAGCCTTCGGCAACGTTTTCAATCGACATTGATGGGTAGAAAAAACCGAGTCTTGCCTTTACCTTAACCTTATTTGGTGTCAGAGGTTTATAGCGCAGAAAACCCTGAGTAAAACCAATATGATCTACACCGTCTTCATACGCATTAAGCACGGCATCTACAGACCAATCACTGTTTAAGTCGAAGTGGGTTCTAATGAAAGCCTGCTGAAGCTGAGTACCCCCGCTTTCAGGCCGAAGAATACCAGTACCACTGTTTTGCCACGTTGTCAGTTTGTCGGCATCGACAATGGCAACTTCGACACGCCCAGACAGCACTTGTGCGCTAATTGGCGCACTGATAACAACACAAATCAATAACAATAGAATCCAGTATTTCACTGCCTTCCTTATTCAACGTTAGTACATTGCTAAAAGTTAGCGAACGTCACTATGTGCCTCTAACCATGGCGTAATGTCTTTTGCTGGTAATGGTCTGCTTAAGTGAAACCCCTGAGCTGTCGAGCACCCCATGTTGCGAAGTAATATCACCGACTCCTCATTTTCAACCCCTTCAGCAACCGTACTCAACCCTAGGTTTTTAGCTAATGCGATCAGTGTTTTAACCATAACTTGGTCTTCTTCATTGGTAGCAAGCTCTAACACAAATGCTTTATCAATTTTAATCTCATTGACGGGCATTTTCTTCAGCTGTGCCATTGAAGAAAACCCGGTACCAAAATCGTCGATCGAAAGCTTAATTCCCATTCGACTTAGCATATTGAGCGCATTGATTGCCACTTCAGGATCGCCCATAACCGCACTTTCAGTTACTTCAAGAATGAGCTTGTCAGGTGGCATAGTAAATTCGGACAGCAGCGCCGACACGGTATGAGGGAGTGATAAGTCGGTGAGATCCACAGCAGAAATATTGACCGCCATTGCAATGTCCATTCCTACGCTTCGCCATTGTGCATATTGCTGGGCAGCTTGTCGCAGCGCCCAACCGGTTACATAGCGGATAGCGCCAGTTTGCTCAGCTAAAGGGATAAATTCATCTGGTGAGATAAAGCCATGGTCGGGGTGTATCCACCTGATCAAGCATTCAACGCTGTGAACCTTATCATTAGCCAACGCCATTTTCGGCTGATAGTACAACGTCAACTGACCCTGATTAAGTGCTTCTTTTAGCTCACTCATTAGCCGCAATCGCAGTACTGAGAACGTATTTAATTCCTCATGATAGAGTACGTAAGGCTTATGGGAATCTTTGCTGGCATGAAGAGCAATATCTGCCGCCTGCATCAGTTCACTCGGCTGAATGCCATGGTCGTTGTACCTAGCTCCACCAATACTGACGTTTATGTTTAGCGAAAGTGAGTTAATGTTGAAAGCACCGCTAAACATACTTGCCAGTTCTTCCATCAACTGCTCAACATTTCCACCCTCAGTGTCGATTACAGCAAACTCATTTCCACCTAAACGGGCTATAAACATGTTGTCGCGACAACCGCTGCGTAATCGTTCTCCTACCAAAGCGAGCAGCTTATCACCCGTACTGTGACCAATAGTGTCGTTGATTTCTTTAAATCGAGCTATATCAATGAGCACCACGGAAAACATACTACTCGGATAAAGCGTTATCTGCTCTTCAAGTAGTTGAATAAAGCGGTTACGATTAGGCAGAGACGTTACGCTGTCATAAAATGCCAGCCTTTCTATCTCGTTCTCTCTTTTGACAATTGCGCTTTGCATCGAACTTATGGCATTAGACAGCGTGT
Source organism: Alteromonas sp. 4NS20-0143 (assembly GCF_057542855.1). Taxonomy (NCBI): domain Bacteria; kingdom Pseudomonadati; phylum Pseudomonadota; class Gammaproteobacteria; order Alteromonadales; family Alteromonadaceae; genus Alteromonas; species Alteromonas sp. 4NS20-0143. The sequence goes on from NZ_BAAJLR010000012.1 coordinate 72,248, forward strand.
TAACCTCGGCGGCTCCCTCTTCTGGAAACTTGTTAACATGCAGCCCTTGGCGGATTTTCTCAGTTAACCCTACTAAAATAAGAATTGGCTTAGTAATACTGTTGGATATTAACATCGCTGCTATCAGCGCAACGATGGCTACGACAACGAGCAAGCCGATTAAGCGCCCTAACAAGCTGTTGTAAGACAGATAAGCGTTGCTTTCTACTGTGGATAACATAAGTAATATTGTTGCACTTTGGGTGTTGCCTAACGCGCTAACAAAATACACATAATGATCACTGGAAAGGTAAGCATCCTGTAAGTCGTTGCTCTCACTCATCAGCACATTCGAGAACTCTTGTTGGATAGCACTATGATAGCTAGACGCTAAATAAGTAAATGAGTTTTGTGTTTCACGCAGCAGGCTGACGTCCATAGTGGTGAGACGTGTTAGGTCATCGTTTATCAATCCCGCAATAGGCTTAGCAAATATTAACCACGCCATGGCATCTCTGGAACGTGGCGTGTTTTTCACAGCAACCGATTTGGCTAGGAAAATAGTACCGTCTATCTCTGCCCACGTTATACCATCTACCGCGAGTCTCTCAACATCTATACTTTTTATCGAGGTGAAGCCCTTTGAGGTAGATAATACTTTGCCTTTACTGTCAATCACGGCAAATTCTTCTGCACCAAAGCGGTCTGCAAAGTTACGCATACCAAGTGTCAGTGACTGCGCTTGAGTATCTGCGCTTAAAATTAAACTTTTAACACTGAAATCTGCAGCTAAGTTGGTTGCTGAGGATTGTAATACATTAGCCACTTCTCGCACGTAGTCGTTTATTACTCGACTCGATGTCTCGGCATTCGTTTTCAACAGTCCAGTTGAATGAGTGAATGTCGCTTGCTGAACGATATACAAGGTAAATAGCACGACCACTAAAACGATAGTTAAAAAACTTACCATTAATGTCGTGCGCAAATTTAAGGCGCGGCCAAACAAAGTTTTAATCATATTCGGTAAAGCCCTCCACTACATCATATTCAACAAGACTGGGTAATAAAGGCGAAAACAAAGAAAAGCTTACGGTAATATCATCATTACCAACGTTTATTTTCGACATTCTCGCGGTGTCGCTTTCTGACAGTCTTGGGTGCCAAATAGACATCGTATAATCGCCGTCGGGGACTGTTATGGTCGCTTTGCCTTCACTGTTGGATTGTGCGAAATACGGTGTATCTGCAACATAAATATATCCCAGCATCCAATCATGTACGTTACACCCAAGCTCCACCACACCAGGGGTATTGAATAATTGAGGTTCCACCTCTAATTCACTGTAAAGCTTTAACTCAAACGTTTTCGCAGGTGAGAACGAATAAACATGATGTTGAACATTATCGGAATTAGGGAAATCAACCTTGGTACCCTGCTGTACCACCAATGTGTGGGGAACGAACTCTCTATTTATTTGATCCATGATTGCTATCGCTGGCTCAGTCTTAGCTACCTTCGACATATCGGTACTGCGTAAAAGAGCAACGATATTAGTGAGCGGCTTTCCTTGATTGTCTGCGATATATATCGAGACTTGCGCAGCATGCAGCGAAAACGAGCAGCCAGTTAATATTAAGATAATTACACTTAGTGAGGCGGATAAGTAGGTCACACAGCTTTCCTGTTAAAATACGTTATATATAAAGAACGGTTAAGTGCAATTTTATTTTCATTAATTAAGACCAGCTATCTTTTGCTATACATCTTCTCCGCGAAAAGAAAGCAAGGTATTCATACCGTACTACAAAAAAGCAACTTTATTCACAATAAAATAAAGTGGCGTATTAATAATAATGAACGTCTTAGACGCCAAAAAAAGAAGGTGTTTACCTGTAAATGCCCAAAGTACCTTAAGGAGGGTACGCGACTCACGAATCCGCTCTGCAAATGAAAAAAATCTCGCATTAGGTAAAACTTTTGTACTTTCTACTTTTTATAAAATGTTCTATCTAAAGAGGTAAGTATAGTACCTAAATGTCTTTGGATAACTTATTGTATAAGCTCCTAAACACGAACATTTTTATAGAGCTCACCCGACTCTACACAATAGCTACACGCCCATTGTATAAAAAATGGGTGGAATAAGGCTCCACCCATTGCCATTTTTACCTCACCATCTTAGTTTTGCTTTATCGTTAAAAGCCGAACTGGTCCAATCAAGCCAGATGCCTGTAATTTTTTAGGTTGTTTTGCAAAGAAATTAAAACCAGTAAATGTGACACGCTCACTTTCAGGAGCCGGTCTATTCTCGACTAACCAAGGGACCGTATCACCTGTCATTGAGTAACCACTGGTGTCTTGAAGAGCTTCATCACCAATCAGTCGATTTACCCACGTATTTGTCACTTTTATCTCTAGGCTGTTTGCACCCAGTTGCACTGCGCTTCGAATATCTAGCACAAAGGGCGGCTTCCATAATGTATCAAAAGACTGTCCGTTCACCGTTACTTCTGCAATTTGTTGAACATCTCCAAGATCAAGATAAAGAGATGACATACTGCTCAAGTACTCGCTATCCACTTGGAAAGAAGTTTGATATCTAGCAGTGCCTGAGTAATGCCTAATGCCTTCTATTTCACTGTCAGTCCAATCTATAAGTGAATCAAACGTCACCTCACCTGGCCCAGCCCACGCTTTGTCAAATTTTACATTCCATGGCTTAGTAAATGTATTAATAATATTGTGGTCACTTTTTCGAGCGTAAATATCATTAACTATTTCGCTGTGAGAGCCATTGTATTTGGGGCTTTTATCATCACGTCTAACGAGAACAAACCTCGATGCAAATGGCTCAAGCGGCAGCTTGGCTTTTAAGCCCGAGTCGGTTATTTGGTAATCTTGAACTTGTTCTATGGTTCCATCGTCCACATTCCAAATCTCCGGCGTTCCATTGCCATCACGAAGGGTGATTTCAACATTTTTGAAATCAGGATCATCGTTATAAAAATAGTAAAGATCGTTCTGTCCTATACGTCGGTGTGCAAAAAACTGCGCTGGCACGCCGTCAATTTCCATATCAGCCCTAATCCCTAACTCATTAATTGAGTCACCTAATGAGTAGCTGCTCACAATTCCTTTTTTATAACGGTTTATTTGATGTGCTTGCCCTTCTTCTGAACCCCAAAGTGCATTTACAATTTGGTCAAACTCCTTTTGCTTCGCCCACTCACTGTAACCAATAACACGTTGTGGCCTCTCTCCAATAACCGTCGCACCCGCACCCACTAATTCTTTGATTCGCTCTAGTGTTTTAAAGTGCATGAAATCTGTTCTGTGTAAATGTAACGCTTTGTATGTTGTTCCCTCGGGAAGCTCTAATAGACCGTCTTTAACACTTACACGATTAAGCAGAACATCCGTGTTCGTGTAATCGTAGCCAAAACCTTTAGGTACATTAGTGTTGTTTTTATTACCGACTCGAAGAGGCGCAACGTCGCCTAAATGAACAAGAAAATCTGCGGCGGGAACGCCTTGCTGAAGTAAATAAGATCCCCTTGCCAAATATTTAAACCATGATTTGCCGCCGTTATTCCACCACGTTTGTGTTCTATCGATATGAGACCCAATGGAGTCCATGGTCATACCAGGCTTTACATGATTATTGGGTTGATGAGCAAACCTATGGAACATAGTTTCGTTAATTCCCCTCGCCCACATTTCGTCGCCATAATGCTTGTAAAAATAAGGATGGCCATACCAATTTACGGTGTTAATTGATGTGAATGATTCAGCCGAAACTATTTTCTTTCCATAAATATGTGCTGAAGATATGGCAGCCATAATGCGACCATTGTACTCTGTTTCCCGTACCCAAAACTCACCCATCAATCGGTCTGCCTTTCCACCCGCGGCCAGTTCATCGAAAGGGCCCCACCCATAGGGCTCAATATATGTTTCAAGTCCATACTCATTTGCAAGACGAGTAAATTCTCCAAAATAATTCTCAACCATCAGATCAGATTGATGCTGTCTAAGCTCTTGTAGAACGGCTCCCGTATGCTCAGGAGATTCGATAACCCTTCCAGTCATTACCGGTAACCACGGAATAAGGTCGTAGCCGAATTGCTGTTGAAAGCTCTCTGCTATGTCATCAGTCCAATTTTGACCACCCACTTCGTAGCTATCAACTTCAACCGTTTTTAATGATTCGATACCAGCATCTTTGGCATCTGTTACTATTTTCCCGACAAATTGTTCAAAATGATGTCGTAATGCTTCTGCATTAAACTTATCAACTTCCAGTCCTTCACCCTCAACGGTAGCTGGTACATTGAAAGCCCCAGTACTAGTAAAACCAAAACGCAAAACTTGCCAGTCGCCTTCTGGAAGCTCTACACCCTTGGCAGGCAAGTCGCCTTGATTCAACACTAGAATATCATCGCGCTTGATTATGGCACCAGGCGCTATACTCGGTGTCAAACTCAGTTTTCCTCGCTCCATTGAATTCATTGAAAGCCAGTCGTCTATGCGCGGTGTTGACCACAAATCAAAACGCTTAATGGCAATTGGCTTATCAAATACAACCCGAAAGAACTTTGCTTTAAAACCATCATTATCCTTAGAAACGAGTTGTGGGCTGAATGCCCACATCCTAGCGCCTGTTCTTGGCCTACGGAGTTTCTCTACAACGTTACGAAAATGTATACCGTCATCGGATATAAGAAGGGCGGCATCACCATGTCGGTTCGGTGTTTCAATCTGAAGGCTCCGAAGAGAAGATGGAGAATCCAATTCCACCTGTACCCAATAAACACCTTCTTCATTTTTAGAAAATGTGAGTTCCGTATCCCAATCACTGTCTTTTAACACACTGGTATCAAGTGAACTGTCTGAAACGGTAATCTGTCCATTTTGGAAACTATTATCTGACGAAAACTTATTTCTTGGGATAGCTATGACAGCAATATCTCGGTACAGCTGCTCCGCGTATCCCGGTTGAGGAGGAATTAATGTTTGCCCGCCACTTATACTTGTTTCTGACCAAGTAAGTCGCTTCATTGATTGTTCAGGTGTTACCCATGGTCCACCGCTAGATGTCCAACCATCAGAATTGTGTATACCAAACTCAATTCCTTGTTTATCAGCTTCAGCTGCAGCATGGACCAGATGTTCATTAAACTCATCGGTTCCAAACCTTATAGGGCCTCGAGATGAGAAAGGTACGTTGCGTCTGTGCACATGAAAGAAGATAGCGCCACCGATGCCAGCTTCTCGCATAGCGTTAAAATCTGCGGTGAGTCCTTCTTTCGTTATATTTCCATTCATCGCATGCATCCATGTCTTAGGAAGATACGATGGCTCTGGCATTGCAAACTCTGATTCAAGGGTCGTCTGAGCTAATGATGATGAGGCTACTGCTATACAGCCTATAAGTGTGAAAACATGTAGCTTCACGGTTCTTTTTAACAATTTATCAAATTGATTTTGATTCATATTGACTATTTTTGTTACATTGTGATTACATATGAACGAATATACATCACCGTTGCCATTTATTAAAGAGAGCAAAGAAGCAATGGTGAAACCTAATGAGATTAAAATCGCATGAAGACAAGAAACGAAGCCGCATCCCAAAGTTTCCCAGCCGCGGGGCTCCTCAAAAGTGCAGCTATTGGGCTTACAATAAGTTTTTTAACCATAGCATGTGCCCCAACAGAGGCAGCGAAAGAATCCATACCAGAAAACGATTTTTATAAACAAAGAGCCGCGTTTATTGCGACACACTCTAAAAACGACAACGTTTTTTCAGCATTGAAGGGACAAATCGAGCCTAAAAATCCCGAGAGTGCGCAATATTGGCAGTGGCGAATTGATCAGTACATGTATGGGCAATATCCAGAATATCAGCCAATTTATGATGCATTTAAAGCAGGAAGAGAATTTGAAGATATTTACCCCTTAGTAAAAGAAGACTTCGGTGCTAAAACACCTTTATCTGACTCTCTTCCAGCGTTACCAGAGGGTCACTTTACTGAAAATTTACCAGGTAATCCTCATCGAGGTTGGCAATATCTCGATGGCGATACGCTATATATCACCTACCAAGGGCATCTTACCGACCCTTATATTACATCCTATAACTTAACATCGAAAAAGTGGCAAAAACCTCTAAAAGCGGCTGAAAGCACATTGTCCAAAGGCAATAGGAAGATTGATAGCCACGGACGTCCAATCATAGAAATGGATGACAGAGGTTACCTTCACATTGTTTACGGAGGACATGGCGGCGAAAGAGAAGACGGTTTAAACCCATTGTCGATCGATACTCCTCATGCAGGTGGAAGAATGCTCCACGTAGTTTCCAAAAAACCGCGTGATATAAGTGAGTTTGAATACGTTGATGATATTTCTCCTTTTGCGTCTTATACCAAAAGCTACAAAATGGGGAACGGCGACATTTACCTATTTACCCGTGCCGGAACGCATAAATCTCCTTGGGTATACTACAAAATGCCAGCGGGTTCTAAACGATTTGAAGACCCCGTAGTTATTACGTGGCCCACACCGCAATCGGGTAACCCAATTAATGTTGACACTTTTTATATCAATCCACTAAAGATATCTGATACCGAAATAGCGATCAGTTTTTTATGGCATGAATGCAACTTTCTTGAATATCACGACAAAGAAACTTATGCCCGTATCAACGCTTATTACATGCGATTAGATACTTCCAGCGGACTATTCTATAACGCTCAAGATGAAACGATTGACCTTCCCGTGACCATTAATAAGGCGAACGAAAAAATGCTAGCGTTCGATTCAACAGACAAAGAGGAAACACCTTTCGGCACGTCCCCACTCATTTTGGAAGATGGTAAACCGGCGGTAGCTTATGAAGCCCGAACCAAGTCTTTCCGTGAGCGGCGAATGGCGCTCTTTAACGATGGTCAGTGGCAACACAGTTTGCCTTTGCCTAATACGGTTAATAGAACGCTTAGCGACAAAGACAACAAGACTATTTCAGATATTCTAAGCTTGGAAACATTGAGTACAGATCCCGATAGACACACTGGCGTTGCAATCTATCGTGATGCGGAAAAAGTGACCCACTTTGCAACTGTAGAAAGTGCTAACGGAACGAACTGGAACGTATTGGAAGAGCATTTAGCGCTAGAAAACACTCGGATTCAAATGGAAGGGATAAAGGACAACAATGGGCATAATCTAGGGGTTATATTAAATGTTAAAAAAGGGGCATCCCAGCGTTTATACCTTTGGCATGATGGAGAATTTCAAACGCCCGCTAAACCACGCGCAGTTGATGATAGTTTGTCTGACACCGCCCCTCTGATTTATGAATCGTTTGAAAATGCAGGCTGGAACGCCGCTTACCCGCGTGGTTTTACACCAGGATTAGACAGCGCATTATCAAAGAACTTCATGTTTAATCAGCTACAAACGAACTCCGCATTTTCGGTGGAACAAGAGATTGTACGAAACGGGAAATACGCTGCAAAACTGCACTGGAAACACGAAAAGCCTGCAACTTATAACGGAGACCCAGAAAAATTAGATAATGTGGATAGAAAAGCGATGTTTCATGGCTTTAAAACCAGCAAGGTATTAGGCGCTGAAGCGTGGTATGGCTTTAGCTTTTATTTTCCGAATGACGGCACAAAAAATGAGCCCAACGATTGGCTATTTTTTCAAATTCACGGTAGCGCAGATAAACGATTGAAAGAGCATTCCCGCAATCCTCCCTTTAGCCTTACACTCACAGAACAAGGAATGAAAGGTAATTGGAAATGGGATCCATATGAGTTAAGTCCCACAAGAAATGGGGACGGCACGGAACATTTCGAAATCCCGGGTTCGAAGCAGGACTACTTAGACCGATGGGTTGACTTTGTACTGCATGTGAAAGTTGACTATACCGACGCAAGATCGGGCTTAATAGAGCTTTGGGTAGATGGCGAAAAAATGCTGGATAAAGAAAATATCCGATTTGGGTATAAAGATGATAAAGGCATCTACCCTTCATGGGGTATGTACTTTAATGGCGACCTAAGCGGTATGCAAAATGACCACTATCTGTATTTGGATGAAATACGTATGACTGATTCCCATCATGCTTCATATAAGGATGTCGCTCCCAATTAAACACCAAGCATAACTACTTTAGCGCCCCCACCGATTTTAGATTTTTAAGGACCAAATTGTATGCTGCAATCGTTAACATCGTTGCCAAGAGCGAAGACATTTAACCACCACATTATGAGTGTCATTATTATTATCGGTTTGCTTGCAGCGGCCGATTCTTTTGCCGCCCAAAATAGCAGACAATATATTGATTTCAACAATGACTGGAAATTTCATTTAAGCGATAACCGTATTTATAAAGAGCCGACTTTCAACGACAGCGGTTGGACATTACTCAATGTTCCTCATGACTATATATTCGAGGAGGGCGTAAACAAATCGGGAACCCAAGGCCAGTCTGGCGGCTATCACGGCGGAGGAACTGCTTGGTATAGGAAGCACTTCACATTCAATAATGACTGGCAAGATAAACAAGTGTGGCTTCAATTTGAAGGCGTTTATATGAATAGCGAAGTCTGGATAAACGGACACTTTCTAGGAAAACGTCCCTATGGCTATATCAGTTTCCAATATGAGCTCACTAAATTTCTCAAGAAAGAAAACAACGTAATTAGCGTGCGCGTTGACAATGAGCTTCAGCCCTCTGCGCGTTGGTACCACCCGGGCGGAATTTACGCACCGGTTAAGCTTGCTATACTCAATCCTACACATATTGAACATAACTCTTTATTCGTAAATACGCCGTTAGTTGGAGAGCGTACAGAGGTTGAAACTAGTTTTCAGTTGAACGTGCAACCAAACGATAAAGATGATTTTTCAATTCAATATCGCGTGCTGGATCAAGAAGGGACCGAGCGTTTTTCACACGAGCAGACGCTGAAAGACATAAAGAGTGATCACAACTACACATTTTCTTTTGACTTGAACAACGCACAATTGTGGCAACCTCATGACGCATATTTATACGACCTTGATATTGTACTAAAGAAAGACAATGTGCCAGTAGATACAGATAGTGTTAAGTTTGGCATCCGTCATATCGAATGGAAAACAGATACCGGTTTATGGATAAACGGCGAAAATGTCAAGATTCAGGGCGTTGCCGAACATTATGAGGGCGGACCTGTTGGGGGTGCTTGGACAAAACCTCTTTTGCGATGGAAGCTAAGCCTTTTGAAAGAAATGGGAGTAAACGCCATCCGTACCGGCCATAACCCCTACCCCACCATGTTCTACGAACTTTGTGACGAACTGGGCATAATGGTTATGGATGAAGTGTTCGATGGCTGGAAACAAAAAGCGCGTCATGATTATGGGCGATACCACTTTGAGCAGTGGTGGGGAAAAGACTTAACCGAATGGGTAACCCGCAATAGAAATCACCCTTCAATAATCATCTATAGCGTAGGTAACGAAACCCACGGCGAAATTGTTACGGAACTCGCTGCAGCCGTTAAAAAGCACGACCCTACCCGACTAGTGACCTCCGGTTCAACGAACAAAGAAGGTTTAGACGTAGTAGGCATTAACGGAGGCTCGGAAAGTAAGAGCTTTTTTGAACGACGTTTTGATAAGCCATTTGTATCAACGGAAGCACCTCACACGTGGCAAACTCGAGGGTACTATCGCACCCAGACGTGGTGGCGTGACGGTCCGAAAGACGATACGTTCGAGTTACCTAACATTACTGATAAAGAGATATTTTTCTACGATTGGAAAGACCCAAAAAACTGGTCGAATCAAAAGCAACACCTTAATTCTTCGTACGATAACGCAACCGTGCGTATTAGTGCGCGTCAAAACTGGGAATTAGCCCGTGATTTACCGCATCATGCAGGACACTTTCGTTGGACAGGTTTTGATTACCATGGTGAAGCTGGCTTAGCACATGGAGGCTGGCCTTACATTGCATTTATGGGCGGCGCACTTGATCTTGCAGGCTTTAAGAAAGATCTTTTTCACTTTTATCGAAGCCAATGGCTCGATGAACCCTCACTCCATATACTTCCCAGTTGGACACATCCAACTATGAAGGAAGGCACTGAGATTCCAGTATGGGTGTATTCGAACCTCGATGAAGTCGAGTTGTTTCTCAATGGCAAATCTCTTGGTCGTGATAAGCCAGGTAAACAAGCCAATGAAATGCAAGTAGAGTGGCTCGTTCCATGGACACCAGGCTCGATAAGGGCAGTAGGTTATAAAAACGGTCAAAAAATCTTAGAGAAAGAATTTAAAACCGCTGACTCCCCTATTGGTTTAAGACACAGCATTGACACTTATGCAGCTGAAGGTGGTTTTAATACTGCGAAAGTAATCACCACTGAAACTATTGACGATGGAAATAACTTTTATCCTTATGGAAGCCATAAAACTTATTACCATTTCAGTGAAGGCTTAAAGGTAAAAGCCCTTGAAAACGGCTCTCCTTACGAGCACACCAACCGCGTTAAATCTAATTACCGGCACTTATTTATGGGTAAAAACAGGGCGTTTATTGAAGTGACTTATCCAGATGCCAGTGAATTTGTAACGATAGGCGCAATAGTAGGTGATGAAGCTTTAAGGCTATCAAATAAAGTTGCCATTGATGTCCAAACCATTGCCATCACTGACACTGCCAACATCACTTCTCAAAAAATAGAAGTTTTTTATAGTGTAAACAGTGACAACGAAGCCAAAATGAAAGCGTATTTAACTCCGTTCAATGTAGATGATGGAGATACCGTATACGCCAATATATTTGTAAACGGTAGACTTGAAATGCAAATGACGCAAAAATTTGGTCAAGGTGTTGGTCTTTTTTGGGGCGATGAGAGCTCAGCGGACATGTGGATTGGGCGCGGCTTGTCATTACAAGGCGAAGACGCTGAATATGGCAAGGGTGCAGGGGCAGTGAGAGATGCTCATGGGGTTCACGGTGGCGCTTACGGAACATTTAATAATAAAGAAGGTACGATGTATTGGTATCACGAAAACGATGGTGCTGAAGGAGAATATAAAGCTGTATTTAGGTACACGCACAACGACACAGAATCAAAACGACCACTCGCTATTTTTATAAACGATAAAAAAGCAGCAATGGTTGAATTTGAACCGACCGGTAGTTGGGACAGCAAGTGGGGACATCAAGCAGTAAGCTTCACATTGGTAAAGGGCGCCAACCATATAGAATTTAGAACAGTAGGTGAAGGCGGCCCCAATATCGACCAATTTACGCTTGAGTAAAACGAATACCGAGCGACCATAAGCAAATTGTTGATGGTCGCTCTTGAAAGGCTGCTTGCCAGAAAAAAGAATGGGGCGTTTCGCTTAGAGAATTACAACTTCCGCTATGTGCCAAAAGATATCGTTGAGTTTAAACAATTTTAACGGCAGCTGCGTACGTGAAGCGGCCATTGATTTTACATATTTTCCGTCAATAGATTATATCTTCGTTGCTCTACGTCAGCCCTCTTGTCAAAACCCGATTGTTTGCAAAGCGATGGAGCAAAAATTTCACAATTTTGTAGTTTTCCCATCGCCGTATCGATTTCTTTTAACAACTCAATACTTTCAACTGTTTTAGCTGCGGCAATCCTACCTCTAACTATGCATTTCTCCTCAGAGGTGTGTTCTGAGTGGTCCTTGTTGGGATCTCGCCAGCATGTCGAACATAGAATTTTAAAGTTTTCAGTATGAACATACACAACAGAATCGCTACTGAGAGATTCGCTAACAGCACCTATTTGTCCTCGCTCTTCTTGTGTCGCAACAAAATCAAAGAACTGGTAATCCATTCTAATTAATGTAGAGAGGTGTGGAAATACCGGAATCTCGTTATCTCCATATTTATGGTATGTAACAGGGGCGCCATCGATAAGGACCACGTCACCATAATCGACACCCAAGTCTTGATATAGAACACTTCTAATTATTCCATGACATGGACTTAGCCGTTCTATCCAAATTGTTTCTTGCTGTCCGGGATAATCATTTCCTGCACTTCTTTCTGCAAGAGGGAATTCGGCTAACTTCACTTTGCAAGATGGATAACCGCCTTCAGGCAGATTAAACCGACCCATCTCAATTTTGTTTCCTATCTGCTTCCAAATATTTAGCGCGGTTTCTCCATCACCTGCCCCTGTAGCACATATCCCCAAATTCCAAAGATAACTTTCTCGTGGCTCTTCTAGTAACTCCAAGCCTTTTTGATTTGACTCCATACCTTCTCTGAATAAACCTCTGTTTTTGCAGAGTAGTCCAAGACAATAATGGTTGGCCGGATCCAATGCGTGCATATCAACTAGCCGACTGTAGCTATCCAAAGAGAGTTCATCATGTTGACGAGCCATCATTCTTGTGGCAGTAGATAATCCAACCAGAATCACTTCTTCTTCATCTCCATAGCCGGAATTAGTCGCTTCAACAAGAGTTTGTATAACAGTTTCAAACAGAGGATGCTCAGGTGGCGATAAATTCAATTCATCGATGTTCCGTGCATATTCAAGAGCACTGCCTATTGAGCTTACCAATCGAATGTTTTGCTGATGGGATTCATAAACTTCGTTCAGTATATCCAGCGCATCATCAACATCCAAATTACCATCTTCAACTATTTCTATGAGCGACTCAGCTGCGAATTCATTATTCGATTGCGCCTTAATCAACGGCTGAATTGATTTGAATGCCAAATCATATTGTTCATACTCTAGTTCAGAAATGACTTGTTCTTTTATTGTCGATATTGTTTCTGGGGATAGTTTTTTCTTGAAGATGCTAATCATTTTGAGTTGTTAAAAATCCATTTTTAATTCTTCTGAGAGACCAAATAATCTGGGTATAGTCGTTTTGACTAGCTATTAATTTGAGCATAACAGAATTCATGTTTAACTTCCGCTCCTTGTCTAAGTGCGCCAGTCAACCTAACTGCCATACTTAAGTTTCCTATTTAACAGGAGACAACTCATGGCAAATCAAATCCATACACCTTGGAACAAAGATCGCATTATCGGGCAGAAAAAGCCTCTTCAGATATCACATATATGGGGTATCCGAATTCGTTTAGAACTTGAAGGGCGGACGCGTGATCTCGCACTGTTCAATCTTGGTCTTGATAGCAAACTACGAGGTTGTGACCTCGTCAAACTAAAAGTCTCAGATGTCGTTTGCGGACGTTCAGTACTGAGGCGCACCCATGTCGTTCAGCAAAAAACAGGTAGTCCTGTCCAATTTGAGATAACACCGAACACCGGAGAATCGATTTTGGCTTGGGTAAAGAAAGCCAAGTTAAAAGCATCTGACTATCTTTTTAAGTCGCGTATACACGGTGCTGAGCAAATATCAACCAGACAATATAATCGAATTTTTCACGGATGGGTTGAAAAACTCGGACTAGATACATCGCTCTACAGCACCCATTCAATGCGCAGAACCAAACCCTATTTAATTTACAAGAAAACTAAAAACCTTCGGGTAGTTCAACTCTTGCTGGGCCACAAGAAGTTAGAGAGCACAGTCCGCTACTTAGGCATCGAGGTGGACGACGCTTTGGAAATATCGGAATCTATTGAGGTTTAGGCTGTACGGGGCTGCTTATGCAGCCCCTGTGTACGTGAAGCAGAACTTCGCTGCTATTTGAAGAGATCTCAAGAAACAGAACCAACACTGTTATTCATAGCGTGAAAGATATGTTTGGGTTGAATGTAATTTAGCTGCGCGGTGGCATTGGTATTAAAACTTACACTGTTAAGTATTTTATACTCAGCTATAGAATCACAATTTGGAACTTAAGCAAATGGAAAAAAGCAAATTAGCGGCAATTCGCATTGCCGCTGCTATTGTC
>NZ_BAAJLR010000013.1:0-85703 GCF_057542855.1 Alteromonas sp. 4NS20-0143
AACCGCATAAATAAATGGGGTCAGATCAACATTTATCCCCCAATTGCTTTCAACATAATAAAATCCAACGCTCACATAAGAGCAACTGAATCTAATTTTGGAAGCACATAATGATTAAGTGTTACTGTCGAAAAAATAAGTGGGGTCAGATCCCCATTATGTCTGCCATAACGCGCAAACCGGACTAAGCAACAAGGAATATGGACCTTACCCCCTTTATTTCTGCCCAAAAAATAAATGGGGTCAGAACAGCATTTATCTCCAATCTAAACAAACATAATCAAACTCAACGAACATAAAACAGGGTCAGAACCCAATATATTGTCGTCTTCAGTGTGAGTCTGGCTGTCAAACTCAAAAATAAACGAGGTCAGATCCCTATTTATTGTCATCCCCATTGCTTACAACAGATAAATGATCAAAGAATGTGGACCTGACCCCCTTTATTTTTTTGCGTAAAGATTTTCATACCTTATTTATGCAAAACCATTGTTGTAAATTATGTCTTTCAGTCAAATGGTGATATATAGACTATCATTAATATATTGTTCTCATATTTGGTAACTAAATGCGTAACTTTTGTGGTTCTATGTTGCTTTCTTTAATGATTTTTGCAGCCTTTTTGCCACTTTCGGTTTTTGCGCAGGAAGAAGTTAAAACCGTTACTCTGGGGATCGTAGTATTTCCTCCACTTGTGATAAAAGAAAGTGAAACTGGGCGGTGCTACGGTGAAGTGGTAGAGATGTCCTCTAAGCTTTTAAAGCAGCTTGGGTACAACATGAGTATTGAATGCATTCCCCCTATACGGCTTTTCGAAAGAGTGAAACAAGGCGAGATTGATTTAACAGTTAATGTAAAAGGAACCGCTGCACTCGACGATCATGCTACGTTTATTGATAAGCCCGTAACAAACCTAACGCTAATGAGAGTGACAAATAATGCTCGCTTAAATGAAAAATCCATAGCGGGTATAAGAGGATACGATTACGTAGGTGAGCGCATTCGTCTAGTTGAAGAAGGGTACGAATTTGTCGATATGCCCTCAAGTGTAGATTCCATCAAGTTTTTTCTCTTTGATAGAACAGCAAACCTTATAACCTACGAGCGACCTTTTTATTATTTTCTTGGCGACAATGAGCTCAATGACAGGACAAGTTCAATAACATTAAAAAAGAATATTCCCACATTCTTCGCAGTATCGTTACAAAGCAAATATAAAGATGATCTTCTAGAAAAACTTTCAGCCTACAGTGAGTCCTTCAAGGAAGGAACTATCTTAGAACATGCCACGAAACCCACACCACAGCTTTAAAATATTTAAGTCTGCGCAGTATTTTCGCGAGGGTGTTCACTCTCAAATAAAAAATATTAAAAAAAGTTAAAAATTTGTGAAAGCAAATTGTTAACACCTCGGTCTTATTTATTGAACGTCAACATTGTGGTTTAACAATAGAATAAATTTCCGAGGGCTAAAAATGAAGCAAATTAATAAAACATCAATAGCAACAGCGTTAGGTGCCGTAGTTATCGGTTCGTTAGCATCAAGTGTAGCGGTAGCAGATTCAAATCCATTCGGTATGCAATCTCTTGAGTCTGGTTATAGTCAATTTGCCGCAGAAGGAAAATGTGGCGAAGGCAAGTGCGGCGGCGATAAAGCAGCAAAAGAAGGCAAGTGCGGCGGCGATAAAGCAGCAAAAGAAGGCAAGTGCGGCGGCGACAAAGCTGCAAAAGAAGGCAAATGCGGCGGAGATAAAGCTGCAAAAGAAGGCAAATGCGGCGGCGATAAAGCAGCAAAAGAAGGCAAATGCGGCGGCGATAAAGCCGCAAAAGAAGGCAAGTGCGGCGGCGATAAGGCTGCAAAAGAAGGCAAGTGCGGTGGTGATAAAGCTGCAAAAGAAGGCAAGTGCGGTGGCGATAAAGCCGCAAAAGAAGGCAAATGCGGCGAAGGTAAATGCGGTAGCATGTAACTATTGCTTCCTATGATCCGTAAGATGGCCGTCAATTGATGGCCTTTTTTTTCAATGCTGTTCTTGGAGACTAAGAGTGAAAAATATCAAAGGTGCTGGTTTAGGCTTCAGACGTGAAATGCTTGATGATCTTTTCCCTATTCTTCCTAAAGAAGTCGACTTTTGGGAAGTGGCGCCAGAAAACTGGATCCCTCTTGGTGGCATCTATCAAAAACAATTTAACCAGGCCACTGCACAAGCACCATTTAGTACCCATGGACTGTCTCTTTCAATAGGTAGCGGTGATAAGCTTGATGTTGAATTTATAAAAACCGTAAAGCAGTTCTTAGATGCCAACAATATAGGCCTATACAGCGAGCATTTAAGCTATTGTTCTGGAAGCGGCCATATGTATGATTTGATGCCTATTCCATTTACTGAAGAGGCGGTTAAGCACGTTGTCTCTAGGATTAAGCAAGTACAGGACATTCTCGAGAGACCTCTCGTATTAGAAAATGTGTCTTACTATGTTGCGCCAGATCAGGATATCTCTGAACTTGAATTCACCAACGCTGTTTTATCTGAGTCTGGCTGCTCTATGTTGCTAGACGTTAACAATGTTTACGTAAACAGTATTAACCACAACTATTCTTCACATGAGTTTATTAAAGGGCTTCCGTCTCACAAAATAGTTTACGGCCACATTGCGGGGCATTACGACGAGGCTGCAGATTTAAAAGTGGACACACACGGAGCCGATGTTATTGAGCCAGTATGGAAACTATTAGACTATGCCTATAGCGTACATGGCGTTTACCCCACTTTGCTAGAGCGTGACTTCAACATTCCGTCTGTGGATAATTTACTCAACGAAGTGCGTAAAATTAAAGCAATACAGTCAAAACACGCGTCTACTGAAATGAACTCTTCAAGTTTGGGAGTTGCGTGATGGCTTCGTTACAACAAAGCCAGAGTGAATTTGTACAAGCGATAAAAGACCCTTCAACGCTTAACGCGAAAAATGATGATCACTTAAGACGGATGAAAATCTACCAGTCGCTATTTTTCAGCAACATAAATGGTTTCGTTAGCTCAGCACTTCCAGTTTTTAAATCTATTATCATTGCTCAACATGGCGAAAACCAATGGGAGCAAGTAATCCGTCAGTTCTTTATTGAACATCAATGCAGGTCTCCTTATTTTAACGACATCAGTAAAGAGTTTGTAGAATACTTAGCAACATCTCCCGCTTTGGGTTTTGAACTACCAGCGTTTTCTTGTGAGCTAGCCCATTATGAATGGCTAGAGCTAGAAGTGGCCACGCGTAAAAGCAGTGAGAGCATCTCGCTTTACTTATCAGGTGAGGATATTACCGAGGTAAAAATTTCACCATTCGCCACGTTAGCGTCATATTCCTATGCGGTGCACCTTATTGGTCCAGACCATTTGCCCGATAGCCCTATGGACATGCCCCAGTATTATGTCGTGTATCGAGATAAAGAATATCAAGTTCAATTTGTTCATTTAACTGCGATGACCGCCATGCTGGTACATACCGTAGAGGTAGCTGAAAAAGGCATTTCACTAGCGGTATTAGCTGACCAACTGATTGAGCAGGTGCCAAGTATTCCTCAGCCAACGCTCAAAGCGGGAATGGAACAAACGGTCGTCGATTTGCTGCAAAAAGGGATATTAATGCCGGTATAAGCCTGCAAAATCTCTAAATATAAACGGCACAGTGCTTAATTTTTTATCATTTGAAGTGTCTATTATTAACTTTACCTACCAACTGTATTTATTGTGAGCGTTTAACTATATTAGCGCTGTCAATCGGGCTTGCTTTCGATTAACATTTACGACCATTTTTTTGTTCACAATTATTGTTTAGGTAGTGCATATGGCTGACAATGAAGATTTTAAAGAAGTCTATAACAAATGGTACTTCTTAGGTTCATTAGTAACTTTACTCGCTTTTCCGTTGATGCATATCATCGCCGGTTGGTTCACGTTCTGGTTATAAAGCAGACATATAAGGTATTATCGTGACTGCAGAATATATAAAATCAGTAGTGAAAACCGTTCCTGACTATCCAAAGCCAGGTATATTATTTAGAGATGTAACTAGCGTTTTAGAAGATCACAAGGCGTTTAAAAGCTGTATCTCATTACTTGTTGAAAAGTATCAGGGCATGGGATTCACAAAGATCGCAGGCACTGAAGCTCGCGGCTTTTTGTTTGGCGCGCCTTTAGCAATTGAGATGGGTATCGGATTTATCCCAGTACGCAAACCTAACAAGCTGCCCAGAGAAGTTGTAAGTGAAAGCTACGAGCTAGAATATGGCACAGATACGCTACAAATCCATCGCGATGCAATTGTCCCTGGCGACAAGGTATTGTTGATTGATGACCTTCTTGCTACCGGCGGAACTATCGCTGCATCGGCGAAGCTCATTCGCTCATTGGGTGGTGAGTTAAACCACGCTGGGTTCGTTATTAATCTACCCGATTTAGGTGGTCATAAAAAATTGACCGAACTAAACATTGAAAGCTATTCAATTTGCGAGTTTGAAGGCGAGTAGTTAGCCATTCAAAAGGGCGCAAGAAAGCCACAATAAGGCGTGATTAAGCTTGATGAGGCATAACAAGGCGTGATGAGGCAAAGAGTACAATAATGAGTTATCAGGTATTAGCAAGGAAATGGCGACCAGGGAAGTTCGGTGAACTTGTCGGCCAAGAGCATGTGGTGTCAGCCATTTCAAATGCCTTAGATAACGATCGTTTGCATCACGCTTATCTGTTCACCGGCACACGAGGCGTTGGAAAAACGACAATAGCGCGTATTTTTTCTAAAAGCTTAAATTGTGAAGAAGGTCAGGGAGCCAATCCTTGCGGACAGTGCCATACGTGCAAAGAAATTGAGCAAGGAAATTACGTTGATTTGCTCGAGATTGATGCGGCATCAAGAACGAAAGTAGAAGATACGCGAGAGCTTCTGGACAATGTGCAGTACAAGCCAACTCGTGGCCGCTACAAGGTGTACCTCATAGATGAAGTACACATGCTCTCGAAACACAGTTTCAACGCGTTGTTAAAGACGCTGGAAGAGCCGCCTCCTCACGTAAAATTCCTGTTGGCGACCACCGATCCACAAAAGCTGCCCATCACCATTTTATCTCGCTGTCTTCAGTTTAATCTCAAGGCCATGTCGCGAGAGCAAATTGTTGGTCAACTTACCCATATTCTAGAGCAGGAGCAATTGAGCTTCGAGCCTCAAGCGCTGTCGCTGCTTGCAAGAGCCGCACAAGGCAGTATGCGTGATGCGCTCAGTTTAACTGACCAGGCCATTGCGCAGGGCGGAAACCAAGTAACTGCATCAGTAGTTACTGACATGCTTGGTTTAATGGACAAAAACCAGCTGCTCAAAATTATCAATGCAGTGGTTAATAAAACACCCAATGATGTGATTCAGTTGGTCAACGACTTGGCTGAGCAGGCGCCAGATTATGATAATGTTCATGGTGAATTGGCGAGCTTACTTCATCAGATAGCTTTGACACAATGGGTTCCGGAGGCATGTAAGCTAGAGACAACATCGGCAAAAGCGATATATCAACTCGCTAAAACCATCCCCGCTGAACAAGTACAGTTACTCTATCAAATCGCAATTCAGGGGAGAAAAGACTTACCTTTCGCAGCCGATGGTAAGAGCGCATTTGAAATGACATTAATGCGAATGATGTCGTTTGCACCTGCAACACCTCCTGATAATCGTACAGATACTATTGAGCGCGGAGGCAGTGAGCACAGCCTTCCCGTTAAGACCGCCTCTGAATCACAGACTGGTGATCCGGGAAACGTCGGTAAGCAAGAGGAAGCGCTTAAAAGCGAAACTCTTGCAGATGCCACACCACAAGCAGAAACAGCAGAGCCGCAAGTTCAAGGGAAACCCACTTTTAATACAGCATCTGAATCTGATGTACAGCCTGAGCCAGATATACAGCCTGAGCCAGATATACAGCCTGAGCCTGATATACAGCCTGTACCAGAGCTTTCAGAGGCGTCTCACTCAGCTTATCGCGGTAGTGATACGGATTCTGTTGAATTAGAGCCTTCAGCGGATCAAGTGCCATCAGCGGATAAAGAGCCTTCAGCGGATCAAGTGCCATCAGCGGATAAAGAGCCATCAGCGGATCAAGAGCCTTCAGCGGGACAAGCGCCTTCAGCGAATAAACAGCCTTCTGAAAATACAGAGCCTGAACGCACAGCTGATGCTGAGAATGTTGCGAACCACGCCAACACAGCAAACTTTGACTCTGATCCTCAACTGGGTGAATCCCAGCATAGTGATTCACAAAAAGCCGAATTAGAAAAAGCTGAATTACAACGGCAAGTATCTGAACAGCCGGAACCTGAGCAGCCACAGCAACACGCGCCGCAGCAGTCAGGCTCGAGTTCTGAAGCTTTGCATCCGCAAAGTGATTTGTCGCCATTTTCTGATAATGAGCCTCCGTTAGATGCCTACATGGATGATATGCCGCCTGCCAGTGATGAAGAGTACCCATCAGATATCGATAACGGTTTTTCTCACCACGCTGACAGCGAGCAAAGCGGATCGCAAGATACCATTCCAGATACTTTGCCAGAAGCTGCACAGCCGTCTCCAGAAGAACAGTTAAGTGCTACTGCAAGCATGCTCGCGCTTAGACAAAAAATGAAACAGCGCAAGGCACAAGATACAGAAGATAAAAAAGCGCAGGTATCTGCAGAAAGTCCTTCGCAGGACGCCGCTGATAGAATGTCTAACACTCTGCGTTCTCGATTCTCAAATGCTAACGCAACGCCATCAGGGCAGAATAACCAAGCGCAACCTTCGCAGCAGCATATTGAACAAGAGCAAACAGCCCCAAATTATCCTCAACCTCATTCTCAATATCAACGCGAATCTCAAATGTCAGAGGCTGAAGGCCGCGCTAAAGAAGTGGAACCTGGTTTATCAGGCTCAGCGAATACAGCCTCTGATAATACAACCTCGCTCAACACATCAGATTTTCAGCCTTCTGTTAACAGTAACGAGGGCGGCCAGGGCAATGCATTCGACGATGACGAGTTTTTCGACGCCGAATTTGAAGAAGATATGCCGTTTGCGAGTGACTCGCTGCCGGTTACGCCTGATTCGCAGAGCGCTTTATCGAACCAAGGCTCAGCACAACAAGACTCATTACAGCAAGCAGCACAACAAGACTCATCGCATGAAGCTTCATCGCAAGCAGCTTCATCACAAAAGAATGCTAACGAAAACTTTTCCACAGAAGACCATCCACCGTGGGACACTGCACAGAGCAACGGCTCTGTCGATTCAAATGGTACTGTGGCTTCTGCTGATACTGCGGCGAGGGACTCATTTCACAATGCAAATGCTGAGCAAGTACCTTTCCAGAGCGCTAATCAGCCTGTTGATTCCCAGCAGCGCAATTACGACCAAGGCGCTAGCTTCCAGTCCAATGCAGACTATTCGTCAAGCAATGCTGAGCGAAGCGATGCCTCAGGAGTCATTACCAACACCCCAAGTGGCAGTTTAAGTGCTTATCTCGAAGATGGAACTAAACTTACTCATGCTAGCCAAATAGATGAGTGGAGTAACTTAGTTGAGCAGATGCCAATTGCCGGATTACTAAAGCAACTGTTTCTTCATGCGTCTTTTTCTCGTGATAACGGTACTGTGTCACTTGAAATTGATAACAGTCAGTCTCATTTACTTAATGAGAGCGCGAAACAGCAATTGCTAGACACACTGCATCATGGTTTGGGAGAGAACGTAACGGTGAATATTACGTTAGGTAAACCAAATTCAACGCCATTTGCACTGCAGCAAGATATTCATGCAATGCGCCAGGCGCATGCATATTCAGTTGTACAAACTGATGAAAAGATTCAAGCGCTGCTATCAATTTTTGATGCCTCAGTGCTGACCGATTCGGTTAAAGCACGATAGCAGGTTAACTTAATACCAAACAAAGTGAGATAAAAATATGTTTAAAGGCGGTATGGGCAACATGATGAAACAGGCGCAGCAGATGCAAGATCGCATGCAGAAAGTGCAGGACGATCTCGCTAAGCTGGAAGTTACCGGTGAAGCCGGTGCAGGTATGGTTAAAGTTACCATGACCTGCAACCACAACGTACGCCGCGTTGACATCGACGACTCGCTAATGGACGACGATAAAGACATGATTGAAGACCTTGTTGCAGCAGCGTTTAACGACGCCGTCCGCCGAGTTCAAGAAACCAGCAAAGAAAAAATGGCTGATGTAACTGGCGGAATGTCACTTCCACCAGGTATGAAACTGCCGTTTTAAATAGGGCTAATCAAAGCTGGGCCTATTGAGGCAGGTTGCTATAAAAACTGAATTTGATAAATTTTAATTCAGATAAAGCACCCGCCCGATAACTCTATTAACCAAAAGCCTTGGATCATTCCAAGGCTTTTGCACATTCAGCGTTTGCTTTTTGTGACGCTACTTTCCTATAGTCCATGTCTTCCATAGCCTTTACATCACAACAACTGTATTCAACGTACTGAGCATCAAAATCCAACTCCAACTCTCCACCGTTCCTCTACGAATACGTTATAACTTGTCTCGGGTACTGCTCGCTGATAATGTATTAATTTGTTGATTAATAAAGATATGTTTATGAAATATGGAATGTTTGTACTTGTATTAGCAGCTTTTGTTGCGGGTTACTTTATCGGTCACGCTAGACCTTTTACAAATGCTGATACACCATCATCTTCACAGCTCGCGGATGGCAATTCATCATCTAATACGCCAGCGCTAAATACCCAATCGCTTAATGGTAAATCTGTTACTGACTCCGATACAAAATCAGGGAGCCCTCACAGCCTAATTAGCGATGCTCTAACAAGTGATAACCTAACAAGTGATAACCTAACTAGCGACAACCAAACTGACGGTAACCAACAGCAACTATTATCGCAAGATAACGTCGAAGAATCAGAACCCAGTGAACTCATCGTGAGTCAAAATAATGATACTCAACCAGATAACGCCCCATCTGATTCTAATACATCCGACCAACAAAGCGCTGTATCGTTTCCCGCTGCGCAGGAAGAGCTTGATGAATGGGTAGCTGCTCGAAAAGAGACCCTTCGACAGCAGCTCACCGATGCCATAGGCGAACAAGATGCCTCATGGATGTTTGATCAAGTGCTAAAAGATAATGAATTTCTCAACCAGCCAACAGCGACAAATGCATTTGATAACGATGTAGTGTCGCGATTTGAGATGGAACAAAAGCTAAAAGATTTTATAACCGCTAGAAGCAAAGACCCTCAACTTCAGATACTCAGTGTGAACTGTATTCAAGGACGTTGTGAAATTACGTTGGAGGGCAAAGACCAAACAGCAGCTATCTTCTTATTCTTTGATATTCAAAAAGATAAAACGTTGGGAGTAATCGAGTTAATGACCCCGACATTTTATGTGGAAGACGAGGAAAATTATTGGCTCTATAGAACCCTTACATACGGGGTAAATTAGCGTTCGCGCGATTATTGAGAAGCAATTGATTAAATCTGCTATAAACGGGGTTTCACCAGCTTTTACGCTGTTAATGCATTACAATAGCGAGAATTTTGGAGCCATTCACAATGGCATCTCGTATTATTACTATCTAATATCGCCTATTAGGGCGTGTTGAGCTTTATTCTGCACTTTGCAGCGTTTTGTGTGCTGTATAAATAAGGTCAACATGCCCTGACTATTTCTAGATAAAAAGGAACCCGTCTTGATCAGAAAAGGTTTGGTCACATCCACTCTCATTCTTATTCCTATTGCAATTGTATTAACTGTTTTCAGTATCTATTCCTTATTCAGTATAAAAACAGTCACCGTCGACCCGAAGCTAAGGGAGATATCGGGTATCGAGTTTGATAAAAAGCAGCGCCTTTGGGCGATTAACGACAGTGGCGATGGCCCCATTCTTTATATGCTAAATAAAGACGGTTCAATCGCTCGTGAAGTGACAGTGTCAAATGCTAAAAACGTCGATTGGGAGGACATGACGCAAAACCAGTTTGGTCATTTTTTCCTAGGCGATTTTGGCAATAACGACAACGATAGGCGTTGGCTTACTATTTATAAAATTGAAAATCCTATTGATATTAAAACCGACACCACGAAGGCTGAAATCATAAAGTTTACTTATCCTCAAATGGAAGAGGGCGAGATTAAACCAGAAGATAAAAACTATGATCTAGAGGCATTTGTTGAATTTAAGCGGCACCTTTATCTGTTTACCAAAAACAGAACTAAGCCCTTTGACGGTATTACCAAACTGTACAAAGTGGGCGATCACGCTGCTAATTTTGATGCTGAATTAATAGGCGAATTTAAAACCTGTACCACCCTAGAAAAGTTATGCTGGATAACCTCAGCGGCAATAAGCCCAAATAGAGAAAAGTTGGTTTTACTTGATTCAACCAGTTTATGGCTATTTGAAAATTTTGATGGCGATAATTTTTTCAGTGGTGAGGTATCACGCATAGACTTAGGCATTATCACGCAAAAAGAAGCGGTAACGTTTTACGATGACAACACGCTTGTATTTACCGATGAGGAATTCAAAGGCCTGGTAGGCGGAAATGTTTATGAAGTTAAACTCGACCAAGTAAAGCGTAACGTGATTAAATACCCTCAACAAAACGATAGCGAACGAACAGCGAAGTAGTCTCATTATGAAGTTCAGTCCCTTACTTGCAGAACTCATTCAGGCGCTAACGTGTCTGCCTGGTGTTGGTAACAAAAGCGCTCAGCGAATGGCGTTTCATTTACTCGAGCGAAACCGAAAAGGTGCCGTTGCCTTAAGCGATGTATTGCATAACGCAATGGAGCACATCCACCATTGTAAGCGCTGCAGAACCTTTACTGAAGATGAACTATGTGACATATGTCGCCACCCTGAGCGTGAGGCCAGCGGCCTTCTGTGTGTGGTGGAGAGCCCACAAGATGTATTGGCTATAGAGCAAACCATGAGCTTTAAGGGGCAGTATTTTGTTTTGATGGGGCACCTGTCACCTATTGATGGCGTGGGACCAGAAGAAATTGGTTTGAATGAACTGGAAGCACGGTTTGCTGCAGGGGGGATCACCGAGGTAATACTTGCGACCAATCCTACCGTAGAAGGTGAAGCCACTGCCCATTACATCGGTCAGTTGTGCGCGTCAAACGACATTGATGCCTCTCGTATTGCTCATGGCGTGCCGGTGGGCGGCGAATTAGAATACATTGATAACAACACATTAACCCACGCCTTCTCCGGGCGGCGTAAACTTTAGTGTGATAAAAAACAAATAAATTTTCTCTCTTGTAGTTGAAAAACACGCTTCGAGTCCACACCTGTCTATCAGTAACGTGATCCATTCAACGAGGAGATACTGGATTATGGCTGAAGCAGCCCATAAAGAAACCCACGGTTTTCAGACGGAAGTAAAACAACTTCTACATCTGATGATTCATTCTTTGTACTCAAACAAAGAAATCTTCTTACGCGAGTTAGTGTCTAACGCCGCTGACGCCGCAGATAAACTCCGTTTCCGCGCTTTGGAAAACGACGGTCTCTATGAAAACGATGGTGACTTGAGCGTTAAGCTAAGCGTAGACAGCGAAGCGAATACCATCACAATTGTCGACAACGGCATTGGTATGTCTCGAGATGAGGTAATCGCTAACCTTGGTACTATTGCTAAGTCTGGTACAAAGGACTTTTTCAGTAAGCTGTCTGGCGACAGTGCAAAAGACTCACAACTTATCGGTCAGTTTGGCGTAGGTTTCTACTCTGCGTTCATTGTGGCTGATAAAGTTACTGTTCGCTCTCGCGCCGCGGGTGCAGATGCATCAACGGGTGTTGAGTGGGTATCTGATGGTGGTGGCGAATTTACTATTGCCGACATTAACAAGCCAACTCGCGGTACCGAAATTACGCTTCACCTTCGTGAAGAAGAAAAAGAGTTCGCAGACACGTGGCGTCTTCGTTCAATCGTAAGTAAATATTCAGACCACATCAGCATTCCGGTGCATATGTGGAAAGACGAAGTACCTGAAAGCGAAGGACCTGACGGCGAGAAAATTGAAGCTCAGCCTGGTGAATGGGAAGCGGTTAACAAAGCAACTGCGTTGTGGACTCGTGAAAAGTCTGACATCAGCGACGACGAGTACAACGAGTTCTATAAGCATATCTCCCACGACTTTGCTGATCCACTATCGTGGGTACACAACAAAGTTGAAGGTAAAACAGAGTACACCAGCTTACTGTATATCCCTTCAAAAGCGCCGTTTGATATGTGGAATCGTGACCAGAATCACGGTTTGAAGCTGTACGTGCAACGTGTGTTCATCATGGACGACGCTGAACAGTTTATGCCTACGTACCTTCGTTTTGTGAAGGGGCTACTCGATAGCAACGACCTACCACTGAACGTGTCTCGCGAAATTCTTCAAGATAATAAAGTGACTCAAGCGCTGCGCCAAGGTTGTACTAAACGCGTGCTTCAGATGCTTGAAAGAATGGCTAAGAACGACTCAGACAAGTACCAGACTTTCTGGAATGAGTTCGGTAATGCGCTTAAAGAAGGTCCAGCTGAAGACTTTAGCAATCGCGAAAAAATTGCCGGCCTACTTCGTTTCTCATCAACTCACGGCGATTC
Organism: Alteromonas sp. 4NS20-0143; assembly: GCF_057542855.1. NCBI lineage: Bacteria > Pseudomonadati > Pseudomonadota > Gammaproteobacteria > Alteromonadales > Alteromonadaceae > Alteromonas > Alteromonas sp. 4NS20-0143. The sequence goes on from NZ_BAAJLR010000013.1 coordinate 12,670, forward strand.
TGATGCGCAAACCGTATCACTCGCCGACTACATTGAGCGCATGAAAGAAGGGCAAGACAAGATTTACTTCGTTACTGCAGATAGCTTGCAAGCGGCCAAATCGAGTCCTCACCTTGAGATATTCCGCAAGAAGGGTATTGAGGTATTGCTAATGGGCGAGCGCATTGACGAATGGTTAATGTCTCACCTGACTGAGTTTAACGAAAAACAGTTTGTTTCAATTGCGAAAGGTGACTTGGACTTAGGCGATTTGGAAGACGAAGAGTCTAAGAAAGCCCAAGAAGAAGCTGAGAAAGAAATTGAAGGCGTGCTAGAAAGAGCAAAAGCGGCGTTAGGCGAAAAAGTAGTAGATGTGAAATTTACCCATCGTTTAACCGACTCTCCTGCGTGCATCGTAGCCGATGACAACGGCATGACAACGCAGATGATGAAGTTAATGCAAGCTGCTGGGCAAAGTGTACCAGACGTTAAGTATCACTTTGAACTTAACCCTGAGCACAGCCTAGTTAAAAAGCTAGCCGATACTCAAGACGAAGAGTTGTTCAATGAATGGGTAGGGGTGTTATTCGACCAAGCTGCACTTTCAGAACAAGGCAGTCTTAAAGACCCTGCTACCTTCGTTCAAAACATGAATGCATTGTTGATGAAGCTGGCAAAATAAGCGGCTTCTAAACCACTGCAAACTTTAGAAAACGGGCTTTACGCCCGTTTTTTGTTTTTATGTCTTAAAATCGAGTATACCCCTAATAATATGCTATATTTTCAGGCCTTAAATACGCAGCCGACACTGCTATTACGTGTGGGGTATAAAGCGTGTAGACAATGGCCGTTATCGTCGCAGTTTATGCTTTGCTCACAAAGTGATTATAAGTTGAACGTATATTCGCCATTAGTCGTAAGATCGGCCTTGGGGTACTGCTTACACTTGTCACTAATGTATTGAATGTGTAAAGTGCCCGAAGTAAAAATTTTAAAAATCATAAGCGGAGAACGCACTCATGCGAATCATTCTTCTCGGCGCTCCTGGCGCGGGTAAGGGCACACAAGCTCAGTTTCTAATGGGCAAATACGGTATTCCACAAATTTCTACAGGCGATATGCTTCGCGCAGCAATAAAAGCTGGTACTGAACTTGGTTTAAAAGCCAAGCAGGTAATGGATGAAGGTAAGCTGGTTTCTGACGATATCATTATTGGTTTGGTGAAAGAGCGCATTGCAATGGATGATTGCAAAGACGGTTTCTTACTCGACGGCTTTCCTCGCACTATTCCGCAAGCGGATGCAATGAAAGAAGCCGGTGTTAAAGTAGACCACTGCATTGAATTTGATGTTGCAGATGACGTGATTGTTGAGCGCATGGGCGGAAGGCGAGTACACCCTGCATCTGGTCGTGTGTATCACGTAGTATACAATCCGCCTAAAGAAGCAGGCAAAGACGACGCCACTGGTGAAGACCTTATTGTCCGTGAAGATGATAAAGAAGACACTGTACGTAAGCGTTTAGCTATTTATCATGAGCAAACTAAGCCACTCGTTAACTACTACATGGCAGAAGCAGATGCTGGCAACTGCGAGTACCACAAACTCGACGGAAACCGCCCGGTTGATGACGTTAGCGCTGACCTTGAAAAGCGCTTGAGCTAACCAGCTCGTCACATTACAAGAGGCCGCATGAATGCGGCCTTTTTATTGTGCCCATTTTATTATGCCTTTAAAGTGGTAAGTTGGTGTGACTTGCGTGTGCTGCCCCCTCCTGAATTATAACTAAGAGAGATAACTAAGAGGGATAAAGCTAACAGGGATAGCGCCAAGAGGGCGAGTAATTAAAAGTGTCACTGAGAACGCTTACTAATAACGCATCACATTCAGCTATACGTTGTTAAAATCTCTATGCTACCTTAGACACATAAGTTGCAAAAACGGTTGCAAGAATAATTATAAAAATTGGAGTTGATAATGGTTTTACCAATTACGGCCTTTTACGCCAGCTTATTAGGTATATGCTACCTGTACCTATCGTTTCTTGTAATTGGCGCACGTCGTCGGCACAACGTAAGCTTAGGCGATGGCGGTCATGAAGATCTTGGGCGTTTAGCGCGAGCTCACGGCAACTTTAGTGAATACGTACCCATCACGCTAATTATGATCGCGTGTTTTGAAGCAAATACGGGTCAAGCATGGGCTGTGCATGCATTAGGGAGTGCTATCTTGTTTGGAAGGGTATTGCATGCCTACGGTCTAGGAAAACACGCAGGCGTTAGCTGGCAGCGTTTTGCAGGTATGATCCTCACCTTTCTCGCTATGTTAGTCACCGCCATTGGCAATTTAGCGTTAATTCACTTTGGGATGTAGTTACTGCCCAGTGAGCTTATGCTAGCTAAGCTTTTACTAACAAAGCGTCAACTACAAATAATGAGTGTAAAAAAGCCCGCGTCGCGGGCTTTTTTTATGGTGTATGAGTTGTGCCAACTGGTATTAATTCAGTGTCAACAAGGCGCGGTCTTGTCGAGGTAAATAATAGTGACGCTTATCAAGAGAGAAAGCCACAGAGGTGGCCCTGCCTTGTATTTCAGAGGTAGGAAATAGTCCATAGTAGCGAGAATCCATGCTGTTATCTCTATTGTCTCCCATGGCCAATATGTAGCCTTTTGGTATCGTCACTGGGCGAAATGAGGATGCAGGGTTTTCAATCGAGTGGTGAGTGACGCCGTCGCTATCAATGTAATCACGGTTTGTCAGTGCAATAGTGCGAGAGTCATCTAGAAGCGCCTCTTGATAAAAGGGGGCAGTAAGTGGCGTGATAAAGGCTGATTCACCGTTTATAAAAAGACGGTTGTGGCGAAGTTCAACAGTGTCGCCCGCCACGGCAACCGCACGTTTAACCAATCGATTCTGTGCTGCACTGCTATTAATAATCACAATATCGCCACGCTCTACGTCGCCAGTATTGGCAATGACAATGTCACTAAAAGGCAATTCTAGGGTGTAAGCTGTTTTATCTACCACTATTCTGTCGCCTACTTGAATTGTCGGTTCCATCGAGCCTGATGGCACATGATACCAGTCGGCCATACTGCTTCTGAATGAAAACATAAGGACGATAAAAAGAATAAAAGGAAGATTTTCTTTAATCAGGTTTTTTGCGTTTGGCAAAGCCTTGTCTTTTTTCAAGAGGGTATCCATCTAAAGTGTATGGTGTGCTTAGTTAGATATCTAAAAAACAAAATGTTCATTATCAAGATGTAAAAGAGTGTGTCAGCACAAAAAAGCCCATCGTTGTGACGGGCCTAATGGATTAACGTATCCGCGTAAAAGTTATGTTAGCTTTTAAGACTTACAAAGGGATTGGGTCACAAACTCTGTAACTGTATTTTCTTCTCTGGCCTTGATAGAAATCTTTTAACTTACAAGTTGAGCCGCTCTCGCCTTGGTGTAATGGAAAACCCTCATTTTCATCAACTGGAGAATCAGACTCAATATCTGTGGAGGTCATAGCGACAATGCCCAAAGCCGCAGCTTGTTCAAAGCGCTTTTCAATGCACGCGTTATCAATGAGCAGTGGCTTGTTGTTGCCTCTTAGTGATGAAAGGCTATAACCTGCTACTCTTGAAGCACCTTCGTTTATTTCAAAGCTCGCTATAACCGTATCATTGGTATCGTATCCAACAACGTCTACCGAAAAAACCAGTCGGTCAAAAATTGATGAAGGCCGTTCAGACTCACTGAAATTTAGTATATAGGATTCAGTCCTCGGATTGCCTATCGCAACTTGTGCCTCTGTTCTGGCATCACTTAATTTATTCGGATCCAAAAGTGTGGCTAAAGCCGTATTTGTTGGGCACGCAGAGTCCCTTGGTGTATTTCCTTTTGCTGTTAGCTTACTTTTTTCCGCAGTTGTTAACCCGTCATTTGCGCTTGCGCCGAATGTTGAACTCGCCGTGCCAGATGCTTCTTCGATTGAGGCATTAAGATCTTCGTGAAACTGTACAAGTATTCTGTATGCTTCTTGTGCATCCGAACTCAATGTCAAACGATCGGCTTTAATAGCCCATGGTGCTTGCAGCTGTTGATAAACATTGTATCGATACGCATTGCCTGTGGACTCATCTATCACAGTGACTTCTTTATTACGAGAGTGGCATTGAATATTACTATCAAAATGAGGGGAACATACAAGAGTATTTGCTTGGTTCGTTGCAATTTTGATTGCAAATTCCAGCGCAGATGATTCGGTGGAACACGTTGCGCAAAGATGCGCATTATTCGCGGCGACGTGACTTGAAAACGCAATAGCAGTGGTAATCAAGCATCCAAGTATACGTTTCATCATTCACTCCTTGTCATTGTTTACAGCAACCTACTCATTCAGGTTCTGTTTTATCATAACAAGGTTTTTATCCGCTCACAATTCGTGCACTTTAACACCCTTATACTCACAAAAAAGCCCATCGTTATGATGGGCCTTTTGTGTAAATAAGCACTTATCTACGAGCTTTTTTAGCAGCTTATTTAAAAAGAAGCGTTTAGAAGTTACTTATGACGCTCTTGTAATACGCTCAGCGCATCGTTTAGCGACATATCGCTGGCTTGTAACAGCACGGTGAGGTGATACAACAAATCAGCAGCTTCGTTTTTAAGTTCTTCTTTGTCGTGAACTGTTGCGGCTAACGCAGTCTCAACGCCTTCTTCACCCACTTTTTGCGCAATGCGTTTAATGCCTTTGTTATAAAGGCTGGCAGTGTAGCTGCTTTTAGGATCGGCAGTTTTACGTGATGCCAAAACGCGCTCTAGGTCGGCTAAAAACGTAAACGCAGGCGTACTGCCTTCAAACCAGCAACTTTCTACACCAGTGTGACAAGTCGGGCCGTTCGGGTTAGCTAATACTAGCAGTGAATCGCTATCGCAATCACACGCAACACTCACCAAATCTAACGTGTTACCCGATACTTCCCCTTTCATCCACAAACGCTGTTTAGAGCGGCTGAAGAATGTTACTTTGCCACTTTCTAAAGTTTTGGCCAGTGCGTCTTGGTCCATATAGCCTTGCATTAACACTTTGCCAGATAATGCATCTTGCACAATCGCAGGTAAAAGATTATCCATCTTTTCCCAGGCTAGAGTATTGCTGTTGCTACTTGTAATGATCATGGATTAATTCCTTCTGCTTGCGCTGTTAAGCCATGACGCTTGCGCATAGGGACGCCGTTGGCAGTTAACTCTGCTTTCAACTCGTCTATATTAATAATGTTCTTATGAAATACTGAAGCGGCAAGGGCCCCATCGACGTCAGCTTGCTGAAACACGTCGGTAAAGTGTGCAATTTCGCCTGCACCACCTGATGCTATTAACGGCACTTCGCACGCATCTCTTACCGCTTTAAGCTGTTTAACGTCGTAACCATTGCGCACGCCGTCTTGATTCATGCAGTTAAGCACGATTTCACCAGCACCACGAGACTGCACTTCTTTTATCCAGTCTATGGTTTGCCACTGACTTTTTTGAGTGCGGCTTTCATCACCAGTAAACTTGTACACTTCATATTGATTAGTGGCTTCGTTGTAAAAGCTATCAATACCGATAACCACGCATTGCTGACCATAAACGTCGTGTAACGCGTTTATCAAATCAGGGTTATTGAGGGCAGGGGAGTTAATGGAGATTTTGTCCGCGCCCATTTCCAGAATGCGCCCAGCATCTTCAATACTCTTGATGCCGCCAGCAACACAAAACGGAATATCAATTACCTGCGCAATACGGCTTACCCAGCTTTTATCAACAACGCGAGCATCAGAGCTTGCCGTAATATCATAAAAGACCAGTTCGTCAGCGCCTGCCTTTGCGTATTGCTCAGCAAGTGGAACAATATCACCAATTATTTCATGGTTTCTAAATTGAACCCCTTTTACTACCTTGCCGTCGCGAACGTCTAAACAAGGAATTATGCGTTTTGCCAGCATGCGATAGCCTCCTTCACGGTGAACTTACCTTCGAGTAAGGCGCGACCTAAAATAACGCCATCAACCTTGGTTGGCTTTAAAACGGCAATGTCATTAAGGCTTCCAATACCACCAGAGGCCTGCCATTTCACATTAGGAAACTGAGCTGCCATTTCTTCATACAGCGCTTTGTTCGCGCCTTGTAAGGTACCGTCACGGCTTATGTCTGTGCACAACACGTGTTTAGCACCCACAGTAGCGAAATCGTCTAACAGCCCCTCAAGGGCAACGCCTGAGTTTTCTTGCCAGCCATGGGTGGCAATCAGTTTTTCGCCGCTTTCGCTTATGTTTATATCTAAGGCAAGTACGATATGTTCTGGTCCGTATTTCTCAACCCAAGACTTCACTAGCTCAGGTTGTTTAACGGCAAGAGAGCCAATCACCACACGACTTACGCCTGTCTCAAGTAACTGTGCTACCTCTTCTTCAGAGCGAATTCCGCCACCAGCCTGAAACTTCATGCGCTTGGTGTCTACCATAGATTTAATCAATGACAGTTGGCGCTTGCTCGTATCTTTTGCACCCGTTAAGTCAACAATATGCAGCCACGTAGCGCCTTGGTCAGCATAGTCGTGTACCACCTCTACAGGGTCTAATTCGTATTGTGTCTTTTGCTCGTAATCGCCTTGGTAAAGACGAACCACGTGTCCGTCAATAAGATCAATTGCTGGAATTATCATTATAAGTTCACAAAGTTGGTAAGAAGTTGTGCGCCAGCCTCGCCGGAGCGCTCTGGGTGAAACTGCACGCCATAAAAGTTGTTTTTATTGATGGCCGCAGAAAATGTGCCGCCGTAATCACAACGGGCAAGGGTATGAGCATAATCAGGCACGGCAAAGCTGTGTACAAAGTAAAAGTAGGTGTCTTGAGGAATGCCTTTGAACAATTCGTCATCACCGTGCTGTACAGTATTCCAGCCCATGTGAGGTAAACGCAAACCGTTCGCCTCCATGCGTGCTACGTGCCCAGGCATGAGTGAAAGACACGGAATATCACCGCTTGTATTATTCATTCCACCTTCAGCACTGCTATCTACCATTAACTGCATGCCTAAACACACGCCTAATACAGGTTGAGTGAGAGACTGTAGTGTTGCAACAAGTTCTTTTTGTTTAATACTCGCCATTGCAGCAGAAGCGGTTCCCACGCCAGGCAAAAACACTTTATCTGCGGCGGTGATAACGCTTTTATTATCAGACACTTCTACCTCTACGCCTAAACGCTCTAATGCAAATCGCACAGAAGAGATGTTGGCGCAGCCAGTATTTACAATAACTATTCTCTGTCGTTGGTGTGTGTTTACCACAGACATTACAGCGCTCCCTTACTGCTTGGCAGTGCGTCGCCTTTTAATGCAATTGCTTGACGCAGCGCGCGACCAAATACTTTAAATAAGCTTTCAACCTGATGGTGCGCATTACCTTCACTTGTCGATAAGTGTAAAGATAGGCCCATACTTTGCGCTAAAGAATAGAAAAAGTGTGGCACCATTTCTGTGGCCATTTCACCCACTTGGTCACGGCTAAACTCCGCTTCAAATTTAAGGTGAGGGCGGTTTGATATATCCATTATGCATTCTGCGCGACACTCATCCATAGGCAATGCAAAGCCAAAGCGACCAATACCGCGTTTGTCTCCTAGCGCTTTCTTAAGGGCTTCACCAATTGCTAGCGCGGTATCTTCAACGCTGTGGTGATCGTCGATGTGCAAATCGCCATCTACAGACACATTAAGCTGAAAGCCACCGTGAACGGCAATTTGATCAAGCATATGATCGAAAAAGCCAAGCCCCGTGTGAATAGCCGACTTCTCTTGAGAGTCTAAATCTACACGCACTCTAATATCGGTTTCAGACGTAGTACGAACCACTTCTGCGATACGAGACGAAGCAAGAATAGTCTTTTGAACTGTGTTCCAGTCAAGGTTGTCGCGGTTGTATTGCAGTGCCTTAATACCCATATTTTCAGCAAGCTGAACGTCGGTCATTCTATCGCCAATCACATAGGAACGCGTAAAGTCTACCTTGCCTTGTTGAAGGTAGTCTTTAACCATACCAAGCTTGGGTTTACGGCAGGTGCAGTTGTCTTCATCAAAATGTGGGCAAATAAGCACGTCGTCAAAGGTAACCCCTTGGCTTTCAAAAATGCCCATCATGGCATTATGCGCCACGTCAAAGTCTTGTTGAGGGAAGCTGTCAGTACCTAAACCGTCTTGGTTAGTTACCATTACCAGCTTAAACCCTGCTGCTTTGAGTTTTAACAGTACCGGTATAACGTTTGGCTCGAAGACCAGTTTTTCTAAACTGTCTAATTGCTTATCTACAGGCGGTTCTTCGACAAGAGTGCCGTCGCGGTCTATAAATAGTATGGCTTGCTGACTCATGCCCCGTCCTCATTTATAAAATCATTTATTAATTGCATTAATCGTAAATTTTGTTCTTCGCTACCAATGCTCACTCGTAGGCAGTTGGTGAGATTAAGCTGTTTAGACTGGTCGCGAATGAGCATTCCTTTCGATACCAAGTACTGCATTAGCGCTGCAGACTTTGCATATCTAAACAAGATGAAGTTTGCCTTTCTGTCACCAATGAGGTGAATGCCGTCAATTTCTGACAGCGCAGTGGCAAGCATCTCTTTCTCGCGATTAATCGTGTCTACCTGCAGTTGTAAAAGCGTTAACGATTCTGTCGACAGTGCCTTTCCTGCAATTTGAGCAACCGGCTCTGGAATAGGGTACGGCGCTATGACTTTCAGCAGTGCCTGAATAACAGGCTCTTGGGCTAAGGTAAAACCACAGCGAAGCCCTGCTAACGCAAAAGCCTTCGACAATGTGCGCAGTATAACAAGGTTAGGGTAGGCCTCGATGTCATTTGCCCAGGTATTGTCGGCATCAAACTCAATATAGGCCTCGTCTACTACCACTAACGCTTTATCTGCAAAGTGAGTTAACACTTTTTTGATGTCATCTCGAGCAACCTGCGTACCGGTTGGGTTGTTAGGCGCGCAAATAAACACAACATTGACGTCGTCGGTAGCGCAAACGCCATCCACGTCTAAGCTAAAGTCTTCGTTAAGCGGTACTTTTTTCACACCCACATTGCAGGTTTCAGCGCTTATTGCGTACATACCATAGGTAGGGGGACAAATAAGAATATTGTCTTTACCTGGCGTACAAAATGTTCGAATGAGTAGCTCAATACCTTCATCGGCGCCGCGCGTAACAATAAGGTTGCTACTATCGACACCCGCGTAAGTGGCATAACCATTCACTACCTTGCTTGGCTGGCATGAAGGGTAGCGATTAAAATTGCTGCTATCTACAGCATAATCGTTAGCATAGGGCGACTCATTTGCGTTCAACCAATCCTGCCCGCCAGAAAACAAACGTCGGGCAGACTCGTACGGCTTAAGGGGCACTAAATTTTCATTAATCAGCGTATCTACTAAGCGGGACATTAGGCGTTGCTCCCATTACTGACATCAACGGCATTAGACGTGCCGTTTATGCCAAGCTTGTTCATACGAAGCGCCACGGCCTGCTCGTGAGCATCTAACCCTTCTGCGTTAGCTAGGGTCATGATTGCGGGCCCAAGATTGCGCATGCCATCGGCTGACAACTCTTGAATCGTGTAGCGGCGCATAAAGTCTAACAAACCTAAACTTGAGTAGTTTTTCGCATAGCCATAGGTAGGCAATACGTGGTTGGTGCCTGATGCATAATCCCCTGCTGATTCAGGTGACCACGGGCCAAGAAAAATAGAACCGGCGTACTTTATTTTTGGCAAATAGCTTCGGGCATCTTCAATTTGAACAATTAAGTGTTCCGCCGCATAAGCATTGCTTGCTTCTATTGCTTCGTCTATGGAACTGGCCAGAATATAACGCGCGTTTTCCATAGCCGGTCTGGCTATTTCAGCGCGAGACAAAGTGGCAAGCTGTCGTTCAACAGCGGCTTTCGCTGCGTCGATTAATTCACTGCTATCACTGACTAAAATTGCCTGTGAGTCTGGACCGTGTTCGGCCTGTGAGAGTAAATCGGCAGCAACAAATTCAGCGTCAGCAAATTTATCTGCCAGCACCAAGACCTCGGAAGGACCCGCCGGCATATCGATAGCTGCACCATCAGCACGTTGACTCACTTGCTGTTTAGCTTCGGTAACAAAGCTGTTTCCAGGGCCAAAAATTTTATCAACCTGTGGAATACTTTCAGTGCCTAATGCCATTGCTGCGACGGCCTGAGCGCCTCCGCATAAAAATATTTTGTCAATGCCACACTTGCGAGCAGCATAGGCAATTTCAGGTGCAATGCGCTGCTGTTTATTGGGGGGAGTACATAAGAGCTTGCGCTCACACCCGGCCACAAGCGCAGGCACACCAAGCATCAATACGGTAGATGGCAAAGGTGCACTGCCGCCTGGAATATATAAACCAACGGCATCTAAAGCAGTAAAGCGAAGCTCACACTGCACCCCAGGTGTTGTTGTCAGCGCAATATCAGAAGGTATCTGCGCTTCGTGGAACTGCTTAATATTGTCAAAAGCGGTATCAATAGCGTTGGCTACTTCCACACTTACCTTCGAGGCCAATTCATCAATGTCGCTTTGCGAAAGCACTAGCGACTGTAAATCAGGGCAATCAAATTTGCGGGTGTAATCTAAAACCGCACTGTCGCCTTTGGCCTCAACGTTAGCGATAATCTCGCTAACGGTTAGTTTCAGTTGCTGGCTATTGGCCATAGCCGGGCGCGAGAGCGCCTGTTTTTTCTCATCATTAGAAAGAGATGACCAAGTAATCATAATAGTCTGCCTTTAGCCCATCATTTTTTCGATTGGCATTACAAGAATAGAGCTACAACCAAGGGCTTTTAATTTTTCCATGGTTTCCCAGAATAAGGTTTCTGTTGATACTACATGGATAGCCACTTGCTCTTCATTGCCTGCAAGAGGAAGTACAGTTGGGTTTTCAGCGCCTGGCAACAAGCTCTTCACTTGCTCTAAATACGCTTTTGGTGCGTGAAGCATGATGTACTTACTTTCTTTAGCTAACAGAACACCGTCTACACGAGGCATCATACGATTGATCAATGCTTGTTTCTCATCGCTAATATCGCCGCCAACGCGCTTAATCAATACCGCTTTAGAGCGGAAGATTTCTTCTTTTTCAACTAACCCATTGGCTTCTAACGTTGCGCCAGTAGACACCAGATCACAAATGGCGTCTGCAACCCCAGCGCGAGGAGCAACTTCTACAGAACCGGTTAGCATGACGGCTTTTGCGTTAATGCCCTGTTCTTTGAAATAACGTTCAAGAAGGTAAGGATAGGTTGTTGCCACTTCTTTGCCGTTAAGCGATTGAACACCATCGTAATCCATCTCATTAGGTACCGCGATGGATAAGCGACAGCCACCATAGTCTAGACGACGAAGAGTTTCGTATTCAAAAGGCTTTCCTGCAGCTTTTCGCTCAAGAGACTTTTCTTCTAACTCGTTCTCGCCAATAAAGCCTAAGTCAACCACACCGTCCATGACTAAGCCCGGAATATCGTCATCACGCACGCGCAGTAAATCAATAGGTTCGTTTGTAGAATGCGCAATCAGCAGACGATCACGAATATTGAGTTTTATGCCGATTGCCTTTAATAGTGCAATGCTGTCATCGCTCAAGCGGCCTGATTTCTGTACGGCAATTCGAAGTCTTTTGCTGTTACTCATTAAAACGTTCCTTACACATGTTGTGTTTACTTGTGATTGCGCAAAACATAAAAAACCCCCGGAAGTTTCCTTCCGAGGGCCGAGAATTTTTTATCTGCGCCATTGGAAGGAGACATAGACCTTCCAGCACGAACCTGAAAGGTTATGCTATGTGGTGATGGTGGTGTTTTGCAGCGCAATTGATCATTTTGAAAAAATATGTCCTGAAATTTAACGAGCGAAACATTAGCGGTTTGAGGCGAAATTTGCAAGGCTAAAGTGAACTCTTTGGCTGCAATACGTACAAATTAATAGGCATATAGTAAAACTTTTTGATCTGAGCGAAAGTAAACCTTTTTAAGCTGTGCTTAAATGGTTTTTATCTTGAAACAGATATGCCTTTATTCGGCGAGGCTTTTAATAGTGGAAGATTCTGTTAGTTACAGAGTTTATCGATTTATTGGGTTAAGGTTTAAATAGGCGAAGACACAGCGGAGATACAATTATTATGAGCAACGACCTACTATTTCCCATTTTACCGCGCAACACGAAGATTGTGATTGAAGAAGACAAGCGTGTAAAAAAAGTAAAAAAATCAAAAAAATCTGAGCACCTCTCTGAAGAGGATAGCAACCAGTTTGATGAAGTAAATCGCGCCGACGCGTTAGAGTACGCAACCAAGCACAGACACGAAACTAATAAGAAAGACGGCGACGATAATAACGAAGGGGGGTTAAAGCATATCGACGTAGACGTTTGATAACCGGCAAACCCATTATTTGTCTGCCGCTCATCAAACGTTCTAATACCACTGATTAGTTAAGTGTTTTGTCTACCCAAAACTTTGTACCTTTAACGGTAGCTTGCAGCGCCAATCCGCTTTCTGTCATGGTATACACAGTTACATCACCTAAATAACCTTCACCCTCAGCAGATGCGCCTTTGTTTCCAGCCTTAGCCGCTGCGTCGGCATTTGTACCTAATGTCCAGCCATTCTCAATAAAGTACGACATGGCTTTTTGCGAGTGGAAAACCATGACAACGCGATAGTCTTTAGCGCCTAAACCAAAGCCCACGCCTCCTTCAGCCATGTTCATATAGGTTTTATTACCCGTTGCGTTGTTGTTTACCACGCCGTAACCCGTTCCTGCGGCAAAAAAGATAACGTTCACATTAGCATTGGTAAAAACCGCATATCCCGCAGCATTTTGTAACTGTGAGCGCGTGTCGGGCTTTTCGCTGTAAAGACGGGTTAATGCATTTTGCTGCATGTCCAAAATAGCCTGTCTTTTTTCAGCAACACTTCCGTCTCCCATTGAGGCACAAGCGCCAAGCATAAAAATTGCGGCGAAAATCCATGCGTAAGAAGCTAACCATTTGAATTTCATATTTTTCTCCATAACATATTCGTCTTGTTTATTACTGGGTGAAAACGGGAAATGTCTTCAACTTATTGGTGAACAGCACTATCAAAATCATTTTTCATTTATCTACACGTGTTCTATGCATTTACTCTGCCAGCTAATAGCTTGTCGAAATTCATGTTCACTGTGCTTTCGAGTTCAATGAATAGAATTAGTTGCACTATTTGAAAATAAACGCTGCCAGTTGAAAATAAACGCTGCCAGAGTGTCACGGCTGATGTCGTTAAAAAGTAGGTGGTGTCGCTTTATAGATGGTAAATACGATAGAAGGTAAATAATAAGAACTGGCTGCAGAGAAACTGCATAAGTGGCGCGCAGTATAAGCGTCGTGGTGTTGGTCTAATGTAAAAGGATGAAATAAGTGTAAAAGGATGAAATAAGCTGAGCGCAAATCGTTGGGTTTAATAAACCGTTGTGTTGACGAAATGCCTCAGCTTAGTTTTTACGATAACGCTTACGTAAAAGCTAACGTTAAAATTAGCGTTAAAGTTAACGTTAAAATTACCGTTCTAGCGAATTAAAAGCTAAATGTGCGAGAAATAGAAAATACAACTCGCTCATCAGCGGTGTCATAATCCAGATTGGTATTTTCCGCCGCCACTTCTATAGCAAAGTTTTGATAACTGGTTTGATATGCAAGGCGATAGTGGTAATACGATGTTCCATCATCTTGCCATAGCCACTTGTCACCATCTAAAGAGTTAGACACATCGAAACTTGCCCGCAGGTTATGGTTTGGTGCAAGCTCAAAGGTATGTGCCACCATTGCAATAGCATGTCCGCCACCGGTACCAAAATAGTCCCAGCTATACCAAAAGTTAAGCTCTGAGTTACCGTAGTCGTTGGCCATACCAAACTTGGTATATACCTCAGGGTAGTTACCGGCACTGGAGTTATCACCCCCGTGATAGGAGTAATACGCGATGCCGTAGTCTATGCTAACGGCATCGGTCAGCGTGAGATATCGCCCTACGTAAAAATCCCATTCCACGTTAGTGTCGCCACCAAAATCTACATTAGATGCCCATGTTCCTGCATAAGCGCCGTTGGCAAAGGCTTTGTCTAAACCTCCCTGAATGGCCGGATCGTTTTGTGTCTGGCTTACGCCATTAAAAGTATAATCAGACACGCCAGATATATTGGCACTCCAATTTGCAAATGAAGGCGTGGCGAAAAGCGCTGCTAGTGCAGCAAAAAATGATACTACTATTTTCATATTATTAGTTTACGTTCTCTATTTTTGTGAAATCGATTTTGTTTTCTTTAGGCGATGTTGTGATTGTGGTCACCGACTTGAACCGCTTGCTCATAATGAACGCGAAGCAACCAAAGAAAAGGGCTATAACCAGTGCGCCTACCCATTGAATTTGCAAAAAGTTGAGCTTAAACAACAGGGTAAGTAGAGACAAAGCCAGCACATTCAGCGCGATATAATTTGTCTTACCCAAACGCGCCACCGTAATGTTGAGGTTGTCGGTATAAAGCCGTATGAGTGAGTCAAGCGAGTTGATAACAAATACAACACCCACAAACACCATGGCCATATTAACTAAGCCGTCCGTTGGAATGCCCGCACTGTGATAGTGATAAAGCACGGCGAACCAAGCACCAATTGGAATGGATGGAAATATCAGCATTGCCAATAGCACCTGATAGGTACGAAGCCCACCCACAAAGCGCGAAGTGAACTGGCCAATCATAATGCTCCAAGCAAACCACCAAAATAGATAGAACTCGTGATACTCATTTATTGGCAAAACAAAGTGATGCAAATTCGCAAAGTATCCGCCAATTAAACCCATGTTGGTCATGTACTGAGTTAATTCGCCTTCACCGAAGATAAATGCGCTTGCCCACATTCCTACAATGAGTGCAATAAATACCCATGTGGTGGTTATGCTTAAGATGCGAACGTATTTAATGTTGGTGCTTGAATAAACAGCAAACGCAATGGAAGCAAAAACAATAAGATAGAACTCTGGTACCAGTGACTCTCCGTCACCTAGCATGGGTAAATACCATGGCAAATTCGACAATAGTAGGAACGCAGTAAATGCGCAGGTGCCAATAATCACCACGTTATTTATAAACTTGACCACAGGGATTTCGAAGAATTTGACCTTCGGCTCTACTACGCAGAAATAAAAACAAGTTAAAAAGTAAAACGCCCAAATGAAGAAACCCCAAAACCCAAACTCAATGGCGAGTGGATTGGTGAGTGCATATTCAGGACTTGCGCTTATGTCAGCATAGCCAGCGAACTCGGTAAGCGGAAACATGATCAGTCCCACATCGAGCCCAGAGGTAAAAAGAATGGCAATAAAGGTAAAAGTTTTGACCGGAGTTACTCCCACTACCTTCATATTGCCCCATTTAAAGACAATATAGGCCACTGAAAGTAAGGTGAATAGAATGCCTGCACTAAGCCATGCCGTCATTGTCACCCTCCCAATACTGATAAAAATGTAACATCTGTTTTCCTTTTTTTAGTTATCAAGGGCTCACATCAAATACGCACTAACCGTGCACGTTTAACCTTGTGAGCGCGTTGCGATAAAATATTCGCAAGCGGTTACAAACAGAGATTCAACACACGCTATTAGCGCTGGGCATGCTGCCAGTTCGAATTCATGTGAACCTGTGCGTTGCCGCGAGGTAGCGGTTCTTTGCCTAAAATTATGTCGGCGGCTTTCTCTGCCACCATAATGGTAGGAGCGTTAAGGTTACCGTTTGGAATGGTCGGAAATATGGAAGAGTCAACAACACGAAGGCCACTGATGCCATGTACTTCTGTGTTTGAATTAACTACCGCCATATCGTCCTCACCCATTTTGCAAGAACAGGATGGGTGATAGGCGCTTTCTACTGCTTGTCGTACAAACGCATCAATTTGCTCGTCTGTTTGAACATGTTCGCCAGGCTGAATTTCGCCATCGCTAAATGCCTCAAAAGCAGGCTGCGAGATAATCTCTCGGGTTAGCCTCACGCAAGCGCGGAACCCTTCTATATCATCTTGATGCTCTAAATAATTAAAGCGAATTTTTGGAGCAACGGTAGGGTCGCTTGACACTACCGACACACTGCCACGGCTTTTCGGTTTGTTGTGGCCAACATGAACCTGAAACCCGTCGCCATCAAAGGCTGATTTGCCGTCATATCGTATTGCTGCTGGCAAGAAGTGATACTGAATGTCTGGCCATTCGACGCCTGCTTTAGAGCGAATAAATGCACATGATTCAAAATGGTTTGTAGCGCCAAGTCCTGTGCGATTCACTAACCACTGAGCGCCAATCATGCCTTTAGATATAACATCTAGCTTGCGATTAAGAGTGATAGGCTTTTTGCACTTATACTGAAAGTAAAACTCAAGATGATCTTGTAAATTCTTTCCTACACCAGGTAAGTGATGAAGCGTATCTATACCTGCATTACTCAGCACTTCAGTATCACCAATGCCTGATAGCTGTAAAATATGCGGTGAACCAATTGAGCCCGCGCTTAAAATAACCTCTTCAGCGCACGATGCTATTTGGGTTTCGCCTTTCACACGGTACTCAACACCTTTTGCAACTTTGTTGTCCAGTATTACCTTAGTCACAAGGGCGCCGGTGACTATGGTTAGATTGGTGCGAAATTTAATCGGGTCGAGATACTCGCGGCTTGTTGAGCTTCTGACTCCGCCTTTTACCGTCATATGCATTGGACCGAAGCCTTCTTGCTGCTGGCCATTATAGTCGCTGGTGATATCGTACCCGGCTTGCTCTCCGGCTTTAACGAACGCGCCATAAAGCGGGTTCTTCATTTCATTACCGTTATTTACGCCAATGTTGCCAGTGTCGCCACGATATGTGTCGGTGCCTTTGTACCAGGTTTCCGCTTTTTGAAAGTAGGGTAGGCACGACTGATAATCCCAATCTTTAGCGCCGTGTTGTTCCCATTCGTCAAAATCCTTCGCGTGGCCACGCACATACACCATGCCGTTAATGGATGACGAACCACCCAACACCTTGCCGCGAGGGCAGTGCATTTCGCGATTGTCTAAATAAGGCTCTTGTTCTGTTTGAAACTGCCACGCGTACTTTTCAGTATTCATGGGAATTGAGAGCGCCGTGGGCATTTTTATAAAGATGCTTTTGTCAGAACCACCGGTTTCTAAAAGCAAAACCTTGTTCGTGGGGTTTGCAGATAGTCTGTTCGCCAGCACGCAACCGGCCGAGCCAGCACCAACAATAATATAATCATACATAGTCATAGCGGCTCCTAAAACGGGCTTTCAATGTCAGTCATACCCACATAGACAGACTTGGTCTGCGTGTAGCTATTAAGTGTTTCAACGCCGTTTTCACGACCTACACCCGACTGTTTATAACCACCTACTGGCATTTCAGCGGGTGAATTTCCGTAGCTATTAATCCAACATATTCCGGCTTTTAGCTGGTGGATAACACGGTGAGCCCGCTGAATGTTTTGGCTAAACACACCTGCGGCAAGGCCTAGAACGGTATCGTTTGCACGAGAAATAACCTCTTGCTCATCATCAAACACAAGTACACTCATCACTGGCCCAAAAATCTCTTCTTTCACGATAGTCATGTCGTCCGTACAGTCTGTAAATACTGTGGGCGCGACAAAAAAGCCATTGGGTGCTGATTCAGGAGATAAGGTGTGACCGCCAGTTAATAGGGTCGCACCTTCTTGTTTACCTTTTTCGATGTAACTTAGCACCAGGTTGCGATGATTTTCTGAGATTAACGCGCCTAAGTTCACCTCTGGATCGAGGGGATCACCGGCAATGATGTTGCTATTGGTACGTGAAACAAGTTCATCGATAAACGATTGATACACCGAACGGTGCACAAAAACGCGGGTGCAGTTAGTGCATACTTCACCTTGGGTATAAAAGTTACCAAGCATAGCTGCACTCACCGCTTGGCTTACATTGGCATCGTCAAAAACAATAAGGGGTGACTTGCCGCCAAGTTCCATCGTGACATCTTTAAGGTTAGAGGCAGCGCTTTGCATTACTTTTTTGCCCGTGCCCACCTCGCCGGTAAACGACACCTTCTCAATATCAGGGTTGGTTGTCAGCCACTGCCCAACTTCTGCAGCGCCCTGTACAACATTAAAGACACCATCGGGTACGCCGGCTTCAGTAAATATTTCGGCTAACTTAATGGCACCAAGAGGCGTTTCTTCAGATGGTTTGAAAATACATGCGTTGCCAGCGGCTAGGGCAGGGCCAGACTTCCAGCATGCAATTTGAAGAGGGTAGTTCCACGCACCGATACCCGCGCAAATACCAAGCGCCTCTTTACGGGTGTAGAAAAAATCGCTGCCTACCTGCTGCTGCGTGCCTAACTGAGTGGGAGCAAGGCCTGCAAAATACTCGATTACATCGGCACCTGTTTCAACATCAACGCAATTTGCCTCTTGAATAGGTTTTCCGGTATCAAGCACTTCTACTGTTGCTAATTCATCGTTTCGTTCACGCAATAACGCCACGGCTTTGTTTAAAATACGGGTGCGCTCGATAGGCGTCATAGTCGACCATTTCTCAAACCCGGCTTTTGCGCTTTCAATAGCCTGCTTCTGCACAAACTCATCAGCAACTTCAACGTGGTATATCACTTTACCTGTTGCTGGATTAGTAACAGAAAACGTTTCTCTGCTTTTATTCGCGAGAGCTTTACCGTGAATGTAATTCTGATAAGTAGGTAATGACATTGATAAGTTCCTAAAGTTGCTGGTTAACCATTGTGAACAGTCGCTGACAGACAGTGCTTCAATTGAAAAAAACTACTGCATAACACTACGGGGCACTTCTTACCTAAGCGTATGAAAGTCCGTCGATTTACTATTTTCAGCGGCCATTTAAACCCATGTTAAACGACGTATTTTATTTTGATTGACCATTCAATAAAGAATAAATTGTATAGTGTTCTAACTATTGATTCAAGTTGGTGTGCTGGTTTTTGTCCGTGAAACGTGTGATTTCTCAATGCTTTTTAATATGTAACTTTTTGTATTTTATTGTTTTTATCATGGTTTGGTTAGTGCGTGAACTTTATTTATATAAACTGAAATGCACATAAAATACTTAGTGCTAACAGTATTTTTAATGTTGAATTTACCTTCGCACTCCCTTCGCACTTTGCCTCTTTAAAATAGTAGGCTCAACTACTGACATAGTAAGGGCGCGTTGCGACTTTTAATCGTGGTAACATATTAGTAGGTAACATATTTACAGTTAGCTTATTGGTAATAGCTTAACTGCAGTAACGCAGTTAAGGTCATTACAAGTAGTCATTGGATAAATATTTGGAGTTCTAGCATGCCCAAGGTGGGAATGGAGCCGGTTCGCAAAAAGCAATTAATTGAAGCGACATTAGAAGTGATGACAGAGGTTGGCTATCACGGGACAACGATTAGCTTAATTAGCAAAAAAGCGGGATTGTCATCGGGGATCGTGAGCCATTACTTTGGAGACAAGCAGGGGCTTATAGAAGCGACGATGCGGCATCTATTGGAAGCGCTGAAAATAACCACCCATATTGCCGACCCGCTAGAGCGGATAGACTTTATTATTGAAAATAACTTTTCGCAAACACAGGGCGCAAGTTCGGCGACAAATACGTGGTTTAACTTTTGGGCGCTGTCATTGCACAATAAAGGCTTGCACAGGTTACAGTGCATTAACCACAGGCGCCTTGAAAGTAATTTAGCGTACAGTTATCGACAGCTTTTACCGCCCAATGAAGCAAAAAACGCAGCAGCGTCAACCGCTGCGCTTATCGATGGCTATTGGCTGCGTTATTCCATGGGAAGCGTTGGCAACGGCAACTTCGAAGAGCCGGTAGTGAGAATTAAGCAATACGTAAGAGACACTATCAATCTCTTTGCTGGCTGAAGGCCTAATCGGTAAACCATCGGCAATAAAAAAGAACCTTAACGGTTCTCTATAATTCAATTTCCAGCTCTAGTGCGCCTGGGTGATCGGTCTGGCCAACCATTTCTTCATAGGGTGTATTTTGTCTTAGCCACACGTGTTCAAAAGATTGTGTGTCGAAATGCTCCCTTATTTCATTCAAACAATGAAATGTCTTTGGTTGCGAACTCTTGTCCCTTACAAGTGCACGGGATGCTCCGACACCGGTAGATGCAAGATAGTTACCGCCTTCTAGTGATTCAATGTACAAGTTCATAGCTGAATTTCTCCTTAACGTTACCTAATGTTTAGTCGAAATATTTGAAAAGTGATCATTAATTATGATTCATTTATATAAACCGACGCGCCGCCGTGGCTAAATCTGGCAGCAGCTACCACCATTTATTGCTGCATCTCAGTAGGCCTGCCGATGTCAGGTGTGTAGAGAGTTGGTCTTTATCTGATTCGTTTAAAAAACTGCCAACCTCACACTCACATAAATCGTCTTTTAAAATAATTCGGGGTAACCGGCCAAAACGGGTGTCCTCAATAAAATAGAGATAGGACGCGGTTTTGTTCAACATCCAGCGATTACCTTGGGAGGTGGTAATTTCGATAGTGGCAGCAGCAATGGTGATATCTTCCCATCGATAGGTTGCGCGAGAGGTAATATACATAACACAAATGAGTGCAAATACTTCAGCGCCAGCAAAAGGAAGGATTACCCATGCACCCGCTACAGCCCAAGCGGTCGCTATTGAGCTAATAAAGAGCGCAAAGGCTAGCATAAGAAACTTTGTCTGCTTCCACGTGGCAGACCTATTCGGCGTTATATGAATAACGGTGTCGTTATTTTCTGTTGATACTACTATCATGTCGCTGCGTTAACGATACGGCCGTGAAAACAAACATGAAGCCTTATACGTATCGATTTAAGCATTTAGATTGAAATTTGTTCAGTTGCAGGTGGCAACTCGTACACTCAGTTAATTCGTTGTAGGAAAAAGAGACTTGTCATATTCCCTATCATTGCCACTGTTTTCTCGCAAAAGAGCGTGGTTTTTTGCCTTTGTTGCGGTATGGGCTTTTGTTATTTTTTCACAAAATGATGTGAGGACTTTGCTGCAAGAATATGGCTTCTTTACCTTTGTCGGCATAGTAGGGGCGGTATTTGCCAATGCCACAGGTGCTGGTGGCGGCGTGATTTTTGTCCCCTTTTTTGCATATCTCTCCTTTACCCCTGACAGTATTGTAGCAACAAGCTTTGCTATTCAGTGTTGCGGTATGACGGCTGGAGCCATTACATGGGCTCGCTTTTTTTGCTCTCAACGCCAAACAGACCAACATAAAACAGACAGTCAGTGGGGCGCATTGCCAAGTGCTCTATTATTAACTGTCATACCTTCTCTTTGTGGTGTTCTCTTTTCGCAATACACCACACATGGCTCAGCGCTTCTACTCAATATATTGGGTGGGCCTGAAAACCTGCATACGGTATTCGGCGTGTTCTCCGTTATATTGGCCATTGCAATAATAGCGTCAATTCCGCTGATGAAGCGCCAGGTGTTCAGCAACGCGTTGGCAGGAAACGATATTGTTTGTCTTCCCACCATCGCCTTCTTGGGCGGGTGCATTACTGCTTGGCTTTCTATTGGTGTGGGCGAACTCGTCGCGGTTTACCTCATTATCCGCGGCTTCAACGTCACCATGTCTATAGCGGTGGCGGTTATTTTATCTGCGTTTACAGTGTGGTCAGCACTTCCCTTTCATGTACTTGTCAGCCATGCCATAGTATATGACGTTGTCATATTTGCTGGCGCAGGCGCTATTTTGGGTGGTGTTATGGCTAAATACCTCGTGCTGGCTTTTTCTACGCAATCACTAAAGCTATTTTTTGGGTTATGGGTATTTTTACTAGGCGTAACCAGTTTACCTATTTTTTAGCGTTTTTTTATATGTCGCTTTATATTTAGCAAAGATAAGCGACTGACCCTTACAGGGAGTTAGTCTATGGAATTTGACGTAACACCTCGTCCTCTATATCGGGTATCGCAACCCAAGTGGTCTTCCCACGCGGTTATTTATCAAGTAAACACCCGGCAGTTCAGTACTAAGGGAACCTTTGATGGGGTGACTGAAAGCCTTGAGCATATTAAGAGCCTAGGCGCAGATATTATATGGTTAATGCCAATTCATCCTATTGGTAAAAAAAACAGAAAAGGGCAGCTCGGTAGCCCCTACGCGGTCAGTGATTATCTCGATGTAAACCCAGAGTTCGGCAATAAAGAAAGCTTCAAACAGCTTGTATCTCAAGCTCATAAGCTCAACCTTAAAGTCATTCTAGACTGGGTACCTAATCACAGTGCATGGGACAACGCACTTGTCGACTCTCATCCTCATTGGTATGCAAAAGATCACAAAGGCGACTTTCGTCCATCGCCCTGGTGGGATTGGTCTGACATTATCGAGTTTGATTATTCCCAGCCTGGCCTGAGGGAATACATGATTTCTGCAATGCGCTACTGGGTAAAAGCGTTTGATATCGATGGATTTCGTTGTGATGTTGCAGGCTATATCCCCAACGATTTTTGGGAGCAAGCTCGTCACGCTCTCGACGCCATTAAGCCGGTATTTTTGCTTGCTGAGTGGGAAAACAGAGATTTACACGAGAACGCTTTCAATATGACCTATGCGTGGAGCTGGAATGAAACTCTTCACGAATTAGCCAAGGGCCGCTGCAGTTTAGACCGACTCAGAAAATACTACTCATGGAATGAGAGAGCATGGCCGCATAACGCCTATCGCATGACCTTTGTGAGCAATCACGATAAAAACGCATGGGACGGCACGCAGCGAGAGCAGTTTGGTGACGCACTCGAGGCGTGTATTGCGCTTTCAGTTATAGGCGAGGGGATGCCCCTTATTCACAACGGACAAGAAGCTGGAGAGACCAAACGTCTTGCCTTTTTTGAACGAGATCCCATTGAGTGGCAAGAACATCCTATTGGCGAACTGTACCGAGAACTCATCGCCCTTAAAAAGTCGAAGCCATTTTTAGGCAATGGTGAGTTCGGAGCACGCATGATTCAAGTGCCTAACTCATCCATGTCTCAGGTATTTAGTTTTGTAAGACGAGAAGAGCGCGAGGACGACAAAGTCTTTGTGGTGATTAACTTTTCTGATGTGCCCGTTACGGTGACATTTGAAGAATCGTTGCATCTAGGTACGCTGCAACATTGGAAGCGAAATAAGAAAACGACGTTTTCATCCGATACTACGCTCACGTTAAAACCCTGGGGCTTTGAAATATGGCACATTTGAAATCTGGCACAAATAACAGGGGGAGATGTTTATTTTTACATGTGTTGTTCGATAGGTTTTCAACGCTGTTTTTGGCATAATGCGCGCCTAACAATGCAATGTATTTGAAACGTCCCAAAAATGCCCACTATTAAAAATGTATTTTCATCTGATGGCCTGCTGGCAAAAACCATAAAAGGGTTTGTGCCAAGAGAGGCGCAAACCGATATGGCCAACGCGGTAAAGCACGCTATCGATACAACGGGCAGTTTGGTGGTAGAAGCCGGTACCGGAACGGGCAAAACCTTTGCTTATCTTGCGCCGGTGTTAATCAGCAGTGGTAAAGCCATTATTTCCACCGGAACGAAAAATCTGCAAGAGCAGCTTTTTCATCGCGACCTACCGCTAGTAAAAAAAGCGTTGAGCAGCAAGCGCAAAACGGCACTGCTAAAAGGGCGGTCGAACTATTTGTGTTTGCACCGATTATCTCAGCATGGCGGTAACTCCACCTTGGTAGAAAAAGAGGTGTTAGGTCAGCTATCTGAAGTGAAACGCTGGTCAAGTACAACCAAAAGCGGAGATATGGGAGAGCTTAAAACCCTTCCAGAAGATGCGCGAGTGCTGCCCATGGTGACATCTACCGTAGACAACTGTTTAGGCCGAGAGTGTCCAGACTACGAAGACTGCTACCTAGTTAAAGCCCGCCGCAAAGCCCTCGATGCCGATATTATTGTGGTTAACCATCACCTTTTCTTCGCCGATATGGCGCTGAAAGACACGGGGTTTGGCGAGCTTATTCCCGAAGCCGATGCCATTATTTTTGATGAGGCCCACCAAATCCCCGATATTGCCAGCGACTACTTTGGTGAGTCGTTGTCTACGCGCCAAATTCAAGATATTGCCAAAGACATTACCTTACTGTTTAGAACAGTACTCAAAGATGCTGGGCAGCTAGATAAAGCCGCTGATAAATGCCGCATGATAGCGTCTGATTTACGTCTGCTTTTTCCTCATGATCCTGAGCGAGGAAATTGGGCACTCGCACTCGATCGCGACGAAGTTCGCCTACAGGTGGGTAAGCTTGCCGAAGCATTAGGTGTGCTATATGAAGTGT
The DNA here is from genome assembly GCF_057542855.1 of Alteromonas sp. 4NS20-0143. Lineage (NCBI taxonomy): Bacteria > Pseudomonadati > Pseudomonadota > Gammaproteobacteria > Alteromonadales > Alteromonadaceae > Alteromonas > Alteromonas sp. 4NS20-0143. Next base: position 37,117 of record NZ_BAAJLR010000013.1, read on the forward strand.
GTAAACTGCATTTAGGCCGCGATAAAGACTTAGACAATATGTACGAGCGCATTGTTGCATCAAGAGAGCAACTTGACGCATTGAGTGATAACAAGCAACAAAACGTAAGCTTGTGGTATGAAACAACGCAGCGTCATATTGTTATGCACTTAACGCCGTTGTCTATTGCCGCAAAATTCAGACGCTTTGTTGAGTCGCCGCCGCGAGGCTGGGTGTTTACGTCGGCCACGTTGATGGTCAATGGTGGTTTCGAGCACTTTCAGCGTCGAATGGGGTTGGAAGATTCAGAAACCCTTGGTTTAGACAGCCCCTTCAACTACCCAGAGCAGGCTATGCTGTGTGTGCCGCGCTACTTGCCCGAACCAAACAGCTATGCAATGCGCGAAACTCTGCTGCACACGGCGAAGCGCTTAATTAAAGCCAGTCGCGGGCGTTGTTTCTTGTTGTTTACCAGCCACGCGATGCTAAGAGAAATAGCAAAGAAATTAGAAGATGAAATAGATAATCCGCTGCTTGTCCAAGGAACCACCACAAAACAAGCATTGTTGGACGCGTATTTAGCCGATGAAAAAGCCGTACTCATGGGCACAGGTGCATTTTGGGAGGGTGTAGACGTTCGTGGTAACGACCTCGTCTGCGTGATGATAGATAAACTCCCGTTTGCTTCACCAGACGATCCGCTGCTTCAAGCTCGAATGGAAGATGTGAAAAAACGCGGTGCAAACCCCTTTGGTGTTATTCAAATTCCACAAGCAGTTATCACCTTAAAGCAGGGGGCGGGACGCCTCATTCGCGACCCAACCGATAAAGGGGTGTTGGTCATTTGTGATAATCGCTTAGTGACTAAACCTTATGCAAAAACGTTTATAGGCAGCTTGCCCGACATGAAACGCACGCGAAGCCTAGATGATGTAGAGGCATTTCTTGCCGGCATCGATGATGAAGAATGATAGAGAGTTGTAATGAATATTTTAGCTATTGATACAGCAACAGAAGCGTGTTCAGTCGCCCTAGAAGTCGACAATACGCTATACACCCATTTTGAAGTATGCCCCCAGCAGCACAGTCAGCGCCTGTTACCCATGATTGATGCAATACTAAAGGAAGCCGGTGTTGAATTAGCTTCTCTTGATTTATTGGCGTTTGGTCGCGGTCCCGGTAGTTTCACGGGAGTGAGAATTGCAACCGGCATGATTCAAGGGCTTGCACTTGGCACGGGGTTACCCGTTGCAGGCGTAAGCACGCTAAAGGCAATGGCTGTAGAAGCTGCACAAAATAGCACCGGCCAATTCGTTGCCGTTGCGTCAGACGCACGTATGAGTGAAGTCTATTTCTGTGTATACAAAAAGTCGGATGATGGGTTAGAGAGAATCGTTCCTGAACAGGTATGTCCACCCGCAGACGCAGTCAATTACCTCAATGAATTAGGCGAAGCGCTAAACAATAATGTGACTGTTGCTGGTACTGGCTGGGCCGCCTATGAGGAGCTTCAGCAGTGGTTGAATACGCAAGATGCTGCAGAATCAGCAGCAAGCACAGCAGCAAGCACAGCAGCAAACACAGAGAAAAAACCAGCCGTGACATTACCAAACGCTGCATTCATGCTTGAAGACGCCAAAGAAGCTGCCCGTGCAAATACAACTACAAGCGCTGCAGAAGTGAAACCGGTTTACTTAAGAGATAAAGTAACGTGGAAAAAGCTTCCTGGTCGAGAATAAGGGGTACCTTATACTGGGTATGAAAATTGCAAAAGCTAGAGCGTTTTGAAAATTACAGAGCGTTATGAAAACCATAGAGTGTTATGAATATAAATACTAATTTTGGCATAGCATCTTCTGACGCCGCTCAAGGCCGGGTCTCGAAAATTTCGAAAGACCCTCAACAGGAGAACAAAGGGCAAAGCGAATCGTCTCAGATTAAGGCGGTCGTTGTTGCGCCTGATGAACAGGGCACGAGCAATGCAAAGGCCTACCAAGATTTTATAAAAGAAGACAGTAATGCCTATTCTCAGCAGGCCATTGCGTCTTACCAGAGCTTTGAAAAACAGCAGCAGCGAGAGTCGATACAAGTCATGTTTGGTGTTGATATCTACGCGTAGAGGGGAACCAGTCCTTTGCCAAATAGCCCTTTACTACCTGCTTAGTCGCTCCCATTCCTTGTTTAGTGTTGCTGCTAATTCGGGGGAATGCTTACTATCATAAGAGCTCACTAACAGCCTGAAATTATCCGGTGGTAATACATTGAGTATCAGGTGGCTGAAATTCCGAAGCTTTTACAGGGTTTGTTTTAGAATCTTTATCATTTTGTAACAGAACTCTAGTGGTTCTGTGAACGTATCAATGCTAACTTAGTCTTAGTTATGAAGCCCTCAAATGCTCGACGAAAAAGCAAGACGAAGGCTGTCTACACAATTTTCTACTTCAGTGGTAACGCCGGGGTTAATCGTCAAATGATGTACAAAGGAGCGCGCATATGTCTCGATATTTATTTTTATTGACCGTGTTCATGTTTGCAGGATGTGCTATGGTGCCAGATACCTTAGAGGTACCCGAAGGCACCGCATTAGTTTCGTATTCAAGTGCCGTTACGTCAGGCGCCAGTGCTCAAGGGCAAAAGGCTCGCTGGGGCGGCATTGTGGTTGGTGTTGAGAATAAACCGAACAAAACCTTTATCGAACTCGCGCACTTCCCACTCAATCACTACGGTAAGCCCCGCAGTTCTGGCGAGACATCTGGGCGCTTTAAAGTTCAGATAGACGGCTTTGTCGATCCTATTGTGTTTGAAGAGGGTCGAACTGCCACCTTTTTGGGTACGCTTATCGCACCCACCACGGGGATGGTAGGTGAGCAGCCTTATATCTACCCCACTATTGCGGCCGATGATTACCATATGTGGCGAGATAGGGAAGTGTACGACGTAAACACATTCTTCTTTAATTACCACAGCGGGTGGTATTCACCCTTCTATGGTCTGCGCGGCCCATGGGGATGGGGCGGAGGTCCTTGGATGGGCGGACGCTTCATGGGGGGCCCTTGGATGTTCCCGCAAATGAATCGAATGCGAGTGATACGCTATAGCAATGCGCCTAGACGCGCTAGAATAACCAATATGAATGGACCTAGCCCGGCAAAAAGAAGCTCCAGGTCAAGCGGCGGTCAAAAAGGGCCGGTGATAACCAACCCCAAAGTCCAGCAGTATTAGTAGCAAGAGGCGGCAAGTTGATGCCGCCTTTTTTGTTTTTAACTGAGTTTAAAAAGTAAATGTGGCAATAGTTTGCCGCCAATGGTGATGCGTTTATGATTGAGTTTGAAGCAATGGCAGGCCCGCTTAAATTAGCGGGTTTAGACAATCAAGGAAGTGGACAAGTTGTCATTGGCCTTCACGGTTACCTCGATAACGCGGAAAGCTTACGAGTATTAGCGCCTTATTTATCGTCCTGTCGCTATGTAGCTATCGACCTTGCTGGTCACGGTCGCTCATCTCATCGCCCTGTGGGCGCTCACTATAATCAAACTGACTATTTACAAGACCTGCATGGGCTCATTGAGAGCGAGGGCTGGGACAATGTCATTCTTATAGGGCATTCTCTTGGTGGTATCCTAGTGACTATGTATGCCGCGTTATTCCCTGAGAAAGTAAAAGCGGTAGTGAGTATTGATGCGTGTGGGCCGCTTACCGAAAGCGAAGAAACGACGCAGCAGCAAATGCGAAATGCGTTAATTAGCAGGCAGGGTAAATCAAGCGGCCACCGCCGTACGGTTAACCTTGATGATGCGGTGAAAGCGCGGTGCAAAATATCAGATATGACAGCTGCTCATGCGCGGCAAATACTCATGCGAAATATGATTACAGAGGCAGATGGCAATACCTATTGGTGTAGCGACCCTAAGCTTCGGACAAAATCCATACTTAGACTTACAGAAAAACAAGCACAAACCTTAATGGAGTCGGTGACATGTCCTATACTTTTTATCGGCGCATCGGCGAGTTTTAAAAATTTACCTCATGTTTATGAGCAACGAGCACACTGGTTTGAATCTGCGCAATATGAACAATTTGTAGGCGGCCATCACATTCATATGGAAAATAGTGAGGATGTAGGGCGTCTTATTTGTCAATTTGTTGAGCAAATGTAAATTGCAGCGTTTATTTTTTTTTACACTTCCTATACTATTCGCAGGTTATCAGACCAGTTACATGGGCGCGGTTTCTCACGGGCTCAATTATTAGTAGAAGAATAAAGTAAAGGAGGTTTTGGTGGAAAAAACCTGGCTTAAACATTACGACCCTCGTGTATCCGCAGAAATTGATGCCGATCGCTACAACTCTGTCGTCGACATTTTTGAACAATCGGTAAAAAAGTTTAAAGATAAAGAAGCCTTTATTAATATGGGGCATTCAATGACGTTTGGTGAGCTTGATACGTTATCAGCTCAGTATGCGGCTTATCTACAGGCTAGCGGACTAAAGCGCGGTGATGCCGTAGCGATAATGATGCCGAACCTTCTCCAATACCCTGTTGCCATGTTTGGTATTTTGCGCGCCGGTATGGTCGTTGTTAATGTTAACCCGTTGTACACGGCCAGAGAGCTAAAACATCAGCTTAACGACGCTAATGTAAAAGCCATTGTCATTGTCGAAAACTTTGCCTGTACCCTAGAAGCAGTGATTGGCGATACCCAAGTAAAAGAAGTGTTTCTTACTGCACTTGGTGACATGCTTCCAGCGCCAAAACGCTGGGTAGTGAACGCGGTAGTTAAATACGTGAAGAAAATGGTGCCGTCGTTTAATCTATCGGCCACCACATCGTTCATGTCTGCAGTCAAAAAAGGGCAGTCTTTAGAATACAAGCGTCCAAATATAGAAAACTCTGACATAGCGTTTTTGCAATACACCGGCGGTACAACAGGTGTATCTAAAGGGGCAATGCTGACTCATAGAAATATGGTTGCCAATTTAGAGCAAGTATCTGGAATACTTGAAACCGTTATAGAAGAAGGTAAAGATTTTGTCGTGACGGCACTGCCGCTTTACCATATCTTCGCGTTGCTGGCGAACTGCTTGATGTTTGTGAAGTACGGCTGTCGCAACCTACTTATCACTAACCCACGGGATATGCCTGCATTTGTCAGTGAGTTAGGGAAATACCCATTTACGATATTACCCGGTGTTAATACGCTCTTTAACGGCCTACTTAACACACCCGGGTTTGACGAATTAGATTTTTCTAATTTCAAGTTTGGACTAGGTGGCGGTATGGCGGTTCAGCGCCCTGTGGCTGAGAAGTGGGAAAAAGTAACGGGCACCGTACTTTTAGAGGGCTATGGCCTCACTGAATGCTCGCCAGTTGTTGCGGTAAATCCACCTCAGATAGAGGCGTATAAAGGCGCAATCGGTATGCCGGTTCCTTCTACCGACATCAAACTATTAGATGATGACGGCAATCCAGTAGAAAAAGGTGAACCAGGCGAGATGTGGGTAAAAGGCCCGCAAGTCATGAAGGGATATCTAAATCGCCCAGAAGCGACGGAAGATATCTTGAAAGATGGATGGCTTGCCACAGGTGACATTGCCACGGTAGACGATGAAGGTTACTTCTATATTGTTGACCGCAAAAAGGATATGATCCTAGTTTCAGGCTTCAATGTGTTCCCTAATGAAATTGAAGAAGTCGCTGCTATGCACGAAAATATCGTCGAAGCGGCCGCGGTGGGTGTACCTCACGAAGTTAGTGGTGAGGTTGTTAAGTTATTCGTAGTACGTAACAACGACTCGTTAACTGAAAAAGATGTTATCGCTCACTGCCGTAGTGAACTAACAGGCTACAAAGTGCCAAAACAAGTTGTCTTTAAAGATGATTTGCCAAAAACCAATGTAGGTAAAATACTGCGTCGGGAGCTTAGAGACTAATTTCTTTAACTAGTTTTTAAAGCCGGCGCGAGCCGGCTTTTTTATTTAATGTGCGAAATAATGCAATATCAATTAATTACAACATACGAACAGCTAGACAACGTGTGCGCTTTGGCACAACAGCAAGGTGCTGTGGCTCTTGATACAGAGTTTGTACGAACGCGAACGCTTACGCCTCACCTTGGGTTAATTCAGCTCTACGATGGGCATCAACTTGTTCTTATCGACCCTATTGCCATAGACAATATGCAGCCATTCATCGATTTGCTGGAAAATAAATCGCTTGTGAAGGTATTGCACTCATGTTCTGAAGACTTAGAAACGTTTCTCGTTGCTTTCAATACGATCCCTGAGCCTGTTTTCGACACCCAGTTTGCGGCCAGTCTATTAGATATGGGGCCAAGTTTAGGGTATGCCCGTCTTGTAGAGATGATTTGCAACGTGAGCCTTGATAAAGGTGAATCTCGAACCGATTGGATTGCCCGTCCACTGCGTGAGTCGCAGCTAAGTTACGCTGCTAACGACGTGTTGTATCTGCTGCCTTGCTATGAGGATTTGGTAGACAAGATAAAAAGCGCTGGTATTGAGAACTGGGTTTACCAAGAGATAGCCTTGCTCGCTGCGAAAAAGCGGGCGCAAATGCCAGCAGATTTTGCCTACCTCACTATTAAAAATAATTGGCGATTGAACAGCGAACAACTTACGGTACTTCAGGCACTAGCGTCGTGGCGTTTAACAACGGCAAGAAAAAAAGATCTCGCGTTAAACTTTGTCTTTAAAGAAGGGCATTTGTTCGAGGCGGCACAGCGCCTTTTATCGAGTAAATCAGACTTATCGAAAATTAACGATTTAAATCACCAGGCAATACGTCGATACGGCGATACTATTATCGACTTGATTGCCGAGGCTCGTGAGCGGTTCGCTCAAACTCCGGATAAATTGCGACTACCGCAAGTATTGCGCTTGATGGATATTCCTAAGTACAAGAAAACACTTGCCGATCTCAAAGTTATCAGCGAAGAGATTGCTAAAGAAAATGGCGTGAATAACGAAGTAATGTCATCGAAAAAGCAGCTGAATCAATTATTAAAGTGGTATTGGTTTGATGTAGATGAAACCCGTATCCTGGGCTTAAAACCTGACGTGTTATCAACATGGCGTGGGCCACTCTTTATGCCAAAAGTGGTTGAGTTACTTGGTGAACTGCCTGAGGGCTAGAATACTTCTTCGCAATGAAAGCGCTCAATTAAAAGCGCTTAAAAAGAACCGAAATGAAAGCGCTGAAACGCTAAAGCCAAAATAAAACGTCAGTTTTGGTAAACATAAACACAGAATAGAAACGAGAAATAGTATGTTATGTGCGGTTTATAAAACCCGAAAAAAACAGGGCATGTATTTATACGTGCCTAAAAAAGATGTATTCGACGACGTGCCAGAGCCTCTTATGCAGCGCTTTGGCAAGCCTGAGTTAGTAACACTGCTAGCATTAGACAAGCGTGAAAAGATAGCAGGCATCGACAAGCAAAAGCTCACAGATGAATTAAATAGCAACGGCTTTTACCTACAAATGCCTCCTAAAGAGGACGATCTTCTGTCTACTCATCGAGTTTCTCTTGGCTTATCTTCTTCACCGGACAAAAAGTTTTAGTATGCGTTTAACCATGTTGTTAGCAATGCTGGTGGCAAGTATTGCTGCGTCTTCATCTCAAGCCAGCGACAACGAATTTAATGATTATCTTAAATCGCTGAAAAGCCAAGCGATAGAAAAAGGCTACGACGTACAGTTTATTGATAGCGCATTTAGCGATATCACATTTCGACCTACCGCCGTTAAATCAGATAAAAACCAGCCGGAAAAGAAAATCACCTTAGACGATTACATTGTATCGCGAGTACCTGATTGGAAGGCTGAGCAGGCAGTACAGAAATACCTTTCTAATAAAGCATTACTGGACGAAATTGGCCGCAAATATGGTGTTCAACCACGCTTTATCGTGGCGCTATGGGGCAATGAGTCAAACTTTGGAAAAATACAGGGTTCGTATAGCGTACTGTCGGCATTAGCCTCTCTTGCGTATGAAGGGCGTAGGGAAGCACTATTCAAAAAGAATTTCTTTGCTGCGCTTACTATTTTAAGTGAAAAGCACGCACAGGTGGATAATTTTAAAGGCTCCTGGGCCGGAGCGATGGGGCAGACCCAATTTATGCCAGTATCGTTTCTCACCTATGCTGAAGATTATGACGGCGATGGTAAAAAAGACATTTGGGGCACAAAAGCCGATGTGTTTGCCTCGATTGCTAATTATCTAGCCTCAGAGGGCTGGGATGACACGGGGACATGGGGCCGCCAAGTAAGACTCACAAAGCCAGTAGCGATATCTGGCTTGACTAAAGCCAACATGAGGCCGCTTTCGTTTTGGCAAGACCAAGGCGTAAGACGGTTTGACGGTAGCGACCTTCCCAATGTGGATATTAAAGCGTCGTTAATTATGCCTGACGGTGAAAACGGCAGGATCTATCTTGTCTATAATAATTTTCACACCCTGATGAAATGGAATCGTTCGACCTATTTTGGCGTTTCCGTTGGGTATTTGTCTGAGCGTATAAAGAGAGGATACTGATGCCTTATCAACACAAAAGCGTAGCTGAGCAGCCTATTTCTCTTCCAGTCAATAAAGTTGTGTGTATTGGTAGGAACTATTTAGACCATATTCAAGAAATGAACTCAGTCGTGTCTGAAGATCCTTTGCTTTTCATGAAGCCGAAGTCGGCTATGTGCGATATGACAATGCCACTTGCGATACCCGCTGATAAAGGTGCCTGTCACAATGAGCTAGAAGTCGCGGTGCTGTTAAAAAATAGCATCAAAAATGCCGGTGAGTCTGAAGTTACCGACGCTATCTGGGGTATTGGTTTAGGGCTAGATTTAACGCTACGGGATGTGCAAGCATCGCTTAAAAAGCAGGGGCAGCCCTGGGAACGTGCAAAGGCTTTTGATAACAGCGCACCACTTTCATCTTTTGTTCCATTGGCAGAGTTTGATAATCTCGACGACTTGCGTTTTACCCTTAAGATTAATGGCGAAGTGAGGCAGCTAGGCCACACGGCGTTGATGCTGCATAAAATTATTCCCCTAATTGCGCACATGTCCACCGTATTTTCTCTCGACGCCGGCGATGTTATCCTCACAGGTACGCCAAAAGGCGTTGGTCCGCTTAACGACGGCGATACAGTAGCAGTATCGCTAGACGCTTTCTTTTCGCTTCAAACTAAGGTAATTGTGTAATGCCCGCATCGTCAGCGCCATTTTGGGAAACTAAATCATTGGAAGAAATGAACCAAACCGAGTGGGAATCACTTTGCGATGGATGTGGTAAGTGCTGTTTACACAAGTTTATTGATGATGAAAGTGTAGAAGAATACAGTCCAACCGACTTTATCAATGCTAACGAGCAGATACACTACACCAACATTGTATGTTCTTATTTAAATACAAAAAAATGTGAGTGTACCGAGTATCAAAACAGAACTGTGCTAGTGCCCGATTGCGTCAAACTGACAAAAGAAAACCTGAAAGACATCTTTTTTATGCCAACAAGCTGTACCTACAGAAGGTTACATGAAGGCAGGGGAATGCCGTCGTGGCACCCGTTGCTTAACAAGGGTAAAAAACATGTCATGCACGCTAAAGGGATGTCTGTTCGCAATAAAACCATATTCGAGACCGATGTAGATTTAAATGAATTTGAGAACTACATTGCCATATGGCCGCTGGAAGACTTAGATTAGGTCTGAAGTTTACTCGTTATCTTATTCGTTACTTTATTCACTAATAAGCGCATAAAGTAGGGCGTCTCTGCCAAAAACACGCTTGCGGCAAAGCCCTTCTTTTATAGCACCTATACGCTCGGCTACTCGCAAACTGGCTTTATTGTTTGGCTCAACAAAACACTCCAATCTATGTAAGTTCATTTGAGAAAATGCGAGCTTTTTTAGTGCTTCACAAATTGCTGTGGCAAGGCCTCTGCCACAGGCATCTGGACGCAACCAGTAACCAAGGTTTGCACTAAGATGAGTATGATGTATGTGGTTAATTATACCCATGCCTAAGCATCGCTCTTCATGCACAAGTAAATAGGTTAAGCCATAGCCACTCTCTCTCGCCTTTTCCATACTCTCTATGCACTGCTTAGACAAAGCCGGTGTAACGGGGCAGGTTGACGCCCCAAACCATGGCTTTACATGATGAATAGACTGTTGCCCGGCTTCACACAGCATATCGCAATGCTTGCGAGCAATACGCTGTATGGAGACGGGGCCTTGCTCAGTATGAATCGGAGGAAGGCGAGAAGGGAGTATTGATAAATCAATCAAAAGGGCTTTTTATCCAATAGCCTGCATGCAAACACGACGATAAACGCAATGGCATAGGTGGCGAAGATGATTTGCATCCATTCTGCCATGCCCATTGACAGGAATTGCCATGTGTTTTCCAGGCAGTCACCCTCAGCGGCGAACACGGCAGGAAGCCACTCATGAAGCTGCAGCCAAGATGGAAAGTTAGGCACAATCTCACAGCTTGCAAAAAACGGATTGGACGCATTAAGCAGCTCAACATGCTCAGTAGCAAGTAAGTACCCCCATCCCGCGGACACTGCCCACCCGGCAAAACCTAGCATCCGAGTAAACCCATTATTACTAATCACTACAATTAACGCTGAAAATACGATGCCATACATCGCCGTGCGCTGGTAAATACACATGATGCAGGGCTTCAACCCCATGGCGTACTGAAAGTACAGGGCTGCAATCTCAAGTGCCAGTGACGTGGCAAAAAGCACAAGCCATGATGACTTGTGCTCGGCCCACTGACTAATACCGTGAATAACGCTTCGCATTAATTAATGTCCTACCGCTTCAGTGCCAACCGCGGTGGCAGAGTGGTGCTCAATTAAGTGCATATCGTATAACCATGCGGTGGCATCGGCTAACCCTATATAGGTTGCCAACAAACCAACAATGGTCAGCACGACAGTATACGGCAGTGCCATAATAACCATTTTCCCATAGGACAGGCGCAGTAACGGCGCTATGGCAGACGTCAGTAAGAATAAGAACGCAGCTTGTCCGTTTGGTGTTGCCACACTTGGTAAATTCGTACCTGTGTTAATGGCTACCGCAAGCATGTCGTATTGATCCCGTGTAATCTGTCCAGCTTCTAAGGCTGCGGTCACTTCGGTAATGTATACCGAGCCTACAAACACATTGTCGCTCACCATTGAGAGAACACCATTTGCCAAGTAGAACATCACCATTTGCGTTTCACCTTCAAAGGACAGTACCCAGTGAATGACTGGTTGGAAAAGCCCTTGGTCGATAATAACGGCAACAACACCAAAGAAAACAGCAAGTAGTGCAGTGAATGGCAGTGCCTCTTCAAAGGCTTTGCCTAAGGCATGTTCTTCAATAACGCCGCTCATAGAGGTGGCTAGCACAATAACAGAAAGACCAATCAGGCCAACGGACGCCATATGCGTGGCTAAACCAACAATTAACCAAACACCGATTAACGCTTGAACCAGTAACTTCGCTTTTTCGCGCTTACTGCGCCCTTCATCCATATGCATATTGTAATCGACAAGAATTTGTCTTACCGCAGAAGGGAGTTCAGCGCCGTAAGAGAACAGCTTCGTCTTTTCTACAAAGATGGTCGTCAGTAAACCAAACACAAAAACAGGCAGTGAAACGGGCGCCATACGAATAAAGAATTCGACAAAATTCCAGCCCGCTTTGTCGGCAATAATAAGGTTTTGAGGTTCACCTACCATGGTCATAACACCGCCAAGTGCTGTACCAACGGCAGAGTGCATCATAAGGTTGCGTAAAAACGCACGGAAGTCTTCTAAATCATTTCGACCAATATCGTGCACGCCATCATCACTGGTATGGTCGTGGTCAGAGTGAAACTCTTTGCCCGAAGCGACTTTGTGGTAAATAGAGTAAAAACCTAAGCCAACACTGATTATAACCGCAACAACGGTAAGGGCATCGAGGAACGCTGATAAAAACGCAGAGGCAAAGATAAATGAAAGGGAAAGAATGAGCTTATTTTGAACCTTAATAACCAGTTTGGTAAATAGGTACATCAGCAGGTCTTTCATAAAGTATATGCCCGCGACCATAAAGACCAACAGTAGCAACACTTCTAAATTAACCTCAATTTCATGCATCATATGACCGGGGGTGGTCATTCCGATGAACATGGCTTCTATAAGCAGTAATCCTCCTGGCTGAAGGGGATAGCATTTAAGTGCCATGGCAAGGGTGAAAATAAACTGAATGACCAGTGACCAACCTGCAATATATGGGTCCACCATAAATATAAAGGGGTTGGCAATGAGAAAGGCAATAATCGTCTTTTTGTACCAATCGGGCGCATGTCCCAGGAAGTTCTTATAGATCGCCGAGATCATTGAGGTTTGCATGAGTTCCTGTTCCTTTTACAACAAAGCACGCATTTGTGCGCATCTTTACACTGTATGTTTGCGATTCATCGCGTTACAAATCTGTCGATGAGTAGTCTCACTCACCGTAAAGACAGTTTTATCGCAGTTATTATAGTCGGGATTTAAGCGTACATGATATTAACGTGTTGAGAAAGCAATTCACGGGTATCTAATGACGAAAGTTACTGAAAACCTGCCAAATTTTTCATCATGGAATAACAGCTTATTCGAAAGTCAGTCGAATGTGAGCATTTTGTGAACAAAAAATCAGTTTATCTCTTTGCTTCGGGAACAAAACTGAAGGTAATAGCGTCTAGGTCCCACAGCTGGCGTATATTTCGTTGTGTAAATGTGCAACCATCTGGTACAATCAGTTGTTAAATTTTATGATCTTATGTAAACGTGCAGGCGATTAGTTATGATATATAAGGCGCAGAGTCCCGCTGGATTCGCCGAAGAATACATTGTGGAATCAATTTGGAGCGGCCGCTTTCCACCAGGTACTATTTTACCTGCAGAAAGAGAGTTATCTGAGCTAATTGGTGTTACCCGAACTACGCTACGAGAAGTGCTTCAACGACTCGCTAGAGATGGATGGTTAACTATTCAGCACGGCAAACCAACAAAAGTGAACAACTTTTGGGAAACGTGCGGTTTAAACATTCTAGAAACCCTTGCTCGACTCGATCAAGAGGGCATTCCTGAGTTAGTTGATAATCTGCTAGCAGCACGCACAAACTTAAGTGCAGTGTTTATTAGAGGTGCTATTCGTCACAACGCTCAAGCGTCGGCCGATATCATTGCTCGATATAAAAACGTAGAGCAGGAAGGCCTTGCCTTTGCGCAGTTCGATTATCAAATGACCCACGATTTAGCGCTTGCATCTAACAATAATGTATTCGTGCTAATGATGAATGGATTTCGCGGTCTGTATTCACGCATTGGTGGATATTTCTTTGCTCACCAAGACGCTCGCGACATCGCCATGAAGTATTATGCAGATTTGCTTGAAGTTGCAGAGAGTGGCGACCATGACCGTGTGCCAAATGTAGTAAGAAACTACGGCATAGAAAGCGGAAAGATGTGGCAAGAAATTCGAAACGACATGCCAAAAGATCTCGTAGACTAGTTATTTAGTTTCACGCTTTTGATAAAAAACGCCTTTCGGTAAGATTACTCAGTGCAGGGAAAACCTGCCAAATTAGAGTATTTTCACCGAAGGGCGTTTTTTTTACTTTAATTTTGTTTTTAGTATGCGGTTTCTAATTGTAAAGCGTAGAGTTTAGTTATGGTGTTTAGTCACACCCCAATTAGGCACTCATAGGAGCTCAAAATGACTACTAAAGATACTATCAAAGGCAAAATTAATGACGCTGAAGAAATGGCGCGTAAAATTTGGTTAGCAGGTCTTGGCGCTTATGGAAAAAGCGTTGATGAAGCTCAAGGTCGCTATGACAAGCTAAGTGAAGAAGCAAACAAAATGTTTGATGAGCTTGTGTCAAAAGGCGAAACCCTAGAAGGTGATGCACGCAGTAAGTTTAAATCAACAACAAATGATGTTGAACACCGCGTTGCTGATGTTCGTAAAAAGCTGGGTTTAGATGCAGAGCCAGCTGACCAACGTATCGACGAGCTATCTGCAAAAATTGATGCGTTAACTGAAGCGGTTGCTAAGTTAGCTGCAAACAAGTAATACCCAACGTGCTGCTTTTAAACATTAGCGCAGCAACCATACGTTAAAAAGATAGGTGGTGTTGTTGGAAAGTCCGAATTCGGATAATAACTACACCATCTTTATCTCCTTCATCAAGGAGGCACCATGAGTAACAATCCTACAGAGCCGAAAAAGACCGTTGTGATTAGCGCTGAAGTAAAAGCTCCGGCTACATCGCAAGGCTCTATCACGACATCATTAAAGTCTTCGCCTATTTTTGGTTGGTTTTATGCTGGAGCAGATATGCTTTCTGCTGAGTTGGACCAAGTGGCAGGCTTAGTGAGCAAGCAGATTGATAAAACCAGCGAAACCTTGCAAGAGATGCAGTCAAAAGGCATTGAAGTTGAGGCTGATTTAAGACGCTCATTTAGTCCGTTTGTGTTTTTTGATGCTGCTCAGAATTTAGTAAAATCGACATCTGTCTATTCAGTGTTATCTGGCGGGCAAAAGCAGCAGCGTAAAGCGCAGCAAATAGATGAGCTTTCCGCTAAGGTAGATGCGTTAGTAGAGCAGGTTGCACTCCTTGCGACGAAAGAGGCGGCGAAAGAAGCGGTTAAGCAGGCTGAGAAAAAAGAGGCGCCTAAACGAGCTTCTACAAAAACAGCTCCTGCAAAAACAGCGACGAAAGCCTCGACAACCAAAACAGCAGCGGCCACGGCTTCAAAAGCAAGCCAAGGGAAAACTGCTGCGTCGGTTACCGTAAAAGCGACTGCGACTAAACCATCAGCAAAGGCGACTGCGCCTAAACCATCACCAAAGGCAACTGCATCGAAAACGGCTGCGCCTAAAACATCGGCTAAGGCGACTGCGCCTAAAACATCAGCTAAGGCGACTGCGTCTAAAGCTGTACCAAAAGCAGAGGCTTCGACTCCTGCTAAAGCTGCGAGAGCAACCGTTTCACCGAGCAACACCGACAAGAAAAATGGTTGAGTGAGTTTTTAACTTTGCTTAAGCAACACGCCCTAGCTTGAGTGAGGCGTTTAATCAAAAAAAAAAGCAAACCTTTCGGTTTGCTTTTTTTTTTGGCCTATATTTTTATCTAGGGCATGAGACCATTAATCGCAACATTACTCATTAGATATGAGCTTACGTATTTTTTGCCCAAATGTTTTGGTGCTTTTTAAAGCCAAAGAAGTCATAGGGCTCCCAGAAACTTGGCACTAAATCATCTAATGATTCTTGTGAGAAGTTACTCGATAACTGGCTCATTATTTCACTGAGTCTGGCTTCTCCCAACCGCATTAGTTTTTTTCTATTGGCAGGGAAGTACAGGTTTCTGCTCTTTTCTATCACTTCTTGAGCGCCGCTGGTCACAAAGTTCTGATTTCGCGTCACTACTTTGCAAATTGGCTCGGCGGGTTTAGCTGGATTAAGCCCCGTTACTATCGCATATTCAAACTGGTTTTTTTCCTCGCCTTTTTCATTTTTGGGAATAAATGCAACACCAAAACCTTGAGGGAAATACCCGACTAAGTTCATAAAGTCTTGTGCCAAATGTTTGTTCAAGCTCCCTTTTTTTGCCAGCTGCTCTATAAGTAAGTAGCCTTTCGGCAAATCTAGGCGGGTATAATCTGCCTTGGTAGATAGCACAATAGACACATAAATTTGTGGTATTTTGACCAGCTCTCCCAGCCCTGTTTTTGATAAGAACGCGTCTTTAACCAGCTGTTGAAGAAACTCAGACGCCTCTGTATGGGCTTTAATAAAGCGGTCTCTTTCTTCTCTTATATTACCAGTGTATTTAGGAATGCCTAAACCGTCAGATAAATACTTCATAGTAAAGTGATAGTTTATCTTCAGTAAGTTTTTGCGCTGCTCTTCATCAAGCAATCTAAACTCGTCTAAATCGCCATCTTTACCTTTTAAAATGGTAAGTGCTGCCGGGCTTTGCAAGCCAATATCTTGAAGTAGGGCTGCGGCGATTAGCGGCACACCCAATTCAGTTTTCCACTTCTCTTTCCAATACTGATCGTTTCGAAAGCGGGAAATAGCTTCGCGGTATTTAGATAAATAAGAGTGGGCTATCGTGTCGTGGTCTAACAAGCGATCAGCCAGCCTTAATGTAAGAACGGCTTTGTATATAGGCTTGTAGCGTTGATGTACTTTTGCAAAGTTACCCTCGGCGCCGCGAGTAAGCAGCATTAATGTTCCTAGAAACTTGGCGCTTAATTGCTGAGTTTCAGCCCAGGTTTCACCCTCACATAGCTTAATCACTTTAGTGCAAACGGTTTCAAGTCGTTCAAGGCGGGCTAACCTCTCTTCTTCAAGTTTTTCGTTATTGTTTTTAATCTGTTGAGCGAGTTGGCTAGCAAGTACCTCTTTGTCTTTTTTATCTTTTATTATGAGTAGCTGCTCTTTTAAATCGGTGGTGTGCTGTTCTAATGTTGTGGTAAGCGTGAAGTAGTGTCGCGCATCCTCAAAGATAGAACCGAACCCGGTCTCCTTGGGATACACTAAAGAAAGCAATTGTTTGACTTGTTGCGTGTAAATATTGTCGGGGTTTTGGCTTTGTGAACTCACCGTGATCCTTTAAATTGTTCTCGCATCAGCCAACGACACGTTGCCATAACGTACTTGCGTTATGGCGTGTGATGCGCAAGATGTCGAAGCTCCACCGCTTCTCGTTTTTTTAACTGCGCTAAATGATAACGCAGTTTCTCACTTATTTTGGTATTTCTTTCTATTACATGGAGTTGCGGCCAAGACGCTTGCTCTCCGCTAGTCATTAACTCATCCATGCTTTCTAGCGTTGGGTTAGCCAATACCTTTGAGATATTGCTCAATTGACGCTTCGGCAAAATATTAATATCGCCGACATATTGCTGATCAATTATCGACCTTACTTTGTGAATAGCAAGTTTAGCACTTTTATTGCCCACCATTTTTTCAATCATATCAATAGCGAAAACGCTGTTTGATTTCGCCAACTGACCAATGTGACGAGTTGTCATGTCCCACAGAGAATGTGCATCAATTCTTCTGGAAGAGATAAAGGGTACTGCTAGCGGGTTTGTTTGGCTCACAATGCTGTGATTAACACCATAAAGCCGAGCCAATCGTTTAAACGGCAAATCGGCCATTAACGATCCATCTGCAAATCTTCGGTTGGGAATGTAGGGCACAATCTCGCCCGATGGCGTCTTCGCTTTTAGCTGCACGGGGCTAAATACGATGGGCACAGCGCAAGATGCTCTTACGGCTTGACTGATAATAGCATTGGGCGATGTTTTTGCATTCAGTAAGCGAGAGTGCTGATGCAAATCGGCAGGCGATACCGTAATGGTAACGTGACGACCTGTTTTTCTAAAGGCTTCTTCAAACGTCGTTAAGTCGAACAACTCAATAAGTGCATTTTCCAGCATGGAGCTATCAAATAGACTGTCTTTGCTAAGACCAGCAAACGTACGCCAGTGCTTAAACATTTCGTAAATTCGTTCTGAATCTAAGGATTCTTCAAGCTCATCGTGGGTTCGGGTGGCCAGCATAGCGCCAATAATAGAACCTGCAGAGGCTCCAGATATTACTGTGGGTAACAGTCGCCTTTGATTTAACGACTTTACAACGCCTGCGTGAAAGAAACCAAGGCCTGCACCGCCAGACAGCATAAGGCAGCTGCGCCCGAAAGCGTGGGCAGTTTCTTCAAAAAACGAGAGCTTTTCATAAAAGTCCACGTCGTCTTCATTTGCATTCACAATCTGCTCAAGCGTTAAAGAAACCTCATCGATAAATTGTTCAATGAGCTTTTTTGTACCTATTTTGCAGTGAGTTTGTAACGCTGGATTAGCAATATTGCCCAAGTTTCCATGCAGTCCCTCATGCAATATGGACATCAGGGCATGGATATCGCCTCGACCTCTTGCAATTTGAAGGCGTTGCACTCGTTTTTGAATAAGTTTGTAGTCGTAGTCTTCGCTTTCATCCTTTGCTTTCCACTCGTCAGCGCCAGACATGGCATCATAAGCCAGACAAGCAGCTTCATATTCGTCGTAGTTACTTGCGTGTTTAATATCACGTTCAAGCTTTTTTAACGGTAAATCGAATGCTGTCATGGCAACCACCTTATTTATTCCAAGGACAAAACGCCTAATATCATAGTAGATATCAAAATTAGAATTCACTACCTAAGGTTGGGTATAAATCGCGTTATTTAGCGTAACTTAGTAACATCGCATAGGCATTGGGTGTGAAAATTTGTTTTCTATCAACAATTACGTCTAATTACATTTTTTACGTTGACCAAATCATAAGCACTCAGTAGCCTGAGTAGTAGAATAATAAATTGGAACGTTTGTTCGCTGTATGGACTGGAATATTCAAACCCTTAGCTTGCTATCAATACCACTGATAAGTGCAGTAGTTGGTTGGGCGACAAATTATCTTGCAGTTAAGATGATGTTTTACCCCATCGAGTTTGTGGGCATTAAGCCTTTTCTGGGCTGGCAGGGTCTCATTCCGGCTAAACGTCGGCAAATGGCAGAAATAGAAGTAGAGCTTGTTTTAGGTAAGTTACTGAGCGTGGAGGAGCTTGCTCAACGGCTCGATCCCGATGAACTCACCAAAGCCATTGAACGCAGACTGAGCCAAGTTATTCGCAAAGTGGTTAATGATGTTATGGCCGAGTCTGCACCTCAAATGTGGGCAGCACTGCCGGTTCAAGGAAAGAATTTAGTTTACCAGCGCATTGAAAACGACATTCCGAATGTTGTGCATAAAATGGTTGATGATTTTCAGCACAATGTGTCCGAAATTCTCGATATTAAAGAACTCGTTGTTGAGCAACTGGTTAATTCACCAGAACTGATCAACGAAATTTTTCTCACAGCAGGCAGTAAAGAGTTTCCCTTTATCGTGCGTTCAGGGCTGTATTTTGGTTTTCTTTTTGGCTTGCCCACCATGCTGTTGTGGCACTTCTACCAAGCGTGGTGGATTTTACCTTTAGGCGGCTTGCTAGTGGGTTATGCCACAAACTGGATAGCCATTAAAATTATCTTCGAGCCCAAGCGGCCCCGAAAAATCGGCCCCTTTGTGGTTCAAGGCATGTTCTTAAAGCGTCAAAAAGAAGTGTCTGAGGTGTACTCATCGATTATAGAAGAGAAGCTGATTACGCCTAAAAATATCACCAATATCATTTTACACGGCTCTGGGTCGGCGCAGTTACTCGAGCTTATTGAGCTGCATGTTAACGACGCTATTGAGCGCTACGTGGCCATTGCACAGCCTTATTTTGCGCTTGGGGTGGGGTCAGAGAACTATCACAAAATGAAAGCTTTAGCAGTACAGCAAATTTTTGATAACTCGGAAAAATACCTGCTTTATGCCTACGATTACGCCAATGGCGCTATGCAAATAGGCCAAGACTTGAGCTTAAGAATGCAGGCGCTAAGTGCAGAGGAATTCGAAGGCGTGCTGCGTCCAGCGTACCAGCAAGATGAGTGGAAATTGATATTAACCGGCGCGTTGCTAGGTATGGCCGCTGGCTTTATGCAGCTTTATTTGGTGTTTATGTAGGGAGCGTTTAGCGCAATGAAAACAGCACAGCGTATCTTGCTTACTGCCTTGGCGATGTTTAATGAGCACGGAGAAAACTCCGTCACGAGTGTCGATATTGCCATCGAGCTCGATATAAGCCCTGGCAACCTTTACTATCACTTTAAGGGTAAAGAAAGCATCGTGGTGGCGCTGATGAAAATGCACGAACAGCAAATGCAGGCATTACTGACCCAAGACAAGCTCGATACCTTAAGTGCAGAAGAAATAATGTACTACCTGTATTTGCTTGTCGATAGCATTCACGTATTTCATTTTTTATATAAAAGCCCCGCTGACTTGGCAGAGAAATACCCACAGATAGTGAAGCGTCGGCAGCATATTTTGGCCAATCTTAAACGTCAAATCACATTTCTATTCGAATCGTTAGTCAAGCAGAAGGTGCTGATTGCTACCGACGCCGATCGCGTTTTATTGGTCGAGCTTATACTGCTCATCATTACTCAGTCTTGTCAGTTCGATGAATTAAACAGTCATATGGATGATGAGACGCAACGCTTTCACGCTTTATCGCTCATGATGGTGAGTATTCTTCCGCGACTTGCTATGAATGAAGGTGAAAAGGCAAAACTGGTTGCCATACTCAATTCCCACGAGTTTGCCAATAATATAAAAAGCGAATCACCACTTTACGCCGTTAACGGGGATAAATAATGTCAAAAACCCTTAGTTTCTTAGACAAATCGTTCTGGATAACGGAATCGGATGAAAACCCAAAGCACGTAGCGTGTCTGCAGCTACTAGCGCTCCCTAAAAACGCCGATAAAAAAACCTACGTACCGACACTGTTTAATGAGATAAAAAGCTACACTCGGGCTACATCGCCTTTTAGTTGCGCAGTGAAAACCTTCCTTGGATACCCCATTGGGTTCAAGCCGGTGAAAAAGCTGCACATGGATTACCATGTGCAAATTCACCGGGTAGCAAATGTGCAAAACAGAGAAGCCCTCGACGCCTTTGTCGCCCGTCTTCACGCCTCCCGTTTAGACCCCGACAAGCCCCTTTGGCAATACCATTTTATTTTTGATGAGATTAGCGACACCTTTGCCATTTATGCCCGCGTACATCACATGTATGGCGATGGCACCACGTTAGTTCGCTGGTTCCAAGCGGGCTATGTCTCACACTCTACTGACGGCAAATTTACGCCCATTTGGGCAACTAAGCGGCTTAGAAATAAAAAGCGGGATCCGATCAGTCTGGTGAAACGTCTTGTTGGCGTGGGATATGCTCTTAAAACCGTATTTGATTTGTTGGTTATTTTTGTCCGAATCTTTATGAAGCTGCTTAGAGTTAACCCGCACTATATGCCGGTGCCGTTCACCGGTACCAAAACCATGCTTACCGGGCAGGTTAAAGCGGGAAGGGCAGTGGCAACTGTCGATTTAGATTTTAAACGGGTAAAAGCATTAGCGCGGCGCACCCGATCTACTGCAAACGAAGTGTTGTTGTGTGCATTTGATATTGGTGTACACAAACTGCTAAAAGAGCACGGCCAGGTCTTTAAAAAAGCGCTGTACACCAATATGCCAATTAACCTTCGCAAACCAGGTGAAAAAACCACCGGCAACAAAATCGCGATTGTTCCGGTAAAGCTCGCCCATGGCGAAAACGATCCTTACCTTAGGTTAAGACAAATTGTGGTAAACCACCGCATAGTAAAACACGCGGCTCAGCATGCCCGTCCGGCTGCGTTTAGTGGCTACACGATTGTTATTCAATCGATGGCATTGGTTTTTGAGTGGCTGCGCTTATCAAACGTGGTAAAGCCCATTGCCAATATACTTATTTCTAATGTGCCGGGTCCTAAAGAAACGCGATATTTAAAAGATGCCAAGCTACTTGCCTGTTACCCCATATCAACAATGACACCGGGTGGCGGAGTGAACATTACTTTTATGACCTATGCCGACACCGCCAACGTGGGTCTTGTGTGTTGCAATAAAAACGTAGAGTCTCTGCAGCCACTCGCTCTTTATGTGAAAGAGGCCTTTGATATGCTAGAGGCAAGTGTGGATGACCCTAGATTAAACATTGATGATATTGGTGAACACATCGATAAAGTGCCGCTTTCTATAGTGACTGACCATTAGGGCTATGTTGATTAAGCGCCAGGGTTATGTTGATTAACCGATGCATTGATTAAGCGCTTCGTTAGACGAGATAAAAGCGAAGTCGGTCGTCTTCTACGCGCACACTTTTGCCAACCCGTGCAAACAGGGCCTCGCGCCAATGCGACTCGCGCATGGTATGACTCAGATTAGCAGTATTAAGCTCACTTTGAATGGCTTGGTTAATTTGCGGTTTGTGATAGTCCAATACTGCTTGTTTAGAGCCTGATAAATAGAGCTTTAAATATTCAGCAGCCACATCTGACGTGCCAACGGTAAACAGAGACATTGCCGAGCGCAGTGACGATGTCACTAAATTATTAATGCCCTGCGGAAAGAATTTATTCAAGAGGTAGCGAGAGTCTTGTATCAGCGCGTAATTGTCATTGACCAGTGTGATGGTGTCGATATTGACGTGGGTGAGTAATACGGTTTTACTTATTTCATCGTATTGGGGCGTTGCGCTTGATACAACCACAAGGTGCGCTCGATACAATGTGTTATTAGCCACGTCGATATTAATAGTGGCAAGACACTGAAGCACCAGTTTATTATTTTCATTATCGAAGGCTATTTCGCCCTCCTGAACGTTGACCGAGCCAGTACCAATAGGAATATTAAGTGGAAAACGGTGGGGGAAGAGGTCGGCTATTAACTCGTGAAGTTCTTCTTTTGTGAAGTCATCAAAGCGCAGTTTACCGAGTTTGATAAGCAGTCTAGCAATGAGTAGCTTACACCTGTCTTTAAGCGGCATGGGCGATGGTTGACTGTCGATTGACGGTGAAGAGAGAGGCATAGCGACGGTGTAGACCTTTGTATTAACACTGAGAACACTTCAAGACTATTATGTTTTGTGAAAGTTACAACATAAAACTTTCCCGAAGCACGGCTAATTTGCTAATCTGGTCTTACCACAACCTTTTATTAACAATTAGAGCGTTAACAGCTAAGCCGTAAATAACTAAGCCGTTAATAAATAGACCATTAATAAATAGCGCAGTGCGGAATACAAAGATAGACGCGTAGCGTTCTACTCATCCCGTTTTTGGAGCAGTGACTATGAGTGAAATACAAGGTAAGTACGACTACATCATTGTAGGAGGAGGCTCTGCGGGAGCGGTGTTAGCGACTCGATTGTCTGAAAATCCGGCCCTTGATATTTTACTTATCGAAGCGGGCGCAAAAGACACCAACCCTATGATCCACATTCCCTTTGGCATTTCCTTGTTAAGTCGCTTCGAAGGCATTGGTTGGGGATATCACACTGCACCGCAAAAAGAGATGTACGACCGAGAACTCTTCTGGCCTCGGGGAAAAACCCTAGGCGGCAGCAGCTCTGTTAATGCTATGTGCTATATACGAGGCCAAGCCGAAGATTACGATCGCTGGGCGTTTGAGGAAGGCGCGGTGGGGTGGTCGTTTGACGAAGTACTGCCTTACTTCAAACGCGCTGAAAACTTTGAAGAAGGGGCTGATGAGTTCCATGGCACAGGTGGTCCACTTAATGTGAGTAAGCTTCGTCATACTAGCGTGCTCTCCGATGCTTTTGTTGGCGCAGCCTCCTATGGTGGCTATCAGCAAATCGATGACTTTAATCGCGACCACCGAGAGGGTATAGGTTATTACCACGTTACTCAGGTTAACGGGCAGCGTTGCTCTACGGCGAAAGGCTATTTATCACAAGCAAAACACCGTAATAATCTCACTGTGCTCACCAAAGTGGCTGCTGAAAAAGTTGTGTTAAAAGACAAACGCGCGGTGGGGGTGCAGGTAAGAGAAAAGGGCTCTGTGGCCACGTATTTTGCCAAAAGTGAAGTGATCTTGTGCGGCGGTGCAATTAATTCACCGCAGCTGCTAATGCTCTCAGGCATTGGTCCTCGCCATGAGTTGGAAGAGAAAGGTATTTACGTCCACCAAGATTTACCTGGCGTGGGCCAAAATCTGCAGGACCATCTCGATGCAATTGTGCAGTTTACCTGTGAGGCTCGTGAAGGGTATGCCGTTGCCGCAGGTGCACTGCCTAAGTACGTTAAAGCAACGGCAGAATATGCCCTTAAGCGCGACGGCATTTTTTCTTCCAACATTGCCGAAGCAGGTGGTTTTTTACGCTCGTCAAATGCAGGTGAATACCCTGATATTCAGCTTCACTTTTTACCCGCCATACTTAACGATCACGGCAGACAAGTTGCCTTCGGTTACGGTTACGGTCTGCACGTATGCTGCCTATATCCCAAAAGTCGCGGTACTGTATCGCTACAAAGCAATCACCCCGCAGACCATGCGCTTATCGATCCGAACTACCTCAGTGCGGTGGAAGATCAGCAGGTGATGATTGACGGGGTAAGAATTGCCAGAAAGTTACTTGCTGCTCCCGATTTCGAAAAGTTTAAGGGAAGTGAGCTATATCCAGGTGTTGAGGCAGAAACTGACGAAGAAATTTTGGAGTTTTTGCGAGAGCGTGCTGAAACTATCTATCACCCAATAGGGACCTGTAAAATGGGTAGCGAATCCGATGAGTTGGCCGTGGTCGATTCCCAGTTGAAAGTAAGAGGAATTGAAGGATTACGAGTAGTCGATGCGTCGGTTATGCCAAGTCTTATTGGCGGTAACACTAACGCACCTACGGTTATGATTGCAGAGCGAGCAGCCGACTTTATTAAGGCCACTCATGAAGGGCAGCCAATACCCATTCAAACTGCGTCGGCTTAGGGTTCGGTGTAGTAAAGCGCTCCTGCGCTTTAGGCTTTGTTCGACGCTTGCATAAATAAATCTGCAGCACAGTCACACATTTCTTGAATGTGGCTGCTGTCTGCATAAATACCATCTATCAACAGGCGTGCTATGCCGTGAAGTGTGCCCCACGTAACCTGTGCTAGTCGCAGAGCGTCTTGCTTGTCCGGCAGCAATCCCTTGTTTTGCCAAAATTTAGTCATCGTTACCTGAAACTGGAAACAGGGAAAGGCCACATCTTTTAAGTCGCCGGTGGCCGCGTTGTTCTGCCAAATGGTGCGGCCAAACATAAGTTCATACATTTCAGGGTTAGCTGCCGCATAGCCTACGTATTCACAAACGAACTCTCTAAAGCGTGCACTGGGTGTTTTTTCTTCTTGTTCGAATATGCGTTTTGCTGTTGAGTGCCAATCGCTAAAACCCTTTGCGGCAATGGCGCTAAGCAGTGCGCTTTTATCTTTAAAATGGTGATAGGGCGCAGTACGAGATACGCCTGCATCTTCAGCTAGCTTGCGTAAAGACAAACTATCTACCCCATGTTCGGATAAGCGCTTTGCTGCCGCGTTTAAAAGGGCAGTGCGAAGGTCTCCGTGATGATAAGACTGGGCCGCACTTGATACTGGGCTTGATACTGCATTTGAAATTGTATTTACCGCTGCATCTGTTGCTGAAGTAACCACGTCGTCTGCCTCCCTCGTATCCGTCACACTTACTGCACTCATCGCTGTAGTCTCATTCTCTACGCACCTTCTATTTGCACTCTCTATTTAATGTGTATTCGGTTTTTGCTGCCTGCGGATTTTTACTCTTTCGTGATATCAAATATCTCGTGATCACTCATACAAAGATATGAACCGCCTCGCGGCATTCGCCATTTTACTCGATAGTTTTCTAAAAAGGCTACTTTATCTTGACACCGTCAACATAGCCTTTTATCTTGACGCTGTCTAGTTTGCAAAAATGTTAATAGGATTTTCACCATGGAGACACCGCAAACCATGAAATACTCTACGCTAGAAGTTAAATACGAAGGGCTGATTGCACATGTTGTGCTTAATCGTCCAGAGGCGATGAACAGCATGAACCCGGCGTTTTGGACCGAGTTCCCCGCGGCCGTTCGTGCCATCGATGACGAAGCCAAAGCGCGGGTCATTATAGTGTCGTCAACAGGCAAGCATTTTTCTGCTGGTATGGACTTAGCGGTGTTCTTGAATATGAAGGAAGATTTTAAAGGCGATCCTTCTCGTCGTGCAGAGCGCATGCGACGCACAGTAAAAATGCTGCAGGACAGCTTTACTGCTATCGAAGAGGCCCGTATGCCAGTGATAGGTGCTGTGCAAGGCGGCGCCATTGGCGGTGCGGTAGACTTATTAAGTGCGTGTGATATGCGCTATTGCACTAACGATGCCTTCTTTTCAATCAAAGAAACACAGCTTGGTATGACTGCCGATGTAGGTACCCTTCAGCGACTGCCTAAGCTAATTCCCATTGGCATGGTTAAAGAGCTTGCGTATACGGGGCGAAACTTTGGTGCGCAAGAAGCGCAGCAGCTGGGTTTCGTGAATGAGGTTTTCGAAAGCCAAGACGCAATGCTTGAGGCTGTCTCTAAAGTGGCTCAGCAGATAGCGGCGAATTCACCCCTCGCGGTATCGGGCACCAAAACCATGATCAACTATGCTGTCGAGCACAGTGTTTCAGAAAGCTTAGATTATATGGCGACATGGCAAGCTGGCATGTTTCATATGGAAGACGTATTTACTGCGATGGAATCACAGAAAGCGCAGCAACAGCCAGAATTTCCGCCGCTACATGGCGCTGTAAAACAAATGAAATCGTAGTTTCAGCAGGCACTGATAACAACATTATTACGACTCTAATTTCAGGAATAGACTATGAACCAGACCGTTACCGACCATACTGTATATCCTCACCTATTTCGTCCTCTCGATTTAGGCTTTACCCAATTAAAGAACCGCGTGATCATGGGCTCAATGCATACCGGCTTAGAAGAGCTTCCTGATGGTCACAAACGCATGGCGGCATTTTACGGTGAGCGTGCTCGTGGCGGTGTAGGACTTATCGTAACGGGCGGCATCGGGCCAAATGAAGAGGGTTCAACCCATCCATCTACGGTTCGCCTTGATACTGATGAAGCCATTAAAAACCATAAAGAAGTGACCGATGCCGTGCATATCGCTGGTGGCAAAATTTGTATGCAAATTCTGCATACCGGTCGCTATGCGTATGGTCCTAAACTGGTTGCGCCTTCAGCGGTGCAGGCACCCATTAATCCGTATAAGCCTAAAGCTCTTGAAGCGGATGAAATTGAAAAGCAGATCAACGACTTTATAACCACCGCTACTCAAGCTCAGCGCGCAGGCTACGACGGCGTAGAGATAATGGGCTCTGAAGGCTACTTTTTAAATCAGTTTATTGCCCGTAGAACTAACCATCGCGATGATGAGTGGGGCGGTGAATACGAAAACCGTATTCGATTGCCAATTGAGGTCGTTCGCCGAGTTCGCGAAGCCGTAGGTGAGCGTTTTATTATCATTTACCGTTTGTCTATGCTGGATTTAGTGGAAGGCGGCTCTACTTTCGATGAAGTTGTGCAGCTAGGTAAAGAAATCGAAAAAGCCGGTGCAACTATTATCAATACTGGCATAGGGTGGCACGAAGCGCGAATTCCAACCATTGCCACTAAAGTACCCCGCGCAGCATTTACCTGGGTGTCGGCGAAATTCCGCGAGCAGCTGTCTATTCCTCTTATTACGTCAAACCGCATAAACACGCCCGATGTGGCTGAAACCGTGCTTGCTCGTGGCGATGCAGATATGGTGTCCATGGCTCGCCCATTTCTTGCAGACCCTGACTTTGTGCGCAAAGCTCAGCAAAATAAAGCGGATGAAATTAATACCTGTATTGGTTGTAACCAAGCCTGCTTAGATCATGTATTTAGCGGCAAAATGACCAGCTGCTTAGTAAACCCCCGTGCGTGTCACGAGCTAGAGCTTAATGTAAAACCTGCCGACAACAAAAAACGGGTAGCGGTTGTAGGCGCTGGGCCTGCGGGTCTTGCAGCTGCGGTCACATCAGCTCAACGAGGCCACGATGTCGTTATTTATGATGCCGCAAGTGAAATTGGTGGGCAGTTTAATATTGCCAAGCAAATTCCTGGCAAAGAAGAGTTTTATGAAACCCTTCGTTATTTCGCCCGTCAAATAGAGCTACACGACAACATTACCTTGAAACTCAACACCCGTGTTGACGCCTCAACCCTAAACGACGAAGGGTTTGACGATGTGCTCGTGGCAACAGGTATCAAGCCAAGAATGCCAGCTATCGAGGGTATTGAACACAGCAAAGTGATGTCATACGTTGATGTGTTAAGAGACAAGAAACCGGTAGGTAACAAAGTGGCTATCATTGGCGCCGGTGGTATTGGTTTTGATACTGCAGAGTACCTTTCACACGGAAAAGAAACCCCAAGCTTAGACATTCCGGCGTTTATGAAAGAGTGGGGCATTGATATGACAATGACAGCGCGAGCGGGAATTGAGGGAATGAAACCTCAGCCTGAGCCATCGCCTCGTGAAATATTCTTGCTGCAACGTAAGTCGTCGAAAGTGGGGCGTGGCTTAGGTAAAACCACTGGCTGGGCGCACCGAGTTGGTTTGCTAGCAAAAGGGGTTACTATGATCCCAGGCGTTACCTACGATAAAATTGATGATGAAGGGCTACACATTACCGTAGACGGTAACAGCCAAGTATTGCCTGTAGACAATGTCATCATTTGTGCAGGGCAAGAGCCATTGCGAGATATTGTTGAAGGGCTAAAAATGCCTTATCACTTAGTGGGCGGTGCAGATGAGGCTTTAGAGCTTGATGCCAAGCGCGCTATCGACCAAGGTACAAGAGTGTGCGCTGAGGTGTAGTTATCACCTTTGTTGCAGCATAAAAAAAAGGAGCCTTAACATTTGGCTCCTTTTTTATTGCCTGTTGTCTCGTCCTGAAATACTTAAATGGTTGCTGCCCGTGTTTTTGTGAGCCAATTTTGTAAGCCTCTACATCAAAAGCTTTTCCAAACAGCCTTCCCAAACAGCTTTCATAAAACAGGTTTTATAAAGCTAAGCATTACTAAGCGATAGATGAAAATGCAAGCCAGTCTTTATACACCGCGTCCAGTCCTTGTTTTGTAATTGCATCAACGACTTGTTCTACAGGCCGGTTATCATCAATATCAAATTGACTAAGGGCCTCAGTGGGTTGGCTGTAGCCTCCGGGCTGAGTTTGCGATGCCGCTGACATACTGGTTATACCTAATGAAAGCGCGCCGTCTCTAAACCTTGCCGATTCCCGAGTTGATAAAGACAGTTCGGCTTGAGGGTTAAATAATCGGTGTGCACAGATAAGTTGAAGCAGCTGCTTTTCGTCTGGAAGTTGAGCGTTTTGCAGCTGGTTTGCGCCGCCTTCGCAGCGCCTAAGGCGAGGAAACGAAATTGAAACACGACTTCGCCAATAGTGTTGCTGTAGCAGCTGGCCATGGAGCGCTGTCATTACGCTGTCTACACGCCAATCTCCTAAGCCAAGTAGCGCACCAATACCAATTTTGTCGATGCCTGCTTTACCAAGACGATCGGTGGTTTCTAGTCGCCACAAAAAATCCTGCTTTTTGCCTCGTTGGTGATATTTAGCGTAGTACTGCGGCGAGTAGGTCTCTTGATATACCAATACCGCGTCTAAACCTAGCGCTTTTAGCTTGGCATAATCATCAAGCTTTAGCGGCTGCACCTCCATCATAAGGTAACTCACACTATGTCGTATTGCCTTAAGCACACGCTCAAAATAGTGAACACCCACCTTAGTTTCGTGTTCACCTGTTACCAGCAATACATTGTCGAAACCCATATGCTTAATGGCACTTATTTCGTTTTGTATCTCATTGGTATCAAGGGTGGTGCGCTTAATCTTATTGCTCATAGTAAAGCCGCAGTATGTGCACTCATTGGCACATAAGTTAGACAAATACAAAGGCACGAACAAGCTCATGGTATTGCCAAATCGATGGCGAGTGCGCTGCTGCGACAGCGCGGCCATGTCTTCTAAATAGGGCAGCGCGGCGTGAGAGATAAGCGCCATAAAGTCATCGATATCAAGGGTGTGCTTAGTGAGTGCGCGCTCCACATCTTTTGCCGTTTTAGCATTAAGTGATAAGGCGATATGGGCTAAATCTTGCTGCAATAATTGTCGGGCTACGTCCATTTACAACTCCAAAAACGAGGTTAAAGGGCTGGTAGCAATACTGCGGTCTTTGGGCGCCCCTAAGCCTGCTTCAAAAGCCTTACGTCCAGTTTCAACCGCACACTTAAAAGCCGCTGCCATGGCAATAGGCTTATTTGCGGTGGCAATGGCAGTATTCACTAATACCGCATCTACCCCCATTTCCATGGCCGCCATTGCGTCGCTGGGTTTGCCAATGCCGGCATCAACAATAACGGGCACTTTTGCCTGCTCAACAATAATGCGAAGAAAAGGTTTTGTCTGTAGCCCTTGATTACTGCCAATAGGCGCACCTAGTGGCATAACCGCTGCGCAGCCAACCTCTTCTAGCCGCTTACACAGCACGGGGTCGGCACCGCAATAAGGCAGCACGTGAAAGCCTTTTTTAACCAGAGTCTCTGCCGCCTTTAATGTTTCGATTGGGTCGGGGAGCAAATAGCGTTGGTCAGGGTGAATTTCCAGCTTTATCCACTGACTGCCTATTGCCTCAAAGGCAAGTTCAGCGGCAAAAACCGCTTCTTCGGTAGTTTTCGCCCCTGATGTATTTGGCAACAGGGTAACACCCAGCTTTCGAAGCAGAGCCAGTGTTTCATCATCACTACTACTCCTTCCACTGCTATGCCCTTCACTAAACGTAACGCGCTTCATCGCGAGCGTGACCATGTCGCTTCCGGCTGCAGAAACCGCATCATGCATGGTATTAGCGCTACTAAATTTGCCTGAGCCCGTGAGTAACCGAGAAGAAAACTCATGATTTGCGAGTGTAAACATGCTTATCCTCCCGCCACTAAGGTAAATATATCAACGCTATCCCCATCGTTAAGATGGGTAAGAGACCACTGCGACTTACTTAAAATAGCGCGATTATAGGCAACTGCAGTACCTTCAACGTTTGGCGCATAACCATGCACTATTTCACCAACAGAAATGGGGCTTTCACAGGTTTGAGATTGGTTGTTTAAAACGATAGTGATTATTGTCGTTTCAGCGCTGGCAGCGTTTTTGACAACGCCAGTGTGGACGTTATTAGATTGACGACTAATTGAATTCATTGACATACCTTACAATCTGGTGAGGGAGGTAAATGGAAAGACTGAATGGTGGCATTAACTGCGTTGCCTACGATATAGCGCCCCCATTGAATTTTTGCCAAGTGCCTTTTGGCCAAAAAAAGTAGGGCTTGCGTTGCTTGATGGCAGGCGGCAATTCCCACGACAGGGCCTAAAACGCCCTGGCTTTGGCAGTCTTGGGTTAAATTAAGCTGTGCCACTAGGCAGTTATAACAGCCGCAGGGGGGATCGAGGTTGCGGCCAACGTTGTTTGTCGGGCTATGGTAATTAGCTAGGTCGGCATGATTAGTCGGGCTAGTAAAATTAGCCTGGTTTGTATCATGAGTCTCGCCAGTACAAGCAGAGCCGGGGGGTAACTGATGTGCCGAAGTAAGAAAGGAATGGCAGGGTAAGTTTATCGCCTGCCAAGAAAATCCGCTGGCTGCTGCAATAAAAAGCGGCTTTTTAGCTGCAACGCAGGCGGCGTTAATGTCTTTTCTTATAGTCACCGAGTCGGTGCAGTCGAGCACACAGGTCGCGTTATCAATAAGCTGTTGAAGGTTACGCTTATCGGCAAACACGCTTTTTGCTTTTATGTTGATGTTGGGGTCGACTTTATGCAGTTCGCGACTTAGCGCCTTGCTTTTTAAATCCCCTAAGTGGGTTTCATTGTAACTAACCTGACGCTGTAAGTTGGTCACGTCCACAACGTCGCCATCAATTAACGTAATATTGCCAAGGCCAGCACCCACTAAAAATCGAGAAGCCAGCGTACCTAAGCCGCCAAGGCCTATTACTACCGCATGGGAACGATGAAGGTTTGTTTGGCCTTCTTCATCAATTTCTTCTAGCAGTAGCTGTCGGCTGTAGCGTCGAATATCTTGTTTAGTTAACAAAGCCAGCCTCCTTTTGAAGGGTGTGATACGCGGCATGAGGGCAGGGGGCTTCGGTTATTGCCCTAACTACGGCAACATGGGTAACGCCTGTGTCGGCGACTGCTTTGCAGCGGGCGCTATTAATGCCGCCAATGGCTACAGTGGGAATATTGCCGCACAAGTCCACGTAATGTTTAAGGCGTTTAATGCCTTGTGGCATTGAGGGCATGTCTTTGGTTGTGGTGGCAAAAATATGGCCTAGCGCAATATACGAAGGCGCTAGTTTTTTCACT
Organism: Alteromonas sp. 4NS20-0143; assembly: GCF_057542855.1. Taxonomy (NCBI): domain Bacteria; kingdom Pseudomonadati; phylum Pseudomonadota; class Gammaproteobacteria; order Alteromonadales; family Alteromonadaceae; genus Alteromonas; species Alteromonas sp. 4NS20-0143. The sequence continues at coordinate 69,132 of NZ_BAAJLR010000013.1, forward strand.
CGCTGAATTTCAGCATAACCATGGGTAGATACACCTAAGCGCAGGCCTGCTTTTTTGATTGCTTCAATATCTGCAGTAAAAAGATCTTCTTGCCCAAGATGAACACCATAAGCACCATGCTCAATCGCGAGCTGCCAATGATCGTTGATAAAAAGCTGACATGATGTACCTTTTGTCAGCGCCACAGCTCGTTGTATCTGTTCACTAATGCGCTTGTGATTAAAGGCCCCTTCATCCTCTTTTATACGCAGCTGAATAATAGTGACTCCTGTAGGCAGAAGTGCGTCTATCCAATCAGCACTATCAACTACGGGGTAAATATCATGGTTGCAGTTTAGTAGTGGTAAGAACGGTTCTGTATGGCTCTTGTGCGGATTAACTGTGGCTTCATTTTCGCTATCGATTTTATAAGCGGTTGCATCAGCACTCACATCAGCACTCGCATGCGTACTTGAATAAGCACTCGCATGCGCACTTGAATAAACACTTGTAAAAGCATTTGAACTAACGCCAGTACAAGCGCTAAAGCTAGAGCCGTGCAAAGTGTCACCGTTAATAAAGTTTACCGTGGGGAAGACGCATGGTTTCTCGGGAAAGCCTGCTAATTTAGGCGCATAAGGCGCATTAAGCGGGTGTTGCTGGCTGGGCGTGAGTGAATTTTGAGCGCTTGGTATTGAAGGCGCTGAAATGTCCCGAACATTTTTTACATAGGCATTGGCCAGCGTTAGCGCATCATTAATGCAATAGCCCTTTGCGACACATGCTGCAATAGCACTGGTCTGCATGCAGCCCGTTCCTCGCAGTTCGCTGTGCTTTGCTCTTGGTTGAGAGAAGGCTACTGCTTCGTTTTGAGTGAAAAAAACATCGGTAGCATCGTGCTGCCAATGGGCATGGCCCCCTTTTACTAAAACGCTTTTCGCGCCGAGGTTCATTAACGTACGTGCGGCGTTTAGAACATCCTTCTCACCGTTAACTCCTTGAACAACAGCACCGCCTACAGCAACTGCTGTAAGGCTTGTTAATTCACTTATGTTGGGTGTTACTAAATCGACAGAACAAAGCAGTTGCTTGATGGCATTTTCGCTAAGTTCACCTAATTTGCCTTTAGATGAGCTAAACAATACTGGGTCCCACACAATAAAAGGGCGCGGGGTATCAAGGGTTTCAATCAGCGCGTGGAGTAAATGGGCTTGTTCATCGTTCGCAATAGCGCCAATTTTAATGCATGCGGGCAGTCCGTCGTTTGCTATTAGTTGCCACTGTTCGTTAATCAACGACAGCGGCATAGCCGCACTGCTTAACATTGTGTTATGAGATTGCGCCGACACCAGTGTCACAATGGCGCAGCCATGTACGCCCAAGTCGGCAAGTGTAGCAAGGTCGCGGGTAACACCCGCGCCGCCACTAGAGTCTGTGCCGCCCACGCACCATACTATTGGCGAGCAGGCTGTTTCTAGTTCACTCATGGGTTAGCCTACTGTTTTATCAGCACGGTGATACAGCTCGGCGCCGCTCTCATTAAACGCTTTCGCCATATCTTGCATCCCTTGCGTTTTTTCTTGTTGTACTTCCAGAGCTTCTTGTTTGGCTGTCTCTTGTTCAGCCTTTTGTCCAGCCTCTTTAGCTTGCTCTTTTGCTGATTCTTTTGCCGACGCCTTAGCTACTTCCCGCACCTCTTGAGATATTTTCATACTGCAAAATTTAGGGCCGCACATAGAACAAAAGTGAGCTACTTTACCCGATGCTTGGGGCAAGGTTTCATCGTGATATGCACGAGCGGTGTGAGGGTCGAGGGCAAGGTTAAACTGATCTTCCCATCGAAATTCAAAGCGGGCTTTAGACATGGCATTGTCCCGAATTTGAGCACCTGGATGGCCTTTTGCTAAATCGGCTGCGTGGGCCGCTATTTTGTAAGTGATAAGCCCTTGCTTCACGTCTTCTTTATTGGGCAAGCCCAAATGTTCTTTAGGCGTTACATAGCAAAGCATTGCGCAGCCATACCAGCCAATCATTGCTGCGCCTATGCCTGAAGTAATGTGATCGTACCCCGGAGCAATGTCGGTCGTTAGAGGCCCAAGGGTGTAAAATGGCGCTTCATGGCAATGGGTAAGCTGCTCTTCCATATTCGCTTTAATCATGTGCATTGGCACATGACCTGGGCCCTCAATCATCACCTGAACATCGTATTTCCATGCAATTTTAGTCAGCTCACCAAGGGTATGAAGCTCGGCAAACTGGGCTTTATCATTGGCATCGGCAACGCTTCCAGGGCGAAGGCCATCGCCTAGGGAAAGTGACACGTCGTACTGAGCGCAAATTTCACAAATTTCGCGAAAGTGTTCGTACAAAAAGCTTTCTTTATGATGGCTTAAACACCACTTTGCCATAATTGAACCACCGCGAGACACAATGCCCGTAACGCGGTTGGCTGTAAGCGGCACGTATTCAAGCAACACCCCTGCATGAATAGTGAAGTAATCTACACCTTGCTCGGCTTGCTCAATAAGTGTGTCTTTAAAAATAGCCCAATCGAGATCTTCGGCCACGCCGTTCACTTTTTCGAGCGCCTGGTAAATGGGCACAGTACCTAACGGCACCGGGCTGTTTCTTAACAGCCATTCGCGGGTTTCATGAATGTTTCGGCCCGTGGATAAATCCATAATGGTGTCGGCGCCCCATCGGGTAGACCACACTAACTTTTCGACTTCTTCTTCAATGGAAGAAGTCACTGCTGAATTACCAATATTGGCGTTAATTTTCACTAAGAAGTTGCGTCCAATGATCATGGGCTCAAGTTCGGGATGATTGATGTTACAGGGAATAATTGCCCGGCCCGCCGCCACTTCTTGGCGAACAAATTCTGGGGTAATTGCGTCGGGTAGGAGAGCACCAAAGCTTTCGCCAGCGTGTTGCTGAGATAGCTCAGCCTGCTTTATCGATTGTCTGCCCATGTTCTCCCGAATGGCGATGTATTCCATCTCGGGCGTGATAATGCCTCTGCGAGCATAGTGCAGTTGCGTTACATTGTTTTGGGCTTTCGCCTTTTTAGGCTTTGCAGTGCGAACAAACCTAAAATCCTCAGTAAATAAATCCGCTTCTCGCGCTTTGGCAAAAGACGACGTTACACCAGGGAGCTCTTGAGTGTCGGCGCGGTTCTCTATCCATGGCGTGCGCAAGGCAGGCAAACCTGTGTGTACATCAATGGTTTCATGCGGGTCGCCATAGGGCCCTGAGGTATCATAAACAGGAATAGGAGGGTTAGGTTCTAAAAGTGGGTTTTCTTCTGTACCACCTATTAAACTGTCATGCTGGTGGATAAGGCGCATAGCAACTTTAATATCATTGCTACTTCCTATCTCATAGTGACGAGTAGAGTTTGGGTAAGCCTCACCGGCTAATTCATTGATAAATTGTTGTGCTTGTTGGCGCTGTTCGCGTCGTGTCGACATAGCATTTTGGCCTTCTTCAGTTGGCGTTAGATAAAATGCTTGTCAGGAGTGAAAAGGAAAATGAAGGCGAGGAAAGTACAAATAATTAGCACTCAATGTCATCGCCTTGGGCGACAGCCTTTGATAGCCATAATTTTGCGTACCGAGTGTGTTTACGCACCGAATTTACATAATATGTTTATCTTAGAAACAGTGATTTTATGCAAAATGGTTGTATACAAAGCCAACATTTTCTCTTGTTCCCTTCGCAGGTATTAGCCTGATCAGGTTCTACGGATCCTGCTTTCGCAGTCTCAGCTTACTGGGTTTCCAGTGAAGCACTCCGACAAGTAACTGAGGTATTACTATATGATCACATCAGAGGCGATTACAAGCGCAGTGTTAATGCACTAAGTGTCATAATGAGGTTGGTTTTTGAAATTTACAGGCAATAATGAAGTGCCGAAGTTTCGTTAAGGTGCAGTTAAATATTTGTTTATTAGTGGTTTTTCATTTTGGGTGAGGCTATTCTCCAGCGTGATTACATTTCCTTTAAATAAAGCTGATTTCAATTAATCCATCTGGAATAAAGCCATCTGCAACAAAGATATCTCCAATAATGCCGTCTCCAATAAAGTCATCTGTGCTAAAAATAACAGTGCTCACTAGCGCGACTTAACGCTTATTAAGAATGAGCACATCTTCTTTTGGCAGTATCGAAAAATCAAACTCACCGAGAATATTCATCCCCAATAGTCCATCTGCATCAGGCAGTGCTTCTTCAGGCAATACAATGGCAGAAACATCGTTAAACGTGTACCCAGCAAACCTAAATTCTGGAATTCGCACAAGGGGGGCTTCAACACTTCCAGAAGCCGTTTGAACATTGAAGATACCAATAAAGTTTAAGTTTCTCATCTTGCCTAAACGGGCATATAAATTAGATGAAATTGCCGTTGTACTTGCACCGGTATCGAGGATCATAAATGCCTGCTGGTTAAGCGCCACAGCGTTAACATGATACGAATTTCCAATGCGTTCTAGCTTCACGCGAACGTTGTTGCCTTCCTCTAAAAACGAGTCTTGAAGCTGGGGTTCGCCGGTGGTATCAGAGTCTGGTTCAGTAGCTGCTATCTGCTGATCAGACGCTATATCTCGAATAGCCTGCGCGTCGGGGTCGTTAAAGGGAAGGGCTGCTAATACGTCTTCCATTAGGGTAACTTTTAACTGATGGGCGTACGCGGTTGCTAAGTTAACGGTGAACGTTTTGTTATCTGGCACGCGCTGAAAAAGTGGTTCGTTAAGCTTTGCTACCAGCTCCCACTGATGACTGCGACTAAATTGCTGCTGTGCTTGCTGATACAAGGTTTGAATCTTTTCGTTTATTTCAATTAACGCTGTATTTGATAGGGGCAAATCTGCCAAATCATAATAGTTGAGTAGTGCAGTAGGTAACGGCTTGGTTTGTCTTATAAGCTCGGCCTCTAACAGCAATAAGGGCTCACTTAACGGCGTTACTCTCAGCTGTCTGTTGAGGGACGCAGCCAGTGCGGCCATATCACCACTGTGTAGTAACGCATTGAGCTCTGACAGTGAGCGCATTCCTTTTATCGATGCGCCATCTATGTTTCTATCATCTATGTTTCTGGCACCGTCGATACTATTGCTGCCACTGCGTTTATACACCCCTTCAGAGCGAGACCCGTTAGGCGAGCTAGCATCATCGTTTTGTGCTGCAAGGTTTTGAGTTAACGCATTCTTATTTAGGTGGGGATTCGACTGCGGAGAATTTGAAAAGCGCTGCCAAAGATAAACATTAAGCAGTAGCGAAGCGGTGAGCACAAGCAACAGTGTTATCAGCAGCATGCGGTTCATTTAACTCAGCCTGTAGAAAATGGTGCGATGAAGGTAAATATCATTTTGTTTCATATTTAATAGTTCGCAAGTCGCGTGTCTGGGGTAATGAATTAGGGTTTTGCAATGTCGCCGGTTGATATACAAGCAGTGTGATACGCATCAATAAATTGAGCGGGCATTCGCTTAGGCACTCCAGCATCAAGGCTAACGCAAACAAACGTGGTTAGCGCATCAAATACCGTTTTGTTACGTACAGGGCAAATAAATTGAAACTGACGAGTAAGAGTAAGGCGCTTATCGCATTGCACTATCCAGGTTGCGCATTCCAAGGTATCACCTAGGTGCGCGGGAAGGTGATAGTTGAGTTCATGCCGTTTAATCACCATGCCCCTATTTAGCGATTGGTAATCGGAAAATTGCAGGCCAAGGGCATTAGAATGGGCCCAGGCTAGCTTTTCTAACTGCGACAGGTAGGCCACGTTATTCACATGTTTGTAGTGGTCGATGTGAGTTTCATCAATATGCCAATGTTGAATAAATGGAGCATCATACACCCAGTTTAACGTATGCTCTGTCACGCTATTTTCCTTTCATGTTCATAGGCTTGCTACCTATTCGGTTTAAACCACTGGCAGCGGGTTATCTTCTGGCAGTGTGGTGTTTTCACTCAGTAATATTTCCATAAGCCTAGTTTCGCGTTCTAACACCGGCTGTATAAAGCTTTGAACATCACCTATTGCTTTAAATGCGTTGAACCCTCGGTCTAAGAATTCGTGTAGCGCGAGTAGCCCAGCCATTTTGGCAGGCCGCCGAGACATGGAAATTAGCATACCAATCCCTCGAACCTTGATGACATCGGCTAGTTGATCGCCAAGGTGTGAAATTATGGTGATTTGGCTTTCTCGGTCATCTTTTCGACCTACGCTTCTGTAGGCTTGCGCGTAAGAATCGCGATTAATCGGTTGTGTCGCAAAATGTTTATTTAAATATTGCGCCATTTCCATGTCTAAATCGAAAGACAGCGCATTTAACGACAGTGCGTCGTTCATGGCGTTCATCGCTTTTTCAGGAAGCACTTTGGCAAGTTTCGGGATCACCCTTACCAAATCGGCGTCTCGTTGACTAAAATCTTTGGGACCGTAAAGCTCTTCTACGAAAAAAGCCATCGCTTTTTGATAGCGCTGCTGTTTCGCAAGATCATCATGAGACACTAGAAGCCGCTGGCATTGCCAGTCTTGTAGTTGATGGATAAGCGCCATTAGGTCGAGTTTGTTTGCCAAGTCTCGCTGAGCATTTACTCGATGAATATGTTTAATGATCTCTTGCGCCAAAATTCTCACTCCATCGTCAAAGAGGGCGGTTAGTGTTGTAAACGTAGATTGACTCATGCGCGTCTAGCTTTCAAGTGAGAAGTCATTTCTTTACTGGTATAATCTCGCAAAATCAATCGCGTACTCAAAGTACGCATTCTCTACAGTCAAGAGTTCATCAAAGCTTTGAGATATTTCCTCTAAGCCACAAGAAGTAAGCGTGAGTTGAAATGAATACCTCTGTCCACCACAACGAATTAAGCGAAATAGACACCGATGTGCCAACGCTTATCGCGTTGTTCAATAGCACCTTTGCCGACTTCAACACACGATTGGTGCTTGGGAGTGATGAACCCATTTACCTGCCCGCGAGTAAGTATTGCAGCTATCACCAAATTGTTTTCGCAAACGGCTTTTTTTCTAGCGCACTACACGAAGTGGCGCACTGGTGTATTGCGGGTGAAAAACGCAGGCTGTTAGAAGATTACGGGTATTGGTACTGTCCAGATGGCAGAGATACACAGCAGCAGCTCGACTTTGAAAAGGTAGAAATAAAGCCCCAGGCTATTGAGTGGGCGTTTACTGAGGCCGCTGGAAGGCAGTTTCAGGTAAGCACCGATAACCTTAATGGAGCCGAGCCTGACCGAGAGGGGTTTACCGCAAACGTTGCAGCGCAGTTAGCGCACTATAAGCAAGTTGGTTTTCCCCATCGAGCCCAGCGCTTTATTTCGGCGCTCGCCACCACGTTTTCCGTTGACAAAAACAACGACACTTCATCAACTAAATGCATTGGAGATGACGCCGCATGAGTACCCCAATTTTTCGGCTAGGAATTATAGTAAACCCCTTTGCGGGTATAGGCGGCGCGCTTGCATTAAAGGGAAGTGATGGTGCTCAAATAAGAGAAAAGGCCCTCGCCATGGGAGCCGAGAAAAAAGCCAACGAAAAAATGGCTAAAGCGCTGAGTATTTTAGACGCGCTTTCAGGGCAATTTACGGTCCTTACCGCATCGGGCGAAATGGGTGAAAGCGTTTGTGCCTCTTTGGGAATTCCTTGCGAGGTTATTTATCACGCCCCTGAAGCTCAGACTGAGGGTGAAGATTCAGAAAATGCAGCCCATGCAATGGTAGAAGCCGGTGTCGATTTGTTGTTATTCGCCGGTGGTGATGGAACCGCTCGCAATATTTGTCGCGTTGTAGGCGAGGCTATTCCGGTGCTCGGCGTTCCCGCTGGATGTAAAATTCACTCTGGTGTTTATTGTGTTTCTCCAGCAGCTGCAGGGCAGGTAGTTAGTCAAATGATTGCTGGAGAGTTAGTCAGTGTCATGGACGCAGAGGTGCGCGACATAGATGAAGATGCCTTTAGAGGCGGTAAAGTCATTGCCAAGCATTACGGTGAAATGCGAGTTCCCGCCGAACTGACTTACGTTCAAGCAGTAAAAATGGGAGGCAAGGAAGACGAGGCTTTGGTGCTTGACGATATCTCTGCTTACGTATCGGAAATTATGGAAGACGAACCAGGCACCTTATTTGTGATGGGCTCTGGCTCAACCGTAGGCTCGGTTATGGAGTATCTGGGGTTAGACAATACGTTGCTTGGTGTCGATGTCATCAAAAACGGAGAGCTTGTTGCCAATGATGTGACGGCATCCGAACTGGTAGAGTTAACCCGTAACAAGCCTAGCAAGGTGGTACTTACCGTTATTGGCGGTCAGGGACACATTCTTGGGCGAGGCAATCAGCAGTTAAGTCCTGCTTTTATTCGCCAGTTGGGCAAAGAAAACATGATAGTTGTGGCAACCAAACAAAAGGTCCAAGCGCTAGAGGGCAAGCCCCTTCGGTTAGACTCTGGCGACCCACAATTAGATGAGGATCTTGCTGGAGCATTCACTATTATCACCGGCTATAAAGACAAAGTGTTGTACAACGCCCTGTAAAACGATTTGTAAAAACGAATTAAGCAATAACAAAGGAGAAGAGAGTGTTACCACCTGCTGCTGCACCACACGACGTGGTAGAAAAAATCGCAAAAATTGAAGCTGCACTAGATGATGTTGTTAATCATGGGGATGATGATGAGCTGTTTATCGCAAGTTATCTGCAGGGGCATTTTGCAGTAGAGTCTCGCCAATTAGAAATGAAAGAAAACGCAACCATGAACCAGCTTGATGAAAACATGACGACAAGCTTAGAGCACGCGTTTGCTAATAACGAGCTTGAACAAGACGATGCAAAACGTGTAAATGCATTATGGTCTCGCTTATTTAATGCTGTGTAAATTACATCACTCATGAACCACGGTAAAACGTGGTTTCGTGTTGCAAATGCACCCCAAAGGCAATGTAAATACACCTCAAAAATACCTTATTACCAGCGAGTATAGAAAGCTTACAGTAAACTGGCAGCGAACTAGCAAATACAAACCTGTTAATCCTACCTCTTAAAAAACGATTCTTTTTTCAACATGTTAGGTTATTAATCCAGCAACAATTACCGCATTTATTCATCTTGTGTTCAGATAACATCTATTATATTGTGCTCTCGTTTTTTAGAAGCATCGAATAGATAACGGTGCTAGCAATATAAAAAGGATTTATTATGTTTGTTACACGTGCAGCCCTTTGCGCCCTCGCTCTAGCTACTCCTACCGTATTTGCCGAAACTACGCCAATTAACCATGAAGTCAGCATTGGTTTCTCTGATGTCAGAGATGCAGATGATAATTTCATTGGTGCCAGCTACCGTCATTATTTTGATACGGTAAATATCGGCGAGCAGGCTTACGCAATAAGCCCATACCTTCAGCGCAGCAACAATGTATCGGTAGACTATTTCGGTATTGATAACATCGACCAGTTTAATGTTACTGGAGAATGGTTTTCACAAGACGATTTAGTGGTAAGAGGCCGTTACGGTAGAACGACTGACGACAACAGATTCTACGATGCAACTCTACAGCGCTTTGGCGTTGATGTTTCAAAGTTTGTTTCTGAAAATTGGGAAGTGGGAGCGGGCGTCGATTTTTACGATCTTGATGAAACCTTCAGAGCTTTTGATGGTGGAAGCGATGTGCAACGTTTTGGTGATTCTGAATTCAGTGCCAGTGTATTCGCTCGCTACACAAGCTTCGGTTTCAATCCTTCAAGCTTTAAACCTGGTTGGGATATCAAGCTTAAGGGTACGCACTTTGATGATGAGCTTACATTAGAAGTCGATGCTGATTACTACTTCAAAGCCAACTGGAGTGTAGGTGTTATGGCAATACACGAGAACAATGATCGTTTTGGTTCTGAAAACGTCATAGAGTTGGGCACTAACTATTGGTTTAATGCGCATTCATCAATTCGCATTGGTGCTGGTGTTGATACCGATGAAGGCACACTAGGCTCATTAACACTATTGGGTACATTTAGATTTTAAGCCTCACGAATTCTATTTCTTTCTAAAGCCTCGCTATGCGGGGCTTTTTATTGCCATCCGTCCTCTAGAACGAGCTACCAAGTAGATCAATCTATACGTATTTAGAGTATGTAGTAAAGTTCACACGCCCTAATAATTATTCAAAAGGTAAGTTAATGTCACTGCGCTCGTTTACGCAATTTTGCTTTGTTGTCCTATTGATAAGTGTAGTCACACTGGTGTTTAGTGGGCCTGCACTCGCATTCTTTGAAAAAGAGCAGGCAGAATTAGGCGCAACAGGCTGTAACGACCCTAAATACAAGCAGTTTGTTGAAGAGCGGCTTGACTATTTTGAACGCAAAAACAAGCGAATGTTGAACCGTACTCAACGAGACTATGAGCGAAGCAGCCAAGCGAATAGCAATCCGTATCAAGTGATAGGGGATTTAAGCCGACACCTTATTTACAGCGCTCAATTTGAGTCGGTACCAACCGTAAACGCCAAGATTGACCTTATGTTCCAGCACGGCGAACGCCTAAGCAGAGATCAGCAAATAGCCGGTAATGTATTTGATAATTTTAGTACAGAAGCGCATTTTGTTGGAATAGCCAGGGCGTGGGTGGCCTATCGGCAGGGACGTAACCAAGAGGCCTTCAATGAGCTATTAACGTCAATTGATGTAAGTAACTCAGCTGTTATGGAATCATTTGGACCTGACTTCACCTTTATCCGCCGTATCTACCGCGATGGTCACACCAAGCCAGTCGTTGCCTATATTAACAAAACCAAAGATTTTTGGACAGGAAAGCGCGCGGATGCGCTTCGCTTTGCGTGGCTCACCATGATTGAGCAGGGCTGCGCTATTCAGTTTGATTCACTCGATACTATTAAATTTGCAGAGCTGGGTCTTACAGCAAAGTAGGCAGCCAGTAAAGATGGCCTTGTAAGTCGATGGTAATACGCAACTAGCTATTAAAAGAGACAAGCTAAATAATCTAGTATCAGACGAAGCGGGGCCAATAGCCTGCTGTTAACCTAATATATTTGGTTGGCATTATCGCTATATACGCAACCGCCAAGAATAATCTGAAACCACGTAATGAAGGCTCGGCTGTAAGGTGAATAACATCATTCCCAGAGGGAGTAACGGCGAGTTTATTTGAACGGCACCAATCGATACTCAAATATACTTCTTGTGTATTTGTCTTAATTTCAAAATCTTTTGTTTCACCGTCGCTTATTTTTCCTAAAGTGATGCCATTGGCAATAACGGTGTAGTTTCTTGTTCTGTCCGCAAAGCCGCTGTCTCGAGTTATCCGAAGTATTGTCATTTTATATCCTTGGCATTACGGCAAAAACTGTGTTGCGTGTAAGCTCTTAAGTAAGGGGAGTTAGCGCGTTTATACGCTTTCATGCTTAGGGCTTGAAAAAGTGGATTCCCAAGATACTAGTGCTGCGCAGAGGCTCGATATTATGAGAGTGAGGATAGATGCGCCAATACCAAAGAAGCCAACCATAACTGATTTGAATAAAGCCGGTTGACCGCTGTAAACAAGGCTTCCTCTGACCAGCGTTGGCTCACTTTGGGAAAAGTAATTCAGCGTAACAGCAAGAAACAACACCATAGCGAGTCCAAAGAAAACGTATCCCAACTAGGCTAGGTAGCGCGCGATACACAATAATGCGCCTAGGTTATTAGGCTTTAAGTTGGAGTAGGGTACTAGTGTCATAATAATTCCATTTATAGGTCTTTACATTGGTTTTTTGTTTTCTGGCATTATTGATAAAAGTATACAAGTAACGTAAAGGTGGCGACTATTGAAACGCTTCCTGTTAAAAGCACAAATAACATAAAAATTGCCGCTTTCACTTTAACCTCCTGTCTGTCTAAAAATATACATTTCCACTGAGGGCGACACTACATGGGTTAAAATCAGAACGAAGTCAGTCAACTCAGGTGCTAGTGTTCCAGCTCGCTCAGCGAGCGGACTTAACTTCTCTTGTATTCTCTAACCGCTAAACAAAAAAAGAGGGCCGACAACGGAGTGAGCAGGCTTATTACGAATACAGACAATATTCCTACAATCAATAGCGCACTTGATTCACCGATAAAAGTAACAAGTTGCCCCGAAACCACGCCCAAGAAAGAATAAGACGGACTAAAATGGGCTAGCGCCCCGACAACGGCTAAAGAAATTAAATAATAAGGAAAGCTGTCAAAAGCCTCTATATGACCAGTTAAATCATAGCTGAAGTGCCAAATGCCAAATCCAGCAATTGCAGAAAGAACAAAAGCAAAAAAGTTTTATTTATTCATAAATTCCCTTTAAAAAGTATAGCGAGTTGCATAAGCGATTTTGGCGGCTCTTGTCAGAACCCGTTTGATGTTTTGTTATGTAACCCGGCTCTTTGAACCAAATTTTTTCCTATTCAAACCTAACGTTATCAACCCTATAAATGCCAACAAAGTGCCAATCGGAATGATAAAAAGTAATAAGAATGAATAAAATATCAAAGTCCAAAACAGCCAACTAGTGCGGTACTTTAGTACCGTAACGGAAACTAATAAAAACACTAACCCCAACATAAAAAGACCAACACCCACCACAATAGGCTTCAACATTGACATATCTTTCTGGGTAATTTTAGGTTCATTGGTACTGAAAAGGCTTATGTCTTCAAATGAAGAGTAGATGGGGAAGAGCGCATCTGCCATTCCCAATGGAAGTGCCCAAAAAAGCAATAAGCCTAAAATTGTAATGTATTTCCCTATAACCTCTTTACTCATTTGTTCCCTCGTAATTAGTTGTTGGTTTTATTCCATAACGGGCAATGGTCTATTGGCGAAATCGGCGAAATCGGCGAAAGTGGCAAAACCGTTGGCGAGTCATACTCCCAGCCCGCAAAGCGTAATACGTTAGTTTGCTCGTTACGTTTTGTTGCTTGATTTATTTCGCCGAGCTAAAAAGATAGCACACAACAAAACCGGCAATAGCTTTGCTAATGTAAGCGCAAGGTTGTACCACATAGCGTCATTATTAAGCGCGATAGTAGCCAAGCCATATACCATAAACAGAATAAACGGAGCGATAAGAAAGGAAGCATTGACCATGTTAAAAAGCCGCCTAAAAATTACCGCGAGCAGATAAAACGAAAGTGTGAGCGGCAGACCAATAGTAATGAAGCTTGTTAATGACAAAGCCAAAGTTGGTGAAAGTTGCATGAGAGGTAATAGAATCTTTTCTGGGACGGCAACTGCAGCGCCATAGCCCATAATCACTATCGACAGACAGACAAATAAAATGCCGGCAGCAAAAGATAGAGACCTGTTTGCCAAAGGCTTATTTTGTAGATTCATTTCCATATCAAAGTTCCTTTTAAAAAGCCTAATAGCTTGCTATTGGCCAATAGTAGTTTGCTAAGATAGCGGCGAAGCTTCGCCATACTTGTGTCTCAGTGTACCTGCTATTTGGCACATAAATTAAGCGCGTTGTAACATTTAATGAGGTGATACATTCACTGAAACTTTAGTTAGTGAATTGGCTGCCAACTCCATTACTTGTTTGTAGGTAAGGCCATCCATCTTTTTGCTTAAAATATAGTAATTGATTGACTCCATAGTGGGGTCATCAAGCAAGTCATTAGCACTAGTCACGTCAGAAAATTGTATAGCAACCAACGCTGCGGCAAAGTCGACTCTTTTATTGTTGGGTAACTTTTTTAGCATGTAGCCAATATCGTTTTGGATCGACGTTTCGCTGCTTCCATTGAAAACAAATTCTTCTTTGGTGCTGGCGCAACCCAATAAAGCAATAAACGCAATTGATAGAAATAAAACTCTCATAACCTTCCTTAAATATCTGTTCCTGAAAACGCAGTGAGTGAGTTTATCTGGTCTTTAGGTTCGGCCAAGCTTGTCTAAAAAAAGCCTACATACGGAATAAAAGGCGAGTCCGAGACAGCTAACAGCTATAGCTGCACAAGGGACTGCGACGATGATCATACCTTTATTCCAACCATAAAAGGCCATGACGGAACATATGAGACCGAGGGACACTTCAATTAAAAAGTGTTCCCATTGCAATGTGTAGCCGGTATCGATTGGCCTGATAAAGAAGTTGATTTTGAATGACATTTTACTCATTCCTTTGCATCATATAATCCCGAACTAGAGGGCTTAAATACGTGGGGCATGAAGGCTAAGCTGCCGCCTGTTTTGTATCAGCAGCTTGCGAAGCAAACTGCGAGTTCAGTGTTTATGTCTCATGCGGAATACCCATGAAAGACAGCCCTTTATTAAAGCAAAATATCTCTTCAATATCTTGGTAAGAGCCCTGAACCCAGCATAAAGATCGAAATTTTTCATAATGTGAGCGGAACGCTGTCTCGATTAAAGAAGCATCGTCTTGCATGATAGAAGCAAAATTCTTCGACTTCAAAACCATGAACAGAAAATCTTCGTCGTCTATGAAAAATGAATCCCAAAAATAACCCTTTTGCTGCATTTCAGAGAAAGGTTCGGTGGGGTTTTGTTTAATGTAGTCAACAAGCTCCAATAATTTTTCTTTGGAGTTAGGCTGTAGTTTCACTTTTAACAATTTCGATTCCATTCGATTTCCTAAAGAACTGATCTTACACACTAAAAGTAGATATTCATGTTAACCATATGCCGCCACAGCACTTGAACCTGTCGACGCCACTTGCAGCTTTGTTGCGCTGAAAAAAACAGCTCTGCGGTTTGAAGTTACCGGATTGCTAGGTACAACGTTCACTTGATTTCAACTCTGACAGTTCATGCAATAAATCCGCTTTTTTCATTGCAGCTTGTCCAGTGCCTGCAATCATCCCAGCGAAAAAGATGGCAGTGCCAACCGAGTATAATTCGCCTCCAGAGAAATGAACAAAGCCAATATAGCTAATCATACAAAAAAATAAAAAAGCGGGCATAGAATTAAGTCTATTAATTTCTTTTTCTAATTTGGCAATGCGTTTATTTCTTTGTAGAGAAATAATGCCATCAACATCTTCAGTAGTCTTTATATTCATGATTTCTCCAGTTGTGCCTAACCTTCTTTTGAGTTCTAGCCTGCCGCTGCGGGCGATATGATTTTCTTGTTAAGAAACATTGTAGGTATTATCTGAATTCAAGCCGATTAACTTTCTGACTTAAGTGCGTAATAATGTGGCAGCAATAAGCGCCAGCTAAGCGTAAAACGTCCACGTTAATGCATTTGTTATATGTGGTCATTTTACAGGAGTGCCGCTTTTTGGCTTTCAAACTCTTCTTGGGTAATAACACCTTGTTCTTTTAACTCATGCAGCTTTCGAATTTCATCTGCTGAACTGAATGTATTACCGCTGCGTGATGATGAGCTATTACTGGGCAATATAAAGCTCCAAACCAATGCAATAAACCAACCTAACCACAAGAAAATAGAGCAAAAAATATTAAAAAGAATTATTAGTATCTTATGGGGATGATTTTTAATTAACGCGATAATTGAAGGAAGAAATAGAAATAGTAGTAACACCAATAAAATCAACAGTTGCCGAATGCCAGTGTCATCCATAATAAACTCCTTTTAAAAAAAACTATTATCCAAATTCCGTACGCATAAGCATATAAATTCTAAACAAGGGGCGCAGGGGCGTGGGCTAATATACGAAGCAGCCCACGTGTTAGCGTCCCAGCGAAGGTCGTGAGTGACTTAATGTTTTGTTAGAAGCCCAAACGCCGTTGTTCATTGCGAAGAATGTGTGGCCTCACATTACCACCAAATGTTTGTTTATACACCTTGCCTAAGTCTGAAGTTAATTCCAGCGATATTAGGTAAGGTGAGCCCGCTTTTGTCGAAAGACTTAAGCGTTTTATTAGGCATGTTTACAAACACCCTCGTTACTCAATTGCTCTTTAACTTCTAAGATAAATTTATTCGTTTGCTCTTCTGTTCCCAAAAGTTTTTTATTTGATAAAAATAGACCTTGGATGTCTTCGAATATACTTATACTCGTTTCTAAATTTGCACAATGGTAGGCCTTCAAACTCTTCTCATTGTCTTGAGTTAAAAGGCTGACGGACTGAGAGGCTATAAGCATTTCAGAAACATTGGATGATTGGATGCTATGAATGAATAAAATATACCCTAGAAACCCAGCAATAAGCGCCCCCAAAGCGAAAGAAGAAATACAATAAGCCAACGTTTTCATAGTTTTCCTTTTGAGTGCCTTATTTTTCAGTAATGGGCGTAAGCACGTGTAGCGTAATGGCGAAGCCACCTTGCGTGTTAACGTCCTGTGCGCGCGTAGCGAGTGTTTATGCGCTTGTTATAAGAAATACTACTTGTCGTTCGGCTTTAGTGGTGCCAATAGCAAGTAAATTATGAAGCTTAGCCAACTAACAAAAAGAGTGGCAAGTATCCAAGCCAGTTTTTCATTTTTTCCTACTTTGTTTGATTTTCCAATGACAAACAACGGAACAAACCAAAACACACCAAGTATTATTAGCATAGGAAGCCAGCTAATGAAGAGTTCTGATAACAACAATTGGTCTTCGATCATCTATGATATTTCCATGTCTT
>NZ_BAAJLR010000014.1:0-74076 GCF_057542855.1 Alteromonas sp. 4NS20-0143
GCTCATAGCAGATTTGAGTGTACGAATAACGACAATTTGCTACGCGCGATTTCCGGTTTGTGCCATCAGCAGCCGTTGGAATATTTGTAATTAAACGGCAGAAGAGTACGTGAAGCGGATATCAGCTCAAAATATCATCTTGCCTAAATAACTAGTGGTCGGAGGACTTTGGCTATTTAATATCTGTATTATTTTACCTGTATTGAAACCGCAAAGTTGAAGGCTGTTACAAACAGATTCAAATCTGTCACTATGAGATACAAGCCAATACAGGGAATTCTCGATGTCGCGACGCAACCAAACAATAATTAATGAAGAAGTTACTTTTTCGGATGATGAAGAGCTGGTTTCAGTAACGGATACTCGGGGAGTAATACGATATGCTAACAAAGAGTTTTGTCGTGTTGCAGGCTTTTCAAAAGAAGAGCTTGTTGGTAAAAACCATAACATTGTCCGCCACCCTGATATGCCTAAAGCCGCGTTCGCCGATATGTGGTCAAAACTCAATTCTGGTCAAGCATGGCGAGGTGCTGTAAAAAACCGATGTAAAGATGGTAGATACTATTGGGTGGATGCCTTCGTGACTCCTCTCTATGAAGCAGGTAAGCTAACCGGATTTCAGTCTGTAAGAACAACACTTCCGTCAACAGTCAGAAATAGAGCCGAGTCTCTGTATCAACAGCTCAATACAGGAAAAAGCATCTCTGAGCCTTTATGGGAGTCTTTTAGATTCAGATTTGCATGTTTCTTGGCACTTTCAGTGTTAACGATGTTTTTATCTACCTACACAGTATTTTTCGGTGCTCTGTTTCCGGTTATCACATTCATTTGCTTTTATTCTGAATTAATCGCATTCCCAAGTGCGCTTAAAACTATGCAAATTGAGTACGACAGTGTCTCGCGAATAGTATATAGCGGGTCATCACTCATTAATGTAATGCACTTTCGAGATACATTACATCAAGGAAGAGCGCGAACTATACTCGGCAGAGCAACAGACGGCGCAAAAGTTCTACTAGAAAGTGCGTTTGAACTTAAAAGCGCTTCGAGAGAAACACAAGAAGGTGTAGAGCGGCAAACAAAGGAGCTACATCAACTTGCTGCTGCGATGGAGGAAATGTCAGCAACTATCAGAGAGGTTGCGTCTAACACTACCAGCACATCAGAAAGAGTTGATGCAGTGCATGTTGAATGCAGTAGGGCAACAGAATCAATGCAAAAAACGATGCAATCTGTAACTGCCTTGTCTGGTGAGGTTTCAGCTTCAGCAACATCGTCTGAGGAGCTAGCCAGTGAAGCCGAGAAAATTGGGAATGTTACGAAAGAGATTCAGGGTATCGCAGACCAGACCAATTTGCTTGCTTTGAATGCTGCAATTGAGGCTGCTCGTGCGGGAGAGCACGGTAGAGGGTTTTCTGTGGTTGCTGAAGAAGTGCGAGCGCTTTCAACGCGCACTCATAATGCAACCGAGCAAATACAAAGCTCCATGGCGGGGATTAAAGAAACACTTCTGGCATGGGCCAATAAAATGCAGCAAGGTAAACAAACAGCAGAGCAGTGTTTATCTGAAACGCAAGAGACGGTCAGAATTATCAATAAAGTGTATGAAGATGTCGCCACTATCGCAGATTACGCAACGCAAATATCAACCGCCGCAGAGGAACAAAGTGTAGTTGCTGAAGAAATCAGTCGTAACGTAATGAATGTTAATCAGGAGGCTGATAATAACCTTGCGCTTGCAGGTGAGGTATCTAATCAGTCTGATAAAATTACGGAACGTTCCGAAGCGCTTGCATCGTTGCCTCTGAGCTTTCAGCAGTAGCCGTTATTAATTATGCCGTGTCTCTTCAGATTTACACTCAGGCAGGGAGCAACAGTTGTTTAAGTACAAAATAAATTTTGACGGCGATGCGCTTAAAGCAGTGGCCATCGAAAACGCAGATTACCTTCAGAGCAAACTGGACTCGGTAAGGAGCGCTTTACAGTCGCAGATACTGTATTTGGCTGTGAAAGAAGGTGAGAGTATTACGACTCTTGTTATTTCTAGCGAAAAATCGCCTCTGGAAAATATGACTTATGCACTAGAGGGCACGCCGTGCAGTAATATTGAAAATAACAAGGTGTGTGTTTATCCCACTAGTGTAATGCAACGCTTCCCTCAAGATAAGCTATTACAGGATATTGGCTTCGATGGATACATGGGTGCACCAATAATCAATGAAGACAGTACGGTAGTCGGCATTGTTGTTGCTTTGTTTGATTTTATCGATGAGCCAGTCCTATTAAAAACACAATTTTTCGGCAATTTTGCGGAACAACTGAGTCTCTATATTCAGAAATGTCATTTGGACAAGCGAACAGGTTCTCATCTCAGCTTACTTAATGAGGTACAGTCTATTTCAAAAACTGGGGCATGGGAGTTTCACAATAAAGCGAAGCAAGTGTTTTGGTCTGACGAAATCTATGCGATCTACGGTGTATCAAAAGGACGTGAATTATCACCAGAGGAAGCGATCAAATTTTATGCTCCAGCCGCCCAAGATATAATCAAAGACGCATTCACTAATTTATTAAAAGATGCTGAGCCTTATAACTTGGAATTAGAGTTTGTTGATGCGACTGGCAACACTAAATGGGTAAGAACCACAGGAAATGCGGAACTAGATTCCAACGGGAACTTACTGCGAGTATTTGGTGCTTTTGAAGATATTACTGAGCAAAAGTTGCTGTCAATACAGAGTCTAGAGTATGCAGATAAGCTTGAGAATATTCTGAACAATTTGAATGACGCCGTTATCACTATCAACAGTCAGGGCCGTATGTTGCAGTGTAATGATGTGGCGGTCAGAATGTTTGGCTACTCCCGAGAGGATATGCTTGGTTCAAATGTCGCCATGATAATGCCAGAGCCATACGCAACTAAACACGACAGCTATATGCGTCATTATGAATCTACGGGTGAAGCTAAAATAATCGGTGTAGGTAGGCAACTCCCTGCCCGGCGAAAAAATGGCGATATTTTTCAGATGGAGTTATCACTTACGGAGACTTCCCAGAATGGCGAAAAGCAATATATAGGCTTAGTCAGGGACATAAGTGAGCGAATAGAGGCTGAGGATGCTATTTACAACTTGGCTTTCACAGATAACGTAACCAACCTTCGTAACAGCCAATGGTTTGAACGAGAAGCGAAAGAGCATATGTTCAAAGCTATCCGACAAGGACATTACGTTCATGCACTTCTGCTCGATATTGATAAAATGGCATCCTTTAACCATCGTTTTGGTTTTCATAATGGTGATAAAGCGTTAAAGCAGGTAGCCGACAAGTTGAAAGCAATCATTGGCCACGATTATGCTATTTTCAAATATGATGCAGACTCCTTCGTCATACTGTCTTACAAGACTGCGTCAAAAACTGACCTTTATAGTTTCAACTCCAATCTGATTGAAAGCGCTCTACTTCACTCTGATAACTATAGAGTCGATATCGGCGGAACCACTTATTCATTGTCAGGCTCTCTTGGGAGCGCAATATTTAATCCTGCAGAACACTCTTTTGAAGCCATGTTAAGTGTGCTTGAACATGCAGTGATGCGAGCTAAGAATGACGCGCCATTCGGGCTCTGTCATATTGCCAAAGATGGCATTGATGAATATGACAAGTACATTGCGATTCGCGATCGGGTACAAACCGTTGCCAATAGCGGTGAGCTGAGCCTTGCTCTTCAGCCTCAATATAACGCAAATGAAGAAATCATTGCATTTGAGGCTCTTATTCGATGGCACTCAGCTGAGTTTGGGTGGGTGAGCCCGGCTGATTTTATTCCTATTGCCGAAGAAACCGGTGCAATTTTTTCTATTGGAGAATGGGTCATAGAAGCTGCTTGTGATGCGCTTACAGAAATCATGAGTGAAGGAATATGCAGTAAGGTCTCTATCAACATCAGTGCTCGACAAATTGTGGCCCCAGAGTTTGCGCTGTTTCTCACTCGAACCACAAAAGAGAAAGGTATTCCTCCGCAAGTATTAATGCTAGAGCTGACAGAAACAGCACTTGTGTCCGACATGTCTTTGGTCAGAAAAACAATGCTAGAGCTAGCAGAACTAGGGTTTCAGTTCTCAGTAGATGATTTTGGGACGGGCTATTCAAGCCTTGCATACCTTAAAGAGTTGCCCATTTCAGAGTTAAAGATAGATAAATATTTTGTTGATGATATTGTTGACGATGCGTTGGATAAAGAATATGTGATAGTTGACGCGATTATCAATATGGCTAAGGCGCTAGGCGTAAGCTGTATAGCTGAGGGGGTTGAAAACGAAATCCAGCGAAATTACTTAAACAGATCAGGTTGTAATATTTTTCAGGGATACTATTTTTCTAAACCGCTTAATGAAGAAGATTGGAAGCAACTGCTGAAGACAGGTACCTTTAGTTCCTCATTACATTAATTGAAGCTACCTTGGGTTAATGTGAAAAAACCGAGCAGTTGTCTGCGAAAATAATTGACGTAACGGCATCATAAGCTTCATAAAGCAATAACAAAAAAGGAGCTATACAGTGTCAAAGTCAAGCCGGCGCTTTACACTTTAATCGATAAAGTGCTGCGTTCTAGGCGTGACCTGTCCCCTCGTTGTCACTAATTATTTGTGACGGTGCCAAAATTTTACAACCATTTTGCTAGTCGTACCTTGTCTGAAACGAACCAGCGAATTGGATGTGGTCAAGGTCCGCTATACGCTCATAGCTGCCTGTCAGATAAAATATAAACCTATTCATCGAAACTGTCAGATCAGATATGAGCTACTACAGGCACTTGTGATTCATATAAGCTACTACATTTAATAGCTATAATTGCACTGTACTATCTTCTCATTTTTTATGCTTGCCACGCATATCTAGTGAGACAGGTGGCAAATTTTCAATTAACTTTGTTTTCTTACCGTGCTCTATTTCCACTAAGCCCATAGTTTCTAATCTTACAAGATTTTCCCTTACACCAGACCTGTTCCAGTTAATCGCATCCGCTATCACTCTCTCACCCGGAAGTTCATCTCCCTTCTTAAAGTTTGTAGAAATATAATCTGCCAGATCGTAAAAAGAAGAGGAGCGTTGTACAACTTCATAAAAGACCGGTTTGCTCTGTATGAGCTTGATTTCTTCGATTACATCTTCACTGACATTCTCAGATAGATAATTAGTCGCATTATGAAGAAAACTCTCAGTACGATAAATCTGTATTTCTTGCCCCGTTTCATCATGAAACTCTTTGAATAATTCCGGTCTTGCCGATAGTGTTCTTCCACCGCATCTTAACCACCAATCTTCTTTAGTATCTTCGGTTATTAAGAGAACAGGTATTTTATGTTCTCGCGCGTGAGCAATGATCTGTTTCCACATTATTAGGTCACCATACCTACGTTGCTGACCAACCAAATCTTTCTCGTTATCGTTCTTTTGAGCATCTTCATAACCGGGCGGAATTTTACTTTGATACCTATATTTACCTTCTTCAAAGATCTTCTTCAATTTATCGGAAGGAAAGGGGTTACCAACCCTATGTCCAAATATCTCCGTTATTTTATTTTGTATCTCGTCAACATTCAGACGCTTGATATGTGAACTTTTGGTATTTTCTAGATATGTGTTCAGCTTTTTGAACATCTCTTCAACCTCTCCTAGCAAATGTGGAGGCAAAAAAGGATGACGGTTTTTCTGATTGAATGAGTTATATAAGTCATTAATATCACTCAATGTCGCGTCGTAGTTTTTAGATTGTTCGTTGATTACAGAGGGGCGGTTCTTAAAGTATTCTTGCGCAGCTTGATGGGGTAGCCAAACTCGTGAATTATGATTATTTAATAGGTTAAGAAATGTATCACGGGCATCGTCAGAATATCGATAAAGATCAAGCAAAACATTTGCGTCGGGGATAATTAAACCATCTCGCCAAATAGCTTTAACCGCATCATTTTCTACTCTGTAATAGCCTTTGAAAAGAACTTCTAGACCAAGATTATCTTCCATAATAATTCTCCAAAATAAACATGATTACAGACCAATAGTCCTTTGCATACTTTGCATCCAAGAGGCTTTAAATGCTGGGTCGCCAGCAAATAGTTTGTATAGTTCTAATTCATCTTTTCGACGCGCCAACATCACTTCTTTCAGCATTTTCTCAAATGCTAATTCTCTGTTATGCGGGTCTGGGTTATTTTGATACTTAGCCTCAAAATCTGGATGCTGCTTGATACTTTCAGCTATATTGATGAACTTCACCTTTTGCTCTTCGGGAGTGGCACTCCAACCTTGGAACCATCTTTCGTTGAAGTTCTTGATAATATCATCCAGAGGGTCTCGTTCTTCATCACCACCATGCGCACCACGAGGGTTTGGATTTTGTGGGGCTAACTCAGTTTCCTCTGCATCAAGTCCTATACCATAATTCAGCTTTACCCTTTGTAAGCCATAAGAACTCAAGTCCACTGAATCTAAAAGCTCATCCAATGCCTCTGCGTCAGGATCTTTGACTATGAGTTTCGGAATGAGGAATTTTAAGAACCAAAATAGCTTTTCCCATGCCACGACTTCGTAGGGCATGATTGACGCCATCTGGCCGTATATTTTAACGAACTGTTTTGCTTTAATCTTAAAATCGACTTTGTCATCGTCTTCAAGCTCCTGTTCAACGTTGAAGCGATTCGCAGATACATCAATAATCGGGCTGAGTTCTTGTGCATCTGCGTTATCGAAATACCGTTTTATAAACTCTTCAACCTCATGCCAATCGTACACTCCGACGTCGTCCATAGCGTCCTTTAACTCATGCAACACATTTACATCAGTCGCTTCTGAAAGCGTTGTGGAAGTGTAAAACGGATCAAACGCCGCTTTGATGTCATCCACACTGTTGAAGAAATCCAAAACAAACAGGTCTTCGGTTTTCTTGCCAAACTTAGGCGCAGAGCGATTTAAGCGAGACAGAGTCTGAACACATAGTACGCTTGCCAACTTTTTATCTACGTACATCGCTGACAACTTTGGTTGATCGAACCCCGTTAAGTACTTGTTCGCTACTACCAATAAACGGTATTCGTCAGTATCAAATTTGTCTTTTGTTTCCGCCTCTGGGAATCCATTCATATCGGCTTCGGTATACTCGATACCATCAACTTCCTTTGTGCCAGAAAAAGCAATTACAGCTTTAAAAGGATTGCCTTGCTGTTCGAGTTGGCGAGTTATTGCTTTGTAGTAACGAATTGCAGTCTCAATATTTTGCGTGACGACCATTCCCTTGGCTTTGCCCTTCAGCTTTTTACTGTTCACAACATGAGGGATGAAGTGTTCCAGCATTATTTCCGCTTTGGTATCTATGGTTTGCTGGCTGCGCTCCACATAGGCTCTCAAGCGTTTCTGTGCTTTCTTTGTATCAAACTCAGGGTTATCTTGAATAGACTTCTCAATTTCGTAATAGCTTTTGTAAGTCGTGTAATTAGCTATCACATCGAGGATGAACCCTTCTTCAATCGCTTGCTTCATCGAATAGAGGTGGAACGGTTTGAAGCTGCCGTCTTCCTGCTGTTGACCAAACTTTTCAAGCGTACTGTTTTTCGGCGTTGCAGTGAAAGCAAGGTAAGATGCATTGCCTCGCATCTTTCTTGAGCGCATGGCTTGAAGCACTTTGTCTTGCGCATCTTCGACTTCTTCAACTTCAGACTTCCCCATAGCCCTATTCATGTTGTCATGAGCAGAGCCGGACTGAGAGCTGTGAGCCTCATCAATAATTACGGCAAACCGCTTGTCGCTGAGGTCACTGATACCATCGATGATAAACGGGAACTTTTGAATCGTCGTGATAATGATCTTCTTGCCATTCTCTAACGCAGACTTCAGCTCAGAAGACTTAAATGCAGGCGCAACAATATTCTTAACTTCAGAGAATTCCTTAATGTTGTCCCTGAGTTGTTTATCAAGCAAACGTCTGTCAGTAACAACTATTACAGAGTCGAACAACGGCTGCTCCACGCCTTTACTTCCGGGAAGATTTGCATTTATCGGGTAGGTTTCAATAAGCTGATATGCGGCCCATGTTATGGAGTTTGATTTACCTGAACCTGCCGAATGTTGAATAAGATAGGTATGTCCCACACCATGTGTGGCGGCATGCTCAACTAACTTACGAACCACATCCATTTGATGATAACGAGGGAAAAACAATGTGCGCTTTTTAAGATCGTCTTTACTGGTTCCATCTAAACGAACAAAGTGTTGGATAATGTTAGCCAGACTTTGCTTTGTGAACACCTCTTCCCACAAATAAGCCGTTTTATGGCCAAACATGTTCAGTGGGTTACCCTGCCCATGTCCATTCCCCTTATTAAAGGGAAGAAAGAAAGTACTTTTCCCCGCCAATTTAGTAGTCATATAGATTTCGTCGGTATCAACAGCCATATGTACTAGGCATCGGCCAAATTGCAGCAATGGTTGCGTTATATCTCTATCGTTGCGGTACTGCTTCTGGCCGTGATATCGAGCTGTTTGCCCTGTCCACGCGTTTTTGAGTTCCAAGGTAATTAGTGGGATACCATTAACAAACAGCACCATATCTATCTCTTGTAGAGGGTTTGTTTTGGAATATCTCAACTGACGCGTAACACTAAAGATGTTGGCCGCGAAATCTTGATGAACCTTTTCACCACTGCTTGCCAGCGGTGCCGGGTAGAGTAAATTAAGTTGAGCATCATCAACACTGATTCCCTTTTTCAGTAGATGCAGAACGCCATTCTTTTTGATTAAGCGGTCAAACCGTTCCAAAACCTTGCGCTGCCAGTCATTCGGGCTATTACGCTTGAGTTTTTCCAACTCATCTTCCTGAGTATTCTCAAGGAATCGCCAGAAATACTGGGTATCCAGAGCATAATGCATGTCGAAATCTGAAGGTTGCCCGACAACGTACAGTCTATTGTTATTATCAGGCGGTACTTCTCGAACACCCGCTTTGGCTTCTTCTTGGCATGTGCCCGTTAATGCTTTCTCGATAGCAGCTTCAAGTGCCTGTTCGTTTGTTTGACTGACCATAACCCTTCCCTAGTAGTCCCAGATTTGTTCGCAAATACGCTGTACCACTTTATTTCTCTCCGCTATGTCCACTTTGAGAAAATCTTCGTGTGATTTAAATCCAATTGCTTTTACTTGATCTGGCTTCAAGAAATTTGGATTCTTCTCGTAGCACTTTTCATGAAGCGTTTGAGCAAACGTATTTTCTTTTATGTAATGCTCGCGTTTATCTGAGTACTTATCACTGTTAAATGACTGGTTAGTACCTTGTGGTAACAAAATCAATGCACCAATGTTGTTACGCCATGTTTGGAAATCGGTAATTTGTTCAAATTCGTCTTTATGTTCTTCAAACTTGTCTGCCCAAATATGCTCTATTTCAAACGGCTTTCCTTTCGGAGAAAAGTACTGTGTGTAACTGATGTCTTTACCCACTAAACCATCAACATAACTACTGATACGGCAAAGCAGATGTTTTACAAACTTTCTATTCATGCCGTGCAATCTGAATTGCTCAACCGCCGCCCATTTTTGAGGAATGTCAGCAGCAAAGAACTGATAGTTTTCGATAAGCTCATCTAATTCATTGCTACGCACAGCCTTGATAATATTGAACATTGTGTACTTGATAGCAGTTTGGCCGAATTTCTTATAGTTCACGCTTCTGCGTACCGTAAAGGTTTCTATGTATTTAGCTGTAGCATTCAACTTGGCCTTGATAGTGACCTCATCATCACCCACACAAATTGGAGCCAAGATCATTGGCTCTTGCAGTGAGTCAGCTATTCCCCAATTTTTAACGTAGTGGATATGAGCAAGCTCAGGTGTATATTGCTTACTGGCTTCTTTGTAGGCCAAGTACCATTTCACATAGAATGGAAACTGTACTTTGAAAAACTGATAAAAGTCATTTGAGCTTTCTAACTTGAATAGTTCTAGATGATTGTCTTTAAACCAATTGTGGAAACGAGAACCGATTAATTCAAAATCTTGGTTTTCAGATCCAGCCTTACCGGGGCGAATACTGTTAGCATAATGACCACGAAACCATGCATGGAAAAAGCTTTGATCGGCATTCTTGTCGATTTGATGAAGCGACTGAATGGCAGTCTTCCAAACATCATTTATTTCGTTACGCTGTTTTCTATCAGTGATCTTTGATAATACATATCCCTTGAGCATCTCTGTTGATGTAAGGTTCAAACCACGATCATTCATGGTCTCAAAGATGGTGTAAGCATTCTCATCTGAATAGGCTTTAATTTCGATAACAACAACGTTCTCAATGAACCAGTCGATGAAAAATGGCAATGCTTTTTCGTCAATTTCTTCAGGAAAACAATTATCAATATCAAGATAACGATTCAGCATATTTTCTACGGTTTCATCGTCATCGTCTTGCAGGGTGTAATCACCTGTTTCGAACAGTGACTTCAAGCAAGATTCACGGTTTTCATCGGTCATGTTAAAAGATTTAACTCGATGCTTTACTGAGAAGATTAGATCAGCAATTTGAACCTTGTCGTCATCGTCGAAGTCTTTTTGCCTGTTGTTTAGATAAATCAACAATAGTGTGATTGAAGTAATGCGTTGCTGTCCGTCAATAATCGACTTTTTAGCCGTTTCTGGGTTAATACTAAATACAACAGGTCCTAGGTAATAACTTTGGTAACTGCCAACCGCTTCAGGGGCATCACCATCTTTATACGACTTCAAAAAGGTATTAGTTAAGTCTTCTACTAAGGTTTTTATGTGTGACTCCCCCCAACGGTATTCCCGTTGAAAGTAGTCTATATAGAACTTTTGCCCTTTGAGTAAACTGTTAATGCTAATGTCATTCGCTTCAATACGATTTTCAATTTGTTGATTCACGGTAACAATCCTTTTTATCCTTACGCGACACTCGGCACTTTTATTTTTCCTGTAACAGCGCTGTTTATGAGCGTGGTTTTGTATTCTTTGAGCTTTTCAATTTGCTGGGATTGAATCTGAATTGCCCTATCAAATTTCTGACTTTCAATATCAATGAACTTCAATATTTCATGCTGCTCACTCTCTGGGGCCACAGGAACTGAAATATCAAAAAGGTCATCGGTATAAAGACGTATTAGACCTTCAACAATACCAGTGGCGCGAATGATAAATTGCTCTATATATTTTGGGTTCCTGAATAGTATTTCCAGAAGTTTTAAATCACTAATGAAAGCTTTTGGTTTATAAACCGCGTAATCAGGACTAACTAAACCTTCCATATCGATATTTGATTTGAAGAAAACCCCAAGATGCGCCTTAAGCTTATTGAACACCAAATCATTTTTATAGACGATTTTGTTATCTACATTTGAAGCCGCCACTTCAGCTTTATCATGAAAATCAGCCCTTACTACAAGACCGTGAACTTGGCTCATCATAAATAATGGCTCTTCTCCAGTTTTTGATCTCTCGTTCCGTTCATCCAGAACATATTTGAGACGTTTAATCTCCCAATGTTCTGGAATATCACCAATCCAATCTACACCAGAATCTTTCATTGGTGCATTTGAATTCAAGCCTTGCGTAACGGCTTGTTGGATTATGATTTGCTTGCGCTCTCTTAGCAGTTCGATTTGCTTTTCTTTGATGCTAATCGCTTCGTCTAGTTTGTCTGTTTTTCTATCTAGGAATCTTGATATTTGTAACTGCACCATTAGAGGAGGAAAAGGAAGCTTAAACTTTCTGATTTGTTGAATTCCGAGAGCTGGGCGAGTAGCACCAGTAATAACGCTATATATTTGTGAGTTAAGATAATCCGAATCTAGTACATGCTTTAAATACCGCTCACAGCAGTTTTCCTTAGCTTTTATGAGAACAAGCGTTGCAGAAAGAGCCACTCTCTTCTTTTCTATATTCAAATGCCGAGGTTGACCTAATGTTCCCACTTTGCAGAAAACAATATCTTTATCACTTATGGTGAAAGCTTTCTCTTGCTTGAGTACCGCTTTCTCTGAAACCATCCTAGCCGTACTTTCATTAACAGTTCCATCATAATTCACATCTCTAATACCAATGTAAGGGAGGCCATCTGGGTCCAACGCTGGTGCTCTATGGTCAGGCTGAGGGTCTATGACACTGCAATAAGCACCAACAGGTGCAAGAACCCATCCACTGGGAAGAGATGAAGCGCATATAGTGTGAAAATTACTTGCAGTCATTTTTCTATCCTTGAACATCAGCCAAATCAACACCTAGAATATCTGCAATTAAACCTTCAGCTTTTTGCTCTAAGTTGATAATGTCGGTTGCCACTTCATCCATTGAGCGTAGCGGTTTATGTTGATAGAAGTACTTGTTAAAGCTAATTTCGTAACCAATTTTGGTGCTATCTAGATTGATCCATGCTTCTTCCACATGCGGCTTTACCTCATCAAGATAATACTGGTGGACTTCACTCTTGCCCGTGTCTTTATCATCCTTGTAAGTAAGTGGTACTGATTCAGCGTCACGCAAATCTGAGCTAGGCTCATAAGTAATAAACTCAAGCTTTTTATCTGTAGAGTAATAACCAAAATCGGCCAGTTCAGCTTCCTTACAGCCCAAGTGGTGCAGCAGTTCGTCAAACTTGTCCTGCTTAAATTTGACGATCTTCTTAACGACTTTTCCGGCGTTTTCATCATACCAACTGACTGCGTTAACAATAGTGGTGAAGAAGCCTTTGCGTTTGCCTTGTGGAATGGTTTCAAGCACTGTTGGAGCAAGCTTTTTAAACTCTTTTTCAACATCCACTTTAAACTGATTAAAGTCTTCGTACTCTTCAGTGATTGTTGTACCTAGTTGATTTGCCATTTCAACCAATAAGCGACCGCTCTCCCATGTGTTTTGGTCAAATAGCTTGGTTCTAGCCTTGGTGTTTAGCGTAACTTCGTTCTCTTCGCACCAGCTTAGAATTGCTGATTCGTTAGCTTTGAGGTAGCCAGTGTCATAAACCGAATTTCCATGCACCGCATAGATGTGCTCCATCACTTCCATTAGCGATTTATCGAAACGTAATGGTGCTATTAGTTCAGGCTTGAATTGTGCACAGCGTCTATCAGGGCGTTCAATGTTGACTTTGTAATATCCAAAGTCGTCATTGTTAAAGACTTTGGCGGCAATACCTATAGGGTCATTAGTCTCACTAAGCTGTCTTTCAACATCTGCCGCATCAAGATAGGTTTGAGTAATTTCGTTGATATGTTCCTGCGAGAACTCACAATTTTTATTACCTAGGTTCTTACGCAGCTTTCTGAACAGCAAGCTTGCATCAATTAACTGCACCTTTCCTTTGCGGTTGGCAGGTTTGTTATTGCAAAGCAACCAGATGTAAGTCGTAATCCCTGTGTTGTAGAACAAGTTGTTGGGGAGCTGGACGATGGCATCCAACATATCGTTTTCGATGATGTATCGGCGAATATTACTCTCGCCCGACCCCGCATCTCCGGTAAACAAACTAGAGCCGTTATGGATAGACGCGACACGAGAGCCTACTGGACTGATATCGAGCGGCTTCATCTTGCTAACCACTTCCATTAAAAATAGAAGCTGACCATCGCTAGAGCGCGGAGTCGCATCTACTTTCGACTTATTGCCCCAGTAGTCTTCTAGCTCTACGATAAAGCGCGGATCTATAACATCAGAGCCGTCTTTTATATTTTTGACTTCGCTTGCCCAGCTTTTGCCGTATGGCGGATTTTGACAAGCAAAATCGAAGGTTTTGCCTGCAAATTCGTCAACAGACAGAGTAGAACCTACGCGGATGTTTTCAGGGTTATTGCCCTTTATCATCATGTCCGACTTACAAATAGCATATGTCTCGTCATTGATCTCTTTACCGTAAAGATAAATATCTCTATTCGAACCTTGGCTTGGGAATTTTTCTTCAATGAAGTTTTGTGCCTCAGTCAACATTCCGCCACTACCACAGGCACTGTCGTATATGGTGAGTGGGTCGGGCAAATTGCCTTTTAGTGGATCAAACAAAAGGTGAATCATTAGTTCAATCACTTCGCGAGGCGTAAAGTGTTCACCGGCTTCTTCGTTGTTGTCTTCATTGAACTTACGAATTAGCTCTTCAAACACGTAACCCATACCAAGGTTGGTCAGAGCGGGAAGTTTATTGCCATCAGGATCTTCTGCTTCTTTAGGAGTGAGGTTGATGTATGGCGAGACAAATTTTTCGAGCACATCAAGTAACACATCTTTAGATGCCATATGACGTATCTGTGCCTTCAGATTAAAGCACTCGACAATTTCTTTTACGTTTGCGCTGAAGCCGTTGAGATATTCTTCAAAGTTGGCCAGTAGTATTTGCTGGTTGTTGGTGGCAGTGCCATGTAAGCTTTTAAGCGTCCATTTAGAGATGTTGTAGAAAACATATCCCGCTTCTTCGATCAGGGGAGCGTCATCCAGTTCGGTGGATTGCATATCTTCTTTTTGAAAGCGCACTTCCTCTAGGACTTTCTCTTTGGTTGGCTCTAAAAGTGTATCCAGCCTGCGTAATACCACCATTGGTAATATAACGTCGCGATATTTTCCTCGCACGTATACATCCCGCAGACAGTCGTCTGCAATGCTCCAGATAAAACTCACTAATTTATTGTGTACACTATGATCCATTGGTAACCCTGTCTAAAACGATTCTTTCGTTTTCTAATTTCTTATCTAATGCTAAGCGCTATTGCCATGCTCGCATGTCTTATCATTTAGTTAGATTGAGCTATTGAAGGTGCCATTTATCACCTTCAAGTGAAGTGTCTGCACTAGAGTCAACATTCCGCCAGCGCATCAGAAAGCCTAAAACAGCCTCTCAGCCTTTAAAATGTAAGGGACTAGCTCTGTGTTCATAATTTCATTAAATCGCTTAATCAGGCTCTTCAGAGCCCGATTAAGCGATTTCTTATCACAAAGTCACCCTAATTGAAGCGTTCTACGTAGTTTTTAAATTTACAGCAAATTTCAGTTTCTGAAATACCGCTCAAAAAATCAAAGTCTAAGAGTAACTCAAACACGGAAAACAATGAATTCTTCGAAAGCAATTAAAAGACTAGACATAATATTTTTGAGCTTCTTTTCCTACACCTTTAAACTCTACCAGCAGTCCCGCGCCAAACTAAAAGGCGGGGAATACGCTGAAAGCTATCATAGTATTAAGGAGTAGCTATTTCTCCCCACCGAATGGTAAGGATAAAAACCTTCGTAGCGAACTCGAATAGTGCGAATAATGCTATTTCCTCCCACTTTTGATCGCTCATAGTACAATTAAATCAAACCAAAGGTTGAGTAAGACTCATAACCCCTAAGCTATTGTTTAATAAAAATTTTAACTATCTTTCGATAGGGCAGAAGGCTACGACAACGAGCTGGATTAGAGTGAATAGAACTATTTCCTACCACTTTTTATCGCTCATAGTACAATTAAGTCAAACGAAGGGTTGAGTAAGACTCAGAAATACTAACTCACTGTTTAATTGATATTTTCACTCTCGACCAATAGGGCAAAAGGCTGCGGCAACGAGCTCGATTAGAGCGAATAAAACTATTTCCTACCACTTTTGATCGCTCATAGTACAATTAAGTCAAACGAAGAATTAAGTAAGACTTAGAAATCCTAACTCACTGTTTAATTGATATTTTCACTATCGACCGATAGGGCAAAAGGCTTCAGCGACGAGCTCGACTAGAGTGAATAAAACTATTTCCTACCACTTTTTATCGCTAACAGTACGATTAAGTCAAACGAAGGGTTGAGTAAGAATCAGAAATACTAACTCACTGTTTAATTGATATTTTCACTCTCGACCGATAGGGCAAAAGGCTGCGGCAACGAGCTCAATTAGAGTGAACAAAACTATTTCCTACCACTTTTGATCGCTCATAGTAAAATTAAGTCAAACGAAGGGTTGAGTAAGACTCAGAAATCCTAACTCACTGTTTAATCGATATTTTCACTATCGACCGATAGGGCAAAAGGCTTCGGCAACCAGCTCGATTAGAGCGAATAAAACTATTTCCTACCACTTTTGATCATTTAATCAAGCCCAGAGATGCTCAATGGTATATGGTCTAGAGTTTATAGGAAAATTCTACAACCACTGTCCTTTTATTCTTTTATTTGTATAGTTTTAGAGCTAATCTAGTGATGAGGTTGTGTGTTATCGCACTAACAGGGGTGATGCACTACCTATGCCTCTCACCCCACCTCTTAATAACCTACACTAATCAGGAGATTAAGTTGGAAAAACTAGATGTTTTAAAGCTAGCCAAAAGAATAGCCGAAGACTCTAATTCGGGAATTATCATGAAGGAACTCTTGGCTCAAGGTAATCTCTTGTTCGGTCCTGTCGAGAACTCTAATAGTCTTTATCGCATTAAACCAAATGGCAAACTATCCTTTGGACATTTCCATGATGGGAGGTTTTTATTAGATGAAACATATAACAATCTCGAAGTATGACCTTCACTAGTCTTTACTAGAGACGTCGCTTCTTTTCATTTGCGAAAAAAAATCATCAGCCACTACAAGCGCCTAAAAGGCAAAAAGATTACACCCTTTAATATGTTTAGAATTGTTGGATATGGAAGGTACTCGAAGCAATAGGTGAACGCCTTGAGTACCTAATAAACATAGATGCTATAAATTCTGCTCTGTAAACTGTGCTAGAGAGCTTCTTTCGACTTCATCGAAAATTAAAACACTTCCCTTGTCATAATTTCTGTATACGTTAACCGCAGCTGTAGCACCGCTAGAAGCGGGAGTTACAAACTTGTCATCAATCTGCGCTAAGTTACCAAGAAGAATTGTCCGGCAGTTTTTCCCTCCTCTGCTTAACATTCCTTTCATCTGTGCGCGAGTCATGTTCTGCGCTTCATCTATAATTAATACAGCATCATCAATTGAGCGCCCTCGGAAATATGCCATCGAAGTAAATTCAATGTTCGCCCTTTCGATAATATGCTCAACCGTTGCATGAACATTTGCAGTATGATCATCATCAGCGTGCATCGATATAAGCGCATCAGTAATACCTGCAAGCAGTGGCATAGACTTCTCCTTTAGGTCGCCCGGGAGGAAGCCGGGATCTTCGTCCATGAAATCGCGAGATCTTACAACAACGATTTTCTTATACTGCTTTAACTCCAAAACTTGGTGTAACGCAGCAGCTACCGCCAAAAATGTTTTACCAGAACCTGCGGGACCAAGAATTATGTTCAAATCAAAATGTGGATCTGTTAACTGACTTAAAGCAATAGCTTGTCGCGAGTTTTTAGGACTGATGCCCCAAATCTTTTCCTGCTTTCGAGGTAGTAACTTAGTAAAAACATGTCCATCTGTAACTTCTGTGATAAAGCCAATATGACCTGCTTCATCATACCAATACATGTTGTACTGAACCTCTTCGTTGAAGAGGCTTCTATCGAGTTGATAAACTTCTCCTGAGAGCTTAAAGCCATCGTCCGAATTAACGCGATCAAATAAATCACCGTCAAAAGCCTGCACTCCCGTGTACAATAGATCGATATCAGATATTTGATGGTCTACCAGAACGTCTTCAGCATCAACACCTATTGTTCTAGACTTTAAGCGCATGTTGATATCGCGCGATACCAGTGTGACCTCTTGCCCTAAAACCTTTTGCATGTGGAGCGCGTAATTGATAATGCGATTATCGGCATCGCTGCCAATG
Organism: Alteromonas sp. 4NS20-0143; assembly: GCF_057542855.1. Classification (NCBI taxonomy): domain Bacteria; kingdom Pseudomonadati; phylum Pseudomonadota; class Gammaproteobacteria; order Alteromonadales; family Alteromonadaceae; genus Alteromonas; species Alteromonas sp. 4NS20-0143. Next base: position 17,757 of record NZ_BAAJLR010000014.1, read on the forward strand.
CCTTGCCTTAGCTCGCTTTGGATATCTAAATTGGTATCAATACCAATAAACAAGTTTCCTCGTTTCGCAGATTCATTAGAAGGCAGCGGTATACCTCTCTCCATCTGTTCGGCACTATGACCGTTGATGATATCTTCAAGCATTCTTATCACTACTCTAGCATCAGCACTAACACTTTTTTCTCTGCGCTCTTTTAGGTTATCTAACTCTTCTAGTACTGTTAGACAAATATAAATATCGTCTTTGTAGGAAAGTAGACTTTTGGGATCATGAACTAATGCTGATGTATCAAGTATTCTTGGGTTACGATTCTCGTTTGGATTTTTCATACTTTCCCCTATGGAGATTGTTTTCATGAATAGTCATTTTAGATTTATCTCAGCACAACGATATTCTCTCGTTTTATATTGCTCAAATCCTGAGTATTTTTTCAATTAATATTTTTCTTCATCACCTCGAACCATAACAGTCAGAAAGCTCTCAAAGTAAGCACAGTCATAACAAAACCAATAAGTTTAAATCTTTCAGCATACTGATATGGATATGACTACGAATCAATTTCTTGGCCTTCTTCTTTGCTAGTTGAGTATATCTGTCAATTCATTAATTAAGTGGTCAATTTCAACAATTACCTCAGCAGAACTGACTTCCTTTTTCGCAATTCTTCTCTTTAAGTCATTCATTTCATCTTTTGCTACTTGGACTCCTTGTATCATCGCTAGCTTGTCAAACGAAGCACTAACTCCTGAAAGATCATCAAACGCCAAATGTATGTAGTTCTCTAGTGATCTCACGCTCTTGTGCCCAGTCCACTCTATGAGCTTCATCTTAAAAGAGTTTTCATTAGCAAATTTTGCTTTCAGGTCACTAGCATCTCGCAATTCAAATAGCTTGATGAGCATTTCAATTTTCTCGGTTATGTAAAAGTGACGGAATGCATGAGACATTACGTTACCTGAAGCCCCAATAACCTTTCCCCAAGTATTAAAATACGTCGTGATAGAGTCCGGTTTCAGTTGTTCCCCTGAAGTTTCAGAAATAAAAACATATCCGTGATCATCAAAGCTTTCATTCGTGTTTTTTTCTATACCTTTAATGATTCGCGTTCGTATTTTCCTGATGTACCGCTTTATAGATCTTAGGGTTGCTCTATATACTGGAACCTCTCGAACTATTTCTGTCAGCAGATTCTTTCTTTGTTTCAGAGTAATTAAACGCAACATGGGAATAGAGTCTTCACTAGCCAAAGCTTTATCTATATCAGAGACTCTCAAATTCGCGACTTCGGTTCTTCTACCTCCTGTCGCTTTGAGTGCTTTGACCAAGCATAAGTCACGCGTAGCAATTGACTTTTCGCTGTTTGTTGTAATGTGAACTATTAGCTTTTCGATATCTGAGAGAGCAATTGGCAATCGTCTTTTGTAAGGGTCTTTTGAAGGAAAAACGCTATGAGTAACGTAAATTCTTGTTATACCATTCCTCTTGTATACCTCTTCTGTGTAGTTAACTCTACACCCTTTGGTGCCAATGAAATTTTTATCTCTTAGTTTTTTACCCACAAAGATTAAAAATTTTAAGGTGTCTCGGCCTATCTTATTAACAGTTGTATTATTTCTTTTTCGCTTACCGTTGTTTTTCTTTTCTGAGAGCAAGCCATTTACAAACAGCTCAATTCTGTTATCTGTAAGCTCCGTGAAATGTATGTTGTTGTTGTAGCAATATCTAATAATGTGGGAGAGATTAGATGCATAGTTTCCAACAGTTCCTCCAGCATATGAAATAGACCATGATTTACTTAAAAGGCCATCCATGATAAATAAATTAGCCTCAACGCATGGCACGCCATTAGGCCAATGAAGAACAGGATAGTTTGGGAACCGTCTAAATTTATATTGCTTTGCATAATCATCATACCCAACTGGGATTTCTGACGTTGAGTCCAGCAGAATTGCTAGCTGATGATTAGACATTTTTTATTCACCTTCAACTGATTCATCCAACTCTCTTAGCTGAAAGCTTTTTCGCAACAAGGCCCTCACTTTGGACATCTCTCTTTCTATGACATCTCGCAAGTAACTATCTTTCGATTCATCAGCAAGCTTGTCCAATGCGTCTATCGTAACTTCCAACCCTTTTGATAGAGCCAAATTCGCTTCTCTAAGTATCGAAAGCTGCAAATCCTTTTCTTCATTTTTTATTTCCAATCCTTTTTTTGTATCAGACCTTACTAATCTTTGTGTTCTTGAGCCTTTGTTTGAATGCTCTTCAATTAGTGACAATGCTTTAATTCGTTTGTTATCGAACCCTGAATATCCATCGAGCAGATATTTTTTTGCTACTTTTTTTAGTGTATTAAGTGACATCGAGGTAAAGTCATCTCGAACATACTCAGCCCAACGTGTCTGTGAAGATAACGCAACTAATAGTGCTTCGTCTTGAGCGTGTTCAGCAATATTTTTTTTGAACGAGCTTTCATCAAGGAATTTTTCTTTTGCCTTGACAGTTGCTAATTTTCTCATTTCGTTGTCGTCACGCTTACTCATACTTCAACACCAGATCCATTATTATCTCTTCATTGGTACTCTTAGACTTTACAGCTGCATATTCGGCCTTTAAATTGATAACACCATCACTCAGTAATTTCTCAATTCCATTAAGTAATACGTTATAGTTTTTGTAACGCTGTGGAATGACATGCTCATGTGTTTTTGCTAATACAATTAACTCGTCTTCTATGTCTTCACTAATCTCGGCATACGTTGTGTATTCAATGCTATTGAGACCGAACTTTTTCTTCAAAATAACTTCAAGTTCGCCAATATGACTGATGTCTCTGTTACGGATACCATCAATCATACGCTCAGCCTGAACGCCTCGCAGCACCTCTCCAGAAGTTTCCTCTGTTACATATCTTTCCAAGTGTTCAATATCGGTATGGGCCAAAAAATAACGCAGCGTTTCACTGGCTTCGTAACCATAAGCCCAATAGAACGTCATCGCAAAAAATCGTCTCAACTGGTGCTGACGAATATATAGACGCCGAACCACACCGTTATTATCAACATAGCTTCTCGTTTCAAAGTAATCACAAAAAGCATCAAAGTTATCGATAAATGACTCAGTATTTCCCTCTTTGAACGCCACAGTTTGACTGCTCAATGAGGTAAACAGTCCAACTTCATTCAAATTCTTCAATAAGCCTTGATTACTTATCCTCAAATTAAACTTCTGCCACTGATAGATAATTGACGCTACACGATTTAAGACGGGGCGACTAAGCTGTTCTCGAACGATTTCTCCACCATAAGCAACCCCAGACTTTCGATTATCGAAAACAAGATTGAAATCTGTTGATGGCGAACACTCTGGGTCGATACCTTTGGGTAACAGTGTTTCAAATGGATCGAGTTCAACTAGTTCACCCATACGTCTTGCCATCGTCGAACCTACAATTACCTGAAGAGCTCCTTGCAGAACATTGAACAAGAAAAACAGATCTTTGTTTTCTCTTCGCTTCTTGAATAGTTCGTCTTCACATACGCTGTAGCCTAGCACCTCAATACCAAGCTCAACAGCTTCAGGGGGCAAGTATTTTTTATAACCGCGTTCGGTGAATTCTTTCCACGACGTTCGTTTGATTTCTTTGGAGCTACCCACCAATACGCTCTCAACCGCTTCAAAAATCACCGCTTTATGTTTGAGAATAAACTCAAAAGCGTTTCTGATTTGTGGTAATACTTCTCCAGCACCTATCGTAGGCACTCGACCTGTATCTTTAGGTGATGTAGTCATCAAGGCATCTATTTTGATATCCTCAAAGCAAGCACTACTAATTTTTGAAGTTTCTAACCCGATATGCTTACTCAGTGAGTTAACACCTGCGAGCATAAAGAGAGTTTGTTTAACACTCCCAAAGTAACTTTCGGATATTCCGACATCTAAACGCTTATTCAAAGGGTGTTGAGGAAACTCACTATATGAAGGCTGACCATAGTCATCAGATACTGCGTATTTTTCTAACTTAGGCTGTATTATTTTGTGTCCATACAATGTATTAGCGAAGAGTTTTTCTCTCAAAAAACTTAGTTTGACAAGACCAAATCGCCCTCCCTTTCGCCTAGTTTCAATGGCTCCTTCCAAATATAAGAGCGCTAAGGCTTTGCGATGAGGTGCTATATAGCGCTGGACAACTTCAGGTGGTAAATCAAACTGCATTTCCAGCTTTTTGAAGCCATTATCCAAATCATCATTGGAATAGTTCTTAATATTTTCGCTAATAAATTCATCAAGTCTTTTCTCTGTTTCATAAACTCCTTTTGTAACGCTTGCTTGCTCAAAAATTTTTGCCAGAGTCACACGAACGAAATCTTTGTCCCATAGGATAAAGTGCTTCTCTAAACTAATTGCCTTTGAGTTCAACAGTAAAAAATCGATCAAATACAAGGTATGCCTAAGCTTCACAGAGACTGTCTTCTTTACCTGCTTTTGGTATCCGGTGTGCATTGGAGAGGATTGGATCAGTAGCCAGCATTTGAAAGCGTTTACCAATGCTCGATGTTTTTCAGATACTAATTTCTCAATACTACCGTCGCTAGCAATGAATTCGACATCAAAATTCAATACTACCTCAGCATCATTCAATCTAATGAGCCAAACATCCTGCATAATATCTGAGAACAACCAATCAGGCTGAGATAGATTCAAGTCATACTGTTCCACACTATCTTGAACCAGCTTCATGCTGGCCAACAAGCTTTCTTCAGGAGACAGACCAGATACTAATTTCTGGTAGTCTTCATGCATCCCTCTAGAACCTTTAACTAGCTTCATGTGGACGCTCCGCTAGAAAATGGCTTAACGAAAACGGCTCTTTTTTAGCCTCCTTGTACATATCAACGATTTCTTCATCAAATTCATCAGTTAACAAATTCGGTGAACTTAGCTGACATTCGATTTGCGTAATGATCAAAGTCGATAATTGTGTCCAAGTTTCTAGATCCGATTTTGCTAATGCAATAGTCAAAATATCCTCTTTGGGAGCGTTAAAGAAAAACAGCAGTATTTTTAGCAGCACAGGAGATATTACGATCGCTCCGTCAAGCGTAGCCTCATCAACCTTGAGAGGAATTACATTGCCGTCCCAAATATGCCCAGACATTCTCTTCAGTTTATGATTTCTCAGAAATGCTTCTAGAGACTCAGGAGTAATATCAATCGCATGATGTAGGTATTTAGAATCCTTCATTGCTTCAAAAACAATCGCGTTTTGAAATATTCGTATCCAGCGATCTTGAAAGAACCTTAATATTGGGTCAGGTAGATAACTTCTAACTATTTCATCACGTGGCTCTTTGTGGCCAAGCGCATTACACATCTTTTTCACTGAGTTTGTCTTTAAAAAGACTTCAACACCGGAACTTGCCCTGAAACGGCTAATCGATAAGCTTTTTACAACTTCTTTAGCTCGTCGTTTGGAAACGTTCGCAGAGCCAGAGGTGAGCAGTCTTGTGAAAATAGAGCGAGAAGTAATTTTATTCAAATTAGTGATACCTTTGAGCCTCGCTGGTTTGCTATTCAAGGCCCCAGTTAAGAGTACATAACGATAGTCACTACTACCTTTCGACTTTAAGTACTCTCGTGCAACTCTAGTATGCGCTAATATTTTCTCTACTATTTCTTTGGACTCGACGGTTAACTTAATCACTTGCTGTGCGTTTTCTATCCCTCTACGTTTCTTTACACTTTGAATAACGAATGAATTACCTGACTCAATAAAACCATCTAACTTGTCATTGTCATCGAATAGCTGCCAGTTAAGTAGCCATGACTCTGTGATTTTGGGATGAATATGAATTAGCTGAAATAAAAGTGGGTAGAGAATGTGTAGCGTTGGTAAGCACAACAATTTTGTTATATAGGTAGTTTCATTATTGAACCCTAAGAATGAGCTGTAGCCACCTGCTTTACCCGGATGATCCCATAGGTGCAATGCGAAAGTCGCACAAGCGATACTTCTTTTTTCAGTTAAAGATTGAGGAGTTCGTACCTCGCCCAATACCTTTGCAGAAGACGACATCGAGTATTCTTGATACTGAGTCAACCTCTTGTAGTTTAGGGCAACCGCCTTTTTGCAAGCGAAGAGTACATGGTCAATATCTCGCCTTATATCTTTGACAACTTCTTGAATCACTTCATCATCCGTATACTTTAGTGGAACTTTAGTGATTAACTTGTTGTTCAATATTCCAGAACTCAGATTTCCGTTCTCAGGAGGCTTATTGTGAGAACCAGCAAGGACTAGTGATTGCTTAAACTTAGGAACAGGCAAAGCAAACAAGGGCTTGTCAAATATTGCGTTAGCCACAAAACAATCTTCGTATAAAGCCATCTTGCTGCTCCAAGAGTTACAAAAAGACCTACCATTCCCACCACTTAAGAGGTGTTTTTTTAATTCGACATTGAAGATCACTGATAAATAGTAAACTGCGACTCTTCGCTCCAGACACTGTTCCAACAATTCACAAGTTGGAGCCAGTTTAATCAGGTACTCTAGCAACCTTTTAAGATGCTTATAATACGTTTTAGCTGTTTCTCTTTCCTGCGTGCGACAAAACTTTTTAAACGCTTCAAAAATCTTTGCCGTAAACCACGCACCGTAGGCTTCTCTCAAAAAACCAAGCTCAATATCGATCTCCGTTCCGCCTTTATCTAAAACTACCCAGCCTTTGTAAAATTCAAGCTTTTCTTCATCTACGGGTTTTGCAAGACCGATTAGGTTCTGCACGTCTTCGCTAATCGACCTCTTCGAAAATACCAGCTTATAAAGCTGTATGTTTGCTTTCTTAGCGATACTCGAAAACAAACTCTTGGCATAGCTACTAATGTTGTAAAGGTGAACTTTTTCGCCTTCTATATGCAGATAGACAAAGGATATTAGGGATTGGAATAGTTCGTTAAGGCTTTCCTCATTGTTAAACGATCTCAAGGTGAGTTTTTGATCAGTTGAATGAAGAAAGGCATCTATTACTTTTAATAATCTCGTAAAAGCTTTTTTCGCCGCATAGGGGAGGTGTTCTTTGTGTGATAAAAAGTCGTTATTTTGACTTTCAGTGATAACTCGATAGGGAAATTGGGTCAGGAGATCAGTTCTTATTTTCATTGGCGTATGCGAGCTCCTTCTTTGATCCTAGTCTGCTATAATTATTGACAATTGTCAAAAATTTTTGACGAGAATAAAAACCCTAAGCAGCTTTATTAAAAAGAGAATTACATTTTTGACAACATATGTAAATTAGGAAAATCTCGTTTCCCGGTAAAAACCCAATCGATTCGGCAATTTCAGGGGTACTGCGAGTGACAATAATCTTGTCATACATGTTGCGCTCAACCACCATTTCAAGGGCGGCAGCCAGGGCTAAAAGGGTTTTACCACTGCCCGCAGGCCCGGTGAGAATACACATATCAATATGAGGGTCTAGCAAGGCATGCAGCGCCATACCCTGACCTATATTCTTCGGCGTTATGCCCCATGCATTACGGCTCATCAAGCGTTCGTAACCAAGGTCGAGTACCTCTAAATGATCATCAGAGATCTCTTCTACAAGGCCAGCAAACTCTTTACTGTCATCAAGAAGGAATTCATTAATATAAGCTTCTGGCAGTATCGACTTTGGCACGGTGTGAATGGTGTCCCGCCCCTCGGTTCGGCTATCCACACTTTTTACGTTATCCCAAAAATTACCTTCAAAGGCGTGAAAGCCTCGAGACAAGTACTTAATATCAGTAATAAGTTGATCGGTGCGATAGTCTTCAACATGCGCTAAACCGGCCCCTTTCGCCTTTAAGCGCATATTCAAATCTTTTGTCACTAACACCACTTTTTGCGGTGCGTAAGCCTTTTGAATATGAAGGGCAACGTTAATAATGCGATTGTCGTTTTCGTTGCTCGTGAAAACCTGCTGCGCTTCAGCCATATTCAAATCGGCAAATATCGATAGCTTTCCAGTAGGTGCGGTATCGCCCGCTCCTAGCCCCTCCATTGAAACACCCACAAGCATTTCTTCAGGCGTGGCCTCATGCAGCAAGTCTTCCATTGAACGAATGGAGACACGTGCGTCCCGTGCAACGTCTTTTTTACTGTCTTTGATGTAATCGAGTTCTTCAAGAACCGTCATAGGAATAACAACATCGTGTTCTTTAAAGGAAAGAAAAGCGTGGGGTTCGTGAAGCAAAATGTTGGTATCGAGGACGTATATTTTCGTTTCGGTAGAGTTTCTTCTTGGCATCCTTTACTCCGTAAAATAAAGCCAAGCTAGCCGTCAATTGGTAATGGCTAGCGAGCTACAGCTGGGCAACTACAGGGATGCCGCTCGAAACAGGACATCTCCCCTACTCGCGTCGACTGAGAAGCAGCAATAACCCACTGCTTCAAGCGTTTGATAACGATTTCCTAAACGCTAATTCCACCATAATCCAGAAATACAGATTTCGCACTGTTTTTATCGTTTTATTTTTTCAAAGAGTGCGACCAAGCACCCCACACTTTCTCGGAGAATCTCTGCCCTCGCAACGCATAGTAAATTGAAAGCGTTGCTGCTCATTAACAAGTGCCATTCTTGCTGAATAAACAGAAAAGTGTGCCAAATAAGCTAGTATTAATGACTTATTAGCATGCAATGCGTACAATACCGCCCCCGCAAAAAGGTGAGTGATTTATGAGTTCAGACAGTCAATTTTCTATTGGTCAGCGTTGGTTAAGCAATACAGAAACCGAATTGGGATTAGGCGCCATTGTTGGCATTGATTTCCGTTCAGTTGAGGTGCTGTATCCTGCCACTGGCGAAGCGCGTATCTATACAAAAACAGAAGCGCCGCTAACGCGACTCACCTTTGAAATTGGCGACACCGTAAAAAGCCAAGACGGCTGGGAAATGACGGTGACTGAATCAGAAGAAAGCCAAGGGGTGTTCATCTATCACGGTCTACGGGAAGATACGAAGGCGCAGGCAAGACTACCTGAAACAATGCTAGACCATCACATTCGCTTGAACCAACCTGAAAAGCGTTTGTTTAGCCAACAGCTCGACCACCCTAAATGGTTTGATTTGCGAGAAAGCGCGTTGCGCTATCATTACGAGTATCAGCGCTCTAATACGATTGGCGTTGCCGGGGCACGAATTTCACTTATTCCCCACCAATTGCACATTGCTTCTGAAGTAGGTGGCCGCCACGCACCGCGGGTACTTCTTGCCGATGAAGTTGGTTTGGGAAAAACCATTGAAGCAGCGCTAATCATTCACCAACAGATAAAGACTGGCCGAGCGTCTCGCATTCTCATTTTAGTTCCAGATTCACTCATGCATCAGTGGTTGGTAGAAATGCTGCGTCGCGTTAACCTGCCTTTTGCTATTTTCGATGAGAGCCGCTGCGAAGCGCTGGACGAAGAAGATATAAACCCGTTTGACAGTGAGCAGCTAGTTCTGTGCAGCATCGATTTCTTAAGCAGCAGTGAAAAACGACAGCAGCAGGTTCAGGCCGCAGATTGGGATTTAATGGTAGTGGATGAAGCACATCACCTGTCTTGGTCGCAAGAAGCGCCGTCGCAAGAATACCTCTGTGTTGAGGGGCTTGCCCAAAACACGCCTGGGGTGTTACTCCTAACGGCAACCCCCGATCAGTTAGGTCACGAAAGTCACTTTGCTCGCCTGCGTTTACTCGACCCGGCACGCTTTCACAGTTACGAAGAGTTTCTAACCGAAGAATCGCAATACAGTCAGCTTGCCGATGCGGTTGCTCCATTATTGTCAGACGCAGAACCGAACGAAAAACAGCGCGCTACCCTTTGCAACTTTGCACCTGACGTTATGGAACACGCTGGCGACCTCACCAGCTCTAAAAATAGACACGAACTTTTACACCAACTCATAGACTGCCACGGTACAGGCCGTATGCTGTTTAGAAACCGTCGCGCCAATATTGAAGGCTTCCCCGAGCGCAAACTGTCTGCCTACGAGCTTGCCATGCCACAAGAGTATGAAGCGGCCGTGAACAGCGACGACTTGCTCAACGCGCTTTATCCTGAACGTGTGCCAAGCGTGGTAAACAGTTGGACTAAACTAGACCCCCGCGTTAGCTGGCTGGTCGATTTCATGCAAGACGTTAAGCCAGAGAAAATATTGCTTATTTGCGCCAGCGCCCGCACTGCGCAAGAACTCGGTGAAGTTATTCGCACGCAAACGGGCATTAGACACAGTGTGTTTCACGAGGGCATGAGTATTGTTGAGCGCGACAAAGCCGCTCATTATTTTGCTGATGAAGAAGATGGCGCACAAATTTTGCTGTGTAGTGAAATAGGCAGTGAAGGGCGTAACTTCCAGTTTGCCCACCACCTGGTGCTGTTTGATTTACCTATTACTCCTGACTTGCTAGAGCAGCGTATTGGTCGCTTAGACCGAATAGGTCAAACGCAAACTGTGAACATTCACGTTCCCTATCTTGCGAAAAGCGCACAGCACGTATTGCTAGATTGGTATCACGAAGGCTTAAATGCATTTGAAAAAACGTGTCCCACAGGGTCTGGCGTGTTTGACGACGTTAAGCCATTGCTGATGAGCGCATGTCTGCACCCTAGCGATATGACGGCAAGAGACGAACTGATTAACTTAAGTGTTAAACTGAACAGTCAGCTAGTTGCTCAGCTTGAAGCAGGTAGAGATCGTCTGCTTGAGCTTAATGCATCGGGTGAAGGCCGAGTTGAAGCACTATTAGAGGACATTATTGCCCTTGATAGTGAGCAAGACCTTTCGCGCTTTATGGGCCGTGTTTTTGATGCCATTGGCGTTCAGCAAGATGAGAAAGGCAACGACTGCTTTATTCTTATGCCAACAGAGCAAATGGTGAGTCAGCTACCTGGGTTAGACCCTGAGGGAATGACGGTAACCTACAAGCGCCGCGTAGCGACGACGTTAGAAAATGTGCAGTTTTTAAGTTGGGACCACCCTCTTGTTCACACCGCGATTGACGTTGTTCTTACTGATGTACACGGTAAAAGCAGTATGGGCTTTATTGCCGACCCCGACCTGCCGAAAGGCGCTTATTGGATAGAAGCATTGTTTGTACTTCATGCTCAAGCACCGAAAGCCCTCCAGCTAGGCCGTTTTCTTCCGCAAACGCCGGTACGCATATGCCTTGACGCCCAAGGTAACCCTGTGGATTTAAGCTTCGATGTAAAACGAAAAGTAGGGCGGAAAATATCGTCACAATTGTTAAAAGCATTACAGCAGCCCCTTAGCATTGCGATAGAAAATACGCGCAAACTTGCACACCAGGCCGCGAATCAAAAGCTACACGACGCGCTTAGCACTATGCACACCACGCTTAACAGTGAAATACAGCGATTAAAAGACTTACAGAAGCGCAACCCTGCCGTACGCGACAGTGAGATTGTGTTTATTGAGCAGCAAATGAGTGCGCTAGACAAAGTTATTCAAGGTGCCGATGTGCAGTTTGATGCCATTCGTATCATAGTGAATAATCCCTAATGGCCAATCCACCGTTTGTTTACAACCCGCCTTATACGCCGTATCTCAACTTCCTGTACCGAGATGACTTTATGGTGGTTGCCCTTAAGCCAAGCGGGTTGTTGAGTGTACCTGGCAGAATAGAAGCACATAAAGATGCGCTTATTACCCGCGTTAACAAAGTGTTGCCTACCGCTACTGTGGTACACAGGTTAGATATGGCGACATCTGGCATTATGGTGATGGCGCTGACTAAATTTAGTCATCGCGCCATCAGCAAGCAGTTCGAGCTTAGAGAAACGAAAAAGCGCTATTTCGCCAGGGTATACGGCCATGTTGACGCCGACAGCGGAGAGATAGATTTACCGCTTATCGTCGATTACCCCAACCGACCAAAGCAAATGGTTGACCACGAACGGGGAAAGCCATCGGTAACACACTTTGATGTGATAACACGTGCATATGATAGCGAAAATAGGCCTTACTCTCTGGTTGCGCTACGCCCCATTACCGGGCGCTCTCATCAGCTACGCGTGCACATGCTCTCACTCGGCCACCCAATTTTAGGTGATAGGCTGTATGCTCACGACGCAGCATTAGCCATGGCCACCCGCCTGCAGCTGCACGCCGAAAGCTTGAGTTTAAAACACCCAAAATCGAACAACTGGCTCAACTTTCAAAGCACTATTCCATTTAGTGACTACAAGCCAACGCCATTAACCACGTTTTCATCGGTAAAGCTTTTTGGGTAGAAGGGTTTTCAGGTAAGAAGCTTTTTAGGAAGTAGTCTTTTTAGAAAGTAACCTTTGTAGATAGAAAACGTATCCAAAAGAGGCTTACTGAGTAAACGAGACGACAAACTTGCTGGTTAAAATACGCTTTGGTATTTAGATTTTTATGGTTTTGCCGATACATTGCTATCTAACTACTATTGTGAGCCGAAAGGTTTTTTGAAACATGCGTAAATGTATTGCCTCCATACTGTGCCTGCTTGCACTGGGCTTTTCGCCTAAAGCGGCCTTTGGCGATTACTTTACCGATATCAGTCACGGGTTTGCGTTGGGCGAAGTTCAAGAGCTTTTGGTGGGCGAACGCGTAGTACCTATTATCGAAGTTGAACCTCAAACCCCGTTATCACAAGGGGTTGCCGTTATACTGGTTGAGCCTTTTCTCTCCAGCTTTTCACTCTCTCAAAGCAAGGAGCTTGCGGGTTATCTCTCAGAGAAAGGATGGCGCGTCGTCATAAGCCCTTTTAACCTCAATATGATGCCAACAGAATCTGGCATAGAATCAGCCGACACTTCTGGGCAAGGGGCTGATACTCAGGCGGCAGCAGATCCATCGGCAGCGGAACAAGCGCCGGGCAGTAGCGGACAAGGTAATAGCGTTATTCATCCGCGAAGTACAAACCTCACTCAATACTTTGATTTTGAACAAACATCAGACAAGTTAACTGAGCAGCTTATTGCCTTAAACAACCGTTTGCAAAACGTGCAAGGCTATCGGCTAGTGGTTGCGCAAGGTATGCTGGCTGCTACATTTTTGGACGCCACCAGCAATAATTTGGCATTTGAGCCAGATAGCTTAGTCACGATTTCCCCCTATTGGCCAGAGGCCGATGTGAATAAAAGTATTAGCGACTTAGTGGCTAATTCTTCGTTTCCCGTACTCGACCTTTCTATAGACGGATTGAGCGATTGGGAAAATAGTACGGTTGTGATGCGCCGAAATCGCGCCAAAACCAGTTTAAAACTGCATTACCGACAGGTGCTACTCCCCTCCTCAAATTCAGTCTTTAGTCTAAACCAAAATCAGAAAACCCCGTATATACAACTAGTTGCAAATAACACCATTGGATGGACTCGTTATTTGGGCTGGTAATTTTCAGAATCTACTATTAGTCTAAAAAAATCCGCATATCAGTTACATATCGATAACATCGTAAAAAATAACTCCTAACCTAGAGCAGTAGTAATGTAATGGACTATAATACGCTGAGTAGTAAAAAAACGGTTGGGGCATTATGACTGTCAAAGATTTTGTTGATACCAAGTCAAAACAACTGTGTTTTTACCTAAATGCTTTTTGGAATGAAGGCTTACCGGTTGAAGAGATCGAACTCTTTTTTTGGGACTGCATGGAAGAATGGGGTCAGGTCAATTGCACACTTACGCAGCCTTACACGCAAAAAGAACGAGTATTCTGGCATGTGCTGCACCAAATTCACTATTGGAACGAAGAAAAACTAAAAGACGACACTATTTTAGTTGATGAGTTACGCACCTGTGTCAAATTTCTCGAGGACGCAGGCACGTGTCCCATAGACTGTGTAGGCATAAGGCCCTAGCAAGGCCTTCCCTCATGTAATTCTTTTAGTTCTGTAAAAAGCCTGCACACATCAAGCACAAAACTATTTCGACCGTACTGCTCAACATCTTCTCTTCCATAAGCACATGCACATTTTTAAAAAATCCATGTCGAAATAAGGCACCTGCAAACACCACTCATATGTTGCCATTTCATTGATTACATGGCTCAATACCAAGCCTTGGAGCATCACTAGGCAGTATTTTGTTAAGCGCGATAAAAACATATAACGACAAACGCTTTTTGAGTATTTTCTGTTTCGGGATAGCCAGCGGCTTTCCTTGGATAATGATTGGCTCAGTGCTGTCTGCCTGGTTGAAAGATGACGGGTTATCACGCTCAGCAATCGGCTTGTTTGGCATTATCTTCGCCACCTATTCAATCAACTTTCTTTGGTCTCCGTTGGTGGATAAAGTAAAGCCACCGAGATTAGGTCAGCGCAAGGGGTGGATTTTTTCCATGCAAATAGGCATCGTCTTGTGCTGTCTGGCGATGTCTCAGCTAACCACAACGTCTCACCTTTTCTATATTGCATTAGTCGGTTTACTCACCGCCATTTTCTCCGCCACGCAAGACATCGCCATTGATGGCTTTCGCATAGACTGTATTGCTGAAAACGATAAAGACGGAATGTCAGCTGCGTCTTCGGTAGCAACCGCAGGTTGGTGGACAGGCTATGGAGGCTTAGGTGCTATTCCTTTCTTCCTCGCCGACCTTACCGATTGGAGCTGGGCGAATATCTATCTATTGCTGGGCGTAATAATGGCCCTACTTGCTATAGCCACGTTACTTGCCAAAGAGCCGGATATCGACAGAAGTGCGCTGTTTGACCGCTTAGATTCTGAGGGCACTAGCACTGGCGATGCTAATGCTAACGCCAGCACTCAAGACAAGATTTCACGCTGGTTAAAGAGCACGTTAATAAGCCCATTTTCTGAGTTTTTTGCACGAAACGGCGTGAAGCTTGCGCTTTCCTTCTTGTTGTTTATTTTTCTATTTAAAATTGGCGAAGCCTTTCTCGGGCGCATGAGCATTGTCTTTTATAAAGAAATTGGCTTTACCAACAGTGATATTGCTACCTACTCAAAGCTGCTGAATTGGTGGGTAACTATTGTATTTTCGCTGTTGGGGGGAATTGTAAACATACGCTATGGCATTTATCGCGGCTTAATGGTGGCGGGCATCGCTATGGCGGCGTCTAACCTTTTATTTGCAGTAATAGCACAAACAGGGCCTTCTACTTCTTTACTGGCCTTTACCGTGGTTGTAGACGGTTTTACAGGCGCCTGGAGCACGGTAGCCATGGTTGCGTTCATATCGCTACTGTGTAACCGCGCCTTTAGCGCCACACAATATGCGCTAATGGCATCTTTAAGTGTGGCAGGAAGGACATTTGTCGCCTCTAGCAGCGGCATTGTTGTGGATAGTTTGAATGGAAATTGGAGTCTTTTCTTTATACTCACTGCGGTAATGGTGATACCAAGCCTAGTGTTCCTCTACAGCATTCGCGAGCACATTAAAAACGTGCAGAATCCGCTAGCGCCGAAAACGTAAAGCTTCTACTAACGAGGCGAATCCTAGCACGACAGATACTGACACAATAGATACGAACATTGTCGATATAACCGATACCGCACACGTTATGCAGAGTCAGGCCTACGCTGCATTTTCAGCTAGAGTTCTGGCTAGGCCTCTGGCTGCGACTCTAGCTAAGACTCAACTGCGTGAACGCAATACTGGTTACGTCCGCTTTCTTTCGCGCGATAAAGTGCTTGGTCGGCCTGCTCTAGCCATACCATAGGGCTTTTCACATTCTGCTCAAATTGTGCAAGGCCTAAGCTAACGGTGAATGTAATGGTTTGCCCATCGTGCTCCACTTCAAGACGCTCGGCTAGGGCTCGTATTCTCTCGGCAACATGAGTAGCACTTTCTAAAGTGGAATCGGTAAGTATAATGGCAAATTCTTCGCCGCCGTAACGCCCTGCCAGGTCAGTTTCCCTTACGCAACGCTTGATAAGCGCGGCCAGCATCTTAATAACCTTATCACCCGCTTGGTGACCATAGGTATCGTTGACCCGTTTGAAATGGTCGATATCTAACATCATTGCGGTACTGGGTTTGTTTCTGCGTTTTGAGAGCTTATAAAGCTCTTCAAACCGCTCTTGCCAATAACGTCTATTGTACAAGCCGGTTAAACCATCTACCCGACTTGTAATTTTAAGCTCTTCATTGAGCTTTGCCATGCCTCGTTTACCAAGAGCTTGCTCTGTCACGTCGTAAACCAAAATACAGAACTTTTCTACACTGCCGTTATCGCCAACAAGGGGAAACATAGTGACGTTTTGATACATGTGCGACGCCGCACTTGTTACTGGCCTGCTACAACCGAACTTAAATAAATACGGGCGCTGTTCCCAAATAATAAATACGGGGCTTTTAAGACTGAAGACCGGATCTACTTTTGCCGTTAGCCACTGCTTATCTATTTCAGGAAAGTGTTCAAATAATGAGGTGCCCAACAGCGACGATTCTCGTTTGCCGCTGTGGTTTGCCATAAATTTATTCCACACTTCAACTTCGAATTGCTTGTTGAGAATAACAATACCCACTTCGATAGAGTCTAGTAGTTCATCAACAACATTAGGCGTGGAAGAAAGAGTCACACTGCTATGCATCGCTATTGACGCTCCCTGTCGGTGTTCATTAATCGCGCATAAATTTGATTCATTGCATCACCGGGAAACAGCAATAATAAATCAAAAGAAATATCCTTGGCTTTTATGGCATAGCCAATTTCAACGGCCATGACTTTGCCCCATTGATGCACATTGTCACTTAAAAGCGTAGAGAGGCCTTGGTGCTGTCCTAGCAACACGGGATGAGTGTGACTAAATGCCACTGCCAACTGTTCTGACAAACCGTTTAAACAGGCACCAATAAGAATATTTGACACATCCATGAGTGCCTCAAGCTCTAGGTTTTCAGATGATGCAGAGGGAGCGTACTTCAGTAATTCAACGATATTCTGCGACTTCGTGTCGTTAAATATCACCAAGGCTTCACCACTTATTCCCTCGCTAACAAACCCTTTGGACACAGCAGAAACGCGATCGCTTCGGTTAATATCTGCAACGGCCATAGAGAGTTCGTTGCTCTCTATTAAGTTAACATTGGGAATAGGTAAATCAATAAATTCACCAAGCAGCTTAGCAAGGTCTTCACCTGCTCGTCCCATTGCAACGTTCACCATCTCGCGATAGGCGTCTAATTTCTCTTCTTCAGTAACTACCGCTTCGCTTTTCGCTGTCGCACTTGCTTTCTCGGTATTATTTTGGCTTGCGCGACCTGTGGCAAGGCTGTCGCCGCTATAAATACCGTAGGAGGTAAGAATGTGCATAAGCTTAGCGTTATCAATGGGCTTACGGATAAAATCGATAGCGCCCAAAGCCAACATTCGCTCTCGTGCTTTTTCTTGAACATCCCCTGACACCACAATGACCAAACAAGGTAGATCTTCTTTGCGAATGATCTCCATCGTCTCGTAACCGTCCATCACCGGCATATTCAAATCTAAAAAAAGCACATCGCCTTTTCCCTCTCGAATTTGGGTTAAGGCATCTTGTCCATGTTCGGCAAACGACACCTCTACATCCCAACTGTCGGGAATACTGCGGGCCATCTGACGCCTTGCGAAACCGGAGTCGTCGCAAATCAATATGGGAGTACTCATTGTATCTCCTCAGATAGCGACGGGGGCTTTTATGTGCGGATGAGATTGATAGTTTTTAAGTTCAAAGTCTTCGTATTTGAATCCAAAAATATCCTTAACGTCTGGATTGATTGCCATAGTAGGCCGTTCAAACGGTTCGCGACTTAACTGCAATTCCACCTGCTCTAGGTGGTTTGAATAAAGGTGCGCATCGCCTAATGTATGAATGAAATCACCAGGCTCTAGGTCACACACTTGTGCAATCATCATCGTTAACAACGCATAGCTTGCAATGTTAAACGGCACGCCAAGAAAGATATCGCCACTGCGCTGATACAGCTGACAGCTTAGCTTGCCATCAAGTACATAAAACTGAAACATAGTGTGACAAGGCGGAAGCGCCTGTTTGCCCATTTCGGCATTTTCTTTTGGCGAATACTGCGTATCAGGCAGAGCGGCTGGGTTCCAACCACTTACAATAAGACGTCTTGAGTCGGGGTTATGTTTAATTTGTTCGACCACATCGGCAATTTGGTCGATAGATGTGCCATCACCACAATCCCAGCTTCGCCATTGCTTGCCGTATACCGGTCCAAGCTCGCCCTCATCCGTTGCCCACTCATCCCATATGCGAACGCCATGTTCTTTGAGGTAGGCAATATTGGTTTCGCCTTTAAGGAACCACAGCAATTCGTGAATAATAGACTTTAAATGACACTTTTTGGTCGTTACAAGAGGAAAGCCCTCTTGTAAATTAAAACGCATTTGATAACCAAAAACGCTGAGCGTTCCCGTGCCTGTGCGGTCTTCCTTTTTCACACCTGTATCGCGTACATGGCGCATGAGAGCGAGATATTCTTTCATCGTTTCTTATATCTTCTTAGTTTTATCTTTATTTTTGGTGCCCTTATAAGCACGTACAATCAATCCTAATCCTAAAGCAATCATAGGTAAACAGAGAAGTTGGCCTTGGCTCAGCCCCATTTGATATAGACCAATGTGTGCATCGGGCTCTCTGAAAAACTCCACAATAAAACGGAAACTGCCATAGCCTAATAAAAACAGTCCGCTGACGGCGCCAACCGGTCGTTTTTTCGCTGAGAAAAGCCACAGAATAATAAATAGAAGCACCCCTTCTAGGGCAAATTCATAAAGCTGAGAAGGGTGACGAGGCACATTGCCAGCGCTAGGGAAAATAACAGCCCACGGCACATCGGTTGTTCTTCCCCATAATTCGGCATTAAGGAAATTTCCAATGCGTCCGGCGCCAAGACCAATAGGAACAAGTGGCGCTACAAAATCGCCCAGTTCCAAGAACGTGGCTTTCATACGCTTAGCCTGCCACGCAAGAGCAGCTAATACACCGATGAGACCGCCATGGAATGACATTCCACCTGCCCAAATTTTAAATAGATAGAGAGGGTCGTCTAGGAACAGATTAAACTGATAGAAGAATACGTAGCCAATACGCCCACCAAGAATAACGCCGACAAAGCTCCAAAATAGCAGGTCGCTGAGCTGATCTCTATTCCAAGGCGTTTGGGATAAACGCTTTTGTGCCAGTAAAAATGCGGCGATAAATCCAACGAGATACATTAAGCCATACCAGCGTACGCTTAGTGGTCCCAAGCTAAAAATAATGGGGTCGATACTGGGGAAAACCAGATAACTGCTCTGTTCCATTTTATTATTCAATTCCTAAAATCATTCTAATACTTACCAGCACTAGCAGGCAGGCTAGCATGGCTTTCAATACGCGAACATTCACTTTTTGGCCGAGTTTAGCACCGATGTTCGCGGTAATCATCGACGTTGTTACAATTCCAGCCATCGCGGGCAAATATACGTAACCTAAGCTGTATTGAGGAACATCTGGCGCGTCCCATCCGGTAATGACAAAACTTGCAGTACCAAACAAGGCAATAACCAGCCCGCATAACGCCGCACAGCCAATAGCTGAACGCACGTTTACTCGAAACCACACCAATGCAGGCACGAGTAAAGCGCCGCCCCCAATACCCATCAAGGCGCTTATCAAACCGGTCCCACTGCCCACCGCGGCAAGAGAAAAACGAGTAGCGGTGTTATCAGACGTCTTCTGTTTGCCGAAGATCATTTGCGCCGCAATCAGTATGACAAGCACCGCAAAGATGTCTTTTAGCAGCTCACCCGATATACGGCTGGCTATCTGCGCGCCCAATATGGCCCCAACGGCAATACCAATGCCGGTGAACAACACGATGTTTTTTTGGATATTGCCCAGCCGGTAGTGTGCAAATGCAGATGACATGCTGGTAAATATAATGGTGGAGAGTGATGTGGCAATTGCCACCGGCATCACTGTCTCTGTCGTCATTCCAAGTGTATGCACCAATAAGTAAGACAACACAGGTACAATGATTAAGCCGCCACCAATGCCCAACATACCCGCTAGCAAGCCCACTATTGCCCCTAATAGTACGCAGCAAATTATGATGATAACGACGGGTTCCATTCAGTGTCCTTCACTTTTTTAACGTTGATGAGGGTAGCATAATTGCCCCCTCCTTGAGCAGGTAAGCCAAAGCCCAATTATGTGACTTCATGGAAAATGATTTTACAGTTGCAGTGCTGCTCTACCTAAGTGGCTGACTATCACAAGACATAGCTGTCGAAACACTCGCTGTAGGCGTGCTAGTGACAAGCATCTTAGCTTTAGGTTTCATAAGGCACAGGTTTCAAAAGGCACAGGTTTCAAAAACTAAAGGCCTGCTAGGCGCCCGCGCGAATGAGCCCAGCCAATTCTTTTGTTTCTAGGTATTCATTAATGTGCGTGAATACCTCTTGCTGCGAGGACGACGTTAACGCGAGAGAAAGCAGCTGCTTACACTCTGATAGCGTTACTTTTCGCAACAGCCAATTGATTTTACGTAAATTAAACCCGTTCATACTTAAACGGCGGTACCCCATTCCCATCAGCAATAAAGCACCTGCTGGCTCACCGGCAATTTCTCCACAAATAGTGACCGGCGTTTGACTGGCATTGGCTTTTTGCACTATGTCGTAAAGCGCACCAAGCACCGATGGATGATAGCTATTATACAGGCTTGCTACCCGTGTGTTATTTCTATCAACGGCCAACAGGTATTGGGTAAGGTCGTTACTTCCCACTGAGAAAAAGTCGACGTATTTAGCTAGCTGCGGCAACTGATAAAGTACCGACGGCACCTCTAACATAATGCCCAATTTAGGCCGACTGATCACGTTGTCAGTGCCTGAGGCTTCGTCAGATACCTCTAGAAACGCTTGGTTGATTAACCGCTTTGCTTCAACAACTTCCGATACCGTTGAGATCATGGGCAGCATAATTTGCAGGTTGTTAAGCCCAATATTAGCTCGCAGCATGGCACGTATTTGAACTAAGAAAATCTCTGGGTGATCAAGAGTAAGGCGAATGCCCCTCCAACCCAGAAACGGGTTTTCTTCGTTAATTGGAAAGTAAGGCAACGGCTTATCGCCGCCCACATCGAGAGTACGCATGGTAATGGGTAGCTCAGGCGCGGCTTCGAGTATTTGTCGGTATAAGGTAACTTGCTCTTGTTCTGACGGAAAACGCTCGCGAAGCATAAAAGGAATTTCAGTACGATAAAGCCCTACGCCCGCACCTATTTGCCCGGCATCAAGTTCAACCTCTGCAGATAACCCCGCATTAATATACAAAGACATTCTACAGCCATCGATACTTTCACACGGTTTATCGGCTTCAGCCTCAATTTTTTCTGTGATTGCTGACTCTTCTTCAATCAGCTGTATAAAGTCAGCTTTTACCTCGCGTGCTGGCGAAATAATGACTTCACCAGAGTAGCCATCGAGCAAGATTTCTTTGTCTTCAAGCAGCGCTGGCGATACGCTCTGACACCCCATTACCGCCGGGACGCCCATGGCTCTGGCTAAAATAGCGGCATGGGAATTATTCGAGCCGCGAACAGAAATAATGCCCTGTAATTTATCTCGAGGGCACTCGGCTAACATGGTAGCTGACACTTCGTCTGCCACTAAAATGCACGGCCCCGCAATGGCTTTTTCCGTTATTTTATGACCGTTTTGCTCTTGAAGAATGTTAACCAGAATTCGGTCTGACAAATCAATAATATCAATGGCCCGCTCCTGCATGTACGGGTCTTCCATCGCGCGAAAGCGAGCAGCATAATCTTCTACCACCATTTTCAGTGAAGAGGCGGCATCCCACCCTTGGCGTATTTTTTCTTCTACTTCGCGGCCAAGACTGTTGGCATCTAAAAGATGGTGATAAAGCTGGAATATTGATTTTACGTCTTCAGGTAGCCCATCATCTAAACGCTGAGAAAGCGTATCGACATGTCCACGGGTTACCTCAACACCTTTTCGATACAGGGCTATTTGCTCGGCCGGCGAGCGAGTTTGCTTAACTACCCAGTTTTTTAAGTTTATTGATTTGTCAGGCGAAAAGCCTGTGCCGATAGCAAGCCCGGGCGAGCCTGCTATACCGCGAACATTCTTTTGCTGAGCAATATTCCCCGCAGTATGGGATAAAGTGAGTGCGCCTCGAATATCTGCATTTGTGATTTCAAGAGCAAGCTGGGCCGCTAGCGTAACTAAGAATGCTTCTTCGTCTTCGCTGAAGCGTCGCAGGTCGGTTTGCTGGAGCGTAATAACGCCAAGCACTCGTCGCTGATTGGTAATTGGTGTGCCGAGAAACGCGTTGTAGTTGTCTTCTTTAACTTCAGGATAGTGCTTAAAGCGAGGGTGGTGCTGCGCATTAGCGATGTTAAGGGGTTCTTCGCGCTGCCCCACTAGGCCAATTAGGCCTTCGGTAAAACCAATGCGAACATTTTCAACCGCGTCTGGATGTAAACCATCAGTGGCTTTGAGAACGAAAACTTTCGCTTCGTTGTCGGCGAGATAGATAGAACAGGAGTCGACATTTAATGTCTGCTTCACCCTGGATGCAAGTCGAAACAACGCGGTATCAAGTGCAGGAATTTGATTCATTTCCTGCACGATACGCTTAAGCGTGGTTAGCATTGCACCTGAGTTACTAGGGGTATTCACCGGTTACTCCTGTTTGTTTACCCACGCCTTCGTTTATCCACGTCTTCGTTTCTTGCCGCGTTTAGTCGAGACGTTGCCCGGACGCTGGGGAGCACGCTGTTGTGCAGACATAACAACAGGAGAAAACTCCTTCATTACTCTGCGATATACATCACGCTTGAACGACACAACATTTCTTATGGGGTACCAATAACTTACCCACCTCCAGTCATCAAATTCTGGGTGACCAGTCTTTAATACGTTTACATCACGATCCTGACAATCGAGTTGCAGTAAAAACCATTTTTGTTTTTGTCCTATACAAACAGGATTACTACCTTGTCGAATTAATCGCTTTGGCAGCTTATATCTAAGCCAATTACGGGTAACACTTAAAATAGTCACGTCTTTAGACGTTAATCCTACTTCTTCGTGCAGCTCGCGGAACATGGCTTGCTCGGCAGTTTCCCCTTCATCAATTCCGCCTTGAGGGAACTGCCATGAATGTTGGCCATAACGTCTTGCCCAAAATATTTGACCCATTTTGTTGCAAATCACTATACCCACATTCGCACGGAATCCATCGGCATCTATCACATAGACTCCCGGGTACGCAATACTGGTAATATGTTTTCATTCTTCCACAAACTATGCTCCAATCATAGTGTTAATATTCAATGACTCAGCTCAACCAAGGAATTTCCGATAACAATGCTGCCTCCTAAGTCGCCGCCTAACACTCCCGACGAATTACTCACTCGATGTCAGGCTATAGCGGGTCTTACCTTAGGTGAACTTGCTCGTATGGCAAATGTCGCTATTCCAGCCAACCTGCAGCGCCATAAAGGCTGGCCAGGAATGCTGATAGAGAAATGGCTAGGGGCAAGTGCAGGCTCTAAGCCGCAGCAGGATTTCCCAGAGCTTGGCATTGAGCTAAAAACCATTCCCATTGATGCCGCCTTTGCGCCTCTTGAAACCACGTACGTGTGCTTTGCTCCTTTACTAATGCAGCCGGGCATCACCTGGGAAACCTGTAATGTGCGCAACAAATTGCAGCAAGTTTTGTGGCTTCCTATCGAAGGAGACAGACGAATCCCTCTTGCAGATAGACGGGTCGCCACGGGGTTTTATTGGCGACCTAGCGAAAAAGAAGACGAGATACTTAGGCAAGACTGGGAAGAGTTAACAGAAAAAATAGTCACCGGGCATGTGGAATCGATAACGTCAAAGCAAGGCACGGCACTGCATATACGCCCAAAGGCAGCGAATGGTAGCGTACTCACCGAGGCCAGAGGAGTAGAGGGAGAGAAAATTAAAACTCGACCGCGGGGGTTTTATTTACGCAAAACCTTCACTCACCACATTCTTGCTTCGGCGTTTGGGTACTAGAAGGCCAATTTACGCCGTTAATAGGACAGCGCCTACCGCGCCCCTTATTGTCCGCTGCCCTTATTGTCCGCTGCCGTTTTTGGTTAGATGTTTAACTAAGTAATCGCTTAAGAACTTTTCTGAATTCAAACCTAAGCGTTTCGCTACTGCTGCTACCTTGGTGTCGGTTCGCAATAACACCTTCTTGGCGTACTCTAAACGAAAATGGTAAATAAACCGTCTAAAGCTTTTTTTATCAGACACCCGTAATGCAATCGCAAGAGTCGTTGCATCTAACCCCGCCTCCGCACAAAAACGAGCGATAGTGAGCCGCCTAGCCTTATAGGCTTTGCTGTCGATAGTATGACGTTCAGCCTTAGAGATTATACTGCTCATTTCGTAAGGCGTTGCCTTTCCCTCGTCCAAACGCTCATGGTCGAACGGGGATGGCGACGTATTGCGAGCAAACAGTAACGACACCAATATCGATAGCAGTGCCGCTCCCAACATGAGATGGTAATAACTCTCCCACGCCGCAAGCTGAAAAAAGCCAAAGGTGGCTGCAGTTACCAGTAAAATACTCATGAAAGCAATGCCCACCGTAATGCCCATCACGCTGGCAAGACCTGTTACTTTAAATTCGCCAATATCCACCGCTTGCTCAGGTAGGTGTCGGTGGTAGGTTTGCATATGTTCAGTAATCAATATCCCAATTAACAACACGCTAAAGCCTGCTACTAATGGTGCCGCATACGCTGGCCATAACACTAACGGGTCGCCAATGGGTGATGCCATCAGCCAACTTTGTTTTTCTGTTGCGGGTATGAGTAATGCCGCTACCTGAAGTAGTGCAGTAATACCCGCAGGCAACCACAGCCGTTTTTTTGCAGAAGGTTGAAGGTACAGCATTGGCTTTATAGCTCGATAACAACACGTAATAGCAATAACGGCGAAAATATCAGACAAACCATACAGCACAGCAAGCTCGTTGAGCCCGCTTATCCTTATCCATTCATCGGTCATAAATAGCGGCCAGCACAATAGCGCTGCCAACAGCCATCCGGCGCCCTTATTTTGCCTTTGCTGGCGTAAAAATAAGCCCAGGCTTAGCAGGTAAATAACCAGCAGCAAAAGTACACAATAATCTTGAATCGAAAAAGTCATCATTATCACCTATCCGTGTGAATTAAAGAAAAAAAGATCTGTGGATTGCACACAGAGAGCTTACTAATGCACGCATTACCAATACACGTCTCGTTGCATTGCTACTTTTCGCGTACGCTCCATAATAATGATAAGCGTAGTCAGTTTCTGCGCCGTCCATTTACGCAACTCATCCTGAGACTCAACCTCGGCATCATCGATAGATTTATGTAACATTAATAAGGCGTTTAACTCGTCAATACCGGTGAGTAAATCTAGCCACGGTGCTCTGAAATTGCCCCGCTCTTCTACAAATAAGTCGCCAAGTAAGAAACCACTCCACAGGGTTTGACGAAGCATGACTTCCACCGCGGAATAATTGGCCGGCCCCATGGTTTTATTTAGCGGCATGCTTTGCTGAACAGTCTGCCACCCTTGAGATAACCACCCTTTAGCGTGATCTAGTACTCTATGGTCGTAACCGGTAGAGCGTCCCTGCCAAGGCTTTTGCTGCACCAAACGAATAGCTTCAATTTTAATATCGGTAGCATCGTTATCGAAGAAAAGTTGCTTTGGCTGATGGGCATGCATTAGGCCTGTTTTTCGCCCATGTAAATAACTCACAATGGCAGGATGTTTACTTAGGGTTTTGCTGAACAGACTTTTTTTAGATAGCAAGTAACGAAGGCTTTGCAGGTCGTCCTGCCAGCTCCATTGTTGCGCATAAGCAATAAGCTTTTTGTGCAAGGCTAGCAGTTCTGGGCATTGCAATATTGGCAAATACAGCGATACGCTTTGCAGTAATAAGTGAATGCTTTTCGCTACCTCAGCCAGCATCTTAATAGAGCCGCTTTCGCAAAACACATGTTCGTGATGTTGCCAATGTGATAGGGCTATTTGTACAGCAAGACAGAACGCGTCTTCGGTGGAAGTTGCATCTTCTAGCGCAAGAAAATCGGGTAATGGTCGAATTTTCGCATTGAAGCCATGCAGCAACTGATATCCCTGAGCGGCCTTAGACACATCGCTTAGCCTCACTTCCATATTACTGTTTATCAATAGCGCTAGCGTGAAAAGACTGTCCACATCACCATCGAGCAATTCCAACTCTATCTCATTAATGGGAGAGCTGTTTTTGTCAGTCATTGCCTCACCGCAATCGAGCACAACCTCTACCCTGCTGCCATCAACCTCAACTTCATAGGCATGGCGAGTGAAGTGCGTACTAAACTGGCGTGAAAGACTGGCATTCTTGCTAGCAACATCCCAGTTTTGCGGCCAAACCGAGGCATCAAACAGACTTAAATCTGGCTTCGGGTTTTGCAAGTCGACGTTATATTCCGAGCGGGTATGAAGCCCTCCACTCACTACGCCGTTAGTTTTTAGGGTTTGTTCGTAGCGACCGTTGTTTCCTCGCACGCGAAATCCCATTTTCTTTTGCTGAAAATCAAATTTCTCAGTGTCGTAGTAGTCGTTTTCCAATCGCATTTCTTTGTGCGAGATTACCGTGACCTGATGCTTGTCAAAAAGCGGGAGTACGCGCTCAGAAAACTGGTGGTGCGCATGTGCACCGGTTACAAATTTCAATTCTATTTCGGACATTGTTTTTTATCGGTCACTTTTTCGGTCATGTTATTTCAAGTTTGGCTTATTTTTGGAAATCTCTGGTTTCCATTATCAGTGGCTCTACTTTTAAAAAACCACGCTACATGGAAACGTTATGCGTTTGAAAATACAGGTATGCAGGTACATCTGAAGATACAACACCTTACCCTTGTCACTACTTTTTGGCAATATTTGCAGGCGGTATTCAACACTCAATGCATGAACAAACTTGCCTTTATGTCAGTCAACCAATACCATCTTTATGATTTAAACGAGCAATTGGACTTCATATGATTCGAAAGTGGTTAGCCGTAGCCCTCTTCACGTGTTCTTTTCAAGCCTTAGCGCTGCAAGACACCCCTGAATTGGAAGCATCATCATCTCACTACATCAAAGATGATTTGTTCATTTTTATGCATACGGGACCGAGCAGAAATTACCGTATTCTTGGCTCAATAGAGGCAGGGACACCAATAACGGTAGTATCAACAGATAGCGATGCTGAATTTACTGAAATTACCGACGACGATGGTCGCGAGGGATGGGTAGAAAGCAAGTTTGTATCAAATACAATGTCGCGAGCAGAAAAACTACCTATTATCAGCGAGCAATTGGCTGAGAACCAGGCTGAACTGCAAGCATCTCAATCGGACAATGCGCGCCTTCGCCAGCAGTTAAACGATGCTCGCCAGCAAATTTCTCAACTCTCTACAGAGAATGAAGCTCAGGCTAGTGAAATTGTTAACTTGGCCGACAAGGTAGAAAGTGCCAACAAAGATGAGTTGGTCATGTGGTTCACGCGAGGCGGCTTTGTTGCTGGTGGCGGTATTTTATTAGGCGTACTACTCACCTACTTCCCCAAGCGAAAACGTCGCAGTAGTGAATGGATGTAGTTATCTATGCGGACCGGTATTATCTGATATCACGCTTTATGACATAAAAAAGCCAGCTTACGCTGGCTTTTTTGTCTCTTTAGTATGTGCACATAACATGCTGTAGATTAATGATTACTCGTCATCTTCTACCATTGTCATTAACGATGTATTACCACCTGACGCTGTAGTATCGATACTAATAGCTTTTTCCGTTACCAAGCGCTGAATAAGGTTATCGTTATACTCCGCACTGATTACCGGCAAGATTGCCCCTTCTCTTGAAGAGAGCATTGCAGTGATACGAGCTGTACGCTCTGTGCTTGAGTCAACAACCACACCCGATAAGTCTTCGTCCATCAGTAGCGTGTCTAAGTGTGCAAGACGTGCCACCTGGAAAAGCCCTTTAGGCGCGCCAGTGGCTTCAAACTTGTTCTGAATCTCTACGGCTTCTTCATAGAAGATTTTAGACACTACTGACACAACAGGGTTACCTGTTGATAATGCCGTAACGATAGACAGTAACCAGTACTCAAAGGTCACTTCTTTATCGGCGAAACAGACAAGAATTCCGCGCGGCTCCAGGTATAGTCTATTCGACTCGCCCGTTGGCCCCGGTAACTCCTGCGGCTTAGCTAACTTGCGTTCGATGCTGGTTAACTGTTGACGTGCTGTTGCTAACGTTCTGTTCAAATCGTCAGCTAAGTCATCAACAATATCTACTTTAGCAATTTTGGCTAACAGCTGGCGAACCATAGAAATACGGTCGTTTAGTGCAGTATGACGCCACTGAATTTCCACCGCTTTCGCTTTGTCCATCATCACGTGAGCACGCTCTGCAATTTGCTCATCGCCCACAAGAGCTTCATCGGTACCGTCAACATCGTCGATATGCGATGGTTTAGGTGTTGCACGCTCCATAAGTAGACGGGGCAAATAGTTTGGTCCACCTGCTTTTGGACCCGTACCTGACAGACCGCGACCACCGAAAGGCTGTACGCCAACAATGGCTCCAATCATATTGCGGTTAATATAAACGTTACCCGCACGGCTCTTCGCAGCAAGTTCATGGGCACGCTCTTCAATACGCGAGTGAATACCCATGGTGAGTCCGTAGCCAGTGCCGTTGATTTGCTCTAGTACGTTATCTAAGTTTTTAGACTTGAAGCGCACCATATGTACCACAGGGCCAAATACTTCTTTTTCAAGCACGTCGATATTATCAATTTCGTAAAGCGTTGGCGCGAAATACGTTCCGTTTTCAACTCCTGCTGGAATGTCGTTACGATGCAATATTTTAGCTTTGCCTTCCATATATGACGCGTGATCGGTAAGACTCTTCAGCGCTTTTTCATCAATAACTGGGCCTACGTCGGTAGACAGCTGAGTTGGCTCACCAACGGTAAGCTCTTTCATAGCGCCCACTAACATTTCAGTTAGCTCATCAGCAATATCTTCTTGTACAAATAACACTCGAAGTGCTGAACAGCGTTGACCCGCACTCTGGAAGCCCGAATGAATAACGTCATCAACCACTTGCTCTGGCAGTGCAGTTGAATCCACAATCATGCAGTTCTGACCGCCGGTTTCGGCAATCAGCGGCACCTGCTCACCACCACGTTCGGCAAGCATTTGCGAAATTAATGTACCGGTCTGAGTAGACCCAGTAAACATCACCGCTTTCACTCGCTCATCAGGAAGCAGGGTGTCACCCACTTCTTTTCCTGGCGAGATGATAAGCTTAAGAGCGTCTTCCGGTAGACCTACAGAGTGCATGATATCTACAGCACGCTTAGCAACCATACTGGTTTGCTCGGCCGGCTTAGCAATAACCGTGTTACCGGTTACCAGTGCAGCAGCAACTTGGCCTAAGAAGATGGCCAGAGGGAAGTTCCACGGGCTAATACACAGTACAACACCACGAGGCACTAAACGCTGATCTTCGGCAAGCTCTCTGCCTCTTACCGCGTAATAGCGACAAAAATCTACCGCTTCTCGCACTTCATCAATGCTGTCTTGGGCAACCTTACCCGCTTCGCGCATACAAATAGCGATGAGTTCCGCCATATGACGCTCTAAGGCATCGGCAGTTCTATCTAGTATTTCTGCACGCTCGCTAACGTCTTTTTTCGACCATGCGTCAAACCCAGCGTTGGTGGCATCAAGGGCTTTAACCATATCGTCAGACTTAGCGTAATAGTGATAGCCCACAATATCGCTTTTATCTGCTGGGCTTACTACCGCTGTTGCGCCCTCGGGTACACCATCAGTTACCTTATAGTAATCTTGCCAGCGCTCTAGCTCATGCTTAAGTGCCGTTACTGCGTTAGTGTCGGTTAAATCCAAACCGCGCGAGTTGTCGCGCTCTGGGGCGTATAGACCACGAGGCGTTTTGATGAGTTTGTTGTAGCGCACTTTTAATCGCTGTGTTTTTTCAACCGGGTCTTCTAACAGCGTTTCCACCGGTTTTTCATCGTCGACAATTGCATTTACAAAGGATGAATTAGCGCCGTTTTCTAGAAGTCTGCGCACTAGGTATGCCAACAAGTCTTCATGTTCACCGACTGGAGCGTAAACACGGCACTGTATTTTATCTTCTTTCACAACTTGGTCGTACAAGGTATCGCCCATGCCGTGAAGACACTGGAATTCAAACCCTTCTTTGTCGTCCCCTGCCAGTTCTATAATCACAGACGCAGTGTAGGCGTTGTGCGTTGCAAACTGAGGGTACAAGGTTTCGCGATACTCTAGTAGGCGGTTGGCACAGGCATGATAAGACACGTCTGTTGATGACTTACGTGTAAACACAGGGAACTCTTCTAAGCCCGCCTGCTGTGTCATTTTAATTTCTGTGTCCCAGTACGCGCCTTTTACTAAGCGCACCATTAATGGACGGCCCACTTCAAGGGTAAGCTCTCGCAAATGCTCAATAACGTGAATTGCGCGCTTTTGATAAGCCTGTACGGCTAAGCCAAACCCTGTCCAGCCGTTTAAATCTTCATCGCGGAAGACGGCTTCAATGATATCCAGAGACAGTTCTAGGCGGTCTGCTTCTTCAGCATCCACTGTAAGGCCAATATCGTGTTCTTTTGCCATTAAACACAATGCTTTCAAGCGCGGAGGAATTTCTTCCATTGCACGTTCGCGGTGAGAAAATTCAAAGCGAGGGTGAATAGCAGATAACTTAACTGAAATGCCAGGTGAACGTTTCGGGCCTCTGCCCTTTGCGGCTTTTCCGATGACTTTTATTGCCTTGACATACGCGTCGTAATAGCCGTCTGAATCGCCCATTGTGCGGGCTGCTTCGCCAAGCATGTCGTATGAATATACGTAGCCTTTCGTTTCTTTCTCTTTCGCTCTTTCTACTGCATCTTCAATGGTTTCGCCCATAACAAACTGACGACCCATTACGCGCATCGCAATGTTCATTGCGCGACGAATTACCGGCTCGCCTAAACGGCCCAGCGTTTTCTTCAATAAGCCGAATTGTTCGGTCTTACGCTTATCTGCGTAGTTCACCATATTACCTGTGAACAATAATCCCCATGCAGATGCGTTAACAAATAGAGAATCTGAGTTCCCTAAATGCGGTGTCCACTGCCCTTTGGACAGTTTGTCACGAATAAGCTCATCTTGTGTGTCTCTATCTGGCACACGCAATAGCGCTTCGGCCAAACACATTAACACCACACCTTCTGAGGTGGAGAGCGAATATTCGTTTAACAGTGCGTCTACACCGCCGTGCCCCTGCTGTTCGCGGCGGATTTGTAGCACCATCTTTCTTGCTCGTTCCCACGCCCTACTTCTCGCGCGAGGATTAACCTCTGCAATAGGTAGTATTTGGTCGACTGCTACCGACTCGCTGATGCGGTAGTAGTCTCTGATACGCTGGCGTAGTGGCGAAGTTGTATGGAGTGTATCGTTTATGAGCATTGCAACCCTTTCGTAGAAATAGCTGTAACAAGAAAAGCGTTTCCGCCGTAAAATATCACCTACGGTTACATGGAAAACGCGAGAAAACAAGTGAAGTCGATACTTCACTTTTTAGCCTATATGGTGTTTAAACTTCACACTGTGCGATGAAGATCAAGGTGACAACCAATTTCGGCGGATAATAGCACATAAAAAAGCGGCACAACGCCCTGTTTACGCTAACTTTAATACAAACTATCGCAGCATATTTGCCACTCAACGTCTTAGCTCAAAAAGACCCACCATTAACGTTTCAGTTTCAATTTAATTACAAATATTAATAGTCTCAAAAAAAGCGACTACACTTATTTATCAGGTGTTAAACACACCGGATAACACAATCATCGCAAGGCAGACGGGACGCCGTGAATACTGTGATAGCAAACGCCAAAAAATAACGTAGAAATGGTATAGGTATTATGTGGTTAAGAAACTTTAGTTTATTTCAGCGGCTTGGAATGATCGTTGCCCTTATTGCACTTTTATTCATTGTTTTAACCGGCATTATTTTAACGAAGCATTACGATGCCCTAAAACAAAAATCCTACGATGAGAATAAGCACTTGGTTGAAGTTGTGCACACCATGCTTAATACCTTTGCCGCAATGGAAACCGATGAGACGGTAGCCAAAGAAAAAGCCCTCGCTGCGGTGAAAGGGCTAAGGTATGACGGCGGCAATTACTTTTGGATCCAAGACTCCACGCCCACCATGGTGATGCACCCGTTAAAACCACAATTAGACGGACGAGACCTTCGCACTTTTAAAGACGGTAACGGCAAAGCATTTTTTGTTGATATGGCTAACAGTGTAAAAGCACAAGGCGATGGTTTTGTCGATTACGTTTGGCCTCTCCCTGGTGAAGATGCGCCCACAGAAAAGATTTCGTATGTGAAGGAATTCAAGCCTTGGGGCTGGACGATTGGGTCAGGTATTTACCTCACACACTTAAATGAAGAATACGCCCATATGCGAAACCTCATGATCGTGTTTTGTATGGTAAGCGTGATTTTGGTGGTGGCCTTGGTGTACATCATAGGCGGTAGCATTGCCAAACCGGTGCAGGAAATTACCGAACGTATGAAAGACATCTCTCAAGGCGAGGGAGATTTAACCCGCATGCTGCCTGAGAGTGGTCAAGACGAGGTCACGCGCCTTGCTCGTTATTTTAATCAGTACACCGATAAAATGCGCCAGTCGCTAATTGGAATTCGCGACAATATTTCACTGCTTAATGAGCAAGCTGAGCTCGTGCAAAACTCCAGTGATAGCAGTAATCAACAAGCCCAAACGCAAAACGAAAATATGATGCAAGTGGCTGCTGCTATGGAAGAAATGACTACCCAAATTAACGATGTAAGCTCAAACACAGACTCCGCTGAAAAAAGCACGAGTAGCGCTAGAAGTAATGTGCAGCACGGCGCCTCGGTGGTGGAAAGTACTGTTGATGATATTCGCTCCCTCACCGCCGATATCGAAAGTGTGTCGACTGTAGTGACTGAACTTGCAGCCCAAACCGAGAACATTGGTGCTGTGCTTGATGTTATTAGAGGCATCGCTGATCAAACCAACTTATTGGCACTTAACGCTGCGATTGAAGCGGCTAGAGCCGGCGAACAAGGCAGAGGCTTTGCTGTTGTGGCCGATGAAGTTCGTACACTAGCAAGCAGAACGGGGCAAAGTACCGATGAAATTCAAACCATGATTGAGAAATTGCAGCACCATGCGAAAAGTGCGGTAAACGCCGTAACGGTCAGTCAGTCGGCATCATCAAAAACCGTAGAAAGGGCCACACAAGCCAATCAAAGTCTAAAAGAAGCAGACCGATTAATGACGGATATTGCAGATATGAGTAGTGAGATTGCCCGCGCTACCGAACAACAAGCCGAAGCAGCAAACGAAGCGAACATGCGAATAAACGCGTTATCGGGGGCTGCGGACAGTAGTCTTCGCACAGCCGACGAACTGGCGGCATCGAGCCAATCTTTACGTGCCAGCTGTTTGGCAATAATGGAAATAGCCAACCGATTTAAACTGTAATTTTTGCTTTTCGATAACGTAAAGCCTACCTAAATCGCACAGTTGATATGAGCACTTATATATGGAAGTGTGATAGGTAGTGCTTTACACTAACTGAACGAAGCTTTTTCTTCGTCAGCGTAGTGTTATCAAGGAGTGGAATATGAGTAGCAGTAGCAAGGGCAAATCAGTATTGAAATGGATTGCTGTTTTTTTTGTGGTTATTATTGCGGTGTACTTTTTGTTCGCCAACACCATTATAAAAGCAGTATTAGAATCAAAACTTGGTGAATCTTATGGTGCCGAGGTGAATATCGACAGCTTCGATCATTCGCTATTTCCAACCACTGTTTCTCTTAAAGGTATCGCCCTTACCAATCCTACTAAGCCCGCCCGCAATCAAGTATTCGTAGGCGACGCCAATGCCGATGTTGAGCTAGCCCCTTTGCTAAGCGACCAAGTCATTGTTAACAACCTCAATTTACTCAATGTTCAATTTGACACTGAACGTGCTTCCCCTGGTGAAGTATATCGCGTTCCTGAGCGCTCTCTGTCATTTGATGAAATGAAAGCAAAAGCACAAGATGCAGTGCCGTCGGTAGATGAACTTCTTGAGCGCAACCCATTAAAAACAGCTGCAGCTGTGGAAAATGCTCGGGCCGCTTACGACACCTACGGTGAAGCATTAAAGAATGATTACGCGTCGTTGCCTGACAAATCGCGAATTGATTACTACAAAACCCAAATCGCTCAGCTACAAGAAACCGACTACAAAGATCCACAGGCCCTTGTTCAAGCAAAGTCAGCTTTCGACAAATTGAAGGCAGAAATGCAGGCAGATCGGGCTCTTATTTCCGACTTTACCGAAAAAGCCTCGAAAGCGAAAAGCGTCCTTAGCGAAACCGCTAGCGCACTAAAAAATGCACCGCAAGAAGATTATGCCTTACTGAAAGGGGTGATTGCAGGCGACCAAGAAGCATTGTCTCAAGTTACCTACTTTGTATTTGGTGATAAAGCCGCTGAGTACACCGAGTACTTAATGGCTGCCATGCAAATTGTTATGCCGCTTATTCAAGGTGAAGAAAAAAGCGAAGCGCCCGCGGATATTCCATCCATATTGGTAAAAGAAGCGAATGTATCGGTACTGTGGCAAGAAGAATCCATTACAAGTAAATGGAATAACATTACCAACGTACACGATGTGTTCGGTAACCCAACCACCTTTACTATTGAGGCCGCTGGCGAGTTATTGAAATCATTTACCTCAAGCGGTGAGTTTTACATTGATGGTGAGGGTGTAGACGCGAGTCAACAATGGTCTCTTGCCGGCGTAAACATGGCCAACATACCGCTGTCTGGCAATGAGTCGCTTTCTGCAGTGCTAACTTCAGCATTAATGAAGACCGCGGGTTCCATGCAAATTACAGATAACAGGCTGACTGGTTCAGGAACCGTTGATTTACAACAACTTGTTATGCAAGCAACTGGCGAGAGCGACACCACAAAGGTTATCGCCAAGGCTCTGCAATCGCTGTCTAGTCTTAACATGGACATGTTTCTTGAGGGCACATTGTCAAATCCAGACTTTAAAATTAAATCTGACTTAGACAATCAACTCGCTAACATGGCCCTATCTGAGCTTACCGCGTCACAGCAAGATAAGTTGGATGAGTTAAATCAAAAGCTCAACGCCATGATAGGCAATGAACAGTCGCTGATAAGCGGCGAGCTGGGCGATGTAAGCAGCATGCTTAGCGCTGCTCAAGGTGATAGCGCGGCGATAGAAGAACTTCTTAAGTCTAAGTTGAACAACGTTGTTGAGCAGCAAAAAAACAAATTATTCGACAAATTAAAAGGCAAATTTGGGCAAGATGAGTAAAGCGTCTTTGACTCGACGCTGCTAAGCGGCATAATAAGAAAACGCAGGCGAAGACCTGCGTTTTCTTGCGCTCAATTAACTGTCAGGTGAACGTGTGTTAAAAGGTAAATGGCTTCCCATCGTGCTGTTATTATTTTTTGGACTTCTGCAGTACCGACTTTGGTTCGGTAAAAACAGTATTCCTGATTATTACAGTCGCAAGGCGGAAGTTAAAACACAGGCTCTTCAAAATGCTAACCTCTCTCAACGAAATGCACTGTTAAACGCTGATATTAACGATTTAAAGATTGGCTTAGAAGCAATAGAAGAGCGCGCCAGAAATGAGCTTGGCCTAATTAAACAGGGAGAAACCTTTTACCGAATTCTGCCTGCAGACACGAAATGAATAGAATGACAAAGCCCCGTGTTATCGCGGTTATTCCCGCTGCGGGCGTTGGCAGCAGAATGCAAGCCGACCGCCCAAAACAGTACCTTACCATTGCGGGCAAAACCATATTAGAGCACACCCTTGATGCATTATTAGCTCACTGTGACATTGACCGCGTTGTACTTGCTGTTAGCCCTGATGACACTTACCTTCCTACACTTAAACTAACCAGCAATGAGCGGGTGAGTGTTGTGCAAGGCGGCAAGGAACGAGCAGACAGCGTGCTAAACGGCATTAAAGCATTACACGATGATGAGTGGGCACTTGTTCACGATGCAGCCCGTCCCTGTGTGACACAAGACGATATTTCTGCGCTGCTTAATGTGATAAACGACAGTACCGTGACTGGCGGCATACTTGCTACGCCGGTGCGAGATACAATGAAAAGAGCAGTTTCAAATCAGGAATGCTCCACTAGCCCTGCTAACTCTTCACTTAGCGTGGTGTCTCACACTGAAAGCAGAGCCAATTTGTGGCATGCTTTAACACCACAGCTATTTCCAGCACCCCTTCTGCTTAACGCATTGAAAAAAGGTTTATCCGACGGCGTTGAGATTACAGACGAGGCTTCGGCCATGGAGTATGCGGGATACAAAGTGGGTATGGTCAATGGCAGCCCGGCAAATATTAAGATAACGCACCCGGCTGACCTACCATTAGCAGAATTCTATCTACATCAAAAATTAAAGGCACCTTTTGCATGCGAATAGGACACGGATTTGACGTACACAAATTTGGTGGCGAAGGCCCCATCACCATTGGTGGCGTTAGTATAGAGCACACTCAGGGGCTAGTTGCACATTCCGACGGAGACGTATTACTCCACGCGCTGTGCGATGCCATATTGGGCGCTGCCGCACTTGGCGATATTGGAAAGCACTTTCCAGATACCGATGATGACTATGCTGGGGCAGACAGCAGAGTGCTGCTGAGACACGTTGTAAGTGTAGCGCGAGATAAAGGCTATCTGGTGTCTAATGCCGACATGACCATTGTTGCGCAAACGCCAAAGATGGCACCACACATTGATGAAATGCGTGCACTGATTGCAGAAGACTGTAATGTTGATATTGACGATATTAACGTTAAGGCCACCACCACAGAAAAGCTTGGATATACAGGCAGAAAAGAAGGGATTGCATCACACGCCGTGGTGTTATTAAAAAAAGCATGAAACCATTAGATACCGAACACTGGCAGTATTATTTTGCCAAACCCGTCTCTACCGGCATTTTTAAGTTTCAGGCAGATGATTTTCAAGTCGTTGAAGATTTAGGCTACGAGCCATGCGGTGAGGGCGAACATCAGTTCATCTTTATCGAAAAGACTAACATCAATACTGCTTTTGTTGCTGAGCAACTGGCCAAGTTTGTCGAGCTACCGCTTAGACAAATAAGCTACGCAGGTCGCAAAGACAAATACGCCGTCACGCAGCAGTGGTTTGGCATACACGCACCGGGTGTAGAAGATTTTGATTTTAGCGATTGGGATCTGGAAGGGGTAAGAGTGATAAAGCAGTCTCGACACAATAAGAAGCTGCGTACGGGCCAATTAAAGGGCAATCACTTTACCATTACTCTTAGACAAGTAGTGCACCCTGAAGCCATTACAGAGCGTCTCGAAGAAATTGCAACACATGGCGTACCTAACTATTACGGTGAGCAGCGTTTTGGCGTCATGCGCTTAAACGACATGGGTGAAGTACAGCGCGGCGGCAACTTGGTGATGGCCGAACGCATGATTAACGGCGAAACCATACGTCATAGAAACAAGCGCTCTATGGCGTTGTCTGCACTTCGCAGCTGGCTATTTAATGAAGTGCTTTCTCAGCGACTAGAGCATAATGTGTTTGATACTGCCCTTGCTGGTGACGCGCTTGTTTTATCAGGCTCGAATAGCTTTTTTATCAACCGTGACGATAGAGAACAAAGCCAATCTCGTTACGTTGCAAAGGATGTATGCCCCTCAGCCCCACTATGGGGTAAAGGCAAACTTGCCACTGAAGAGGATGCAGCAAATATTGAAAATACCGTAGCGGCAGCTCACCCAGAAGTAACCGATTTTCTAAGCGAATGTGGGTTTGAACAAGAAAGACGTGCCATCAAAATTTGGCCTTCAGACTTAACATGGCAGAGTAAAGGCGATTCGTTTACTATTTCATTCGGTTTGCCTAGCGGGTGTTTTGCAACATCGGTTTTGCGTGAATGTGTAGAAACGCTGTCTCCTATTAATCGAGTATAAAATAAGCGTTTGCCCCTGTCGCGATGCGACCATTGTGTGATGCATCATCACTCGCGTGGCGAAAACTAACAATATAGGAAAGTACGCAACATCATGAGAGCTTCTAGAAAAGGAGACGCATTAGCACAGCTGCTTTATAACGAAGGAATACGTTCACAAGCTGTGTTAAATGCTATTGCTGGCACGCCGAGGGAAGCGTTTCTTCCAGACGCATTGCAACATAAAGCATATCAAAACACGGCCCTTCCCATCGGTCAGGGGCAAACCATTTCGCAGCCTTACATTGTAGCGAAAATGACCGAGCTTCTGTTAGAAAGCCCTAACAAGCCAGAACGGGTTCTGGAAATTGGCACTGGTTCGGGCTATCAAACCGCGATTTTGGCACAGCTTTTTAATCACGTGTTTAGCGTGGAGCGCATCAAGTCTTTGCAGTTTCATGCCAAGCGTCGCATGAACCAACTCGACCTGCAC
The DNA here is from genome assembly GCF_057542855.1 of Alteromonas sp. 4NS20-0143. Taxonomy (NCBI): domain Bacteria; kingdom Pseudomonadati; phylum Pseudomonadota; class Gammaproteobacteria; order Alteromonadales; family Alteromonadaceae; genus Alteromonas; species Alteromonas sp. 4NS20-0143. The sequence continues at coordinate 56,397 of NZ_BAAJLR010000014.1, forward strand.
AACATCGCTATGAAACATGGCGACGGCTGGAAAGGTTGGGAATCTAAGGGTTTGTACGATGCCATTATTGTTACTGCGGCTGCCGCTAGCCTACCTCAGTCATTGTGTGATCAACTGAAAGAAGGCGGCAGGCTAATTATACCTGTTGGAAACGAACAGCAATCGCTTCTTTGTATCGACCGCGTTGATGGTGAACTGCAAACCACCACAATAGAATCTGTCCGATTTGTACCCTTGGTTGCAGGAGACCTAATGTGAAAATTTTTGAGCCATGCTACGACATGGCCTTGCGATGGGCTAAACACAAGCACGCATCAAAATACCTCGGTGGCCTAAGTTTTTCTGAATCTGTGTTCTTTCCTATACCTCCTGACGTTATGCTTGCGCCCATGGCAATGTCGCAACCTCATAAAGCATGGCGATTTGCCCTTATTACCACCATCGCTTCAATTATTGGCGGAATAGCGGGTTACTGGCTGGGATACTTTGCCTTTGAAGCTTGGTTGGCACCGCTTATCGAAAAGTGGGGTTATACACACAAAATAGACACCGCTACTGGATGGTTTGAAACCTACGGTGTATGGATAGTGTTCTTAGCTGGCTTTTCACCTATCCCCTATAAAATCTTTACTGTTAGTGCAGGCTTCCTGCAGATGGCATTTTTACCTTTTGTCCTTGCTTCCGCGGTTGGGCGAGGCGCACGCTTTTTCTTAGTCGCAGGGCTGATGCGATGGGGAGGCGCCCCAATGGAACAAAAACTGAGGCAGTATGTTGAATTTCTTGGCTGGGCAGTCGTTGTTATCGCCGTTATTGCGTATTTAATTTTGCGATAGAATGAAAGCCACCTTTTTCCGCCACCTATTTATTTACAGTTTATTAACATTAATCATTGGGTGTGCGGGGAGATCTGCTCCCGCCCCCGTAGTATTGCTCAATAGCCAGGTAGAAAGTGGTAGTGAAGAGTATACCGCTAGCACGTATGAAGTGCGGCCAGGAGACACCCTCTTTGCCGTAGCTTGGTTTACTGGAAACGACTACCAGGATATTGCAAAATTCAACAATATTTCAAAGCCTTACACCATATTCCCGGGTCAAAAATTACGACTAACAGCGCCAGTTAACAAACCCTCAACCACCAAGCGATCCAATGTTACGACCACTCGGTCTACAGATCCGACCTCTCCTCCTATAGCCAAAAGAGTGATTGACCAGTCGAAACCGCAGGCGTATGTTGAACGTGAACAGGATGTTAAAGCACAAAAAAACACGAACGTCAAGAAGTCGACAGGCATTGTCAAAAAAGCAGCGCCAAAGACATTTCCAGACAAAGTGGAAAAGTGGATTTGGCCAGCAGAAGGTAAGCTTGTCGGTACTTTCAGTAAGGCGGAGTCTGGAAACAAAGGAATTGATGTAGCTGGCAAACGAGGTAGTAAGGTCGTCGCGGCTGCAAGCGGTAAAGTCGTCTACTCGGGTAACGCACTTAGAGGGTACGGTAGGTTAATTATAATAAAGCATACCGACACATTTCTAAGCGCATACGCATACAACGAGACCATTTTGGTAAAAGAGCGAGAATGGGTGTATGCTGGTCAAAAAATAGCCACAATGGGTAGTAGCGGCACTGATTCGGTAAAACTTCATTTTGAAGTTAGGTATCGCGGGAAGTCTTTAAACCCATTGAGATACCTGCCAAAAAAATAAAATAAAAAAAATAAATAATAATAATAAGAGACAAAGGAGAAACGTCATAAGGTAAACCTTTAAGCAGGAGATTCACCATGGGTAAGTCAAATAAAGCCTTAGAATCAAAATCTCAAGATGACTTAAACGTCATTGATGTACCAGAAGAAGTTAAAGAAGATGAAACAGTATCAAACGATACTGACGCTGAAAGTAATGACACCGTTTTTAACAAAAGCGAGCAACCGAAAAATTTAGACGCTACACAACTGTATTTAGGTGAAATAGGTTTCTCACCACTGCTTACCGCAGAGGAAGAAGTATACTTTGCCCGCCGTTCACTGAAAGGCTGTGAAGCCTCCCGCAAACGAATGATTGTCAGTAATCTTCGCCTAGTGGTTAAAATTGCACGAAGATATAACAACCGCGGTCTTGCCCTTCTCGATCTTATTGAAGAAGGTAACTTAGGCCTAATCCGCGCTGTCGAAAAATTTGATCCCGAACGAGGTTTTCGATTCTCCACGTACGCTACGTGGTGGATAAGACAAACTATCGAACGCGCTATTATGAATCAGACGCGAACTATTCGCCTCCCCATCCATGTTGTTAAAGAGTTAAATGTTTATCTACGGGCATCAAGAGAACTCTCGCAGAAACTTGACCATGAGCCAACCGCAGAAGAAATAGCGCTGGCACTAGACAAGCCTGTTGAAGACGTGACTAAAATGCTGCGTTTGAACGAGCGAATTACATCGGTAGACACCCCCATTGGCGGTGAAAGTGATAAAGCGCTTCTTGATATTATTGCTGATGAAAAAGAGTTCAGCCCTGAAGAGACACTTCAGGATAACGATATTAAAGGCAACATTGTTACCTGGCTTGAAGAGCTAAATCCGAAGCAACGAGAAGTACTTGCACGACGCTTTGGCCTATTAGGCTACGAGCCCTCGACATTAGAGGATGTTGGTGCCGAAATAGGGCTTACACGAGAGCGTGTACGTCAGATACAAGTAGAAGCATTACGTAGATTGCGTGACATGCTTAGCCATCAAGGGCTGTCTCTTGAGAGCTTATTTGATCAAATGAAATAAACACAAGCTAGTACTCAATTGGGAGCTAGCACGAAAAAATAAGATGATAGTAAAATGCCGAGCTCATTTTGAAATGAACTCGGCATTTTTGTTTTATAGCGGCGAACTCACTCGGAATTTGCCCCCCAATGACAAACTACTTAATGTCACGCTGAAAGGTAACAAAGGTATAAGCGTGCTTATTCTTTTCATCGCTCTTGTGTGACTCTCTTTGTGTTTCTATCCAGCTTCCTTTAGCGTGAAAGTCAGGGAACTGAGTGTCACCGCTTACCTGTAAGTCGATAAAAGTTAAATACAGCGTGGTGGCTTCAGGTAAAAATGCATCATATATAGTTCCCCCCCCGATAATCATAACCTCATCGATATTATCGGCAGACTGCGCTTCTGCAGCTTCTAAGGCTTCAGCTTGGGTGTGCACCACTGTGGCGTCTGCCAGCGTATATTCTTTGTTGCTGGTCATTACAATATTCGGTCTGCCAGGTAACGCGCGCCCTATAGACTCATAAGTTTTTCTGCCCATGATGACCGCCTTGCCCAAGGTTACAGACTTAAAATGCTTTAAATCTGCAGGCAAATGCCACGGCATGTCGTTATCAGCGCCGATAATACGGTTCTCTGCCATTGCGGCAATCATTGCTATTTTCATCAATATCTCACTACAAGCATACGGTTACTAAATGATATGTACAAAAAAGCACGACAATCATCGTGCTTTTGCGCTTTCAACTATAAGGGCGTGTTGACCTTCGTATTAACGACGGTATTCCACGTCTACATCGTAATCGTCTTCGTCCCAGTCTTCATCGTCGTCTAAGTCATCGACCAAATCATCATGGGCTTCAAGGGTATTACGGTGATACGTATCCCACTTAAACTCGACGTCTTTCTTGTCACCTTCTTCCTCAACTTCGGCAGGAAGGGTTTCAATAAAGTTCATCACATCCCTACATAACGGATCGAGGTTAAGCTTTTGGAACGCTGATATTTGATATACCGGGCCTTCCCACTCTAGCGAGTCTACCACCTTCTGACAAATTTCAGCGGCTTCTTCCTCAAGTAGCAAGTCGACCTTATTAAACACTAGCCAGCGCGGCTTGTTGGCTAATTTAGGGCTGTATTTTTCTAGCTCTTGAACAATAGCTCGGGCATTTTCTGCAGGGTCAGTTTCATCAACCGGGAATATATCTACCACGTGCAATAAAATGCGGCAGCGTTCTAAGTGCTTTAAGAACTGAATACCTAAACCAGCACCTTCCGCAGCGCCTTCTATTAGACCGGGAATGTCTGCAACAACGAAGCTGCGCTGAGCGTCTTGACGAACCACACCAAGGTTAGGCACCAAGGTGGTAAACGGGTAATCGGCTACTTTTGGTTTAGCCGCAGACACTGAGCGAATAAACGTGGATTTGCCCGCATTTGGCATGCCTAATAAACCTACGTCTGCAAGCAGCATAAGCTCTAGCTTTAGGTTGCGAATTTCACCAGGTGTACCGTTTGTTTTATGGCGTGGTGCACGGTTAGTACTGCTTTTAAAGCGCGCGTTACCAAGACCGTGAAAACCGCCCTGGGCCACCTTAAGCTGCTGACCATGACGGGTAAGATCACCAAGCATTTCACCAGTGTCTACATCGGTAGCGCGCGTTCCTACTGGAACACTTACATTGAGATCTTGGCCTTTTCTCCCGATACAATCGGAACCTTGACCGTTTTTGCCGCGCTCGGCACGATGAAATCGCTCGAAACGATAGTCGATCAATGTATTTAGGTTTTCATCAGCAACTAAGAAAACGCTGCCGCCGTCACCACCGTCGCCACCATCTGGTCCGCCTTTAGGTACGTATTTTTCCCTTCTAAAGCCAATTACGCCGTTTCCGCCATCTCCGGCTTCAACACGAATTTCAGCTTCATCTACAAATTTCATTTATCACTCCGGGCAATGTTGCCTTGGGTTATTGCTTAACACTAAGAACCCTAAGTTTACACTACAATACGCACTTTCGCGTAGTAGCAAACTCAAGGATATAAAAACAAATGTCGCCTGTATATTGAATGTAAATACCGCTATATGCACATAGGCAAAAGGGACTGCACCAATATCAGGTCTCATAAAACAAAAAACCCCGCAAACGCGGGGTTTTTGAAAGCTTTCTTGGCTAGTTAGCGTAATGCTTACTCGCCGATGATGCTTACAAACTTACGGTTCTTCGGTCCTTTAACATCGAACTGAACTTTACCGTCTTTAAGTGCAAACAACGTGTGGTCTTTACCGATACCCATGTTGTCACCAGCGTGGAAACGAGTACCACGTTGACGAACAATGATGTTACCAGCAAGAACAGATTCACCACCAAAGCGCTTAACACCTAGGCGTTTACTCTCTGAATCACGACCGTTTTTGGTACTACCACCAGCTTTTTTGTGTGCCATGTGTTCGTGCTCCTCTTATGCGTTGATACCAGTGATTTTCACTTCCGTGAACCACTGACGGTGACCAGCTTGCTTGCGAGAGTGCTTACGACGACGGAACTTAACGATAGTTACTTTATCGCCACGACCGTGTGTTACCACCTCTGCAGTCACCTTACCACCAGCAACGTTTGGTGTGCCGATTTTTACGTCGTCACCGTTGCTTACCATTAAAACTTTGTCAAATTCAACCGTTTCGCCTGGGGCTACTTCGATTTTTTCAAGACGAACGGTTTGGCCTTCGGCCACACGGTGTTGTTTACCGCCACTTTGGAAAACCGCGTACATAGTTAACTCCGCTCTGCGTCCACTGACGCTTCAATTCAAAAAACAGGGCGCAAATTCTACGTGAAACATCTGTAAATCACAAGCCCGATTCGTAGAAAAAATGATTATTTTTCCAACATGGGTTGGATTATGCCTCAATTGCCCATTTGATGCAGCTTACAATCACATAAATATGGATAAAAAATGAAAAAAATATGACATGGCGCTGTTTTTAAACCGAGTTTTATCGCAAATTTGCCACCTGAAGGCTCTGGCGATCAATTTAGCTTCGTTAGTTTTTGCTTCTACGATCGCGCTAAGACAGCACCTTCACCCGCTATAGGATCTCAATATCGATCGCACGCGATCCCTATGAGCAGCCCGTTTTAGCTAAATGCTAGCGACGGTGTGTAGATGCTAGAACCGGTCTTATTCGATACTCTTTGATTTTCAGCACGTACTAACTATAGACAAAAGTAGTAGTAAAATAGGCGCATACGCTTTTGTAGCACTAAGAAAAATGAAGAAAACACCGGCTTTGGCAAGAAAAACAACGAAAGCCGCTAAATTTTACAATATCTGATATTACAGCATGACATGTATGGTACATGTTGTATAAGCACAGCAAGCGCTGATATAAGCGTTTGAATCTTCAAGCGCAAAACGTGCGTATTAGTTTGTGACATAAAGCGGCTTTAACCTTTACATTTCAAATGCGTTAAACTGTGATTTTTTGGGACAATTTGGTGGATAGTATGTGGCATTAAGGTACAATCGCCCTCAATACAGCACCAATCGTAAGAGTAAGTATTTATTGCCATGCCTATGGATATAGACCAAATTCGCGCACTGTCTAGCGACGATATGCAAGCAGTCAACACATTGATTCAAGAACAAGTGGACTCTGACGTTGCACTTATCAATCAGCTTGGCTTTTACATTGTTAATAGCGGTGGCAAGCGCTTACGCCCTCTTCTTACTGTACTTAGCGCGCGAGCAATGGGTATTGAAAATAACGAGCATCACACGCTGGCCGCTATTGTTGAATTTATTCACACCGCAACGCTACTTCACGATGATGTTGTTGATGAATCGACTATGCGCAGAGGTCGTGAAACAGCGAACGCGGTTTTTGGTAACCAGGCGTCTGTGTTGGTTGGCGATTTTTTATATACCCGCTCATTTCAAATGATGGTAAGCCTTAAGCGCATGCGCGTTATGCAGATATTGTCTGAAGCGACAAATCAGATCGCCGAAGGCGAAGTGCTGCAGCTCATGAATTGCAACGACGCCAACACAACGGAAGCCCGTTATTTTGACGTTATCTACGGTAAAACCGCTCGTTTATTTGAAGCTGCCACACAGCTTGCCGCAGTATTAACTGACCAAAGCGAAGCCATTGAACACGCCATGCAAGAATACGGTAAGCACTTAGGCACAGCCTTTCAGTTAGCTGATGATTTGCTTGATTACATGGCAGACAGTGAAGAAATGGGTAAAAACGCAGGTGATGACCTAGCCGAAGGCAAACCCACCCTTCCCTTACTATATGCAATGTGGCATGCCCAAAACGACGACGATAAAACACTGATTCGAGACGCCATTGAACAGAGTAATGGCTTAGCCCACCTCACTCGAATTCAAGGGATCATGGAAGCCACCGGCGCGCTGGATTACACCAGACAGTGCGCACAAAACGAAGTTGATATGGCAATAGAAAGCCTTGCGTCTATCCCAGACTCACAATACAAAGACGCATTAATTGCTCTCGCTCATATCTCAATAGAGCGCACTAGCTAGCTGATTTTTTTGTTCTCTGAAATGGTAGCTGAATTTTATGCAGCTACCCTTCCAACATGTGCCCGATAATCCCAACCAGAAAACCCAATATTCCCCCTAGCGGCGGTAACCAATGGTTCTCCATTCGAATTTGCGGTGCAATATCCTGAAACACCGAATACAAAATACCGCCCGCTGCAAACAACATAATGCCGCTAGTGATGACAGGAAATTGAGCCAAATAGAAGTAGCCAACTAAGCTGAAAATGGGCCCCAGCAATGCCATTAACACAAAGATAGAAATTAACTTTGTGCTGCGCTTTTTATTCTTCGGCACCATTTCACGATAAGCATTGAATCCTTCAGGTAAATTTTGTACCACGATTAACGCGCCCAACAGCATGGTAGAGCCACCAAGCGCGGCAGTTGCACCTAACGCTATAGACTCAGGCACAAAGTCACTGAGCATGGCGGCAAACTGACTGCCTGCGGTCTTCTTTTTCGCTAAATAGATATCAAGAAACATAAACGCGATTGCGCCGCAGATGAAACACGCTATTGCTGCAAAAACAGAGAGATTCTCTACCCCCTTTGGCACAAGCACTAGCCCTACCGCCGATATCAAAGCCCCTGCCCCTAAGGCCAAAATACCATGCCGTATCTCCTGCTCTCGCCACTGAGGCTGAATATGCTCATAGGTGGCCAGCAAGGCCCCTGCTGGCATAGCTAGACCCGCAATGGTCACAACAATAAGTAGATTAATAATACTGGCGTCGAACATAAATTTGCGCTTCCAATGTGCGTGTTAAAGGGGCTTGTTGACTCGGTTACACCTGTTGATATCTATGAAAGCCAACCAAAAAGAGCAGCGATTCGCTGCTCTTTTCAATGCTTAAGATTAAGCTGATTAGTTTAGATCGAGATCCCGCGTCATATTTTCGTTTTTATCACGGTGCACAATAATATTGTCTTCAATACGAATACCGCCAAATGGCTTGTACTTATCTACCGTGTCCCAGTTGATGTATTTTGACGCTGGCGTTGCTTTTAAGTCTCGCAACAAGCTTTCAATAAAATACAAACCTGGTTCAATAGTAAATACCTGACGAGGCTCTACGACACGAGTACAGCGTAAAAACGGATGATCTTCTGGCGCCGTTTTTGGCGTGCCCCTATCATCATTAACAAGCCCGCCTACATCGTGTACCTGTAGTCCAAGGAAGTGACCAATACCATGGGGGAAGAAAGTACGTGTTATTCCCATTTCAACAATGTCTTGAGGCTTTAGGTTAACTACACCTGTGTCGTGAAGAATTTGAGCAATACCGTCGTGTGCCAGTAGGTGAATATCAGTATATGCCACACCAGGCTTCAGGCTGTCTGCTAGTGTTAGCGTGACGTTGTCTACCGCTTTTATCAAATCTGCAAATAGAGATGAGTTTTGGCTGTAGGTTCTGGTGATATCTGCTGCGTAGCCGTTGTAAGTGGCGCCTGCGTCAATAAGAAACGAGCGCGATGTTTTAGGTGCAATATTGTCGCACTGCATGTAGTGCAAAATAGACGCGTGTTCATTTAAAGCAACAATACTGGTGTAGGGCACGTCGTTGTCGCCCTGTCTGCACGCGGCGGCATACGCCAAGTTGATATCAAACTCGCTCTTACCTTCGCGAAACGCTTGTTCTGCGGCTCGGTGACCGGCCACGGCAAGCTTATTCGCTTCACGCATACAGTCTAGCTCGTAATCTGTTTTATAGGCACGTTGATAGTGCAAGTAGTGCAGCACTCTGTCTGGATTCACGTTATCGAAGCCAAGGGCTTTCGCCACCTCGATATACTCGCCAATGTACGCCATACGAGATTTATCGTAAGGAAGGTGCTTTTCTACTGCATCGGCCTGTTGTAGCAACACAATGTTAAAGCTGTCTGTCCAGAAATCGTTTGGCTCTGGCGGCACTTTGTGCCAAAAATCTTCAGGGCGATAAAAGATAAGTGTTGGCTTATCTTCACCGTTAACTACCAACCAACAGTTAGGGTTATCTATTACCGGCAACCACGCTTTAAACTGCGGGTTCACTTTAAATGGATAGTGGTTATCATCTAAAAATAAGCGCTTGCCTTGGCCTGAGTGAATGACTAAACCGTCTAGTCCTTCACGCTGCAATGCTTCGCGTGTTCTAGCTTGTAACTCTTCTATATGCTGTTCGTAGGTTGCTTTATGGTGCGACATAGCCCCTCTTATTTTGTTCGTTGTTAGTTTTCTAATGCTGTATTACTGACATTTACTCTAGTACGAGTATACCATGAGCCTGTGCTCTTATTTATACCCCTACGATAAACTGCAGCCCAGCAGTGTTAACTTGCCACCTGAGCTGTGGCGTTAACGGTACAGCCAAGTTCGATTGACCTAAAAGCTGACAGCGCCCTTATTTTGGCGCTAACTGCATAACACCGGTTACTGGATGTGTACTCACCGCGTCTGCCGATGGGATCATATCCGAAGTAAGCTGAGGAAATATGTTGTTGCTGTTGCCAAGCTGCTGCTCGTATATATGTTGATACGTCATAACCGCTTTTACGTAAGCTCGAGTCTCTTTGTAAGGGATATTCTCAATCCAGATGTCCACCGGCAGCGCTTCATTCACGGGCAGCCACTCTAACACTTTTCTCCACCCGGCATTGTAAGACGCCGATACCAGTACCGGGTTGTTATCCAGTTTATCCATCAAATAGCGCAGGTACTGCACGCCGTACTCTACGTTCTCATTAACATCAAAAAGCTGACTGCGACTAACTTTAGTTTGCGCTACATATTTTGCCGTACCGGGCATTAACTGCATTAATCCTGCGGCGCCAACTGGCGATACAGCATCACTTCTAAACGAACTCTCTCGCCGAGCAATAGCCATCGCAAACGAGGTAGAGATATTGTGTGCTTCTGCCTTTTCACTAAAAACGTCATTAAAGGCAAGAGGGAAGCGTCGCTCTACATCATCCCAGTAGCCACTTCTCGCGAAGCTGCTTATTGCTTGGTCGTATAACCCCCACTCGTAGGCCAATATTCCTGCGTCGGTTATTTGATTATTTGGTATGTGAGTTAGCAAGTAGTACCACTCTCGTCTTGCTTCGGTCGCGCGGTCAAGACGAAAAAACTCCACTGCCCGCAAGGTGGCCGGTGTTACTGCAAGCTTGGCGATAGCGTTGCTATTTTTAGGTGCTGGATTGTTTTTTAGCGATGGAGAAGTGTTGATATGCGCACTTGCCATAAACCCATAGTAGTGACGCTCTTGTGCTAGCTGTTGATAAAGCACGGTGGCGCGCATGGGCTGCTCAGATTGTTCTAGCGACCGCGCAAGCCAATACCGATAGTTTGCTTTACGTTGTAACGCTTCTGGCGCGTTTTCAACAATTCGGATGACCTCGTCAAACTGCTTTGTACGAAGAAGGTGTGATACATGCCACAGCATTATGTCGTCGTTAGCGCCGGGGGCATCTGCTTTCTCTAACCAGTGGTGGGCTTGTGGCGACTTTTCTAACGTAAAGCTAAGCGCAATTGCACGATTTATAACATGGCGCTGCGCCTGTGAAAATACGCCTTGTTGATCATATCGCTCGTACACCTTTGCCGCAGTGGCTGGCTGTTGCCACGCCAGCTTTTCAAGAGACCATACCAGCGCTTCTCGCTCGCTTTGCACGTTCTTTAAGGGAAATAGCTTACTCTTTTGCACGCTGCTGACACTTCGCGTAACCGATAGCCAAATATCTGCAATGTACTGATCGCTTGCGGGAAGTTGACGCTTAAGATAAGGAATAATGCGTCTATTCTTTTCTTTGGCCGCAATTTCAATGCGCTTAATCACCATAGCAGGCGACATTAATCCTGCTTTTTTCCACTTTGCAAAAAGCGGATCGCATTCATCAGGTTGAGACTGACCGTGCAGCCACAGGGTGTCTACTTCTCGCAGTACTTGCTTTGCTGGCTCGCCATTTTGTAAACGGTAGTTCAGTGAAATACAGGTAAGTTTTGCCCCCATGCCGCTACTATAGCTGTCGAGAAAGGCCTGTTGGTGATTGCGTTTGGCCAAATAATTAAGCCATTTGTATCGCAAGCCATAGCTCACTGGCTGCCCGCGGTAGTCGTGCAGAAACTGCTTCACGTCGCGCTTTGTGCGAATAGACATGGTGCGCTCTAGTTTTAAGCGCAGTAAATAAGGGTACAGGGGATAGTCTGCCAGTGCGTAAATTTCACCGTCGAAGTCGTTAATACGACGACGCGAATACGTACGCAACTTTTCTTCTAGCGTAAGAAAATGCTGGCGTTTTTCAGCGTACATATCTGGCGGCAAGGTAAGTGATTGGGCTTGCGTGTGCTGCTGAGCGGCATGTAAAGAAGAAAATGGCAGTGCACAAAGCACTAGCATGGCGCAATTTAATAAAAAAACGGGCCGCAATAGTTTATTAGCCCGCAATGCGTGCATGCCAAAAGCGGTGTCGCGAAGACGATATACGCGCGACCAATAATGATATATAGACACAAAAAGCCCCCTACCCTGAATTGAACTCAACCTGTTTTGCACTAGCTTTGCATTAACGTGGAAAACGCCGAGTTGCTCGTTATACCTAACTCATAGAAATGGCAATGGCCGTTCATGAGTGGCATATGTTGCTGTGATAACCGCATTAATACTGCATATGTACTAATTAGCTGTGTACTTACTTAATGGTTAGTAAATACTTTATGAAAGCGCGATAAACGCCTAGCAAAAGTCAGTAATGCGCGTTAACAGCTTGGCTCCATGCCATTGAAGATGTTGTGCCGACTGCCCCTATTCATGTTTTACATCGTTAGCAATGCTTTACAAACATAGGCAGACTTATTGTCGATTATTCTTATATTAGATTGGCGCTTTGCGCTGATTATGCTCATTATACAACCACCAATACCGAAATGAAGCGTGAATTCGCTATTTACTCTTGAATTTAAGTCATCCGACCACTACCTTATGACAAATTGAAACAGATGTTTGAATTTTTGTGTGGCTTTGTAAAACCTGTAGCCACCCTAACGCGTTAGTAAATTGATACTGCCCTACAACACAGTTGGATTTAATTTACTAACATCCTGGCCAATGCCGAAGGAGATGATAATGATATACACAGGCAAAAGTCTTTCCGTCAGTCCGCTAGATGACGGCTTTGCTGAGCTAGTATTCGATGCTGAAGGTTCAGTGAACAAGTTTGACCGTCAAACGGTATCTGAACTTGACGAAGCAACTAAAGCGCTCGTTGCCAAAGGCGACGTAAAAGGCTTAGTAGTTCGCTCAGCAAAAAGCACCTTTATTGTGGGTGCTGATATTACCGAGTTCACTGGCCTTTTTGCCATGGACGATGCAGAAGTACTAGAGTGGGTGGCTAACACCTCACAAGTATTCGATCGCTTTGAAGATTTACCTTTCCCTACAATTGCAGCGGTAAACGGTTTTGCACTTGGTGGCGGTTGTGAAATGGCGTTAGCCTGTGACCTTCGCGTTGCTGACACGACTGCAAGCATAGGTTTGCCAGAAGTAAAACTGGGCCTTATGCCTGGATTTGGTGGCACAGTGCGTTTACCACGTCTTATTGGTGCCGATAATGCACTAGAGTGGATGACAACGGGCCGCGACAGAAAAGCAGCCAAAGCAATGGCCGAAGGCGCTGTTGATGCGGTAGTGGCACCAGAAGCACTCGCGACAAGCGCGCTGTCGATGCTTAAAGATGCAGTGTCAGGCGACCTAAACTGGGGCGCTCGTCGTGCTCAGAAAAAAGCACCACTACAACTAAATAAAAACGAAGCCATGATGAGCTTCTCTACCGCGCAAGCCATGGTATTTGCACAAGCAGGTAAACATTATCCTGCGCCACATAAAATGGTAGAAACATTACAAAAAGCGGCTGGCATGGACCGTGACGGCGCACTTAAAGTTGAAAATGAAGGCTTTGTAGCACTGGCAAAAACTGATGCGGCGAAAGCACAAATTGGTATTTTCCTAGCTGACCAGCTAGTAAAAGGCAAAGGCAAGAAACAAGCAAAAGCCAGCAAGAAAGACATCAAGCTTAATGCGGTACTAGGCGCCGGTATTATGGGCGGCGGTATTGCTTACCAAAGTGCCGTAAAAGGTATGCCGGTAGTGATGAAAGATATCAATACTGACGCACTCGACCTAGGTCTTAACGAAGCGGCCAGTATTTTAGGCAAAGGCATGAAGCGTGGCAAAGTAGACGCGTCTAAAATGGCGAAAACACTGAACGCTATTACGCCAACCCTTGAGTACAGCGCCATAAAAGATGCTGACCTAGTTATTGAAGCGGTAGTAGAAAACCCGAATGTGAAAGGGATAGTGCTTAAAGAAACAGAGCAAAACGTTGCCGACGACGCAATTATTTGTTCTAACACATCAACTATCTCAATTAACCAACTTGCAGAAAGCTTAGATAAGCCAGAGCGTTTCTGTGGTATGCACTTCTTCAACCCAGTACACCGCATGCCGCTAGTTGAAATTATTCGCGGCGAGAAAACGTCTGAAGACACTATTAATGCTGTTGTGGCAACAACATTACGCATGGGTAAAACGCCTATTGTAGTGAACGACTGCCCAGGCTTTTTAGTTAACCGCGTATTGTTCCCTTACTTTGCTGGCTTTAGCCAACTATTGCTTGATGGCGCAGACTTTGTCGCTGTTGATAAAGTAATGGAAAAACAATTCGGTTGGCCAATGGGCCCTGCTTATCTTATGGATGTAGTAGGCATTGATACTGGCGATCACGCGGCTGACGTTATGGCTGCAGGCATTCCTGAGCGTATGGCACGTTTAGGCGATGACCCAGTAACCGTACTTTATAAAGAAAAGCGTTTAGGCCAGAAAAACGGCAAAGGGTTTTATAACTACGGCAAAGACAAGCGTGGTAAGCCAACGAAAGTGGCTGCCGATGAAGCATACAGTCTGTTAGCTCCTATCGTTTCTGAGAAGAAAGATTTTGACGCACAAGACATTATTGCTCGTCTAATGGTGCCAATGGCTAACGAAGCTATCCGCTGCCTAGAAGAAGGTATTGTAGACAGTGCTGCAGAAGCAGACATGGCGCTACTATACGGCTTAGGCTTCCCGCCGTTCCGCGGTGGTATTTTCCGTTGGATTGAAACAATGGGACTAGCAAACTTTGTTGCACTTGCAGACAAGTACGCTGACCTTGGCCCGATTTACCAAATTTCAGATGGCGTTCGCAAGATGGCTGCTGAAGGTAAATCTTACTTCGCTTAATCCTTAGGAGAATATAAATGAAAGACGTCGTAGTAATCGATTGCGTACGCACCCCTATGGGACGCTCTAAGGGTGGCGTATTTAGAAATGTTCGTGCAGAAGACCTTTCTGCTGCACTAATGACTGCGCTATTAGAGCGCAACCCAAATGTAAACCCAGCTGACATAGAAGATATTATTTGGGGCTGTGTACAGCAAACCAAAGAACAAGGCTTCAACGTTGCACGTAACGCACAGCTGCTTACACAAATTCCACGTACCACAGGTGCGGTAACCGTTAACCGTTTGTGTGGCTCTTCAATGCAAGCCCTTCACGATGCCACAAGTGGCATTATGAGTGGCCGCGGCGATATCTACATGATTGGTGGTGTTGAACACATGGGCCACGTACCTATGAACTACAACATCGACTTTCACCCAGGCCTTGCGAAATACACCGCAAAAGCATCGGGCATGATGGGGATGACTGCAGAGCTGCTTGGTCGTCAAAACGGTATTAGCCGTGAAATGCAGGACGCCTTTGGCGCTCGCTCTCATCAGCTAGCACACAAAGCACACCTCGAAGGCCGTTGGGCCAACGAAATTGTGCCTGTAGAAGGTCACGATGCAGACGGTACGCTTAAGCTAATTAGTCATGACGAAGTTATTCGCCCTGAAAGTACAGCAGAAAGTATGGCGGCCCTTCGCCCTGTATTTGACCCTGTGAACGGTACGGTAACGGCGGGTACATCTTCGGCGCTGTCGGACGGTGCATCAGGCATGCTGCTTATGTCTGCCGATAAAGCGAAAGAGCTAGGCTTAACGCCACGTGCGAAAATTCGTGCAATGGCAGTAGCAGGTTGTGACGCCGCAATTATGGGTTACGGCCCAGTACCGGCAACACAAAAAGCACTTAAACGCGCAGGTTTAACGATGGACGACATTCAGTTGGCCGAGTTTAACGAAGCGTTTGCTGCTCAGGCACTATCTTGCGTTAAGCAGTTGGGCTGGATGGATAACCTGGATGATAAAATTAACCTTAACGGCGGCGCTATTGCATTAGGTCACCCATTAGGTTGTTCAGGCGCTCGTATTTCAGGTACCTTGATTAACTTGATGGAATCGCAAGATGTAGAGCTAGGCTTAGCCACCATGTGTATTGGTTTAGGCCAAGGTATTGCTACTGTATTTGAACGCGTTTAATTAGTTAAACACGTTTTATTGAAAGGGCCTTCGGGCCCTTTTTTGTTGCCTACCTATCACCTTTATTTCAATACTCTAGACAGTGGACTAACCACACCTTGCGCACCTTGTTGCAGAACATGGGTATAAATTTGTGTGGTTTTCACGTCAGAATGACCTAGTTGGGTTTGCACTGTACGAATATCAGCGCCAGCTTGTAACAGGTGCGTAGCGAAGGAATGGCGAAGTGTATGCGGCGTTACCTTTTTTTTGATGTAGCAGGCCTTCGCTGTATTTCTAATGGCCTTTTGAATACTCGACTCGTCGATATGGTGTCGACGCACCTTTTGATTTTCTGGGTCAACGGATAGCCGCGATGAAGGAAAAAGATAGTGCCAGCCCAATTCCCGCGGACCGTTTTTATATTTCACGCGCAACCTATGAGGTAAATAGACACCTTCATACTTTGGATTTTGTAGGTCAGCCACCAAATAGTTTTCAACCACACCAATTTGACGAGTAAGCCCAGGCTTTAGCTCGGCGGCCAGCGTAACAATGCGATGCTTGCCGCCCTTACCATCCCAAATGCGGATAGCGTTATAGTCGAAATCTATGTCTTTCACGCGTAACCGAACCGCTTCCATTAAACGCAGCCCACTGCCATAGAGTAACGAAACGGGCAGCTTCAAGTTCGCAGGAATTTGCGAAAATAGCGAAACCACTTCCTCTTGTGTAAGCACGACGGGTAACTTTGCACGCCTTCGACTAGTAACAAAGTCTAGCTCTAAAGTGAGTGGACGCTCTATTATATCTCGGTAAAGAAACGCTAATGCATTTAGTGCGCTCGCTTGAGTAGCAGGCGCAACGTTCTTAGCATTCACTAAATGAGATAAAAACAATTCTACCTCTTTATCGGCCATTTCAGAGGGGTGTCTATTATTATTGAAACGAATAAAGCTAACTATCCACGTGGTATAAAGTTCAATTGTGCGCTTCGCATAGCGGCGATTCCGCATATGCTCGACCACCATTTGCATAAACATTGATTTCATTTTTATTAAATTTATTAACTGTAAATGCAGACAGCATTACGGCTTTTCGAACACAGGTAAAATAAAACGGATATATTCCGTACTTAAGGCCAGCATTTTCAGATAGAAAGTATAGGTTGTTGATGAAAGGACATTTACGTGCGAAAGTTAACAAACTATAAAACGTGATATATGGAATTAATCCGCCTTGCATAAAGGATTTTTTCCGTACACTAAATTGTTAGGCGTCATTTACTTACAGCACTAAAAAGTGGGTTCAACCGTGACACTCCAGCATCAAGGTTGTTTCGCTAGGTTGTCTTTACGGCTTACTTTTCGGCAGTTTCAACGGCATTAGCAACGCGCTTTTCCTCAGTATCGTAACGCCAACATCCAACATCACCAGCTTTCTAAACTCGCTCTTTTATCCAGCAATGCCGTTAACATCTGGCTTTTCGCACAGGGTTGTTTTATCTTGAATTCAACAATTTAAATATGCGGTCTATTTGGCTAGTGGTGGCAGCAAAGCTGCGTACTTTCAGTTGTACGCCTAACAAAACGCTGTTGGCACTCCCTCCGGTCGCTGGGACGCTAACACGGGGCCGCTTCGCGATTATAGCCCCATGTTAGCGCCCCAAAGCTTAGTGTTAGAACTTACAAGGATGAATATGAAAAGATTACTTTTTTCAACTACCGCTACGATATTTTTAGCATCATGTGCGACCTATGAAGCACCCACTTTAAGCACTTCAGAAACCCTAGATTTCACTCATAGCAAAGTAGCGGCGGAAGAATATTGGATACCCGCAAAATTAGTAACGCCTAAATATCCAGTATCAATCGCTAAAGATAGAGTTGCTGGATGCTCCCGCTTCAAAATATCTATCAATAGTGACGGTAAGACTGTAAAC
>NZ_BAAJLR010000015.1:0-23838 GCF_057542855.1 Alteromonas sp. 4NS20-0143
GGGCTTTTCGTTAAATTAAGCTGCTATATCAATTTAGATGAAAGCGCTGAAATGTCCGATGCGATGCATTCAACGTTACTACTGCTAATTACGAGTAAAATTTTAATTCCTTAGTCTTTCCTAATATTACCTTCCCACTATCGACCACGTTCTTGTTATCCAAGCTCTTGTATCTTTCGAAAATGTTTTTAAGTCAGTCTTTAATCAATTCATCTAAAAATGTCGTTATTGTCATAATTGACATAAAACAACTAAGTTACACAAATGTGAACAAAAGTATAATGGTAGAAGTTGTATTTTATATCCATACTTCGATCGTTATTTAAACAAACCGCCTGAAATGGTGAGTAGTGAGGTATTGATGTGGCTGCTATCGCTTATAGTTTTTTTGATTCAATGATGTCAAAAAAGAGTACCGCCTTTGTAACATCGTTCTTGTTGATGCTCGCAAGTTGGGGTCTTGAATTCTCACAGATAAATCATCTTGGCTTAGTGTTCAGTTCATGCTGTGTGATTTACCTTTTAATGGTGCTTCAGCAATCTGATGCAGCACCTAAAAATAGGAGCGCAGGAAGTCAGGTAGCGAATACCAGCGATGAGTCAACGACGGCTGAATTTGAAGAGAAGCGCCATGGGAAGAGTAGCCATCAATTACAAGACACGCTTTATGATGTGAAAGACACCTTATCGGTGACGTCTTCAAACATCACTGACATTCTCACTACACAAAACGACGCGGTTACTACCTTAAGTGATGCGTTTCTGAGCCTACAATCACTGCTCTCGCAACAAGAATCCAGTATTCACAAATTGTTAAAAGATGATCAAAGCAGCGACCTTCCATATGCAGAGAAAATGCGTTCTTTTGCCAGTGATACAGATAATACGTTGACTAGCTTCATAGAATCTACAGAAGCCATGACTCAGTCTACGAAGTCACTTGAAAGCCAGGTTCAAACTATTCAACAAGCAATGCCTACTGTAATCGACGCCCTAGGGGGTATCGATGGCATTGCAGCACAAACAAATCTTCTTGCGCTAAATGCTGCGATTGAAGCCGCTCGTGCGGGAGAAGCCGGACGAGGGTTTGCGGTAGTAGCAGACGAGGTAAGAGCGCTATCAACTCGCTCAACCCAGTTTAGCGACGTGATCAAAAAGCAAATCGAGAACATCAAATCATTGATTGACCAGCTTACTGAGACAGCTGAGTTCGTAGCATCGCAAGATATTTCCCACGTTGTTAAAGCAAAAGACGGCATAAGTTTAGAGCTTAGCGGGATCATTCGAAAAGCAGAGTCCGACATTCAAAATGCCGATGGACTAGAAACAATCAGGCAGAAGTTGGCCGATGCAACAAACAGCGCCATTCGGGGTATGCAGTTCGGTGATATCAACAGCCAGAATTTAATTTATACGCAAGAAATTATCAGTTTTGTTACTGAACAGCTTGATTTGCTGTCTGCTGACAACGTCGAAGAAGTTCGAAATAGATTAATAAACTATAAAGACTCTTTGGCGCAGAGGGGGCAGGCTGACCACAACCCCGTATCAGCCACATCCATAGATGCAGGCGATATCGAGCTGTTTTAAAAGTGGACCCCCGGTTAGTTGTTATATCGCGATAAGATTTTTTACAAGCAGTAACGGCATTCTCAGCATGCCTATTCAATGAAAAACAGTGCAAAGGTGAATACACAATGAGTAAAAATATATTGGTTGTCGATGATTCTGTTTCTATTCGTCAAATGGTTGAAATGACGCTTAAGTCAGCAAATTATCAAGTCACCACTGCGCAAGATGGACAAGACGCTTTGGAGAAGTGTAGAGGGGCAAGCTTTGATTTTGTGCTAACCGATCAAAATATGCCCCGTATGGATGGTTTGTCTTTAGTGAAGTCGCTGCGAGGGTTAACTAATTTTAGGTCTACTCCCATTGTCATGCTCACTACTGAGGCGGGCGATGAAATGAAAGCAAAAGGAAAAGCTGCGGGTGCCACAGGATGGATGGTCAAACCGTTTGATCCAAACAAGCTACTTGATGTGATGAAACGAGTTCTTGGTTAAGCGATATTTTTCTTTTCAACGTCGTTAGGAGCAATCTCTCATGACAATAGATGTAACCCAGTTTCATGACGTATTTTTTGAAGAAAGTGATGAACATCTTCAAGACATGGAGCAGTTGTTAATGACGCTTGACGTAGACTGTCCTGACCAAGAGCAGCTTAACAGTATATTCAGAGCGGCCCACTCTATTAAAGGTGGCAGTGGTATTTTTAATTTCGACGCCTTAATGAATCTCACTCATGTGATGGAGAATCTATTAGATAAGGCGAGAAATCAGGAAATCCACGTTACCACCGGCATAGTAGATGTATTTTTACAAACGCTGGACGTTTTGAAAGACACCTTATCGGCCTATAAAGAAAAGACTGATCTCCCGCAAGCGCAGATAGATGCAAGCATCAAAGTGCTAGAAGACACATTGGCACAAGCATCACAAAGCAGTGTATCTGACCATAGTGACGTTCTCGAATGCACCAGTGACACTAATACTGACGAGATTGATGGATTTGGCTTCTTTGATGATGACGACGATTACGGCGTTATTAATAAAGTGTCTGAGGATGATTTAGATATAGATGCTGAAATAGCTGGCTTTGGTTTTTTTGATGATGAACCTAGTGAAGCCGAAGGGCAGCTAGAGGTTTCGGATAAAGAAATTAATGAACCAGAGCAGGTTGAAAAAAACGAAGTCGTTGATGAAGGGTTTGGTTTTTTTGAGCCAGAGAATCTCCCCGTTGCCCCCCCTATAAAAATCGAGGAGGCGAAAACCCCTTCGCAACCTATTGTTAAACCTGTGAAGCCAAAACCTAAAGCTGCTGCAAAAGAGGCGGCATCGATACGTGTAGATACTACCAAAATTGACGCTATGGTTAACTTAGTCGGTGAGTTAGTTATTACTCAGTCAATGCTTTCAAATGTGGGGCAGGAAGTAGAAGGTCAGATAGGCGAGCGACTGCAGCTAGCGATAGATGAGCTTCAGCGTAATACTCGAGAAATTCAAGAGTCGGTGATGTCTATGCGGATGTTACCAATAAACATGACGTTTAATCGTTTCCCAAGAGTGGTACGAGATTTATCAACCAAGCTTGGTAAGCAGGTTGATTTAGTTATCCAAGGTGGCAACACCGAAATTGATAAAAGCTTAATTGAAAAGCTGGTCGACCCACTCACTCATTTAGTTCGAAACAGTATCGATCACGGAATTGAAACTCCTGAAAAACGTATTGCTAGCGGAAAATCCGAGAAAGGTACTGTGATCCTTAGTGCAGAGCAAAAAGGCAGTAGCATCATCATAGGTATCATCGACGACGGGGCCGGTTTAGACAAAGAACGTATATTACAAAAAGCTTCGCAAAATGGGTTACCTTTATCTCCCGATATGCCCGACAGCGAGATATGGCAACTTATCTTCCAGGCCGGCTTCTCTACAGCCGAAGAAGTAACTGATGTGTCAGGCCGCGGTGTGGGTATGGACGTGGTACGCCGAAACATTGAGTCCATCGGTGGTCGGATAGAAATAGAATCATCAAAGGGCGAGGGCTCTGCTTTTTACATCCATTTGCCGCTAACGCTAGCCATAGTCGATGGCATGTGTGTGTCAGTAGGTCAGCAAATATTTGTTATACCACTTCTAAATGTTATTGAGTCATTTCAACCTACATCATCGCAACTGAAGACACTTGGAAATGAGCAAGTGCTGTGGATTCGAGATCGTTATTGGCCCTTAGTTTCCCTAACCCAATTAATGGAAGTCGATGATGGCGTTACTGAGCCTACTCAAGGCATTGTTGTGCTACTTGAGAGCAGTAAAAAGCGCTACGGCGTTCTGGTTGACTCTCTTGTCGGACAGCAACAGGTGGTGATTAAAAGCCTAGAACAGCATTACAAAAAAGTCGCAGGTATTGCCGGCGCAACCATTATGGGCGACGGCAAAGTTGCCATGATCATCGATGCCGATTCAGTGGCAGTTAATTGCGCCACTGTAAAAAATAGCGAGGTTTCAGTATGAGTGAAGCAGTACTTCAACAGGCAGTAAGTGCGTCTAAAGAAAGCGAGTTTTTGAGTTTCATATTAGGCGAAGAACACTATGCACTGGACATTACAACGGTTAAAGAAATACGCGGTTATGAGCAGGTAACAAAAATTGCTAATGCACCCTCTTTTATCAAGGGCGTGATTAATTTGCGAGGCGATATTGTTCCAATAGTAGATTTACGTTTGAAATTTAACGTGGGTGAAGCGACTTATAATCAATTCACTATCGTCATTATGTTGAACGTACATGACCGCATTGTGGGAATAGTAGTAGACGGCGTCTCAGATGTAATAAGACTCTCTGAAGGGGACATACTTCCTCCGCCGGAATTTGGTGTTTCTTTTGATAGTAAATACTTACACGGGTTGGCTGACATTGATGAAAATATGGTGATTTTAGTCAATATAGAAAGCCTTATCACTAGTAATGAATTGGGTCTAGTTGAGACAAAAACAGCATCGGTAGAGGAAGAATAAAATGGGTATCATGACGTGGATAGAAGACTTTACTAGGTCGACTGAATTTACACAGGCACTTTGCAACAAACTGGCTTTAGACGCTACCTCAAGTAGCATCATTCTGACTAATGCAGAAGGCAATATCGTTTATGCGAATGGTTCGATGAAGCAGCTTATAAATCAGAATGAGCACGTTTTTACCACTGCATTTCCTTCCATATCGGTCAGAAATATTGAAGGGATGGATGTAGAACTTTTCTTTAAACATTCCCCTTTGCTGTGCAAAACATTTAACGATCTCACTTCAAAGACATCGTCCGAGATGAAGATTGGGCCACTGACGTTTGAACTTACGTTTACGCCGTTTTTTGATGAAAGCAATAATCAAATTGGTACGATGATCGAATGGGTCGATCTATCAAAAAAGCTTATTAAAGACACGATGCTAGATGCACTGGATAAGGCGCAGGCGGTCATTGAATTTACGCCTGAAGGCATCATCGTGGCTGCCAATGACAATTTCTTAAATGCACTGGGCTACTCGTTAGACGAGATAGTAGGCAATCACCATAAAATGTTTTGTGATGCCAGTTACGTGAAGTCTTCGGAATATAGCGAATTTTGGCGAACGCTCAAAAGTGGCAAGCTCCACAGCGGTGAATTCTGTCGGCTTGATAAGCAGGGTAAAGAGATATGGATCCAGGCTTCATACAACCCAGTCCTTGACGGCGATGGCAATGTAATACGCGTTGTGAAATTTGCTACCGATATCACAGCGACCAAACTAAAGAACTCTTATTATGAAGGGCAAATCAATGCCATCAACAAAGCTCAGGCTGTTATTGAGTTTGACTTAGACGGTTACATATTAACGGCCAACGAAAACTTCTTAAACACGGTAGGTTATAGGTTAGAAGAGGTGCAAGGTAAGCACCACAGTATGTTTGTGAAAGATGATTACAAACGTTCCACTGAATACGCACAGTTTTGGGAACAGTTGCGACAGGGCTCCATGTTTAACGACGAGTTTGAGCGAGTCGGGAAAGACGGCAATTCAGTGTGGATCCAAGCATCTTATAACCCAATAATTGATCAAAATGGTCGCCCATACAAAGTGGTGAAATTTGCTTTAGATATTACAGGCCGCAAGCAAGCCATTAGTGATATCAGACATGCGATGAACGAACTGGCTCAGGGTAATTTAGATTGCAAAATTGAACATGAATTTGAGGATGAGTTCCAAGACTTAGGCAATTCGATTAACCGTTTTATCGGTGATATGCGCCGTATTATAGGCACAATTAATGATGTGATGAGCAGGCTGTCTAATGGCGACCTTACCGCGGTTATCGAAGACGAATTTGAAGGTGAATTCCAAGTTTTAGGTGATGCGATTAATCAATTCGTTAATCAAATGTCAGGCACCATCGGCTCTATTTACGAGGCGGTAGAAACAATAACAACAGCATCTTCTGAAATTGCTACCGGCAACTCTGATTTGTCTAGTCGCACCGAACAGCAAGCGTCAAGTTTAGAAGAAACCGCATCGAGCATGGAGGAGCTCACAGGTACCGTGAAGCTTAATGCTGAAAATGCTGAGCAGGCAAATGCGCTTGCGTCGCAAAGTTGTGATATTGCGACCAAAGGCGGCGACCTTATCCGACAGGTAGTTGATACCATGTCATCTATCAATGCATCTGCTCAAGAAATTTCAGACATCATAGGTGTTATCGACGGTATAGCGTTTCAAACCAACATACTTGCGCTAAATGCGGCGGTTGAAGCCGCAAGAGCGGGAGAGCAAGGAAGAGGTTTCGCAGTTGTTGCCTCAGAAGTAAGAAGCTTAGCGCAACGTTCAGCAGAAGCAGCTAAAGAAATTAAGGAGCTTATTTCAGGCTCGGTAAGCAAAATTGATGGTGGCAATAAGTTAGTCAATCAGTCTGGCGACACCATGGAAGAAGTTGTCACCTCGATTAAACGCGTAAACGATATTATGTCTGAAATTGCTGCTGCAAGCTCAGAACAAGCCTCTGGTATTGAAGAGGTGAGTAAAGCAGTAGTACAAATGGATGAAATGACTCAGCAAAACGCTGCGTTAGTGGAGGAGGCCGCTGCGGCAGCTGAAAGCTTGCAACAGCAGGCGAGTGGATTATCAGAGCGTGTAGCCACGTTCAAAATAGGTGAATCCCATAAGACACAGCAACAGCCTGTGCCTACAGCAAGGCTCTCTCACCAATCCCACAGAACGGCATCGGTTGCCTCGCTGACTAATCACAGAGCGCTACAACCTAAAGTACCTAGCAGCGATGAGTGGGAATCGTTCTAAAACATAAAGCGGCTGTCCTTCGGGGAGTCGCTTTTTTATTGTGTTTATCGAAATAAATTAATAAGGCTAAATTATGGGTGTTTTTAATCTTTTTCAAAATGACGAACTCATCGCTGCACAAAGTTTAACTAGGTTCCAAGAGCAAGCGTTAAGTGAAAGTAGCGCGTGTTTGATGTTGGTAGACGGGAGTGGGGCGATAACGTTTGCGAACAAGGCATTTTTTAAATTGGCAGAAGAATACGCTGCTAAGTTTAGAGAGCATTTGCCCTCAATTAACTTCCACTCATTAAACGGAATGGCTTTATGTTCATTTTTTGCTAACCATAAAGAGTTGAGCTCTCGCTTTGAACATTGCCAAACAAAAGACACCTTTCTGCTGCCTATTGGAGAGCTGATATTTACATTGAATGTCTCTGTTATTAACAGCGCAGAAGGAGAGATGCTCGGTTATATGGTTGAGTGGGTCAACGATCAAGAGCTTCAGTATAAAACTGGGCTATTAAATGGACTGGACAGAAGCCAAGCCATAATTGCTTTTACTCCCGATGGGATAGTGGAAGATGTTAACGATAACTTCTTGCAAGCGACTGGATATACAAAAGACGAGCTAATAGGCCGGCACCATCGACTATTCGTTACTACCGAGTATGGTGTGTCTGAGGAATATAAGCACTTTTGGGCACAGCTTCGAAGTGGCGAAAAAAATACCGGTGAATATTGTCGAGTTGCGAAAAGTGGTGAAAAAATCTGGATCCAAGCATCTTACAATCCTATTTATGACAAGCTGGGTAACATTGTTCGAGTAGTTAAGTTTGCAACCGTCATAACAGAGCAAAAACGCAAAAATGCGAATTACGAAGGGCAAATCAATGCAATAGGTAAGTCACTAGCAGTTATTGAATTTGATCTTCAAGGTAATATCCTTTTTGCCAATGAAAACTTCTGTTCAACCACAGGGTATGACCTGGGTGAAATAAAAGGCCAGCACCACAGTATCTTTGTTGAGCCTAACTATAGAATGAGCCCAGAATATGCTGCATTTTGGCGAGACTTAAAAAAAGGGGATTATAAGGCTGGCGAGTTTAAGCGAATAAGAAAAGACGGCAGCGAGCTTTGGATCCAAGCGTCTTACAACCCAATATTCGATGAATTTGGTCACCCAGTTAAAGTAGTAAAATACGCGTCAGATGTGACAGAGCAAAAAATGCAAAATGCGTTTAATTTGGGACAAATTAACGCTATAGGCAAATCTCAGGCCGTCATCGAGTTCGATACGCACGGCAATATTATTACTGCAAACGATAATTTCCTCGCAACCGTTGGTTATACCCTCGAGGATATCGTAGGCAAGCATCATTCTATCTTTGTTACCGAGACTGAGCGTGATTCTGAAGACTATCGCACATTTTGGGAAAAGCTAGCTCAGGGGCAGTTCTATTCCGGCGAGTTTCATCGCGTTGCCAAGGATGGTTCAGACATATGGATTCAAGCAACATATAATCCGATTTTAGACGTTAATGGTAAGCCGATTAAGGTTGTTAAGTACGCGAGTAACATTACGGAACAAAAAGTACAAAACGCTTATTTCGAGGGGCAGTTGGAGGCTATTGGAAAGTCTCAGGCAGTAATAGAATTCAATATGGATGGAATTATTCAAACTGCTAACAAAAACTTCCTTCAAACCGTTGGTTACACCCTGGATGAAATAAAAGGTAAACATCACAGTATGTTTGTTGATGCTAGCTATCGTTCAACCCATGAGTATGCAGCATTCTGGGAGTCGCTGAGAGAAGGCACATTTTCAAGTGGAGAGTACAAGCGAATAGGTAAAAACGGAAAGGAGATCTATATTCAAGCAACCTATAATCCAATCCTTGACCACAATGGAAAGCCTTTCAGGGTCGTCAAGTTTGCGACAGATATTACTGGCAGAACTCAGGCGATAGATGAAATTAAGCACGTAATGGAACGATTGACGGAAGGCGATTTGACGGTAAGTATCGAGCATGCGCTTGAGGGCGAGTTTAAAGTGCTTGGAGGTTCAATAAACCAGTTTATCGAAGAAATGCGAGGCACCATACTAAACATCAATTCTGCTGTTGAGACAATTAATACCGCTTCAAGTGAAATTGCCTTAGGTAACTCAGACCTCTCGTCACGCACAGAGCAACAGGCTTCAAGTTTGGAAGAAACCGCATCCAGTATGGAAGAGTTGACTAGCACGGTTAAGCTAAACGCAGAAAATGCTGAGCAAGCTAATGCACTAGCGGCACAAGCAAGCCAAATTGCGACTGAGGGCGGAGATGTCATTGGCAAAGTAGTTAATACAATGACGCTTATCAATGATTCAGCTCAGGAAATTTCAGATATCATTGGTGTGATTGACGGCATTGCATTTCAAACAAATATATTAGCATTGAATGCAGCGGTAGAGGCTGCAAGGGCTGGAGAACAAGGCCGTGGGTTTGCTGTTGTTGCCTCCGAGGTTAGAAGCCTTGCTCAACGGTCTGCTGAAGCCGCTAAGGATATCAAGGAACTCATTTCCGATTCGGTAAGTAAAATTGCCAGCGGAAACCAGCTAGTAGTTAAATCAGGCGACACAATGGGCGAAGTCGTCACCGCTATTAAGCGCGTAAACGATATCATGTCAGAAATCGCCGCTGCGTCATCTGAACAAGCTGCAGGGATTGAGGAAGTCAGTCGAGCAGTGGTTCAAATGGACGAAATGACACAACAAAATGCAGCGTTAGTGGAAGAGGCAGCAGCTGCATCAGATAGCTTAAAGCTTCAATCCGCAGAATTGAGCGATCGTGTTGCTGTATTTGAAACAGAAAAGGGTACAAGTAAAGGGCATCAATCTAATGGTTTGGCAGGTCATCGAACGCGTTTAGGTTTAACACCAAGAGCCGTCTCTAATACGCTAAACCATCGTACGAATACGGTAAACAATAGGAAGGTATTGTCTCCTGCATTGCCAAAAGATGCTGAGTGGGAGTCTTTTTGATGGGAGCCATGCCACCTAAAATAGCATCGACACGGGAGTTCGCCTTTGAAAAGGGGGACTTCCTTAAAGTGCAACAAATGCTATTTAAAAAAGCGGGTATTAAACTAACCGATGCAAAAGAGGCAATGGTTTATAGTCGCTTAGCGAGGCGAATAAGAGCGAAGGGTTTAACAAGCTTTAGTGAATATTTAGCGGTTGTTGATAGGTCTGAGAATGAGCTAGAGCAATTTATAAATGCGCTGACGACCAACCTAACATCGTTTTTTAGAGAGCCTCACCATTTTACTGCGCTGGCTGATTACCTAAGAGATAACCCGCAGGTTACCACAATTTGGTGTGCTGCAAGCTCCACAGGCGAAGAGCCTTATTCAATTGCGATGGTTGTTGCAGAGGTCTTCGGGAGCTTTAAAACGCCTATTAAAATAATTGCGTCAGATATCGACAGCAAGGTTTTAGCCAAGGCTAAAGAGGGAGTGTATCCACTTGCGACAATTGCAAAGGTATCTGAGTCTAGGCAAAAGCAATTTTTTCATAAAGGCAAAGGCAGCTTTGAAGGTAAAGTGCGCGTGGTGGAAGAATTACGGCAAATGGTGCAGTTTAAAAAGCTCAATTTAACTGAACCTAAGTGGAGTATAAGCTCACCATTAGACGTTATTTTCTGTCGAAATGTAATGATATATTTTGATAAACCGACGCAGCTTAAAGTACTGACTAAAATGGTTGGAATGTTAAAGCCGCAAGGGCTCTATATGGCGGGGCATTCCGAAAATTTCAATATGCACACTAATCTTGTAAGGCCGGTAGGTAAAACCATATATCGTCCGGTTAAATAGGAGTGCCAGTGCACACTAGCGATTTCGATTCTCCTATTGCTTATTATGATAAACGCTTCGGCGTTCAGGCTATTAAGCTTCTTCCGGGACAGTATGCAGTGACTAAACAAGAAAAGCTGTTAGTTACAGTTTTAGGCTCTTGTGTTGCTGCGTGCATCTACGATCCTATGACGGGAGTAGGTGGAATGAACCATTTTATGCTGCCCACAATAAACAAAACGGCGAATGAGCTAGAGCAAACGGAGTGCACGGCAACAAAGTATGGTGTTTATGCCATGGAAGTGTTGGTAAACGAACTTGTCAAAGCAGGTGCGGATAAGCGCAGGCTAGAAGCAAAGGTATTCGGCGGTGGACGGGTTGTTCCATCATTCATTCAGCATGATGTAGGCCGATTCAATGCAGAGTTTGTTGTCAGCTTTTTAAATACAGAACGCATTCCTATAGTGGCAAGTGATTTATGCGAAGAATATGCCCGCAAGATTTATTTCTTTCCTGCAACGGGAAGCGTGTTCATGAAGCGAATTAATGAATTAAATAACGCCACTATTATTGAGCGGGAGAGTCAGCATCGCTGGAAACTCTCAGAGCGCAAGTTAGTTGGCAGTGTTGATATATTCTAGGAACGTAAGTGATGACAATTAAAGTGTTAGTTGTAGATGATTCGGCATTGATAAGGCAGATATTGGGCGAAATAATAAAAAGTGAGCCTGATATGCAATTAGTTGGTGCTGCGCCAGATGCTTTTGTCGCAAAAAAGTTAGTGCAAGAAACTCAACCAGACGTTATTACCCTTGATATTGAGATGCCTAAAGTTGACGGTTTACGATTTCTTGAGGTACTCATGAGTGCTCGGCCCACGCCGGTGGTAATGATATCTACCCTCACTGAAAAGGGAGCAGATGCAACGTTCCGCTCCCTAGAGTTGGGCGCAGTCGATTTTGTGGCGAAGCCCAAAATTGGAGTTGCTGAGGGCATGGCTGCCTATCATGAAATGATTGTCGAAAAAATTAGAACCGCTGCACGGGCGAGAGTCAAAAAGCCAGCGAAGAGTGCAGGCGAAGTATCGACGATAAAGCCAATCAGCTACCAAGGCACAGAAAAACTCATTGCTATTGGCGCTTCAACTGGAGGCACTGAGGCAATAAAAGAAATACTGTCAACTTTTCCAGCCAATGCACCTGCGACAATTATCACTCAACATATGCCTGCGGGATTTACAACAACTTACGCAAAGCGATTAAATTCAATATGTCATATAACCGTAAGAGAGGCTCGAGGGGGCGAAAGGCTTTTGCCAGGACAAGCCTATATTGCGCCAGGCGATAAACATATGGAAGTTGAGCGAAGCGGTGCTGATTATCGGATAAGGCTTACAGACGGTCCTCGAGTTTCGGGTCACAAGCCTTCTGTCGATACTCTTTTTTATTCGTTATGTAAAAGTGCTGGTAGCAATGCTATTGGTATATTGCTTACAGGGATGGGCAGTGATGGGGCAACGGGATTACTTGAACTGTACAACGGTGGTAGTGAAACATTTTGCCAAGATGAGGCAAGTTGTATTGTTTATGGCATGCCTAAAGTGGCGATAGAAAAAGGCGCAGCCAAAAATATTGTTTCGTTGTCTAATATGGGCAAAGAAATTTTACAAGCGGTCGATAAGATGGACGCAGGGAGCAGGTTGTAGGCACATAGGTCAGTGAGCGAGATACCACGCTTTTTATATACCTAAGTTAACTAGGGCGTATTGATCTTTGTTGTACTAGTTTAGCCCCCTTCGGGCAGCGCCTGTGAGCTATTTATCCTACGTTGAATGATTTCGATTTAGCCCGCTAGACCTTCAACCATTCGCCTTGTCTAAATAGCTCACAGACCGCTGCAAAAATGTACAGCAAAGATCAATACGCCCTTACTCTATAACCACAGTAAAAAACACTTTTAGACTAAAGAGGTCGTTGAGACTTAGCTGATAAGATGTTTAACTACGCGTGATGATTAATGTTGTTGCCATAACCTGCTGTTTTATGGCCACTACTAGGGATGGGTTAATTGTCAAAACTTGCAAAATGCTTAAATCTATACCATAACTGATGGCGTGTTGATAAGAGTCGGTAGTCTTATTCAAATGAAATGGTCGGTATAAGGGTGTGTTAAAAATAAGCAGATTTATTACTGCGTATATTTTTCAACACCTAACAAGAATAAATGACCTGCTATAGTTTTTATCAGATTTAGGGCAAATCAAACCCAGTGTAACTGGTACATAACTTATAAAAAATTATACGAGTAATCGGGGACTCTTATGAAACAGCAAACACTTATCGCACTATCGGCCATCGTATTCTCTTCCTCTGCATTAGCAAACGGTGGGTTCGAGCCTACTAAAAAAGAATGTGTAAATGTTGGTAAAGAAATTATTCGAGTGAGTAGCGAGATGAACACCGCGTCATCGGGTATTCAAAAATCTTGGCTCAAGCGTCAATTAAACGCCTTAAATACAAAGCGTAGTTCTTGCAGTACTGAAGGTTTCCAAGCGAAACGTCCGGAATTAGCAAAGCTTTAATACGCTCACTTCATACCGAATTAAAAAAAGACCTTGCCGTAAGCAAGGTCTTTTTGTTTGCGCTACTTAATTAAGTAGATAATCAAGCGTTAAAAACAGAAGGGATTAACTGGTCTAGCGATTCAATAGAGTAGTCCGGAGCCAGCCCTAACGGGTACATCATTTTACCAGGGCGTTCGACAAACGCAGTATTAAGACCTGCCGCTTTAGCGCCACTCACATCCCAGCCATGTGCCGCAACCATTAATGTATCGTTAGGTGCTACCTCAGCCTGTTGGCAGGCCCAGTGGTAAACGCTTGGATAAGGTTTGTATGTGCGGATAGATTCTACGCTCAGCACAATATCAAAATACGATTTAATATTGGCATAAGACAGCTGTGCCTCTAACCCTGCACTAGAAGAGTTTGATAATGCTATTAGCGTGACGCCTTTTTCCTTTAAGGCTTTTAGCGTAGCCGCAACATCGTCGTGTGGTGGCAGAGAAGTAATGTGCTGTTTAATCGTTTGCTTAGCGTGTTCTTGGGTTAACTGAATACCCTTGCTGTAAGCAACCATCACCAGTGCTGCTGCCCCAATGTCTATAAAATCATGAAACTGAGAAGAAGCAACATCAACCAAACTGTGATGAAGTAAATTGGCGAACCACAGATCAATCAGGGTTTCATCGCCATCTAATACTTCAGCAAGTCCAGTTTTCATTGCATTAATATCAAGAAGTGTCTCATTAACATCAAAAATTAGCGCTTTGATCATTGTTATCGTTCCCTTATACAAATGTCATTGCACAAGACTAACGATTACTGATATTGAATGACATAAGCATCTCATCAAGAATGTCATCTAAATTAGACAGTTTCTCCGATGTAATGAATATACTCATGTTCGATTGCACCTTAATATCACCGGTAGATAGCTCTTCTTCAAAGGTATTATCCAGAGCAGTTTGCACTCGCTCTAAAAACGTTCGCGCGCTTATTTCATCAATATTATGTAGGCACAATATAAATTGCTCTGGGCCAAAACGGCCAAGAATATCGCTGCCTCTCACCACGTGTTGAAGTGTTTTGGCTATCTCTCTTAGTACGTAGTCACTTTTTGTTGAGCCAATCTTTTGATTTAGCTCGCGAAAGTTGCTCAAATCAAAAATCGCAATAGCGATAGCTCGTCCATCTTCAGGGGTATCAAGCTTGTTGATACGGCTGATAGACGTTTGCGCATTGAGTAATTGTGTTGCAGGGTCGATAGCCTTAGACGCGAGGTGTCGCTTGCGAAGATAAAAACCTAAGCCTGCCATTAGTATTAAAACAATGGCTATTGCGGCGAAAAGCGTGTTTTTACGTAAACGCTCAGTTCTTTCTATCTCAAATTCTAAATCGTGTATTTTATTATATAAATTTGCTGCGCCGAGAATTTTAGCAGAGCTTTGGTTTTCCTTTTGTTTTTCATTAACCAATTTTGAGTAAGATGCGAGGGCAGCTTTGGCACCTTCTAAATCGTTCAAAGCAATATATAGCGATAAGTTAAAGCTTAGGTAGTCTAGGTTCTCTCGAAACTTAGGAGGAATAGTAGTCTCATTCTTTTTCATGCTATTGAGGTAATTCTCAACACAAGGAATGTCGTTTTTAAATAAGCATATCTCCGCTACATGCCATTCATATAGCGATTGATAGAATGAATTCGATATCGCAGATATTGCCTCTTTAAACTGAGGTAGGTAGTACCCTAATTTGTTGAAGTCTCTTTGTTTTCGGTAATAGAGTTGCAGCGAATATTGATACAAAAAGTTAGTGTAAGAATTGCCAATTTCTTGGTTCAGCTGCCCAAGCTCTAATATACGCTTATAAGCCTCGTCTGTTTGACCGCTTGAGGCGAGTGAAACAATAGCGCTGATCAAAATCGACACCTTGTTACTACCTTTATACACCTGTAAACCAAGTTCGTGCGCTTTAATATATTGCTCGGCAGCGAGTGCATGCTGCCCTAAGCTTCCATAAACAAGGCCTATGCTATTGCGAATATGTGCGAGTTCACCTGGGCTGCCCTTATCTGAATATCTATCTAACACGTTGAACATTTTGCCTAATCGCTCGGCAATAGAATCTGCTTCTGAGCAATAGGTAATAATAGCTAGCGAGGCACTAGTAAATATGTCGCTGTGCTCAACAGGAGATGAGAGGGTTTTGGCCCGTTCATAAAACTGGCAGCGAGCAGGGTTTTCTTTCGTATCGTAAATAAACCCTATTTGATAAATGGCTGAAGCAAACGCATAAGAGGTTGTATCAATATTAGGTTGTTCAATACTTTCAAGAAGTTTTTTTAGCGCTTCTTCATGTTTACCGCTGCAAATTAAGAAATGAGTTCGTGCAGTGGAAAGTGCGAAGCGCTGATTGCCTGTAAGAGATTCTTTTGCCAAAGTGGTGTCTAACTCAGAAAGCAAGCTAGCGTCAGGGCAGTCGTAAGATACAGTTCGCACCTTGGCTATAAAGGCTTCAATATCGCCGTTAGCTGCCAATGAAGAGCGACTAAAAAATAACGCGGTTACTGTAAAGAGTGTTATCGATAAAATAGATGCAAAATATGTCGAGCGCATATTGTTTCTTTTCTAATTTTTTTTGCAATCATAGCTAGTTATCGCCACAACTACCACCCAACGTGCCCATAAGTCTACTTTTTACGAGCACAAAAAAGAAGACTTATGGGAAATGTAAGTTAATGAATGGTGTTATCGCCAAAGCTTACTAATATACCAACGCCCACCAAAGCGATGACCGACCACAATAAAGTCGCTTTAGTGGCTTTCTCTCCTAATACAAAGGCAACACCAAGAGACATTAATGCGCTGGTAGCGATTAGAGTTTGTACTACAGCTGCTTTCGCGTAGGCAAACGCAAACATCTGTAGATAAATTGCTGCTGTTGTACCCAGTAATGTTGCTACAACAAAGGCGGGCCATACGCGTTTGCCTTCAGTAATAACGGGTAGCCACCGAGTTTTTGTTACGGCAATAAAGGGCACAACAAACACCATACCGCCCACAAGCCGCAAAAAGGCTGCACTTGCGGCATCAACGTCGCCGCTTCCTAAAATATCGCGACTAACCACTGCGCCAACAGCCTGACATAGCGCGGCTCCAACACCATATAAATAGCCGCTGGTGGCGAATACATGAGTAGCGCTACGCTTACGAGCTTTAATAACCATATCGACAGAAAAAAGCACTACAGCCACGCCTATCCACTGCTGCCATGTAATCCATTCGCCAATAAAGGCCATGGAGAATAGGGCAGTGAATAATGGCGCAAGAGTTTCAGCAACAAGTACAGCTTGGCTATCGCCAATGCTTTGCAGCGCTTTGAAAAAACACGTATCGCCAATGCCAATGCCAATAAAGCCACTCACCAACAGCCAGACAACGGCGTTAGTTGAAAATAAAGCAGGCTGAACCGCAATTAATACAACGCTAAGCAACGCAATGGAGATTAAGCCTTTCCAAAAGTTCATGGTAAGTGGCGAAAATGCGTTTCCTATACCGCTGAACAAACGTGCCGCAATAGCCCAGCAAAGCGCAGTTCCTAATGCTGCAAATACACCCATGAATAACCCTTCTGTGGTGAGGTATAACGAAAAAGAGCGGCTATGCTAATGCAAAGATAGAGTTTAGGTAAGCCTGTTCTTTGATATCCATGTAAACACAAAGGTTTTTAATCTAAACGTAACGGAATACGTATGTTGTTAGTGGCATATTCATACCTAGATTTTTTAAACCTATTATTTGAGAGCACACATGAATTTAGATGGTGTTAAAGGCGTTATATTCGACCTAGACGGTACACTAGTGGAGTCGAGTTTAGATTTTACAATAATGCGGAAAACCATTGGGTGCCCTTTAGATGAAGACATACTCACGTTTGTTGATGCGATAGACTGCGAACGTAAAAAGGCAGATGCCCACAACACTATTTTGCAGCATGAACTGGACGACGCTCGGAATGCGAAGTGGCTGAGTATAGGTCAAAAGATGGTAGAAAAGGCGCAAGAGCACAACTTGCCCATGGCCATAGTGACTCGAAACTGCAGAGAGGCCACAGCAATTAAGCTAGCGAACAACAACATCCCCATAGATTATGTGCTCACGCGAGAAGATGCCCCGGCAAAGCCTGATCCAACCGCATTACTCATGGTTGCGAAAGAATGGCAGCTGCAACCTGCAGACTGCCTATATGTAGGGGATTTTATTTATGACCAGCAGGCTGCTGAGAATGCAGGTATGCAGTGGTTGATGGTTTAGATTGAGATAGATTTTCCGCCCGGCGGTGTCGGGTGCTTCGGGAAGATAGTTTCAATCGGTTCCAGTTCAATCACATTAGAATTAAAACCTCCATATACTTTAGTATATTCTTCAACCGTTAGCTCTTGCATGTTTGTTTTTTGTTCGATATTCATATTGTTAACCTCTTTCAAAATTAGACGCTCTTACTAAGCGAAGAAAGATTAATAATAATTTGGTCATATGGACATGCGAAAAAAGACAGCTGCCTTTCCACGTCACTTATTGAGTCTATTTGGCTCAATTTTAATACCTTATCTACTAATATACTCATCACAAGTAATAGCTTTTGGTGAAACCTTAGAAGGACAAACTGAGCTAGCAGGAATACCCACTGGAATTATCCGAGACATCGAGGTTATAGGAGATACTACGTTTGTCTCTGCTGAAAATGGCGTCTTTAGATTGCTAGGCGGTATTGCTGAAAAAGTGAGTTATAAAGGGAGCAACACATTATCTGGGACAATATCTGATGCCGCCTTTGATGGAGCTGGCGGTTTGTGGCTGGTTGAATACGGTGCAGGAGTTTTTTATTTAGATCTAAAAACAAATGAATCTGTAGAAATGTTCCCTGATGCTCGCTGGACGAAATATGCGTGGAAAATCTCAGACACGGGGAGGTTTCTTGTTGTATCGCTGATTCAAGGAGTGCTTGTTGTTGATAAACAGACAGAGGAGATCCAGGCATGGGCAAATTCAATCGGGGTTGAAAAAGTAAATGATGTTCTCAGTGTTTCGTCTTCTCAGGACGGAGTTGTTTACCTTGTATCAAGCGATGCTCTTATTAAAGTAGACACGGTAAGCCAAGAAGTTTTTCGCTTTAATAAAACAGACTATTTCAACTCTCTTTCATCAATAGATGCTGTAGCTGTTAAGCATGATAGGGTGTTTATTGGGGGGGCTGAGGGGGTATATGAATGGAGCGAGAGAAATAAAACTAAGATATTTTATCCTTTTCATTCCGATATCTCACTACGTGACAAAGTATCAGTCATATTTGTAACAAAGACAGGAAGAGTTTTAGTCGGGGCAGGGGGGCTTTTTGAATTAGGTAAAAAATTTGTAAGATCCCCTAGTTTTCTTGCGCCACTTCTTACCTCTGAAGGCGTATTCAGTATCGTAGCAATAAACGAATTGTCAACTGGTACCCTTTTATTGTCGTCCTCTCAGTTAGGCCTGATTACATTAACTGAAACCCAAGAGGCAGTAAATTTACTCCACTTTGAAAATAATGTGCTCAGACGAAATGTGATGCGGCAAGGTTTCACAGAGAGTGGCGACGTATCAATACAAATCGGTGACGACGAATATCAACTTAAAATCACATCTGGAGAGCTCAATTTACTAAACGGAGACTATGATAGGAAAAATAGTTGTATTGACTTCAGAGTAAAGGGCTACGCACAGGGCCTGCAAAAACCTCAATATTTTTGTGAGTCTTGGGACGGACAGCTAGTCACCACAGACAGTCCGTTTTTTTATCTTTATCAAGATGACGGTGAATCTCCATCTTACATGCTGATTGATGAGTCTGATATCGGCAATGTGATAGATACAATCTCTGCACCCCACGGGATGAAGGAGGCTTTCGTGGCCTCATCTGGTGAGCTTGTTGGTTACGATAACCACAACACTATCCATATCCAGCTGTCGAAATTTAATTGGAAATCAATCTCTCCAGATGAGGGGGGATGGAATGGAATAACCTGTTTGCTTGAATATATGGATCGCTATGTTGTTTGCACGGCAGGCCAAGGAATTCAGGAACTGAATAAAAAAACAGGCGAACTCTCATCATCTGATATTTTAGGAGGTTTCCAAATCAAATTTGTGCGAGGCGCTGGCCTTACCCAAGCGGGAAATCTCTGGGTTGCAACAAATATGGGGTTATATGTCCGTACTAGCTCTGGACTCGAGTGGTTATTGAATTCTACAGATGGGATTTATGATTCTGACTTTGAATACCAAAGTGTCTTAGTGGTGGGCGATAAGCTTCTAGTTCTGGGTGATAAATATTCATATCTTATTGATGAAAAGAAAATGCTGGAATCACTCGAAGAAGTCAGAAGTAAAAAGAGCAAAGTCATTTTTACAAAGTCAATTTGGAGCTCTACAGATTCGAATGAGTACAGTAATTACGAGTTTGGGCATGATGAGACTCTATTGCTTGATAATGACTTTGTTGAACTATCGGTTGAATTTAGTACCAATAACTATGTTGAGCATCAAACACAGGAGTTGGCGTTTAGAATAATAGGGATTAATGAGCAGTGGAAAATTCATTCAGAGTCTAAAGCCTTCCTATCAATATCCGACATTGAACCTGGTAATTACACTATCGAGGCTAAAGTAAGTGGTGAGGGTAACCCCGTAAGTAGCATCAATTTTGAGGTGAAAAAACCAATATATCTTCTTTACCCCGCAATGATAATTTATGCAATTAGCCTATTTTTGTTATTCATGCTTTTTCAACTCGGAATATTGAAAAAGCTGTTTATCTCGTTTAAGAAAACCCCACTCTACCGCCAACTCACCCGTTATGAAATAACCGATGGCGAATCAAAATTTGAAAAGATGCTGAAAAGTAAAGAGCGACATATCAGCGAAATAACGCATGAGCTAAAAACGCCTATTCAAATTATTCAGGGTACGCTGTCTAGCGTCAAAGAAACCACCAAAGAAAGCGATAGCGTTTTAAAAAGCATTCAACTGAACATGAAGCGGGTGGAACAGCTAGTTAATCAAATGCAAAAGGATACCCCTAGAGCATCTGCGGTCTCCGATTATTTTACTACCTATACCACAGAAAATATGGCTCATATCGTCAATGCGCTAGAGCCTTTAGCAAAAGCAAAACGACAAAATTTAGATATGCGAATAAAAGGAGACGGCACAGTTTCCTTAATCACCGATAGCCTCGAAAAAATTGTGGTTAATCTGGTTGAAAATGCAGTCAAATACACTCCTGAGCTAGGAACCGTAAAAGTAGTGTTCGCAATTGAAGCTAAAACATTCAAGATAACGGTGACAGACAATGGTGCAGGTATAGCGCAAGAACAGCACGAACATGTATTTGAACGTTTTACCCGATTTAGCAATGATGAAAAAGGCGAGGGTTTAGGTTTATCCATCGTTAAAAATTTAGTGGAGTTAAATCAAGGCGAAATCCAGCTAGACAGTAAACAAGGTGGTGGCACCAAAATTAGTGCAGTATTCCCCATTGATGATACCGAATACATTAACGCGCAATCAGACATGCAAGACACAGCGCAATGGCAAGGAGACAGAAAAACCCTTCTGATAGTGGATGATAGCAGAGAATTTCGAACCTACTTATTTGACCTTTTGTCACCGAAGTACCGTTGTCTAGTCGCGAAAAATGGTAAGCAAGCTTTTGAAGTATTGCGAACCCATATAGTGTCGCTGGTAATATGTGATCAGCTAATGGGTAAGTTTGATGGCTTATCACTTACTAAGGAAATAAGAGAGCACGACTCTCTCGGGGCAACGCCTATTCTTATGTTTACCGCGAGTTCAGATCCTACCGTCGAACAAATAGCACTAGAAATGAAAGTAGATTATTACTTAATGAAGCCAAGTTCGAATCAGGAAATTGAAATGCGTGTCGAGCATCTATTGGCCATCAGAGATACAAATGTTCAGCCTGAGAAAGGCATCGATACCGAACTGTTTAAATATGGCTGCTTGAGTATTCCAGAATTTAAGACTGAAAAGGACATGGCGTTTTATCTTAACTTCATTGCAGTGCTTGAAAATCATTATCAAGACGAAGAATTTAGTCGGGATCAGGCTGCAAAAGCACTGCTTATAAGTCCGCGAAGTTTAAATCGTCGTATGGCAGAGCTATTTGATTATAACTTTAGCGAATTCCTTTCTCGCTATCGCATTGAAAAGTCGATACCTATTTTGCTAGAAGGAAGCAGCATATTAAATGCCTGTTTAGATGTGGGGTTTGCAACATCGGCGTACTTCTCAACTTCGTTTAAAAGAATAATGGGCATACCGCCTAAAAAATTCGTAGAGCAACGAGGCAATACGCCTATTCAATAATACGGAGTGAGAGAAAGATTAAATGTATCTCCGCCTCTCCGCTAAAAAGCCAATTAACATAAACGATGCTACAAAGCCTGCGCCTTGGTATTGCCAAGGTAAGTAGGCTATGACGTGTTTTAAAAAGGGGGCGCCGTATAAAGTGAGTGCTCCGTAGCCAAATGCACACAGCACAACAAACAGACTTATTCTGATAGTAAAGTGGTAGGGGGCTAAAATACGTTTTACGTGACCATTTATAATATCACCGTATACCACCAAAATAGTCGCCATCAGCATAATGCTCATTTCTGTATAGTATGGGCTAAGTGCCCGTGATAGCGCGCTGAATAATTCGTTCATGTAAATCTACTGCTCAATATTTATCTAATCGTGAAGCTAATAGCATGGAAATGCCATTGGCATTCACTATCTAGCTGAAACTATAATTCTACTTATAGTGTAGTAGTTCGAAAAGCTTTACCTTCCCTAAAGACAGTATCATTTTGAATGGGCTTACGAGTCACACTTTATTAGTTATCTTCAATAGGCTTTGCGATAGATGTTTTCAATATCATCAACACTTAATTGTTTAGGGTTGTTGCGTAGTAATCGGGTTACTTTGCTAGCATCTTCTGCTAGTTGAGGAATTACACTTTCTGGAATATCGAATTCTCTTAAGGTGCGTGGTATGCCTACATCACTACATAATTTCTCTACTGCGTTTAATAAAGTAGTAATCGCAATGTCTTTCTTGCTATCCGGCGGGCAAAGTTTAAGCAACAGTGACACGGCAAATAGTTTGTCGGCGCAAAACGGTGCATTCGCTCGCAGCACATGAGGTAACATAACCGCGTTGCTCATGCCATGTGACAAGTGAAAGCGTCCGCCCAGCGGATAAGCTAAAGCGTGAACCGCGCCCACGCCGGCATTTCCAAATGCAAGGCCAGCCATTAAACTGCCAGTAGCCATCTGTTCCCTAGCCACGAGATTTTCACCATTTCTGTACGCATGAGGTAAAGAATGAAATATCAGTGTCATCGCCTTTTCGGCAAGTGCGTCGGTTATGGGGCTCGCGTTTACTGAAATAAATGCTTCCAACGCATGAACAAAAGCATCAACTCCACTAGCAGCAGTAATAGATTTAGGGCATGAAAGCGTCAGCTCTGGTGCCACTATTGCTACATCAGGTAACAAGCAGTGGCTTACAATCCCTTTCTTTACCTTTTCGATAGGGTCGGCAAGTATGGCAATATTGGTAACCTCCGAACCAGTACCTGCAGTTGTTGGCAGTACAATGAGTGGTAGTGACCTTTCCTTTATCAGGTTTTCACCAAATAAATCAGAAATACTTCCTTTATAGTCGTATGTGGCTGCTACAACCTTTGCCGCATCTATTGCACTTCCGCCTCCTAGTGCAATAACACCATCTATCTTAGTGTCACGAAGTTGGCGTACTTTATTTTCTATAATGGTGACTTCGGGCTCGGCGGGAATATCATCAATAACGAGGGTTGGCTCAAACGGTAACTTGGCAAGCAACAAGTCGAATAGCCCCGCTTGAGAGACACCTTTATCAGTCACTACCGCAAATGAGCTTATAGATAGTCGATTGATTTCGTCTGCAAGTGCATTAATGGCACCAGCACCGGTAATGAGTTTGCCAGCAGTTTTGAATTCAGAAATCTTCATGTTGTCTTGGTTACTCTTTATATGGGTAGTATTCACTAATCTATAGTAGATAACGCTATATACAAATTAGTTGCGTTTATACTTTTCGACAACTCTTACATATTGCTAATTAGATATTTGGTGATACATAAGAGGCAATGAAGTAGTGAGGCTTTACCAAATTTGCACAATAAAAATCCGTTTTGTTCGAAGATTATTCAAAAAAACGAAATATGACAGTTTTTTGAAAATACTTGTTGACGTGAGCGCTCAGATCCCTAAAATGCGCATCCGCTTCGGGGGAAAAGCAAAACGACTTACCCAGCTCTTAGCAAGAGAAGCAAGTCATTACTAACCTCTAAGGCCAGTAAAGACGGGAGTTTCGAAGTAACACTTCAGAAAATAAATTTTCAAAAAGTGTTGACAGCAAAAACTTCCAGCGTATAATGCGCACCTCACTCAAACGGAGTGAGTCACCAAGAAGCAACGGCTTATGGTGAGGTTGCACTA
>NZ_BAAJLR010000016.1:0-6958 GCF_057542855.1 Alteromonas sp. 4NS20-0143
CACGGCGGGTTTTTTGTTTTCTGCCCCAAAAAAATAAATGGGGTCAGATCCGCATTTATCCCCCAATTACATTCATAAATAATGGGGGTCAGAACCGTATTAATCCCCAATCTCAACAAACTTAATCAAACCCAACGCTAATAAAACAGGGTCAGAACCCAATTTATTGTTATCTATAGTGCCTAAAACAGACTAATGAAAAATGATGCCGCTTCCACCCGACTATCGTTTTACTCGAGACGTATAATGTCGTCGAGGGTTAAAAACTGCGATGTCGCTCATATCTAAACAACAGCAGCCACATTGTTTGTGTATGTCGAGAGTACGAGGAGCAATGTAAGACTATTTTCGTATAGTCTTTTGCGATGCTATCTCCTACAGTCTATAAAATAATAGATTATGCAGTGATGACAACCATGTTGAATGTAATACCTAGTCTTGTTTCTTCCATTGCCGTTCTAGTCTCCTTTTTGGTGACGGAAAACATATATTTATCGGTATTCGTTTCATTTATTATCGCCTTCGCTGTTACTTATTATCTACCTTTCCAATCAAGAAATAGTGGGTTTGAGCAATCGTCTAATTCTTCTTTTTCGTCACACTCGCAATCGCCACCAAAACTAGGTTCTAAATTAGAAGATCATAATGATTCGTCCTATACGCAGTTTGATGGTTTTGCCCAAGGTAATGATATAAGTGCGGCATCAAGCCGCATTGCAATTGGCGGCGCGTCAGTCTCATTTTTCTTAGATAAACTGTCTTCCGCCTTTCGTGAACAAGTAAATAGTATTAGCGAGATGAGCACGCGTCTCCAGAATTTAGAAAATGGTAGTGCATCACTGAGCAACTTAACCGCGCAAGCAGGCGAAGCGATTACAACGTCTGATGAAAAAACACAGCGAGGCAGTCGCCGCCTAAAACAAGTACTGGAACATCAGAAACTACTGCGCGAACAAATAACCGAATCTTCACAAACACTTGTTGTGCTTAAAAGTAGAGCCGAAGGTATCAGTAGTATCACCAACACGATTAACCAATTAGCTGACCAAACAAATATGCTCGCACTCAATGCTGCAATAGAAGCAGCTCGTGCCGGCGACCAAGGGCGTGGTTTTGCGGTCGTTGCTGATGAGGTTCGCGCGTTGGCTAAAAAAACCACTGAGGCTACATCGG
Source organism: Alteromonas sp. 4NS20-0143 (assembly GCF_057542855.1). Taxonomy (NCBI): domain Bacteria; kingdom Pseudomonadati; phylum Pseudomonadota; class Gammaproteobacteria; order Alteromonadales; family Alteromonadaceae; genus Alteromonas; species Alteromonas sp. 4NS20-0143. Next base: position 1,174 of record NZ_BAAJLR010000016.1, read on the forward strand.
GTATTGAACATCTACTACAGGACATGAATCACAGCAGTAAAAGCGCTGTTGAGGCCATGTCTAAGGTATCTGAATCTGGTGAAAGTATGAGTGAGCTTCTTACTGAAAGCGAAACATTCATAGCCGAGTCGAGCGAATTATCCTCAGAAGCGAGAAACGCTATGGAAACAATGAAGGAAAATGTAGCAGATCTGGCAAACGATAGCGGTGGCATTGGTGATTCTATTTCAACATTACAACATGCTACAAGCGATCTCGAGCATGACCTATCCGAAGTTGCCGAGCAAGCACTAGCGTTAAGTACTCAAGCAGAAGATATTTTTAGATTACTAGAAACTCTGAATATTGACGATGAAAACAGTCGAGTGCGAGATATAGCGATAAAAACTGCGAAAGAGGTAGGTCAACGTTTTGAGAAGGCTATTAGCGAAGGCGCTATTTCAGAGCGCGACCTTTTTAATTTTTCCTATAAACCGGTGCCGAACACTAATCCTGAAAAGCACGCTACCACATTCGATAGTTTTACCGATTCTGTGTTACCGGATATTCAAGAGCCGATTTTAGACACTCATAATTTTATTATTTATGCCGGTGCGGTGGATAAGAATGGTTACTTCCCAACCCATAACAATAAGTTCAGCCAACCTCTTACAGGGGATTATGCTACTGACCTAGCTAACAGCCGAACAAAGCGAATTTTTAACGATAAAACCGGCAGTCGTTGCGGCAGCAACACTGAGTCGTTTCTGCTGCAAACTTATAAACGAGACACAGGTGAGATTATGCACGACCTTTCTGCGCCTATTTATGTAAATGGCAAGCATTGGGGTGGGTTTAGAATTGGGTATAAAGCTTCATAGTTAAGTTTTTGTGGGAAATGAGTGGGGGCAGATTCGCGTTTATCCCCAATGACCTTCAATTCATTCAATACAAAATGTACAGAGTGAAAAATCCCTTATCATCATACCGTTTCTTTCTGCTCTGATAGCGACTTCGCCCTTTTCATTTGCGAAAAGTGAGCCAACGGGTGTATTGCATCAGGAATCTTGTTCTATGTTCTTCACCGATATGCGCTGGTAACACAGAATTCTTTTAGTGAGACTTTATGACGATGTGGAGCTGAGAGAGTTAAAAACAAATGGGGTCAGGTCCGTATTTATCTCCCAATTATGTTCAGCACATCGAATCCAACGAACATAAGACAGGGTCAGAACCCAATATATTGCCGTCCTTAGCATATAAGACTGGCTGTCAAACTAAAAATAAACGGGGTCAGATCCCTATTTATTATCATCCACATTGCCTACAACAGAAAAACGGTCAAAAAATGTGGCTCTGACCCCAATTATCGTTTCAGTTTAAGCGTATAACGTCAGGGTGTATTTCGAAATGTGGACCTGACCCCCTTTATTGTTTGAACGAAAGTGATGGAGTTGCGTAATAGAACTTATGAAGCCTTCAAAATACATCATATCGTTTCTTTCTGCTTTTATAGCGACTTCTTCCCTTTCCTTTGCGAAAAGTGAGCCAACGGGTGTGTCGTATCAGGAGTCCTGTTCTATGTTCTTCACCGATATGCGCTGGCAAAATAGAATTCTTTTAGTAAGAGTTGATGACGATGTGGAGCTGAAAGAATTAACAGAATATCTAGACTACAGTGCACTTGAACTTACAGAGAGAAAGCTTCTTGTACTGGGCATTGATAGAAAAACGGTTTATCCGTTTGGCAACTCATTATCTTGTCTTCCTTCTCTGGCTAAAATCCACAGTCGCTTAAATAGAAGCAAGGCAGTCCTCATCGGTCTTGATGGCGGTACAAAAGAGCAGTATGACGTGATAGACCCAGTACGCATATTTTCAGATATTGACTCAATGCCAATGAGGCGAAGGGAGCGTCAAGACAACTAAATAGTAAAAGCTACGTTTTAGCTTTCTACAGATTCTTCGAGTTTTCATAACCTACCTTATATTCACTAGGTTAATTCAATCCCTCACGCTTTATTGAAGTGATATACTTTTCTTTATTCTCTGCTTACCCTACCATTAGGCAATTATTCGCAGTTCGAAGACATTATGCCCTCATTGAAACACTACAGCACGTTTGGTCTAAATACGTCGTGCAAAACAATTCAATCGTTTTCAGATATCGACTCCTTTTTCCGCCTCTATAACAACACCGATTTGTGTTATTTGCTTGGCGGTGGCAGCAACTCAATATTCACCGAAACATTTGAAGGCACAGTACTGGTCAATGAGATAAAGGGCGTAAGTCATTTTGATGACGAAAAGAGTCATTTTTTACGGGTAGGTGCAGGCGAAAATTGGCACGAGCTTGTCAAACTATGTATGCAAAATGAGTGGTTCGGGTTTGAGAACCTAGCGCTCATCCCTGGTTCAGTGGGGGCTAGTCCAATTCAAAATATTGGCGCCTACGGCGTAGAGGTCGATACATTAATACAAACAATAGAAGCCGTGGTACTTAACACGGGTGAAAAGATTCTATTAAAAAATGAAGACTGTCAGTTTGGTTATCGAGATAGTGTATTCAAACATGCGCTGGCCAATAAGGTGCTTATTACCCACGTAAATTTTGTCCTACCAAAAGTTTATGAGTTAAATACCGCTTATGGTGAGCTTGCCGCGTTAACAAATCCAACGCCACAGGACATATATCACAAAGTTATAGAGGTGCGTAAGTCCAAACTTCCAGACCCTGCCGTTCTCGGTAATTCGGGAAGCTTCTTCAAAAATCCAATTGTCACTTACGATCATTTCAAAACAATTGCTGATCAATACGAACATGTACCTCATTTTACTGTAAAAACGAAATCCGCCGACGATAGTGTGAAAATTCCGGCAGCCTGGCTCATTGACCAAGCTGGTTTTAAAGGAAAGACGCTGAACGATGTGAGGTGTCACCCTACACAGCCTTTAGTACTTACAAACCTTGGCGATGCAAACGGTAGCGATGTACTATCTATGGCAAGAGATATCATAGCCAGCGTTTCTGACAGGTTTAATATCAAACTCGAACCTGAAGTACGCCTTTTAGGAAGCAAAGGACTTATTTCGCTATGAGACAGGCATCTAAAGTAATAAGAAAACATATATTAGCGCTATTGTCCGACGGTCACTTTCACTCCGGTGAAACTATAGCTCAAGAGGTTGGACTATCGCGTACCGCTGTTGCAGGGCATATTTCTCAGTTATCTGACTGGGGATTGGATGTATTTAAGGTAAAAGGTAAGGGATATCGACTAGAGCGAGGTTTTCCCATGTTAAGTGCAGATAGCATTAAGAAGTACTTGGGTAACACCAAACGAGCCATGATAGATGTTGAGTCGGTACTCCCATCAACAAATACAGAGATGAAAAAACGCATTGCTAATAATCGAGAAGAATTAGCCGACGGTGATGCGATTTTTGCTGAAATACAAACCGCAGGTCGCGGAAGACATGGCAGAACTTGGTTAGCGCCTGTGGGCGGTAGCCTAACATTTTCCATGTATTGGTCGTTTCCAGATGGATATCAGAGCATGGCGGGCCTTTCTTTATTGGTTGGTCTTGCAGTGTGCGACGCCCTAAAAGAGTTTGGCGTTAACGATGCCGAATTAAAGTGGCCGAACGATATTTATTTACAGGGCAAGAAGCTTGCTGGCGTATTGATAGAAGTAGAGGGGCAGATTGGGGCGACAGCGCATTGCGTTATCGGCATTGGATTGAACGTTTGTGTGCCTGATAACCAATACGACGTTGGGCAACCTCATAGCGATCTCGCTTCATTTTTAGGCACAGTGCCAGATAGAAATGAATTAGCGGCGCAAATTATTAAATCACTATGGTCTTATCTTCCTAAATTTACTCAACAAGGCTTTGGGCCATTCGTCCCTCATTGGGAAGCCTTAGATCTTTACGGTGATAGAAGGATAGTGCTGCAAATGGGTGAGAAGCGATTCTCTGGTATCGATAGAGGCGTAGACGCCAGCGGTGCACTGTTAGTTGAAACACAAGACGGCATTACACGTTTTCATGGCGGTGAGGTTAGCCTTCGTGGTAACTGATAGTATCCCATCTGAAAAAAATGCTGTAGCAAGTGAGCAAAATGTCTTATTAGTGGACATTGGCAACACACGAATCAAATATTCTCTGTTGTGTAATGACAAAGAAGAGCCCAAATCCGTTAATTCGATAGCTGAGCTTTTTAAATTTATCGACTCTTACGAAAAAATTTCTCATATTTACTTAGCTTCAGTTAGAAATAATGAAGTCTCGAAAGAAATAAATACCCTCTGTTTGCCTCGCAAAATTAATTTCATTGAAAAACACACAGAAAAATCAGCATTCGATATAAAAAATAGTTACGAGAATGTACAAAAAATGGGCGTTGATCGGTGGCTCGCGATGGTATGTGCTGCAGAAAAAACAAAAAAAGCATTTTTTGTTATGGATGTTGGTACTGCAATAACGGTAGATTTTGTGATGAATGGTCAACATTTAGGCGGTTGGATAGTGCCAGGGTTTAACGTTATGCGAGACGCATTGGTTGCATCTACAAAAAAAGTATCAGCGAATGATGAAATTCCGACCAGCTTTGGGGTAGGTACAGATACTGAAGAGTGCGTAGCAGCAGGGTGCCATGCAGCGGTTTATGGTGTTTATTTGAGCGCCATTGATTACATATCAAGCAAACAAACCGATTTTGACATTATTTTAGGGGGTGGAGACAAAAAAGTGTTTGCATTCTTAGAATCCGCTGTTAACATTCGTCCCGCTCATTTGGTGGTGCAAGGTCTTGCCCGCTACGCTCGAAAAGAACTTAGTTCAATTTAGGCGTAACCTTCTGATAGATTGAGAAATCGGTCAGAAAAGAAAAATGAAAATTTTTCGAAAAGACACTTGCACTGAGTAATTCATTACTCTAGAATGCGCACCCACTTGATGTAGTGCCGACTTAGCTCAGTTGGTAGAGCAACTGACTTGTAATCAGTAGGTCGCCAGTTCGATTCCGGCAGTCGGCACCATCAATTCTGGAGGGGTACCCAAGCGGTCAACGGGAGCAGACTGTAAATCTGCCGGCTCAGCCTTCGCAGGTTCGAATCCTGCCCCCTCCACCACTTTCTTTATGAGGTGGCCAGAGAATTAAGATTTGCGGGCATCGTATAATGGCTATTACCTCAGCCTTCCAAGCTGATGATGTGGGTTCGATTCCCACTGCCCGCTCCAAATCAGTGCTGATATGGCTCAGTTGGTAGAGCGCACCCTTGGTAAGGGTGAGGTCGGCAGTTCGAATCTGCCTATCAGCACCATTTTTCTCCCCAGCTCATGTTGTAAAAATTCAAAATTTTTTTAATGTAACTTTGCTGGGATAATAGAAATGGCAAAAGAAAAGTTTGAACGTACGAAACCCCATGTAAACGTGGGTACTATCGGCCACGTTGACCACGGTAAAACCACGCTAACTGCAGCTATCACTACTGTTCTAGCGAAGACCTACGGCGGTTCTGCAAGCGCATTCGATATGATCGATAACGCGCCTGAAGAAAAAGCACGTGGGATCACCATCTCTACGTCACACGTAGAATATGATACTCCTGCTCGTCACTACGCACACGTTGACTGTCCTGGACACGCTGATTACGTTAAAAACATGATCACTGGTGCTGCACAGATGGACGGCGGTATTCTAGTAGTTGCTGCGACTGATGGCCCTATGCCACAGACTCGTGAGCACATCCTACTTGGTCGTCAGGTTGGTATCCCTCACATCATCGTGTTCATGAACAAA
>NZ_BAAJLR010000017.1:0-5432 GCF_057542855.1 Alteromonas sp. 4NS20-0143
TTTCAAATAAGGGGCGCAGGCACGTAGGGCATAATGGCGAAGCCGCCCAGCGTATATGTGTCCCAGCGAACGAAGTGAGTGAGTTTATTGAGTTGTTAGGCCGTGCTGATAAGTTAGTCATGGCTATTAATAAAACTTTGTAACTCATCTGAGAAGTCACTAATTTGTTTAGCTTCTAGAAGGCCGTCTGATTTCATTAATGCAAGTTGCAGCATAGCTTTAGACCTTGCATTGTAATCGAATATGTTGGCGATACGTTTGTCGCTGTTTTCCATCAATTTATACAAATAAAGATATTTTTCATGATTTGAAAGTTCGGGGTTATCGATTCCTTTACGCACTTCGTCCAAAACTTGCTGGCAGCATTTATCTAATGCATCTGCCTTAACTTGTTTGAAGTGTTTCCAATCTGCCTCTGAAATCATGTTTTACCTCTATAGGCCTAACACTTTCGATAAGCGGTTTGGCAGCGCTTTTCTGACAAATCCGTCTTCATCATTTTGTGTACGCCCAGCATGGGCATGAACTAATGAGCGGGAGGCCGCCCCGGATAAAAGTCCTCTGTAGGAAGGTCACCATCCCTAGCGATTAATATTGCTATTAGATGACAACTACTAGCGAATGGCAAGGGTAAATCCGCGAGGATTTGTCTGGAGGAAGCCGCTAGCAAATCTGCGAGCTGATGAACAAGAACATCATATGAGGCGTAGGCTGGAGGCGAGTTGGCAGTAAATTGCAGGAGCAATTTACAACAGCTACAGCTGGCCCCGAAGGGGTGAATGCCAGGGATGGCATGAATAAAAGACAACGAAACCATGTGATCTAACGGCCACCGTAAATGATGCAGCAGTGCAGAGAAAGTTCACGTTCTTATCTGCGGTGGGACTGGCCTTCCAGAGATCTGCTTAACCGGCGATCGGTAAATAACCAGTGAGGTTCTGGTATACAAGTACCTTGGCTTTTCAGCGTCATCGACTGAAAAGAGCAAAAAGATGAAAACCGATAGCGCATAGCGGTGTAAGCCGTTCTGTGATTAAGCAGAAGTCAGCAGGCGGCATAGTAGCCAAACGCCCATCGTAATGGTTGGGACACGGTGAAGTCGTGGGCCGACCCGCCACAAACACCTAGATCAAAGGAGGAGCCTTATTGAACTTGAATACACGAATGCCGACCGGTAGTGACGTGACTCAGCGTATCGATAAGCAGCCAGCCTTTAGTGCGGATCTACTTGAGCTTATTCTCCGACCCGCTAATATTTTAGCTGCATGGAAACGAGTTCGAGCCAACAAAGGGGCTGCTGGCATCGATGGCATGTCCATTGGTGACTTCCCCGCTTGGGCAAAACAGGGTAACTGGAAACGTATTATGAATGGGCTCTGCTTAGGAGAATATCAACCTTCACCTGTTAGACGTGTAGAAATTGATAAACCCGATGGCGGTAAACGCCAATTAGGCATTCCTAACGTCGTCGACAGGGTTATCCAGCAAGCTATTGCTCAAGTGTTAACACCTATCTTCGACCCAAGCTTCTCAGACAATAGTTTTGGGTTCAGGTCAAATCGAAATGGGCAGCAAGCGGTGAAGCATGTACAAAGCATCATTAAAATGGGACACCGTTTTACTGTTGATGTCGACCTGTCAAAGTTCTTCGACCGCGTTAATCACGATTTACTCATGACCCACCTTGGCTATAAAGTGAAGGATAATAGTCTGCTTAAATTGATTAAACGCTACTTACGAGCTGGGATTCTCTGCAAAACAAAGAGGGATAACCAGCTTTACAGTGAGAGCCGAGAAGGTGTTCCTCAAGGCGGGCCGTTATCGCCCTTACTGGCGAACATTATGCTCGACCCTTTGGACAAAGAGCTTAAGAAACGAGGCCATAAGTTTGCTCGCTACGCGGATGACTTCACTATCTTGGTAAATACTCCACGTGCGGGTAAGCGTGTGCTTAGCAGTATCAGCAGCTTCCTGAGTCACCGCCTGAAACCGATCGTGAACTCGGTCAAAAGCCACGTCGTTAAAACCAGTGAAAGCAAATTCCTCGGATTCACGTTCAAGGCAGGTCGCATTCAATGGCACCCAAAAACATTGCTGAACTTTAAGCAACAGGTCAGACGGTTAACGAACCGTAACTGGGGCGTGTCTATGCACTACCAACTCTCTAAGCTCAGCCAATATTTACGTGGCTGGATAAATTACTTTGGTATCGCTAGTGGTTATCAGCGAAACGTCGATCTAGATCATTGGATCAGGCGCAGAGTCAGAATGGCCTATTGGCGACAATGGCGAAAGCCGCGCACTAAAGTGAGACGCTTAATGAAATTGGGTGTGCATGTTCAGGCCGCAGTTGCTTGTGGTATCAACAGCAAAGGACCATGGCGTAGTGCGAAATCCCCAGGGAACAATCAGGCTTTATCGCTTGATTACTTAAAATCCGAAGGGCTTTACTCTTTGCGAGATGGTTGGATTGCACTTCACCATCCTAAGTGAAACGCCCTGTGCGGAGTCGTCCGGGCCGACGCTTCGGTGCAGGGTGTTGTGGGGGCTGGAGGTTAGAGACCTCTGGCTACCCGATTATGCGCTATTGACTTATAGCGGGCAAATACCATAATTAGGTATATATTGGTACTTGGAGAAAGCAGATGGCTAAAAATACCAGCATTACCCTTGGGGACCATTTTGATGGCTTTATTGCTAGCCAAATTCAAACTGGTCGATATGGTTCAGCGAGCGAAGTAATTCGTTCAGCTCTTCGCTTGCTAGAAACACAGGAGACCAAATTAAACACTTTGCGTCAATTACTTGTAGCAGGTGAAGAAAGCGGCGAGGCTGAATATGACCTTGAGCACCTGGTATCAGAACTAGATGGTGAATTAAAAGAGTGAAACCATTTAAGTTAACTTTACTCGCAAAATCCGATTTAAAAGATATCGCGTTGTTTACGCAACGGAAATGGAGTCGAGAACAGCGTAATGTATATCTAACGCAGTTCGACGATTCATTTTGGATGTTGTCTGAAAATCCTGATATCGGCAAAAGCTGCGACGAAATAATAGACGGGTACAGAAAGTTTCCGCAAGGTAGTCACGTTATTTTCTACAAGCAAACTGGTAGCCAAGAAATTCTGATTATAAGAATTCTTCATAAAAGTATGGATGTAAATCCTTTACGCTTTGGCGCATAACACCCCACTAAGGGGCGATAATACATGGGCTAAAATTAGGAACAAAATGACGCAGCCCATGTGTTAGCTTACCAGCGAGCAGCGCGAGTGCCTTTACTGTTTTGTTAGGTGATATTAGTGCTCCGGACTTTCCTGTAACGCATGGAAAGAAGAGAAAGAATGCCACACATAATACCGGTGCTTATTGCTCCATGTAAGCCCAAAGCAACTACAACCGGACGCAATATGAATAGTTGAATAACAAAAGCTGGTATAAGTGCAATTGCGAGTACTTTAAGCTTAACTGATGTTTCAAATGGAGAGTTGCAGTGTGGACATGTTTTTGTCTTGCCCCATTTGTTAGCAGTTTTAGAGAAGAAACCTATTTTCTTTTCACAGGTTGGACATTTGAAAAATTGTTCGTTTGGTTCAAAATCATCACTATCTGCATTTAAGCTGCTTTTCTTTGATGTTTGTCGCGACGCTAATTCGACTTTTAATAGCTCTACCCGATCTGGAAAACTTTCCTTATCTATATTGGCTAGAGCGTCTTCTAGCTCTGTGGTCGAGTATTCTGAATAATTTGGTTCCATCTACTAAATTTTCCTTGTCACCTAACGCTAAGCTTTGGGGCGCTGGCACGTGGGCTAAAATCCGAACGAAGTGAGTCAGCCCAGGTGTTAGCGTCCCAACGATCGAAGGGAGTGCCAACAGCGTTTTGTTAGCTGCGTTTTTGCCACGTTCTTGGAGCCCTGCTTGTATGTATAACAGCAAATACCAGAACTTTATTGCCAAACATTTTGTAAAAAACACCAAATGGAAAGTGCCCGATGAATACGCGGCGAAAATCCCGGTACACTTTCTGGTAAACCTCTGGGTTTTCTGTGATGTTAATCAATGCTGATTCTACAGAGGCAATAAAATCGTTTCCTAGCCCAGTTTGGCATTGTTGATAATAAGAATATGCCTCTTTGATATCTTCTTCTGCTTCCGGCCTGATAGATAAAATAAATTTCATTAGCCAATGATTCTGCTCTTAACGTCGCTCCAATTTGAACCAAAATTTTGATCAGTTTCGAAGGACTTTAGTCTATCGTTAAGAAGCTGAGTTTGCTCTTTTGATAATTCAATAGAGTCTTGTTCAGCAGCTACTGAGTCCCAAATCTTCTGGGCGAGTTCAACTTTTTCTATAGCTGAGAGGTTCTCTATTTTCATAGCAGGTCTCCTAATATATCTAGTGCTACAAGTATAATTGTTTATGAGACAAAAGGCATTTCGATTTCATTGAAGCAGCTAACGCTTTGCCAAGGGGCAAATGCGAGCGCATTGGCGAAGCCAGCGAGCATTTGTCCCAGCCGCGCTTTTTGCGGCGAACTTAGGCAACTTGTTAGTGAGCATCTTTAATTGGCCAGATGAACTTACGAGCCACTAAAAACACTACAACGCCTATTACTGCAGCGGCAGTTCCGCCGAAAAGTTGTGCGACCGGCCACATAGAAGCACCACCACCTTGGTAAGGCACAAAATACTCTGTATATAACAGTGAACCTAATAGGCCCAACCAAGGCACTGCACCTGCAACAAAAATTGATAATTTGTGCCTCATATACTTGGCGACCAACAAACCAACTAAACTCGATAAAGTTATTAAAATATACCAAACATTCATGTTAAGCCTCCTGCTCACTAACTTCCAAATATGGGGCGCAAATACGTGTGCAATAATGGCGAAGCCGCGCACGTGTTTGCGTCCCAGCGAGCGACAGCGAGTGCCATAATTTGTTTGTTATGCACCACTTGCCCCACTGCTAGTTTCCAAAAACTCTAAAAGCTCATCTAGTTGATGGGTATGTGTTGAAATATAAACTTTACCATGAGAACCAGCATCAGCTACAACAGCTTCAATTCCGTTATTGCTAAATGGGTAAAATTTTTCGATAGCTTTAATTGGAACCTTTGTTTTAAAGAACCAGTAGTTTCGACCGATTAGGTGCTCATCTTTTATTTCAATTCCTGCGAATTTAAATAAAACCGCAATTAAAAATGAAAACAGAATTGAAAATACAATAATGCCTAGAAAAATTAGTGGTAATTGAGCAATTGTTAAGTGTTCAAAAGTTTTCTCAACGCTCATATCATTCTTGAAAAAACGGATAATAAAAATAGCAGTAACGGGCAATGATATCGCGATACTCATAAACTGAGAGAGTCTCTTCCATAAATTCTTCCATAAAACTGGATACTTCACTTAAATCCCCTAAGGTGC
>NZ_BAAJLR010000018.1:0-4147 GCF_057542855.1 Alteromonas sp. 4NS20-0143
CACTCGTTCAGGGTTGACAAAGGGAGTCATACCAACTTTTCAATAACGGGCGCAGGCACGTAGGGCAAACTAGCGAAGCGGCCCTACGAGTATGCGTCCCAGCGAACGTAGTGAGTGAGTTTATTGACTTGTTAGCTTCCCAGATTGATTTCAACGAAAGAAGCCTCTTTAAAAACACCTTTAGCCATACTAAAAACTTTATCCCTGTTAGATGGATGAAGAGTAATGTCGATAGCGTTATTTGAAGTTGTAAACAAAGTTATGCAGCCCGCTTTCTGAATTTTGACAATATCAGACTTCCTGATTACTCGACCTTTGAATTTATAAAAACGATAGTAAGAATTTGTTCTAACCTGTACAAATTCACCCATATCATTGAACGTCCTCTCCGCTTTATCTAAAAAGTTTGCCGGAACTACGGATTCGAATTTAATAATCAGAAATATGCACAGTATCAGCCCTGATACAAACAGCAAGGTTTCGATAAATCCTCCGGGGAGCTAACGCCCATATAAGGGGCAGTAATGCGTGGGCTAAAATCCGAGCGAAGCGACAGAGCCCACGTGTTACTGTCCCAGGGAGCTTGCGACCGACTTAATGTGTTTGTTAAATGCCAATTACTAACCTCATCGATTCTTCCGCAAATATAAAACCTAATAAAAAGAAAAGTATACGCGTAAAAGTATTAACAGCAAAACGCAATGCATCAGGGTCATACCATGGGTTTTTATCAAAATCATTCTCGGTACGAAGTTGTCGTTGAGACTCTCTAAGAATTTGCTTACCAATAACTAGCAATAAAATTAAGGAGAGAAAGGTAAGACCGTAAACTCCATCTGGAAGAGAGTAAAACTCAATAACGGGTTCGCTGAGTACTAGTAATACTCCAGCTATAAATGATGTTGTTTTTGTAGCATCCATTGGCATTTAACTTCCGTTTAAGGGGCACAAAAACATGGGCTACAATGCGAAGCTGCCCATGTGTTTGTGTCCCAGTGCGCGCTAGCGCACGACTTGAAACGTTTGTTATACGTTTTCATTGTGATTCCTTCAGAGCTAGTATTTGTTTTAGGTATTCGGTTCTTTGAATTGAGGCGTTTCCGGTTACAAAAATATTGGCAGCCAATAGAAGTGCTATGTAGGTATTGTTAAGCGGACTACCGATGAAATTTGTAGCAAAGATGCAAGCAATGACTAACAGAAAAGCAATTCCTGGAATGTAATACACTTTAGAGTATTTACTTTCCAACTCTTGAATTCTATTTATGTTTTGAAGCTTTAATTTAGCGTCAATATTTTCCATTTTTTATTCCTATGGACTCAACCATACGTATAACACCCGCATAAAGGGCGATAACACATGGGCTAAAATAGGAACGAAGTGACGCAGCCCATGTGTTAGCGTCCCAGCGAGCCTGCGAGCGATTTAATGCGTTTGTTAGTAGCCGCACCCAACATTACTCACTTATTTCTATTAGATAGCTATGATCGTACAATCCTTTTGGAGAAACGCCTTCAATTGACAATATTTCAGTTTTTTCATTAAAACTAAATTTTTGCCATCGAGCAGAGAGTTCCCAATGTACACTTTTTCCCTCAAGAGCATCTATTCTAACCTTTGAGTCACTGCTCATTCGCCAGAAAACGACTTCTGTGTCCAAGTTGAACCGTGGCTCTTTAGCGCCATCGATATAAACACGCACATTTAATCTAATAGTTTCTTCCCCGTCAGTGTCCCTGAAGTGAACACCAAAAGAATTACATGCTTCGATGAATGCAGCAAAGCTATCTTGGTTACTTGTCATTTATTATCCTTAAAAACTGAACGAACGCTCAAAGGCTACTAACTTTAAGCTAAGGGGCAATTACATGGCGCGCAAAATAGCCGAAGGCGCGCCATGTAATTGTCCCAGTGAGCCCGCTTTTGGCGAACGACTTAAGCGTTTTGTTAACTGCCAATGATTGAATCTCGCGACAAAACCCAACAACGAGAATTGTTAGTAAACCCTATTTTTTCATAATATTCATTTGCAGCCGGCGCAGCGATAAGTATTAGCTTACATCTGGGGCCTAGCTGTTCTTGAGTAACAATTTGCAGCTTCTTTCCCAACCCCATTTTCTGATGTGACTCTAAAACGGCTAAGTCTGACAAGTAACAAGCATAATGAAAGTCTGTGATGCTTCGAGCAATTCCGACAAGTGTTGAGCCGTCCCAAGCACTAACAATGAGATTGCTATTTTTTAACATACCCGTGATGCATTCCGTGTCATTGACTGGTCGTCTTTCACCTAAGCTAGAACCGTTGAGGACGGCAACAAACTGTTCAGCAGTGACTCCTTGGTTAACTTTGATTTCTATAATCGTAACTCCTTGGCAGTTAACACCCCGCATAACGGGCAAGTTTATGGGCGGGCACATTGAGCAAAGCGAAGGCCGCACTTAAAATTGTCCCAGCGACCGCAGGGAGTGCATTAATGCGATTGTTATGTTGTTTCGGTTTGGTCCGGTTTAGATAAAACATTCCATGACTCCTTGCGTTAGCCATTTAGCTAAAACAATACTCGTTTTACGGTGAGACAACGACTGATGGTTACTAGCGTGGACCAAACAGCGAATGCTCGCGAATTCGAGAAAAAGCTCCTGATAGAAAGATGGGAGTTACTTTTGAAAGAAATAGCCATCTCCAAGGTCGATCGTCATATATCATTAAATAGGTTACTACATAAAAAACTTCAATTTTTTAAAGTTAACTCCCATGCAAACCTTTAACGTTGAATGTAGCTTATTCATTTCAGGCTCTATGGAGGTAAAACTTATTTCATTTGAGAAAGTTATTCCTACAACACCTATATGATTACTATAACCAGAAATGGCACTTGAGCAGTGTTTGATTACCTTACTTTCAAACTTATCCCATTCCAAATAATCGTCAGCATTTTTAGCTTTTAACAATCTAGCTTCAATTGCTTTTCGTTCTGCCTCTTGCTCGTCATCGTGTTTTTTAATCACATACTGACTGAATTTATCAACAACAATAGTTTCAGATGTATTTGCAACCAAACTGCAGGAGAAAAGCACCAATGTCATCAATAATGGAAAGTTCACTATAATCTTCTTAAAACATAACACTCAAATAAGCGGCGCGCTCGCAACGCCAAAATAACAACTAGACTTAAACCGCGTCCGACTTGATTTGCTTTGTTAGGTACAATCATTTACCCGCCACCTTGAAATGGTGCTTTTCCCATAACGACTTATTAAAAAACCAGTTATAATAAATACAGAGTGGGAACAAACAAAAAAACAACATCCAAATCACTATTATATTTGCCCGATATTGACCTTCCTCTAACTTGACTTGCATGGCATACCATAAACCGAACAACGTTGGAGTGATCAACATTATAAGAACAATTCTCCAAGCAAGCTTAGTTGGCAGCACCTTAGAATTGTGTTTAATCAGTTTTACGCGAGCCTTGTCTGCGGGAACAACTAAACAGGCAATAGCTCCCAAAATTAATACCCAAGGGAGTTGAAACTGATAACCGATAAAACATATTACCGTTAAACCAAGGAGCCAAATAAAATAGACAACGAGCGCTTCCCTTAACATGTATCTCCTTGTACCTAACACCCCGCTTAGGGGCAAAAATACGTGGGCTATAATAACGAGCGAAGCGAGGACAGCCCACGTGTTATTGTCCCAGGGAGCTTGCGACCGGCTACAGCGGTTTGTTATGCATTTTTATATGCTGAAACTTTTGAAAAAAATACAACATCACAGATACAGCTTATATAGGCGCCAGCTTTCGAAACAAACTTAAAAGAATAAAGTTCGGCATTGTATCCCGTAAGTTTTTTTACTCGAAACTCTCCCACATTTTCAATAGCCCAATCCTTTAAAACAATCTCATCGCACGCTCCGAGAACTATTTTAACCTGAATGGTATTGAAATTTTGTTCGATCCATTTCTTAGGTGGATTAGCTGGCCACTCAAGTAAATCAAATTCTAACTTGATATCTTTTTCTTCAAAAGAAACTTTGCGGAGGTTAATCGTATCTCCGAATTCTGTTCCTTCAAAAATTCTCTCTAAGGCCTCACTTGAATGTAAATACTCTAACCACATGTTGAGTCCAACTAAATG
>NZ_BAAJLR010000019.1:0-3872 GCF_057542855.1 Alteromonas sp. 4NS20-0143
ATTTACAGTCTTACCGTCACTATTGATAGATATTTTGAAGCGGGAGCACCCAGCAACTTTATCTTTAGCGATTGATACTGGATATTTAGGCGTTACTAATTTTGCGGGTATCCAATATTCTTCCGCCGCTACTTTGCTATGAGTGAAGTCTAGGGTTTCTGAAGTGCTTAAAGTGGGTGCTTCATAGGTCGCACATGATGCTAAAAATATCGTAGCGGTAGTTAAAAAAAGTAATCTTTTCATATTCATCCTTGTAAGTTCTAACTTTAAGCTAAGCGGCGCAGTTGCGTGGGGCATAATGGCGAAGCCGCCCCGCGTAAATGCGTCCGAACGACCGAAGGGAGTGACTTAAGCGCCTTGTTAGAAGCAGAGCCTGTTCCTTTGGCCTAATTAAAAACTAATGAAGCCAGCATACGATTGATTATTAACACAAACAAGTAAAACGACTGTGCAGTGATGGTTTTGATTTGACTGAAGCAAGCCGCCATTTGAACTGTCGGACGCATTGGCGCTTGCTGACGTTGAATAAGAACTTGGCGATAAAGCGCCTAATGCGCAACCTTTGAAGTTAATGCGGCGAAGTTAAAACCACCAAAAGCCAGAGCGATGCTAGTGAAAGCAGGTGAGGGTGGTTGAACTGGTGGTTTTATAAAGCCAAACGCAGTTAAGGCTGACGCCTTCTAACTTTTCAATAACGGGCATATACATGTGGGGCATAGTGGCGAAGCCGCCCCGCGTGTATGCGTCCCAGCGAACGCAGTGAGTGTGTTCATTGAGTTGTTAGCTACCATCGTTAAATTGAAAAGTGATAGCATATACGCTAGCATATAAATTATGAATAAAGTAGTTATCGATACCAGTGTACTTATTAGCGCCCTGATTGGCAAAACAGGGCCAGCCCGAGAAGTGGTACGGCAATGCTTGTTGGGTCGGTTAAAGCCGTTGATTAGCACGACCTTATTTTTGGAATACGAAGCAGTAAGTAAGCGAGACAAAATCAAAGAATTATGTCCGCTTACCGAGGGCGAAGTGAACGATTTATTAGCAGCATTTTTTAGTGTGTGCGAATGGGTGCAAATACATTATTTGTGGCGGCCAAATTTAAAAGACGAAGGCGATAATTTTCTCATTGAACTTGCAGTAGCAGGAAATGCCGAGAGCATTATTACGAACAACTTGAAAGATCTGCGAAATGCGGAATTACAATTTGACGGTTTAAAAGTGTTAGCGCCAGAAGATTATTTGAGAGGAGTTTAATATGTCTACTTTAACTGTACGTTTACCAGACGATAAGCATAATCGATTGAAGGCTCTGGCTGCGCATAAAAAGTTGAGCTTAAACAAATTAATAGAAGAGCTGTCTACACAAGCGATAGCTGAGTTTGATACTGAGGTAAGGTTTAAGGCGATTGCTGCTACTGGAGACAAAAAGAAAGGTTTAGAACTTCTAGAAAAGCTTGATTCACATTTTGGTAGCTAACACCTAAATATGGGGCACAAACAGGCAGGATACAATGGCGAAGCCGCCTGCCTGTTTGTGTCCCAGCCCGCTTGCGGGCGACATAATTTTTTTGTTATGTGCGAAATATAAAATACCTTGAGCCAACTCTTAGTACCCATAACGTTCAGGATTTTTGAAAATTGAAGAAACTGTTTCAAGGGCAGATGAATAACTCAATCCACATTGCTCAAGAATTTCGATAGCGGCTTTGCTATTTTTTGACTTGATAGCTGCATCAAATGATTCGGTTGCTTTTAACACAAATAACCTTTCATTTATTGTCATCCCTTTCAGGTCTTCCATTTTCAATTAACCTACTAGCACATAACTTTCCAATAACGGGCGCAGACATGTGGGGCATAATGGCGAAGCCGCCCCGCGTGTAAGCGACCCAGCGAACGCAGTGAGCGTGTTAATTGGGTTGTTATGAGACATTACTGATTAGTCCTTTTGCCTGCA
The DNA here is from genome assembly GCF_057542855.1 of Alteromonas sp. 4NS20-0143. Lineage (NCBI taxonomy): Bacteria > Pseudomonadati > Pseudomonadota > Gammaproteobacteria > Alteromonadales > Alteromonadaceae > Alteromonas > Alteromonas sp. 4NS20-0143. Next base: position 1,961 of record NZ_BAAJLR010000019.1, read on the forward strand.
ATACCGATAAACAAAAATAGGAAAAATAAAATGCAAGGCATGATGGCAAATAAGGGGCTTTGCAGGAATGCCAAAAGAATTTTTGAAAGAAGGTCTACGCTAAAATCGGTGTTTTCAGGCCAATGCATGAACAAAGATAAAGGAAAGAAGATAATAAGAAGTTTTAAGTAAAATATGACCGCGGTCCATAATGCCTTCTTTGCAGTATCTTTAAATTCATAGATGTTCAATTGTGTGATATCCGACTGGCACATAACACCCTACTTTGGGGCATAAACATGCAGGCTAAAATTGGAGCGGAGCGACTGAGCCTGCATGTTTATGTCCCAGTGAGCGCGAGCGAACGACAACAGTTGTTTGTTAGCAGCCGACCTAATTAAAACCTAAATAAAGTACAAAAACGGCCATAGAAAAAGGGAGTACTAAAAAGTTAAATGTAGTTTCAATATCCTTTTTGAATACTGCCCTAATGCCAATATAGCTATTAAACAGTGTTACTACTACCGATAAAAAGCCAACGATGATTAGCTTAACGGGGTAGTCCATATTCGGATGAAATAAATAAGCAACTATTGCCGGTGGGATTAGAAGTGGTATCTCCGCCACGATCCAAGAAACTTGATTTAAATATTTAGTGTATTTTTCGGTCAAATTCATCGAAGGCTGCTAACTTTTAAATAAGGGGCGCAGGCACGTAGGGCATAATGGCGAAGCCGCCCTGCGTGTATGCGTCCCAACGAGTGATAGCGAGTGACTTTATTTTCTTGTTATATTGCAACTTAAAATAACCACTGAATTAAAAAGTAAACTGGCACAGCGACGAATGAAATAGGGATAATCGGCAACAAAATTACAACAATAAATGCTTTGGCATACACATTAACTGTTGTCTCATTAAAGCCATAAGAAAATAGGAAATCATTTATCATATTGTTACCTGTTTCCTTTTCGTATTCTTTTTCAAATTCACTATCTGTAACTAAAACAGCTTTAAAAAGATACTTAATAATAGGAAAGCACACCACAAATCCAACTAATAAAGATACGAACATCGCTCTATAATCCATGCTCACCCTTTGAAATATAACTTTCCAATAACGGGCGCAGGCATGTGGGGCATAATGGCGCAGCCGCCCCGCGTGTATGCGTCCCAGCGAACGAAGTGAGTGCGTTGATTGGGTTGTTATGTGAATTTGCTGATTTAATCTTGAAAGTCCTCGGGTATCTCTTCTTTGAAAAGAGCGATTGCCTGTTCGACTAGTTCTAAATCTAGCTCATCTTGGAACAGAGTAACTTCTCTTTTCTTTTTAGTGTCTTCCCGGAAGATTTCCATGACCATATTGTTATTTACATATATTTCGACGCCAATACCATCGCGACCACCAGTGTCACTAGCTATGATGTAATGTTCTATTTTTGAAAACTTCTCACTCATGTAGAAATCCACGATTCACATAACTTTTAAATAAGGGGCGCAGGCATGTGGGGCAAAATGGCGAAGCCGCCCCGCATGTTTGCGTCCCAGCCCGCGCAGCGGGCGAACTTGATTTTTTTGTTATGTGACTTTGCCAATACAGAGTACCTAAGTTTTATGGAATTTAGAAACAGGAAATATGGCAACCAGAGCGAACATAAAAAACACTTCGAAGGCCAGAAGCCCACTAATTGCAATTAAGACTATGTTAAGCGCTAACTGTTTATTGGACAAATCAAAGTACTTACGCAACCAGTCTATTTCACTGAACAGATAGAAAAAAATGACGAATGCAAAAGTACAACTAGCTAAAACATTGAGCTTGAAAACACAAGGAAGTATGAAGAAGCAACTAGATAAAAAAAGAACCAATAACTGTATCTTAGGAAGTTGCAGTCTGTCTTCATTAGTCATTAGATGATTCTATTCCCTTAGTCA
>NZ_BAAJLR010000020.1:0-2493 GCF_057542855.1 Alteromonas sp. 4NS20-0143
ACTAAGCTTTGGGGCGCTAACATGGGGCTATAATCGCGAAGCGGCCCGTGCTAGCGTCCCAGGAGAGTTCACCCATAAAAGTGGACACTGGTTTTAATTGTTAATTTAACCCTTATAACAGCTGATAGTAGCAACAGCTTCTAATATTGAAGATTGATTATCGTGCCAGCCTTCTGAGGGTGAAGAATTTGAAATGCCTTTAAGACTGATGTTTTCTCCAAATTTAGACCTACTAAATTCGTAATATCTAGAACGGCACGCTTTTCTAGCTGCAAGATGTATCTTATTTTTGACTGCAACTTTCCCTTCCGATATTGGGCCTTGCGCAGTAATGCGATAAGAGTTTTCTGATAGTTGTTCTACAACTGGCTCCTGTTGTACCGCGCAACTTAGCAGAGTAAGAAAAGCAAATGTTAGAAAAGTAAATCTCACCTAAAATCCTTCTTTGGCATATAACGTCCTACTTTGGCGGCACAATCGCGTGGGCTATACTGCGAAGCAGAGCCCGCGTGTTTGTGTCCCCAACATTTTATTGTTAGGCGGCATGCAGATCTATTGGCTGCACGTTATCCAAGTTAATGCTCTGCTTTGCTTGCCAAAGATCATAATTGTTTTGCATGCTAAGCCAACTTTCAGGGCTTCGCCCTAATACTTTTGATAGCCTCAATGCCATTTCTGGTGTTACTGCACTTTTGCCCTTAACGACACGATTTAGTGTTGAAGCGGCGACACCAAGATGGGTAGCGAGCGCCCTGCAACTTATGCCGTGTGGCTTCATGTAAATGGATTCAATAAATTCACCAGGATGTGGTGGATTGTGCATATTCATTAGTGATAATCCTCGTAATTTAAGATGTAAGCATTACCATCCGTGAACTCGAACGTTACTCTCCAATTACCGTTAACTGATATTGACCAAATATTAGACCTTTCTCCCTTGAGTTGATGGAGAGAGAAACCTGGTAGATTAATGTCATCGATATCTTGTGCGGTATGAATAGCTGCTAACTGCATACGAAGCTTTTTCGCGTGCTTAGTCTGGATGCCTGAAGTTTTCCCTTTTTCGAAAAATAGCTTCAGATCTTTATGCTTAAATGACTTAATTATGGGGTAAAGTGTAGCGCATTGCGCAACGCGGTGCAACTTGCCGCCTAACACCAAATTAAGCGGCGTTGCCCGCTCTTGCCAATGACCGCTTCAATTTCCTTGTTATGTGCTGCAACCTCTCTCATATACTTCCTTATATGCAACTATTTGAGACGAACAACTCTCGGTATTTAAAAAATTAATGTAGCAAGACTTAGTTATTGTGGTCTTACCATCAAACAATTCAGGTTTATTCCAGGTCGGACATAACTTAGGATTATGCATTTCAGTAAACACTTCATAAGTTACCCCTAAGATCGAGTGTTGCTGTGAAGACTTTCCAGTTTTTAAATCTAAGGTCGTCGTTACCTTTTCTAAATAAGGCGCGGTTATCAACACAACGCTCAATACTAAAGCAATGAGTAGAATCTTCTTCATTCAAACTCCAATATACTCGGGCACATAACTTTAAAATATGGGGCGCAAATACGTGTGCAATAATGGCGAAGCCGCGCACGTGTTTGCGTCCCAGCGAGTGCCATAATTTGTTTGTTATATGGCATAAAGCTCACGGTTTACTCAATGCTGAATGATGAATAAGCCAATAGACAGCGGCTACAAAGACACCACCAACCAAGACAGCTAGTGTCCAAATTACTGGCCCCACGAACGCTAGTTGATGATTTTCGTCGTGCAATTTACTTGAGTCATTAAATATAGCGGCACTAAATGCGAGGTGCACAATTATAGTTGCTATAACTGGCAACATTGCCCACATAGACATTGACGAAAAGAAATGAGAATTAAAATCCATTTATTATGTTTCCTTTTTTATTTAAACCTAATTGGCATATAACTTTCCAATAACGGGCGCAGACGCGTGGGACATAATGGCGAAGCCGCCCCGCGTGTATGCGCCACAGCGAACGCAGTGAGTGTGTTGATTGGGTAGTTATGTGCGTAGCTTTATAAGAGCAAAGCGCTCTTGCTTTTCTAAAGCAAATCCGAGCGTAAGTACCATAAAAGCCCCCATTGGTAGCCAAGTTTTACCTGCGAACAAAACCGGTAAAAAACCACATGAAAAAGCAAACAGCCACTTTACAGGGCGGGGTACTCGAAAATATAAAACTGTAAACAGTGTCGGCTTGTTAACGTAAAAAGCAATAAGACCAATTAATAGGACCGTGAAGAGAAGATAACCAATAACTACAAAATCCATTCGCTGAGTTTCCAAAGCTGGTTTTAACCTAATTCTAGTTTAATCTGATTATCATCAAATGTTCAATAGCACATAACGCTTCAATAACGGACGCAGGCACGTAGGGCATAATGGCGAAGCCGCGCGCGTGTTTGCGTCCCAGGAGAGTTCCAGTGAGCGCGAGCGAACGACAACAGTTGTTTGTTAGT
>NZ_BAAJLR010000021.1:0-1582 GCF_057542855.1 Alteromonas sp. 4NS20-0143
ATAGACACAATGACTCCCTGTGAAATGCTAGCCTCCGCATTTTCGTGGGTTAACTTTTCAGCCAGTGCCATAATTAGTTTGCTTAAGACTAAATCATTTGGAGGCTAGCATGAACAAACATAGCATGATTTTTATCGGATTGGATACGCATAAAGAGTTTCACGAAGTTGCCTATTGTGAAGAGCAGCGGGGGGCAAGTGCGGTGCACTATGGCCGCATTCCTTCTTCAAAAGTCAGCGTTAAAAAGCTCATTCGTCAGTTTGAATCGAAATACCCTGGGGCAACAATTCACGTGGTGTATGAAGCAGGCCCATGTGGATATTGGATTTATCGACTTATTACAAGTTTAGGGCATTGTTGCTATGTCGTTGCGCCCTCCCTTATTCCGAAAAAGCCTGGCGAACATATCAAGACCGATAGGCGCGATGCGTTGAAGTTGGTGAAGTTATTAAGATCTGAAGATCTCACGCCCATTTATGTGCCTGAACCAGAGGATGAGGCAGTAAGAGATTTATCCCGAGCTCGAGAGCTTGCTATGAAGGATTTAAAAGAAGCTAAATACCAACTCAAAGCGCTGCTGCTAAGAAACAATATTCGGTATGAAGGCTCTGCTAATTGGTCGAAGAAACATCTGCGGTGGCTGACCGAGTTGATATTACCTCACCCCGCGCAGCACATCGTGCTGCAAGAATACTTACAAACGATAGAAGAGCGCATACGACGATTGGAAAGGTTGGATAACGAACTCGCCCACCATGTACACCAGTGGCGCTATTATCCTGTCGTTAAAGCGATCCAAGCCATGCGTGGTGTAAGGCTGCTAGTAGCGGTTGGCGTTGTGGCCGAACTGGGTGACTTACACCGATTCGACCACCCTAGAAAGCTTATGGCTTATTTAGGCTTGGTACCCAGTGAACATTCCTCTGGTGGAAAACGCCATTTAGGCGCTATCACTAAGTCTGGTAACGGTAGAGCAAGGCGATTATTGATTGAGGGAGCGCATAGCTATCGATATCCAGCGAACGTGTCGACCGATATTCAAATTCGGCAAGAAGGATTACCCAAAGACATCGTCGATATTGCGTGGAAAGCACAGCTTCGCCTGTGCAAACGCTACCAGCGAATGAGCAAGAAAGGTAAACATTACAACCTCATTATCACCGCAATAGCAAGAGAGATGGCAGCCTACATATGGGCTATTGCAAAAGAAGTGGTGCTTACGCCAGTTAATCCAAAATTGAGATTGAGCAGAGTACCTGCATGATAAAAGAGTTTGAGCTAACGCATTCGGGTCAGGCCGCGGAATGTGGCACAACCTACGAGGGTGTTATGACGGCAATAACTTAACGGTTATTGATCCACGAACATAGACTGATGAGAAGGTGACCACGGCGGAGTGAGTAAGGTAGGCGCTGTTCATTGAAAGATGAATAATCCACGAATACCAGCATGACAACCGACGACATTACTGCCTCATCCGGTGCGTTAGCTCATTTATTTAGAGCAAGAGAGCAGCTGATTATGGACCGAAAAAATGTCAGGGAGACTCTCGGTTTTTATTGACAAGGGGAGTCATACCAAC
>NZ_BAAJLR010000022.1:0-1567 GCF_057542855.1 Alteromonas sp. 4NS20-0143
AGACATGTGGGGCATAATGGCGAAGCCGCGCAAAGTAATCGCCCCAGTAAACGACTTAAGCGTTTTTTATGTAACTCCCCTAAAACAACCACCTGTTGAATTCGAAACTCACTGGCTTGGTGGTGGCATTAGCAATGCTAAAACGGTGTAAATTATTAGACCAGCGCCACCGGTAATATAAGATTGCACCGATATTCAGAAGTAAAAACGCCCCAGCGAGCAGCGCGAGTGCCTTTAGTGTTTTGTTCGGTTTTTCACAGTTCTCATGCGAGCAATATAAACGATACGAAAAAAAAGAGTAAATATGGTAATGGTCTGCCGATACCTTTTACAAAGATTGAAGTCCTAAACCAAATAGACAAAAAAAGAAGTATTAGAGTGATTACTGCCCACAAATAGACTTTTGCTCCATTTGGGTTTCTTAATACTCTGACCTCGAACTTTCTAAACAAAGAAACATTTTCGCTGGCGCGAATTGTCAATGTAACTCCTTTAGGGAACTCTTTGTTGAATGTGCCATAGTTAAGCGTCCCATAATACCGTTTTGTTTGCCCTGAGTAGCTTGCTGCTCTTGGGTTTAAGACTAATGACCAGTTTTCTGTACTGCCTTCCGTTAGAAGTAACTTGATAGTTACCTTTTCTTGACTTGTTTTGCGTGAGCCACCGTAACTTACGGTGGCTCTGAAGCGTTCAGAATCCATTCTATTTATTAAGCAAATAGACTCTTTTTTAGTCACTAAGTCTGCACTGCACACGACGTCAGGATTTGAAAGTTCACTTTGGAAGACGATTAAAAACCATATAAAACTTAACCCAGAGAGAGAAAAGAGAACTTTTGAACGGGTGAATAATTTCACAAGAAACCTAGCGCCCTGTTAACAGGCAAAAAATAGTCGGTTAAAATTAGCGATGAAGGAGTAAAACCAACTGTTTTTTGTCATTGTTTAACAGCTTGTTATATGCAATTAATTACACGCACAACCGGTTTGCCCATTTTTTAAAGGCCACTCTTCATAATTACCATCAGAGCATTGGCTTTTAATAAGCGGACATTGTGCGGCATTTCTGGAAAAATCCTTCCCTGTCACACTTTCTAAAACTTGGTCTTCCACTCCATCTGAAAAGCTTTGAGATGAACAACCCGAGATGACGACTAATAGGATAATTGAAAAATATTTCATGCTGCTTCCTTTTGCATATAACTTTTAAATATGGAGTAAAAACAGGCAGGCTACGATGACGAAACCGCCTGGGTGCTTGTTTCCTAGCCCGCCTGTGGGCGACATAATTTTCTTGCTATGTGTCATTAATAAATAAAACCTTAGCTTTTTGAAACTAGGAATAAAGCCACTTAAAAAAGCGCGATGTAAAGAAACGGAACGCTAAAAAAATAAAAGCGTAAAGTAGAGCATAAAAAAGTAATGAACCTGTTTCATCTAGTGAGCCAGCTAAGTTCAAATACTTCATTGTGATATACGCCAAGGTAGCAGCAGATGCTGAAGCCATATAACTAGCAAAAGTACTTCCGCTTTTAACATCTTCCTTCGTCATTCCTTTCCTTTGACAC
>NZ_BAAJLR010000023.1:0-1563 GCF_057542855.1 Alteromonas sp. 4NS20-0143
CACTTTCACTTGGACTACCAACGCCAAGCTTGCCTAGCCTTCTCCGTCCCTCCATCACTGATTATACAAGTACGGAAATATTAATCCGTTTCCCATCGACTACGCATTTCTGCCTCGCCTTAGGGGCCGACTTACCCTGCCCTGATTAGCATGGGACAGGAAACCTTGGTCTTCCGGCGTGGGAGTTTTTCACTCCCATTATCGTTACTCATGTCAGCATTCGCACTTGTGATATGTCCAGCAAGCTTTACAACTCACCTTCATCCACTTACACAACGCTCCCCTACCCAGCACAGTAAACTGTGCTGCCGCAGCTTCGGTATATTGCTTAGCCCCGTTACATCTTCCGCGCAGGCCGACTCGACTAGTGAGCTATTACGCTTTCTTTAAAGGGTGGCTGCTTCTAAGCCAACCTCCTAGCTGTCTATGCCTTCCCACATCGTTTCCCACTTAGCAATATTTTGGGACCTTAGCTGGCGGTCTGGGTTGTTTCCCTCTCCACGACGGACGTTAGCACCCGCCGTGTGTCTCCCGGATAGTTCTCATTGGTATTCGGAGTTTGCAAAGGGTTGGTAAGTCGGGATGACCCCCTAGCCTTAACAGTGCTCTACCCCCAATGGAATTCGTCCGAGGCTCTACCTAAATAGATTTCGGGGAGAACCAGCTATCTCCCGGTTTGATTGGCCTTTCACCCCCAGCCACAAGTCATCCGCTAACTTTTCAACGTTAGTCGGTTCGGTCCTCCAGTTGATGTTACTCAACCTTCAACCTGCCCATGGCTAGATCACCGGGTTTCGGGTCTATACCTAGCAACTCAACGCGCAGTTAACACTCGCTTTCGCTACGGCTCCGCTATTCGCTTAACCTTGCTACTAAATATAAGTCGCTGACCCATTATACAAAAGGTACGCAGTCACACCACGAAGGTGCTCCTACTGCTTGTACGTATACGGTTTCAGGTTCTATTTCACTCCCCTCACAGGGGTTCTTTTCGCCTTTCCCTCACGGTACTGGTTCACTATCGGTCAGTTAGGAGTATTTAGCCTTGGAGGATGGTCCCCCCATATTCAGTCAAGATAACACGTGTCCCGACCTACTCGATTTCACTGTAAAGCACGCTTTGTGTACGGGGCTATCACCCTGTATCGCTCCTCTTCCCAAAGGATTCCACTACACACTAAACAGCTTAAGGGCTGCTCCCCGTTCGCTCGCCGCTACTAGGGGAATCTCAATTGATTTCTTTTCCTAAGGGTACTTAGATGTTTCAGTTCCCCTCGTTCGCCTCGTTACACTATGTATTCATGTAACGATACCTGTAAACAGGTGGGTTTCCCCATTCGGACATCTGTGGCTCAAATGCATTTTGTCGGCTCACCACAGCTTTTCGCAGACTTACACGTCCTTCATCGCCTCTAACTGCCAAGGCATCCACCGTATACGCTTCGTCACTTAACCATACAACCCTAAAAAGCCTTGAGTATCGGCCTCATGTCCGCCTTTTGACGTCGGACACGGGTAATGTTGTATGCATGACAAGCTAATCGGAAGAATTGCCTTGCTATC
>NZ_BAAJLR010000024.1:0-1503 GCF_057542855.1 Alteromonas sp. 4NS20-0143
GACGTTACTTCAGGGCATTCATTTTGATCCTGATCGTCACCAGAACAACCTAATAATGGGAGTGTAGCTACAAACGCTAAAATTAAACTTTTCATTAATACATCCTTGTCATATAACTTTTCAATAACGGGCGCAGGCACGTGGGGCATAATGGCGAAGCCGCCCTGCGTGTATGCGTCCCAGCGAACGAAGTGAGCGAGTTGATTGAGTTGTTATACGAATAGCCAATTAATTCATAGAAAGAAGGCTACGAGGTTTAAGCTCTAAATTACTTTCCAGCCTTTCTATTTTTGAGAGAAGTTCTTGATTAGCTTTACTTGTTTGGTAGATTTGATTCTGAAGCTTGTCTACTTTGGCCTGTACAGTCTGATTGGCCTGATTTTGTTGATATAGGATGTATGATTGCAAGCTAATTACAGTTGCGAAAGCGATAGTTAATAAAGCTACATTTGTACGACTTTTCATAGAACTTCCTTATTTCAATTGAATATTAAGACTACCAGTGATCTTTTAGTTTTTCACTTTTTCGTATAACACTGGTGATAAGCGGAAACGCCTAGCACGGGCTCTAACTATAACAAAACCAAGCTTAACTAGGCGTTTCCGCTTGATCACGTTTGTTATGATGGCAGGGAAAGAACAGTAGGTCGAAGACAAATAGGTTAATGCCTAGAGTTGGTGAAATACATCCTTGAGTACGGTAAAAGCGAGTTAAATTGTTTACCTTACCTCTGAGCTTCAGCGTTTCCTTTTCAAGCCGCGTCTTAAAAGGAAACGCTGAAGCTCAGAGGCTAGCATGTGCACAATTTTCACTCAACCGATCTTCAGGCTAGTTTTTACACCCTCGTGGTTGATTAACGAAATATGTTTCTAACCTTCTCTTGCTCTTGTCCTGCCTCATAACTTTTAAATAAGGGGCGCAGGCATGTGGGCTAAAATCCGAACGAAGTGAGCAGCCCACATGTTTGCGTCCCAGCCCGCGCAGCGGGCGTGCTTAATTTTTTTGTTATACGCCACTTTTTGACTCAATACACCTATTAAGATTGTTAATTAAGTTTTGAAGTTGCTGTACCTTTACGTAACTACCTAAAAAGCCTGTGCTACTAAAATAGAAAAAGCCAAGAATGTAAGCTTTAACTTTAAAACCTTTGTCTCCGTTATATTTTTTGAAACTTAGACGGACTGACATAAACCTATTAATCTTTATTTTTATGGTTGCTCGAGGCTTGCCTGGGCTTAGCTGGCTTAATTGGTTGACGATGATTTTCAATTCTTTAAGGCTACTAGGATTAAACCGTTCTGCTGAATACGAGCTTTCTCCAGCGCAAAAGATCCTATAGCAAAATGAGTTTGGTGATTCCTTCGGAATGCCAAATGTGAAAATAGCTGAATCGATGCTGATTCGGGAATGTACCTGCTCAAATTGCAAAAGCTAAAAACTCCATGGCGTATAACTTTTAAATAAGGGGCGCAGACACGTAGGGCATAATGGCGAAGCCGCCC
>NZ_BAAJLR010000025.1:0-1311 GCF_057542855.1 Alteromonas sp. 4NS20-0143
AACGTTACTTCAGGGCATTCATTTTGATCCTGATCGTCACCAGAACAACCTAATAATGGGAGTGTAGCTACAAACGCTAAAATTAAACTTTTCATTAATACATCCTTGTCATATAACGCTAAGCTTTGGGGCGCTAACATGGGGCCATAATCGCGAAGCGGCCCCGTGTTAGCGTCCCAGCGACCGAAGAGAGTGCCAACAGCGTTTTGTTAGGCGTACAACTGAAAGTACACAGCTTTGCTGCTACCACTAGCCAAATAGACCGCGTGTTTAAATTATTGAATTTAAGATAAAACAACCCTGTTCGAAATGCCAGATGTTAACGACATTGCTGGATAAAAGAGCGAGTTTAGAAAATTAACTGTGCTGAATGATGGCGTTGCGGTGTTAATTAAAAGCGCGTTGCTAAAGCCGTTGAAACTACCGAAAAGGCAAGCTGTAAAGACTACCTAGCGAAACAACCTTGATGCAGGAATGTCACGTCTGAACCGACTTTATAATGCTGTAAGTAAATGACGCCTAACACCCCGCTTAGGGGCAATAACACGTGGGCTAAAATTTGGAGCGAAGCGACTGAGCCCACGTGTTATTGTCCCAGGGAGCTTGCGACCGACTACAGCGGATTGTTATACGTCACCGTCATCTGTTGTGTAATACTCAATTCCGTTTCTGAGTGCTGACTCAAAAAACTCCACGTGTTCTCTAACAAATTCTTCCAAAGATATTTTTTCCTTCTCCGATTTTATTGCGAAATAACGCGCCGAGTAACAAGCTGACGTATAGAGAAAAGAAGAACTAACCTGCGGGACAGAAAGCTCCTTTTCTTTTGACACTGCCGCTTCCATAAAGCTATCAACGGTTTCATTAAACTTTTGATCAAGCTCTGTATCTTGGGTCATTTAATTCCTTTTGACGTATAACGCCCTAATTTGGCGGCACAAACGAGTGGGCTATACTGCGAAGCAGAGCCCGCGTGTTTGTGTCCCCAACATTTGTTTGTTATGTGACGCTACCAAGAAAAGTGAGCCAACGCTTCTTTGTACGATGCCAAGGCTCTATAAACCGCGTATTTTAACCGTACCTTTTTAAAGAACACCTGATACAGAAAAACAGGCCCCAACCAGAATAAAATTAAGAATGCTTGGATAAACAATAGGACGAAAACGAATTCGTTGTACAACCCATCAGCAAGAAAAAAACCAAGACAAAAGCATTTAAGACGACAAATGCCCAGATAGCCCACCTGGCGTCTTTTACAAGTTGTCTTAAATCCTCTTCAACTTTTACATTTTGCATGAGCTTCAAGTCACA
>NZ_BAAJLR010000026.1:0-1222 GCF_057542855.1 Alteromonas sp. 4NS20-0143
CTTGAGTTCAATTGGTGAGTGCAACGCTATCCTTACTTAAGGAGGAATGTTGCCATGAAACAAAGAAAACGTATCTATTACTCACCAGAACAGAAAGCACTTATTTGGGACAGATATAAGCGAGGTGATTCGCTGCATGATATCGCTAGAATGTTTGACCGCTTTCATTCTTCTGTTATGCCAACCATTTATCAAACTGGTGGGTATCGGCCACCAGAACGAAAAAGACATCCACAATCTCTCTCGCTTGATGAAAGAGAAGAGATATCACGATGCTTAGTCAGTAAACAATCCATTAGAGAAATTGCCAGACGTTTGTCTAGAGCGCCATCCACAATTAGCCGTGAAGTAAAAAGAAATGGTGGATTGAAGCACTACCGTGCCGTAAAAGCTGAACAACGAGCTTGGGACGAAGCACTGAGACCTAAGCCATGTAAGTTAATTGGATCCCCAGAGTTATGTAAAATAATAGCTGTTAAGCTTAAAAGGGCATGGTCACCACAACAAATTGCAGGTTGGTTAAAGCGACAATATCCCGGTAATCAGGAAATGTACGTGTCTCACGAAACCATTTATAAAACACTCTTCATTCAGACGCGAGGCGCTCTAAAGAAAGAACTACAAAAGTGTTTGCGGTCAAAAAGAGCGGTTCGCAAGTCTCGTCAAGCTTCACTGAAAAGGTTAGGTCTGGGCAAAATCCCTGATGCCGTTTCTATAAGTGAGCGACCTGCATCAGTTGAAGATAGAGCTATACCTGGTCACTGGGAAGGCGACCTTATATGTGGCTCAAACAACAGTTACATAGCGACACTAGTAGAGAGGCACTCTCGGTTCGTAATGTTGGTGAAAGTGGATGATAGTAAAACGTCGACCGTGATTGCTGCACTTATCAAACACGCTCAAAAGCTACCTAAGGAACTGTATAAATCTCTAACTTGGGACAGGGGGAGAGAAATTAAAGACCACAAACAATTCACGCTAGCCACTGATATAAAAGTCTACCTTTGCGATCCTTACTCGCCGTGGCAACGTGGTACCAATGAAAACACCAATCGATTACTGCGGCAGTATTTTCCCAAAAGTACCGACTTATCGGTACACAGCCAACAAAAACTTAGCAGTGTAGCGAGACAACTTAACGAAAGACCAAGAAAAACGTTAGACTATGAAACACCATCACAGAAATTTAACCGATGTGTTGCGCCCACCAATTGAACTCAAG
>NZ_BAAJLR010000027.1:0-1168 GCF_057542855.1 Alteromonas sp. 4NS20-0143
TTGGGTGTTGTATGGTTAAGCCTCTCGGGCAATTAGTACAGGTTAGCTTAACGCCTTACAACGCTTCCACACCCTGCCTATCAACGTCATCGTCTATAACAACCCTTCCAGAACTTAAAGTTCAGGGATGACTCATCTCTGGGCCGGCTTCCCGCTTAGATGCTTTCAGCGGTTATCCGTTCCGAACGTAGCTACCGGGCAATGCCATTGGCATGACAACCCGAACACCAGCGGTTCGTCCACTCCGGTCCTCTCGTACTAGGAGCAGCTCCCATCAATCATCCAACGCCCACACCAGATAGGGACCGAACTGTCTCACGACGTTCTAAACCCAGCTCGCGTACCACTTTAAATGGCGAACAGCCATACCCTTGGGACCGACTTCAGCCCCAGGATGTGATGAGCCGACATCGAGGTGCCAAACACCGCCGTCGATATGAACTCTTGGGCGGTATCAGCCTGTTATCCCCGGAGTACCTTTTATCCGTTGAGCGATGGCCCTTCCATACAGAACCACCGGATCACTATGACCTACTTTCGTACCTGCTCGACGTGTCTGTCTCGCAGTTAAGCTAGCTTATGCCATTGCACTAACCTCACGATGTCCGACCGTGATTAGCTAACCTTCGTGCTCCTCCGTTACTATTTGGGAGGAGACCGCCCCAGTCAAACTACCCACCAGACACTGTCCACAACCCCGATAAGGGGCCAATGTTAGAACATCAAACGTACAAGGGTGGTATTTCAAGGACGGCTCCACACAATCTAGCGACTGTGCTTCGAAGCCTCCCACCTATCCTACACATGTAGGTTCAATGTTCAGTGCCAAGCTGTAGTAAAGGTTCACGGGGTCTTTCCGTCTAGGTGCGGGTACACAGCATCTTCACTGCGATTTCAATTTCACTGAGTCTCGGGTGGAGACAGCGTGGCCATGGTTACACCATTCGTGCAGGTCGGAACTTACCCGACAAGGAATTTCGCTACCTTAGGACCGTTATAGTTACGGCCGCCGTTTACCGGGGCTTCGATCAAGAGCTTCGCTTACGCTAACCCCATCAATTAACCTTCCGGCACCGGGCAGGTGTCACACCCTATACGTCCTCTTGCGAGTTTGCAGAGTGCTGTGTTTTTAATAAACAGTCCCAGCCACCTGGTCACTGCGGCCCTC
>NZ_BAAJLR010000028.1:0-1043 GCF_057542855.1 Alteromonas sp. 4NS20-0143
GCTAACAAACAACTGTTGTCGTTCGCTCGCGCTCACTGGGACATAAACATGCAGGCTCAGTCGCTCCGCTCCACTTTTAGCCTGCATGTTTATGCCCCAAAGTAAGGTGTTATGTGCCAAAATAAGTTAACCAGAACGTCCAAATATCAGTAAAAGGAATTATTATGAGTTTGAAACCGTTCCCAAGCATAAAGCCTAGAAACCTAGGTTTATTATTATTTATTGCTCGTGCACTCACTTATTTCGGGGTTGTATTAATTGGTGTAGCAATAGCGTTAATTGCAGCCACGCTCTTTGCTTATTTTTTTCCAACAGCACCAGTTAGCGGCAGTACAGAGACTTATCGTATAGGTCTTGGTCCAATTAAAGCCAGTTTTCTTATCATTGCTGTAGGCCTTTTTGCCATTGTATTGTCAAACATCTTCGCGGCAATTGTGTCTTGGGAAAGCTCGCTTTCAGGCGAGGAGCATAATGGCACATAACAAAAAAATTATGTCACCCGCAGGCGGGCTGGGACACAAACAAGCAGGCGGCTTCGCCATTGTAGCCTGCCTGTTTGTACCCCATATTTAAAAGTTAGGAGACAAGGAAATGTCAGCAGGCGTCGCACAAGCAAACAAATTATATGAAGAAGTCGCAGCGACTCAAATAGTTTGGTTTGGTTGCCTCCCAAACGAAATACTCTTAGAGTTTGATGTTAGTGACAACAAAGTATCTTTGCCACTGTGGTCTTCCAAATCTAGAATCGAGAGGCTTAAAAAACTGAATCCTGAACTGCTCCGAGACGTAGAAGCTCGAAGTGTTAGCTGGGCACAATTTAAGGAGCACTTCTTACCTATCCTACAGGATGATGAGAAAGTAGTTGGGACAAACCTTTCAGGGAAAAACCTGACCGGCATAGACATTCCAGCATCAATACTAGTTAAGCAAATAGAGGCATTTGGGTAATGTCTCCTAACAAAAAAATCAAGTTCGCCCGCTGCGCGGGCTGGGACGCAAACATGTGGGCTGCTCACTTCGTTCGGATTTTAGCCCACACGTCC
>NZ_BAAJLR010000029.1:0-716 GCF_057542855.1 Alteromonas sp. 4NS20-0143
TTAACCGGTGTAAGTACCACTTCTTTTGCGATAGCCCAGATATATGCTGCCATCTCTCTGGCTATCGCGGTAATGATCAAGTTGTAGTGTTTACCCTTTTTACTCATGCGCTGATAGCGTTTGCACAGACGCAGCTGTGCTTTCCAAGCAATATC
The DNA here is from genome assembly GCF_057542855.1 of Alteromonas sp. 4NS20-0143. Taxonomy (NCBI): domain Bacteria; kingdom Pseudomonadati; phylum Pseudomonadota; class Gammaproteobacteria; order Alteromonadales; family Alteromonadaceae; genus Alteromonas; species Alteromonas sp. 4NS20-0143. Next base: position 156 of record NZ_BAAJLR010000029.1, read on the forward strand.
GACGATATCTTTAGGTAAGCCTTCCTGTCTTAACTGCATTTCGGTAGAGACATTGGCCGGATAACGGTAACTGTGCGCACCTTCAATCAGTAAACGCCTTGCTCTGCCATTACCTGCTTTGGTAATGGCACCTAAGTGACGTTTACCACCGGAGGATTGTTCGCTGGGAACTAAACCTAAATACGCCATGAGTTTTCTTGGATGGTCGAAGCGGTGTAAATCGCCAAGTTCTGCTACCATGCCAACAGCAACTAGCAGTCGAACACCTCGCATAGCCTGAATAGCCTTCACTACAGGATAATAACGCCACTGGTGAACGTGGTGGGTCAATTCATTATCTAGCCTTTCTAACCGACGAATGCGCTCTTCTATGGTTTGCAATTGTTCCTGCAAGACTATTTGCTGAGCTGGGTGAGGCAATATCAATTCAGTGAGCCAGCGAAGGTGTTTTTTCGACCAGTTGGCAGTACCTTCATAGCGGATGTTATTACGCAGAAGTAAGGCTTTAAGCTGGTATTTACCTTCTTTTAAATCTTTCATGGCGGCTTCTCGGGCTCGGGA
>NZ_BAAJLR010000030.1:0-698 GCF_057542855.1 Alteromonas sp. 4NS20-0143
AACCCTTATTCAGCATCAAGTCTCTTTAATGCTTTTTTGTAAGCCTCATTTCTTTCGCGTTTTCCCACTGCAAGCACTGTAACTACTACTACGTCATCAAGTACCTGATACACCAACCTATATCCTGATTGACGTAATTTTATTTTATAAACATTATCGGCACCTAACACTCTATCTGGGGCTACGTGCGGTGTTTTTAACCTCTCTGCTAACTTCTTCTTCAATTGCTGCTGCAAAGTACTACCAAGCTTATTCCATTCTTTTAGGGCGCTTCTTTTAAACTCTAATTTATAGGTCATCCAAATTCACCGAAACGCTTTCTTCACCTTGCCTTTCTTTAACAAGCTGTAGTAGTTCCAGATCCTCCAAACGATCCATCATTTTTTCGTAAATCTCAGCTGGGACACAATAAAATGCGGGTTCATTCCTATTCAATATGGCGACAGGATCGCCATATGCACTGCTCGCAACTTTCATAGGGTTTGCTTTTAGTTCTGTAATACTTGCAGCAACTTCAGCCAAAACTCTAGCCGCCATAACGGTCTCCTAAAAGGTCTTTAATTAGGTCATTTTAGGCTATCATTGTTGGTTTAACAAGCGCATAAACTCGCTCACTACCTTCGCTGGGACAAAAATACGAAGACTCCCAGCGCTTCGCTTGGTATTGTAGCCTACATATTTTTGCCCGTTATGCGGGT
>NZ_BAAJLR010000031.1:0-649 GCF_057542855.1 Alteromonas sp. 4NS20-0143
CTGATTGATTACTATTAATATCAGCTTTCCAAATTGTTAAAGAACATAAGATGTTTCCTGCCAAAGCAGTACTATCATCCTTAGGGTAAAAAACCCTAATCAATGCTTACTTAAAAAGTAAATATTCATTAGGATTTCACTATCATTTGACACACTACTTAACCATTCATCCAATTCGTTTGGTGAAGGTAGTTTCAACGCGAGAAACGCAGTGTGCGCTAGCACATGAGTATCGCAGCGATTGAAAATAGCAAAACCAAGTAGAATTGGTAGGCTTGGGCAGACTTGAACTGCCGACCTCACCCTTATCAGGGGTGCGCTCTAACCAGCTGAGCTACAAGCCTATTATACAAGTCGGTCGGCATTGTGACCTCACCGCTCTTATTCGAGGGCAGGGCTGCAACCACCCGAGCTACAAGCCTTCAGTTTATCTGCGCCTAAGCGACTTACTTTCTTTACTTTAGCGAGTAGACAAATAACAAGTCGATTTTACATCGACGATAAGTTATTTATCACGACCACTTACAAAGTAAGTGTTTGCGGTAAAGAGTGGTGGAGCTAAGCAGGATCGAACTGCTGACCTCCTGAATGCAAATCAGGCGCTCTCCCAGCTGAGCTATAGCCCCATAAACTTGTGTCGTTCTTTATT
>NZ_BAAJLR010000032.1:0-556 GCF_057542855.1 Alteromonas sp. 4NS20-0143
GCTGCCTAAATATGACACCAAAACTTTGGCATAAAATAAGTAAGAGTATTGTCACTAATAAAAAGCGGATTTTATCTTCTTGCTTTGGCTCTTTTTTGGCATTAATGGCTATTAATGTCATAAGATCGTTAGGTGTTAACAACGACCTTTTAACTTTATTGAGCATTGTCTTCGCTTATATTTTCTTTGTAACTATCAGCTTATTTGTTCCTTGGTCTTGGTTTAGAAAAATCGCTACACCCAACAAGGAAAATAAAGGGATGTTCAAAGCCAATTATTATGTTGGAACTACTCTAGATTGGCTTTTTTCAATCATTCTCACACTGTGGTATTTTGGGATTTTGGTAATGTTTGCAGTAGCGGTTTTAACAAATGTAGGCAGCTAACAAAACACTGTAGTCACTCGCTGGCGCTCGTTGGGACACAAACACGTTGGCTCCCTTCGCTCCGCTTCGTATTTTAGCCAACGTATTTGTGCCCCTAAGTGGGGTGTTAATGTTCGATTTGGACCTGAAACCCGTCAAAAAAGGAACCCACGCTTATGTCCGCTTTGTCG
>NZ_BAAJLR010000033.1:0-530 GCF_057542855.1 Alteromonas sp. 4NS20-0143
GCAGAATGGGAAAAGAAAATCATCGAACTAGGTGAAGCTCTTGATTCATATATCCCAGAGCCAGAGCGTGCAATCGACAAGCCGTTCATTCTTCCAATCGAAGACGTATTCTCAATCTCAGGTCGTGGTACTGTTGTAACAGGCCGTGTTGAGCAAGGTATTGTTAAAGTTGGTGAAGAAGTAGAAATCGTTGGTATCAAAGATACTGTTAAGACGACTTGTACTGGTGTTGAAATGTTCCGTAAGCTTCTAGACGAAGGTCGTGCTGGTGAGAACGTTGGTGTACTACTACGTGGTACTAAGCGTGATGACGTAGAGCGTGGACAAGTACTAGCTAAGCCTGGTTCAATCAACCCACACACTAAGTTTGAAGCAGAAGTGTACGTATTGTCTAAAGATGAAGGTGGCCGTCATACTCCATTCTTCAAAGGCTATCGTCCACAGTTCTACTTCCGTACAACTGACGTAACTGGTGCTGTAGAGCTTCCAGAAGGCGTAGAAATGGTAATGCCTGGTGACAACCTTAAATT
>NZ_BAAJLR010000034.1:0-524 GCF_057542855.1 Alteromonas sp. 4NS20-0143
TAGATGTTTCCTGCAAAAGCAGTACTATCATCCTTAGGGTAAAAAACCCTAATCAATGCTTACTTAAAAAGTAAATATTCATTAGGATTTCACTATCAATTGACACACTACTTAAGCATTCGTCCAATTCGTTTGGTGAAGGTAGTTTCAACGCGAGAAACGCAGTGTGCGCTAGCACATGAGTATCACAGCGATTGAAAATAGCAAAACCAAGTAGAATTGGTAGGCTTGGGCAGACTTGAACTGCCGACCTCACCCTTATCAGGGGTGCGCTCTAACCAGCTGAGCTACAAGCCTTCAGTTTATCTGCGCCTAAGCGACTTACTCTCTTTACTTTAGCGAGTAGATAAATAACAAGTCGATTTTACATCGACGATAAGTTATTTATTACGACCACTTACAAAGTAAGTGTTTTCGGTAAAGAGTGGTGGAGCTAAGCAGGATCGAACTGCTGACCTCCTGAATGCAAATCAGGCGCTCTCCCAGCTGAGCTATAGCCCCATAAACTTGTGTCGTTCTTTATC
>NZ_BAAJLR010000035.1:0-505 GCF_057542855.1 Alteromonas sp. 4NS20-0143
CCAGACTCCTACGGGAGGCAGCAGTGGGGAATATTGCACAATGGGGGAAACCCTGATGCAGCCATGCCGCGTGTGTGAAGAAGGCCTTCGGGTTGTAAAGCACTTTCAGTTGTGAGGAAAAGTGAGTAGTTAATACCTGCTCACCGTGACGTTAACAACAGAAGAAGCACCGGCTAACTCCGTGCCAGCAGCCGCGGTAATACGGAGGGTGCGAGCGTTAATCGGAATTACTGGGCGTAAAGCGCACGCAGGCGGTTTGTTAAGCTAGATGTGAAAGCCCCGAGCTCAACTTGGGATGGTCATTTAGAACTGGCAGACTAGAGTCTTGGAGAGGGGAGTGGAATTCCAGGTGTAGCGGTGAAATGCGTAGATATCTGGAGGAACATCAGTGGCGAAGGCGACTCCCTGGCCAAAGACTGACGCTCATGTGCGAAAGTGTGGGTAGCGAACAGGATTAGATACCCTGGTAGTCCACACCGTAAACGCTGTCTACTAGCTGTTTGTG
>NZ_BAAJLR010000036.1:0-483 GCF_057542855.1 Alteromonas sp. 4NS20-0143
GATACCCATAGGAGATTCAATGTCACAGGATAATTCTAGAGTTGCAATATTTGCATCAGCTGCCACAAGCGTTTTGGTTACAGCAATAGCCGGTCTGGTAACATACTATTCTAATGAAAGGGCACTTGAGTTCCAAAATCAGCTTTATGAAGTCCAACGAATAACTTCATATAACCAATTTGAGCTCAAGTTTATTGAGCTAGCAATGAATGCCTCTTCAGAAGAAGAGAAGACAAAACTAGTGGAAATCGGAGATGCCTTTTATTTTTGTAACAAAAATGAGTCTGGAGCCGCAAACAAACCAAATAATGATTGGTGGATGAATCTAAGAAAAGCTATTTCACCAGCAATGGCAGACCGGACAGCGCCCTGTTGGAATACAAGTATCTAACAAAACGCTCAACACGTTCCCTTCGGTCACTGGGACAGTAACGCGGGGCCGCTTCGCGATTATAGCCCCACGTCACTGCCCGTTAGCTTAGC
>NZ_BAAJLR010000037.1:0-441 GCF_057542855.1 Alteromonas sp. 4NS20-0143
AATAAAAAGCCAACGATGATTAGCTTAACAGGGTAGTCCATATTCGGATGAAATAAATAAGCAACTATTGCCGGTGGGATTAGAAGTGGTATCTCCGCCACGATCCAAGAAACTTGATTTAAATATTTAAGGTATTTTTCTGTAAAACTCATTGAAGGCTGCTAACGCTCAAATTCAGCGCGGAAAGCCGCGCAGCGGGTTGACGTCACAGTCAGCGCTTTTTTGCTGGCGATAATATTTGTTTGTTAGCAACTTGATTAGTAAAAGCCGGATACACCAATAATACCTACAAGTAAAAAACAAAGGGCATACGATTCAGCAAAACCAATACTTCTAAAATTAAATAAATCTGAAATAAGTCTGTTCCAGATTTCCATAAAAAGCTTACTTACTGTAGACACAACCAACAGACTACAGAAAAACAACACACATAGAGCAATA
>NZ_BAAJLR010000038.1:0-440 GCF_057542855.1 Alteromonas sp. 4NS20-0143
GATAAAAAGCCAACGATGATTAGCTTAACAGGGTAGTCCATATTCGGATGAAATAAATAAGCAACTATTGCCGATGGGATTAGAAGTGGTATCTCCGCCACGATCCAAGAAACTTGATTTAAATATTTAAGGTATTTTTCTGTAAAACTCATTGAAGGCTGCTAACGCCCAAATTCATCGCGGAAAGCCGCGCAGCGGGTTGACGTCACAGTCAGCGCTTTTTGCTGGCGATAATATTTGCTTGTTAGCAACTTGATTAGTAAAAGCCGGATACACCAATAATACCTACAAGTAAAAAACAAAGGGCATACGATTCAGCAAAACCAATACTTCTAAAATTAAATAAATCCGAAATAAGTCTGTTCCAGATTTCCATAAAAAGCTTACTTACTGTAGACACAACCAACAGACTACAGAAAAACAACACACATAGAGCAATG
>NZ_BAAJLR010000039.1:0-427 GCF_057542855.1 Alteromonas sp. 4NS20-0143
CATAACTTTGAGCTAAGGGGCACAAACATGGGGCGCATAATAGCCTAAGGCGCGCCATGTTTGTGTCCCAGTGAGCCCGCTTTTGGCGAACGACTTAAGCGTTTTGTTATGCGTTGAATTTGAAAAAAGCAGTGTGTTTTGCTGGTTTTGGACTATTGGAGCTTTCTTTCTTGGACCAATTACCTTAATCATTTTTCGCTTCCCAAAACGTAACGATAGCCGCAATAAATATAGAACTTGGTATGAGAATTAAAAGAGTCTTTAAAATTGTGCCAGTCGTGACTAAGGACCAGTCTCCACCAAAGCTAACTTTTAAAATAGCGATGAAGCAAATAGCAAACAACAACGCAGCAGAGTTTCTTGCTAACTTATCTAAAAATGGATGTTTTTTTACAAATTTAATGTTTAAAGCTCCATGCCGCATAAC